>NZ_JBNNGG010000010.1:0-1284 GCF_050268165.1 Psychrobacter sp. NPDC078631 | reverse complement strand
CCAAAAAAAGAGGAAATACCCATGGCAAAGGCCAAGTTTGAACGTAACAAGCCACACGTCAACGTCGGTACAATCGGACACGTTGACCATGGTAAAACAACCCTTACCGCTGCAATCGCAACCGTAGCTGCAATCACCTCTGGTGGCGAAGCCAAAGACTACGCGTCTATTGACTCAGCACCAGAAGAAAAAGCACGTGGTATCACCATCAACACCTCACACGTAGAATATGACACAGACAGCCGTCACTACGCACACGTAGATTGCCCAGGTCACGCCGATTATGTTAAAAACATGATCACTGGTGCGGCACAGATGGACGGCGCAATCCTAGTAGTATCTGCAACTGACGGCCCTATGCCACAGACTCGTGAGCACATCTTGCTTTCACGTCAGGTTGGCGTACCGTACATCATCGTATTCATGAACAAATGTGACATGGTAGATGACGAAGAATTGTTAGAGCTAGTAGAAATGGAAGTTCGTGAACTATTGAACGACTATGACTTCCCAGGCGACGACACTCCTATCGTTAAAGGTTCTGCTACTGAAGCCCTAAAAGGCTCAGAAGAAAAATACGGCCAACCAGCTGTTGTAGAACTACTAAACGTACTAGACACTTACATCCCAGAGCCAGAGCGTGACATCGACAAAGCATTCCTAATGCCAATCGAAGACGTATTCTCAATCTCAGGTCGTGGTACTGTAGTAACAGGCCGTGTTGAATCTGGTATCGTTAAAGTTGGCGACGAGATCGAAATCGTTGGTATCCGTGACACTCAAAAAACCACCTGTACTGGTGTAGAGATGTTCCGTAAACTGCTTGACGAAGGTCGTGCAGGCGAAAACTGTGGCGTACTACTACGTGGTACTAAGCGTGAAGACGTACAACGTGGCCAAGTACTAGCTAAGCCAGGTTCAATCACTCCTCACACCAAATTTGACGCTGAAGTATATGTATTGTCAAAAGAAGAGGGTGGTCGTCACACACCATTCCTAAACGGCTATCGTCCACAGTTCTACTTCCGTACTACTGACGTAACTGGCGCAATCCAATTACAAGACGGTACTGAAATGGTAATGCCTGGTGATAACGTTGAGATGGGCGTAGAGCTTATCCACCCAATCGCTATGGACAAAGGTCTTCGCTTCGCAATTCGTGAAGGCGGCCGTACTGTAGGCGCTGGTGTTGTTGCTAACGTATTGAACTAAGACTTAAGTCTCAGTAATGAGCTTATGAATTAGTCATAAAAAAGGCCATCCTATCTAGGGTGGCCTTTTTTT
>NZ_JBNNGG010000009.1:0-1964 GCF_050268165.1 Psychrobacter sp. NPDC078631 | reverse complement strand
CTGCTCTTAGGCTACTTATCTCTTGAAAGTCCAAGACGGGTAGTCTTTAGCACTTCCTCGATGAGCTGTTGCGCTTTATCGATACCCAAATCCGTAAATAACATTGGCAGCAATTTGACACTAATAGCATTTTCGATCTCTGCTGGATTAATAGAATACTCAGCCACTGCTGTCTTAACGATATTATCAATCTCAAAGGCGTAAGCGACTAGCTTGTCGTTATCTAAATCTTTATCTACCAAGAAATCAGCATCAAATAAATGCTTAAACAAACCAAAATAAGCCTGAGCATGTTTGTTTAATTTGCCGCTATTATCGATAAACTCATTTGGTACATCGGCGACATCACGGTCTTTGACAGCTTGCTCAAAGTCAGCAAACATCATGTACTGCTTCACTGGCGCATCGAACATGGCTTTAGCATCAGCAATCGCTTGCTTGAGCAATTTAGAAAAGTACTCTTGGGCATAAGGATCATCAGCCAAATCCTGCTCAATCATCTTGGTCACCCGACCAGTGATTTTATCGGTTTGGTTGCGCGCTTCATCATCGCTTAATTCCTCAGGCTTAACATCCTTACCTAGGTTGCCAACCAAATAAGCACCTTTTGCCTCACGAACCTCAAGTCCAGCGATATGCTTATCAAGTAAGCTGCGAATATCTGCTTCATACTCATCATAGTCAACGGTCTCATCAGCATCTTCGCGCACTTGCTTACGTAAATTGATAAAGGCCTTTAGGTCGGCTTTGTAGCGATCACGCTTGCTATCGAATGATTTGTCTTCAAAGAAAGACGCTGATTGCAACGCAATTTTCATGGCGTTAGAAAACTCGGTCAAAGCCGCATAAAAGTCATCACGTTCTTTGAGCTTGGTATCGACTACCCTACCATCTATCTCCTGCATTTTTGGTGCAAGCACTTGCCTCAACGCTTGCCCATCCTGTTTATTCTTCACTGATGAGAATATCGCCCACAGCTCGCTATGCAGTCTGGGTAGCTGCTTATACTCAGTATCCATCGCGTTATACAGACCTTTAAGGTCTTCGATATCGAAGCCACCTTGTGTACGCTCGGCTAAGTCTTGGTATTTCTCAATGGTGATATCCAGCTCTTTTAAGATGCCGCGATAATCAATCAAATAACCAAAGCGTTTCTTCTCATGCAAGCGGTTTACCCGTGCAATCGCCTGAATGAGGTTGTGCTGCTTTAAGGGCTTGTCTATATACAGTACGGTGTTTTTTGGTTCATCAAAGCCCGTTAGTAGCTTATCGACAACGATCATAATGTCAGGACCATCATCTTGACCAAAGGCTTCTATAATGGCTTTGGTATAGGCTTTTTCATCACCGCCGTACTGATTGGCGACATTGGCTTGCCACCAGTTCTGGACAATGTCTTTTGATTCGCCATCGACGGTGTCATGCCCTTCACGAGTATCAGGTGGTGACATAGCAACCACTGAGGTCACTTTGCCAATCTTATCCAATGCCATTTTATAGCGGATAGCAGAGGCTTTAGAATCACAAGCTAATTGACCTTTTAGATGCTGCTGTTTAAAGTTTTGGAAGTGATCAGAGATGTCATGAGCGATCAATTCAATACGGCCTTCAACCTGATAGATTTGACCTTTTTGTGAGAACTTACGTTTGAGATCAGTTTTTTGATCATCAGTGAGCTTTTGGGTGATACGGTCAAACCAAGCATCAATGGCTTGGTCATTGGTATTCAATTCAGGGATGCGCTCTTCGTATAAGAGTGGCGTGACCGTTTTATCTTTGACCGCTTGCTGCATGGTATAAGAGTGAATGATGCTACCGAATTTGTTTTCGGTCTTATCATCCTTAAGCAATGGCGTACCCGTAAAGGCAATAAAGGCAGCGTTTGGCAGGGCTTGCGCCATACGGATATTATTCTCACCATTTTGGCTACGGTGACCTTCATCGACCATGACGATGATGTTTGG
>NZ_JBNNGG010000008.1:0-5664 GCF_050268165.1 Psychrobacter sp. NPDC078631 | reverse complement strand
TAGAATAGAGAGCTGACGATGACCTACTCTCACATGGGCGAACCACACTACCATTGGCGCTACGATGTTTCACTTCTGAGTTCGGGAAGGGATCAGGTGGGGCCATCGCGCTATTGTCGTCAGCAAAGGGGGTTAGATATGAGTCTGTTATTTTTATTGTTTGACTATAAATGTTTAGTTTATGGTCGATCAACTTGTAACCTAACTGAATCAAGGTTAAAGGTGATATCGAAATATTCTTTCTTTATTCTATAGCCTGAGCTATACAAGATAGATTAATTAGACTTGTATACAAACCACTTGGGTGTTGTATGGTCAAGCCAAACGAGCAATTAGTACAGGTTAGCTACACGCATCGCTGCGCTTCCACACCCTGCCTATCAACGTCCTAGTCTTGAACGGCTCTTTAGGGAAATCTAATCTTGAGGTGGGCTTCCCGCTTAGATGCTTTCAGCGGTTATCCCATCCGAACGTAGCTACCGGGCAATGCCACTGGCGTGACAACCCGAACACCAGAGGTTCGTCCACTCTGGTCCTCTCGTACTAGGAGCAGATCCTCTCAAATTTCCAACGCCCACGGTAGATAGGGACCGAACTGTCTCACGACGTTCTAAACCCAGCTCGCGTACCTCTTTAAATGGCGAACAGCCATACCCTTAGGACCTGCTTCAGCCCTAGGATGAGATGAGCCGACATCGAGGTGCCAAACACCGCCGTCGATATGAACTCTTGGGCGGTATCAGCCTGTTATCCCCAGAGTACCTTTTATCCGTTGAGCGATGGCCCTTCCATACAGAACCACCGGATCACTAAGACCTACTTTCGTACCTGCTCGACTTGTGGGTCTCGCAGTTAAGCGCGCTTTTGCCTTTATACTCTACGACCGATTTCCGACCGGTCTGAGCGCACCTTCGTACTCCTCCGTTACTCTTTAGGAGGAGACCGCCCCAGTCAAACTACCCACCATACATTGTCCTCGGTATTGTTATACCTGAGTTAGAACCCCAACATGACCAGGGTGGTATTTCAAGATTGGCTCCACCGAGACTAGCGTCTCGGCTTCAAAGCCTCCCACCTATCCTGCACAAGTCAGGTCAAAGTTCAATGTAAAGCTGTAGTAAAGGTTCACGGGGTCTTTCCGTCTAGCCGCGGGTACACAGCATCTTCACTGCGATTTCGATTTCACTGAGTCTCTGCTGGAGACAGCGCTGCCATCATTATGTCATTCGTGCAGGTCGGAACTTACCCGACAAGGAATTTCGCTACCTTAGGACCGTTATAGTTACGGCCGCCGTTTACTGGGGCTTCGATCAAGAGCTTCGCTTACGCTAACCCCATCAATTAACCTTCCAGCACCGGGCAGACATCACACCCTATACGTCCACTTTCGTGTTTGCAGAGTGCTGTGTTTTTAATAAACAGTTGCAGCAGCCTGGTATCTGCGACTGCCAACAGCTCAAGGAGCAAGTCCTATCACCATCAACAGCGTACCTTCTCCCGAAGTTACGGTACCATTTTGCCTAGTTCCTTCAGCAGAGTTCTCTCAAGCGCCTTGGTATTCTCTACCTGATCACCTGTGTCGGTTTAGGGTACGATTCGTTTATAACTATTGCTTAGAAGCTTTTCCTGGAAGCATGGTATTTGCCACTTCGCTGTACAAGTACAGCTTGCTATCAGATCTCGGTATAAAATAGCCCGGATTTACCTAAGCTATAAACCTACATCCTTTCACCTGGACAACCAACGCCAGGCTGACATAACCTTCTCCGTCCCTCCATCGCATTATAAACAAGTATCGGAATATTAACCGATTTCCCATCGACTACGCCTTTCGGCCTCGCCTTAGGGGTCGACTCACCCAGCCCCGATTAACGTTGGACTGGAACCCTTGATCTTCCGGCGTGCGAGCTTTTCACTCGCATTATCGTTACTCACGTCAGCATTCGCTCTTGTGATACCTCCAGCATGCTTTACAACACACCTTCACAGGCTTACACAACGCTCCCCTACCACTTGAAAACAAATTCAAATCCGCAGCTTCGGCTCCTAGTTTGAGCCCCGTTACATCTTCCGCGCGGGCCGACTCGACTAGTGAGCTATTACGCTTTCTTTAAAGGATGGCTGCTTCTAAGCCAACCTCCTAGCTGTCTATGCCTTCCCACCTCGTTTCCCACTTAACTAGGAATTTGGGGCCTTAGCTGGCGGTCTGGGTTGTTTCCCTCTCCACGATGGACGTTAGCACCCACCGTGTGTCTCCCGGATATCACTCATCGGTATTCGGAGTTTGCATCGGTTTGGTAAGTCGGTATGACCCCCTAGCCGAAACAGTGCTCTACCCCCAATGGTGTTCGTCCGAGGCGCTACCTAAATAGCTTTCGGGGAGAACCAGCTATCACCGAGTTTGATTAGCCTTTCACCCCTATCCACAAGTCATCCCCTGGCTTTTCAACGACAGTGGGTTCGGTCCTCCGGTGCCTGTTACGGCACTTTCAACCTGCTCATGGATAGATCACTCGGTTTCGGGTCTATACCCTGCAACTAAACGCCCTATTAAGACTCGGTTTCCCTACGGCTCCCCTAAACGGTTAACCTTGCTACAGAATATAAGTCGCTGACCCATTATACAAAAGGTACGCGGTCACCCAACAAGTGGGCTCCCACTGCTTGTACGCACACGGTTTCAGGTTCTATTTCACTCCCCTCACAGGGGTTCTTTTCGCCTTTCCCTCACGGTACTGGTTCACTATCGGTCAGTCAGGAGTATTTAGCCTTGGAGGATGGTCCCCCCATCTTCAAACAGGATTTCTCGTGCCCCGCTCTACTTAATATGTTAACTCTAATGTTTCGAATACAGGACTATCACCTACTACGGTCAGCTTTCCCACGCTGTTCTTCTACATTAGAATTAATCGGCTTCTCCCCGTTCGCTCGCCGCTACTAGGGGAATCTCAATTGATGTCTATTCCTAAGGGTACTGAGATGTTTCACTTCCCCTCGTTCGCTTCCTAATAAATTAGGATACCTACCTTATGGTAAGTGGGTTTCCCCATTCAGAAATCTCCGGATCACAGGATATTGCCGCCTCCCCGAAGCTTATCGCAGGCTGTCACGTCTTTCATCGCCTCTGACTGCCAAGGCATCCACCATGTGCGCTTCATTACTTGACCATACAACCCCAAGTAGTCTTTCGACTTCTAAGTGTCATACAATCTAATTATGATAACGATATCACCTATGTTTATACGCTTGATTCAGTTCTCTTTACTTTTTTTAATAACTCACCCCTGGGATAACAACTGATGTCGTTAAGAGGTGAGTTATTAAGGTTAAGAAGTGCGCGTGAACACGCTCTTCCTAACCCAGACTCATATCTATGTTTTTAAATAGTCTCTATGCTCTCGTCGAGTCACAGATTCTGTATAAAACAGAAAGAAGTAATCATTAACAATCACTTGTTTCTATTTAATACCTATTTATTTATTAGCATCTAAAGCTTACTTAACCGTCTTAGTAGTGGTGGAGCCAAACGGAGTCGAACCGTTGACCTCCTGCGTGCAAGGCAGGCGCTCTACCAACTGAGCTATGGCCCCATTGTAAAATGGTGGGTCTAGGTGGACTTGAACCACCGACCCCCGCGTTATCAACACGGTGCTCTAACCAGCTGAGCTACAGACCCTAATACGTTTGTTAAAACGTAAGCTTAAACTAAAGAACAACTTGTTGTGAATTCTTGCTGACCGAATGCGTCTATAAGGAGGTGATCCAGCCGCAGGTTCCCCTACGGCTACCTTGTTACGACTTCACCCCAGTCATCAACCACACCGTGGTGAACGCCTCCCCGAAGGTTAAGCTATCCACTTCTGGTGCAATCAACTCCCATGGTGTGACGGGCGGTGTGTACAAGGCCCGGGAACGTATTCACCGCGGCATTCTGATCCGCGATTACTAGCGATTCCTACTTCATGGAGTCGAGTTGCAGACTCCAATCTGGACTACGATAGGCTTTTTGAGATTCGCATCACATCGCTGTGTAGCTGCCCTCTGTACCTACCATTGTAGCACGTGTGTAGCCCTGGTCGTAAGGGCCATGATGACTTGACGTCGTCCCCGCCTTCCTCCAGTTTGTCACTGGCAGTATCCTTAGAGTTCCCGGCTTAACCCGCTGGTAACTAAGGACAAGGGTTGCGCTCGTTGCGGGACTTAACCCAACATCTCACGACACGAGCTGACGACAGCCATGCAGCACCTGTATTCTAATTCCCGAAGGCACTCCCGCATCTCTGCAGGATTCTAGATATGTCAAGACCAGGTAAGGTTCTTCGCGTTGCATCGAATTAAACCACATGCTCCACCGCTTGTGCGGGCCCCCGTCAATTCATTTGAGTTTTAACCTTGCGGCCGTACTCCCCAGGCGGTCTACTTATTGCGTTAGCTGCGTCACTAAGTCCTCAAGGGACCCAACGACTAGTAGACATCGTTTACGGCGTGGACTACCAGGGTATCTAATCCTGTTTGCTACCCACGCTTTCGAGCCTCAGTGTCAGTATGATGCCAGGAAGCTGCCTTCGCCATCGGTATTCCTTCAGATCTCTACGCATTTCACCGCTACACCTGAAATTCTACTTCCCTCTCACCTACTCTAGCCTAACAGTTTCAGATGCAGTTCCCAGGTTAAGCCCGGGGATTTCACATCTGACTTATCAAGCCACCTACGCTCGCTTTACGCCCAGTAATTCCGATTAACGCTTGCACCCTCTGTATTACCGCGGCTGCTGGCACAGAGTTAGCCGGTGCTTATTCTGCAGCTAATGTCATCGTCCGTGGGTATTAACCACGGAGTCTTCTTCACTGCTTAAAGTGCTTTACAACCAAAAGGCCTTCTTCACACACGCGGCATGGCTGGATCAGGGTTTCCCCCATTGTCCAATATTCCCCACTGCTGCCTCCCGTAGGAGTCCGGGCCGTGTCTCAGTCCCGGTGTGGCTGATCATCCTCTCAGACCAGCTACAGATCGTCGCCATGGTAGGCCTTTACCCCACCATCTAGCTAATCCGACTTAGGCTCATCTAATAGCGAGAGCAGTAAACTGCCCCCTTTCTCCCGTAGGTCGTATGCGGTATTAATACGAGTTTCCCCGTGCTATCCCCCACTACTAGGTAGATTCCTAAGTATTACTCACCCGTCCGCCGCTCGACGCCTGGTAGCAAGCTACCATCGTTTCCGCTCGACTTGCATGTGTTAAGCCTGCCGCCAGCGTTCAATCTGAGCCATGATCAAACTCTTCAGTTTAATCTTGCTATGAAGCTCTTTAAAGAAGCTTCTAAACTTGGCTCATCTAATCTGGCAAAATCGCTAAAAATTATGTTCGTAATGAATTAACTTTGAGTTTTTCTGCTGTCTTAAATGATAATTTTTATAGTTAATAATCTTTCCGAAAAGAAAAGATAGTCAACTTTATTTTTTAGCATTCTGAATCAGCAAAAATCCACACAAGTTGTTCTTTAGTTATGCTTTTAAATAATGTCTGACACTGTCGTCCAGTGCTAGTATTTCAAACTAAACAAGTCAGCCAATGTGGCTTATCCTATTTAGCGAGCTGACCATCATATCATGTTTTAATAGTCTGTCAACTTCTTTTTTTAATTTGTTTCAACAAGTTAACTG
>NZ_JBNNGG010000007.1:0-72193 GCF_050268165.1 Psychrobacter sp. NPDC078631 | reverse complement strand
ATAAAGGCAGCGTTTGGCAGGGCTTGCGCCATACGGATATTATTCTCACCATTTTGGCTACGGTGACCTTCATCGACCATGACGATGATGTTTGGACTGTCGTTATAGCACTCATCATACTTAATGGCTGAACCAAACTTGTTAATAATGGAGAAGATAACGCGTTCATTACCGTGACCTATTTGCTGCGCCAGACGGCGACCAGAGGTTGCCATGGCATCGGATTTATCGCGATCACTAAGCACACCACCAGAAGCAAAGGTTTGACTAAGCTGAGTTTCTAGATCGACACGGTCGGTGACAACAATGACGCGGCACTTGGCCAGCTCTTCTAACCAAATAAGTGCTTTGGAGAAGAACACCATCGTAAAGGACTTACCACTGCCTGTGGTATGCCAAATGACACCGCCCTCACGACTACCTTTTTCATCGAAACTGCTGATACGTTCAATCAAAGCTTTGATGCCAAAGACTTGCTGATAACGAGCAACGATTTTGCCCACTTTTTTATCAAACAAGGTAAACATGCGCGTCATCTCAAGCAGACGCTCAGGCTGCAAAAGGCTGATAACTAAGCGGTCTTGGTCGGTGACGACTAGATCACCGCCAGCAATCAATGATTTATATTCATCTTTAATAGAGGCAGGACGATCACCAAACAAATTATCAATCTGCTTAGGACTGAGCGTTTGGTTCTTTAAACGATGAAACTCAGGCTCAGAGATTTCTTCTTCTACCCATTTTGCCCAAAATTTCTCAGGCGTACCGCAAGTAGCATACAGACCATCATTACCATTGACCGCTAATAATAACTGGCTATAGGCAAATAGATGCGGTATTTCTTTTGGCTTTTGATTGCGAATATGCTGGGACACCGCTTGAGCGTTGGTCGATTGCCACTCTCTACTGGAATCAGGGCGCTTGGCTTCGATCACTGCTAGTGGTAGACCATTCACAAAGCAGACGATATCAGGTCTACGACTACTCGTACCCTCGCTATTGAGTACTACCAGCTCTTCGGTAACGTGAAAGCTATTATTATCGATGTTATTCCAATCTATTAGCGCGATGGTCTGTGAGGTCTTTTTACCATCAATAAACTCAGTCACTGTCACGCCATAGAGCATGGCGTTGTATAGCGCCTCGTTTGCAGCCTGCAACCCTAGATTCATCGCTGGGTTTAGCTCATGCATGATCTTATCAATGGCGCTGTCTGACAAATGATGCGGGTTGCCTTCAAACATAAAAGTCTGCTTGGTTAAAAACGCACGCATGATAGGCAGTAATACAACTTGGTCAGTAGCCTTATTTGAAGCTACTTTTGAGCGCATGGCATTGCATTGATTGGGCGAAATAAACTCGTACCCCAAGGTGGTAAGCAAGGTTAAGGCAGGGATTTTTGAGCTGAATTCCTCTTGGAAGTTAATGCTAGGATTGGTCATATTTACCCATTTTAGACATAGCGTTTGTTTGGTCTTATCGATTGTAACTGATAATGTCATAAAAAAGGCAAAGAAGAACCGCCAATGTTGCGTGTTACCCAAAGGGCTTAGCTTAGCGTGGCGGTGATGGCAGAGTCAGCTTTATAGTTACTTTACGACTCATCTTGATTTTCGATGGCTTGTGTCCTATCAGCAGATATATCAAACACTGATTCTTTCGTTAAATACACGTCATTAAAATCAGGATTTTCATTCAAATACTTCTCAATTTTCTCAGAATTTTTCATTTCAGAAAAAATATTTAGAAATAAAAATGAGCCCCATAACATCACTATAATATAGATAATGATGACAATAGCAGAACCTATATCATCTTTAGATAAAATATTAGTAGAGTCTGTCATAAGCAAAAAGCTTATAAGGTATAACGTTAAGAATGTTGCTATAGCAGACAATACTAAGAAGAAAATACCAGAGAATATTCCAAACAATTTTTCAAATTTATTTATAGAAACTTTAAGTCGATTATCCTCGTAAGATAGATGAATTTTAGATCTCTTAAAGTTAGATAAGGTTATACTCCCCTTTGAATACTCATATAACTGCAATATAGCATGACGTAAATAAAAGTCTAACCTCATGCCTGTAGACTGATAAAAGTAGTCCTCGGCTATTTGCTTTTGTATACTCTCGCGAGTTAGTGAGTCTAGATATGGTGATTCTAAAGACTTTTCTTTATCTCTAATACTTCTTCGGCGAGCGTACGAAAATGTATCCATAAACTCTCTAAGCTTCTGGGGGTTTAGCAATATCCTTATCAAAGTAATTGAAACTATGATTACTGGTGCCCATACACCAAAACTATCATAAAGCTCTTTAAAGCTCTCTACATTCATTGATTTTCTCTTTTTTTAATCGATGCGCTGACACGCACACTACGCTTCTATCTATTCGATGATGCATTAATAATTTCATGTACCCCAGGCATAGTTGGACTAGAATCACCTGAGATAAGCCCTGTATCTGCTCGGCTAAATAAAGCTTGTAATACAATACTGCGTGCATCGGTATCAAAATCATCTTTTTCATGAGTTAACGATAGATATAGATAGGTCAATTGCTCTCGCTCTTCTGCATCACGTTGCAAATGGTAAGAACTAAATACCAGTTTTGAAAGTGCTTTTATAGCAAAGGCATAGACTGACAGAAGGGTAATAAATAGAACAACCCCTTGTAGGCTGTCTATACTTATAGTAGTAGTCTGAGCATTTATCCACGTATAAAATAGAACACCAAAAATGGCAAGCCCAACAGCAACGAACCCTGAAAGAATTAGCGCCCACCGATTTCCTAGTTTTTTATAGTCTTCAGCTTTCTTACTCCAGTAACTTGCAGCAGGCTCTAACCTTAGTTTCTCCTTGTAAGTTTTTTCAAGACTTCCAATTTCTTCACGCCAAGTACTGAACTGTTTATTACAATCTCTCATTAGAACATCTGAGTTTTCCTTAAATTTTTTCTTGGAACTGTGAAGCTCTTTATACAAATTATCTCTCGTATTAAGAATCCTTTCTTTCAATTCGTCAATAGATTCTTCTTCGAGCGTTATTCTTTTTTCCAAATAGCTCTCACCCTGCATTTGAAACTCATAAGATAATAGAGCACCTTTGAAAGCGTCTAAATTGCTTAAGTTAGTAAATCTAGGCTTTTCAAAGAAAGCTTCGAAAAAACTGCTTGCTGTCACTACACCATAAGCTCTGAATATTTCGAGACCTTTTTTGCAGAATACATGTTCAGACCACACCCAGCTCTCGTTCTGTAAAGAGTAGAAAGTCTGCTGAATACTACTTATAGCTTCTTCAACTTCAACTTCTTCGTTATGATTATTATCAATCCATAAACCAACGAACTTGAGTTTGAAATTTTCATCTAGGTCTTTAAAATATAGTCCAGAGCTGATAATTGAATATAACAAAGGCCTTTCTGCTGTCCGAATAGCATGTCCTTGTACAACCTCTTCAATATGCATTCTGTCTTCAGCTGTGAGATGATCTTCAATTTTCGTCCAAAAATCTCTTTCTAAGGCTATAAAATCTCTCAATTTGTATAAAGTATTAAAAGCGAACTTTTCCCCAGTTGCATCTTTAAATGAAAAATCTATTTCTCTATCTTGAACCTTTCTAGGGTTGTTTAGACTAAGATCGTTTATATCCATCAAGCCACCTCCCCATCAACCACCACCCTTTTCTTACCCGTCAACAAAACCTGCATCAGCGCCTTTTTCTCTTGCTGAAAATCAGCCAATTGCTGCTCAAGCAATTCAATTTCTTTATCGGCATTGGTTAACACGGTGGCGATTTTTTGTTGTTCCTTAAATGTAGGCATATTGAGCGTAATAGACTTTAAAATACTTAAGTTTAGGCCTCCTCGTCCACCCGCCCCGGTAGACATTGCTCTTAATTCTTCATACCTACCATCTAAATTGAAATATAAAAAGTCATGATCTAAAATATCTTGATGAGGCATAATTGCTGCAATGGACTGGTTTGTACAAAGCCTTATTCTATTTATAGCTATAGTTCCACGAGTTTTGCCTTGACCAGCTAAAGCTATTAAGATGCTATTAGTAGGTATGATTTTGGTACTTGAGTTATCTAATCCAGCCTGAGTAATACGCCCTTCAACACTAAAAACTTGTTTTAAATTAACTTCACCTGAATTCATCCAAGGAATTTCGCCGCCCCAGTATTCAGGTTTTTTGGTACTTGGTGTCCCGCCTGCTGTTAAGTCAGCACAACTTCCTAATAGAACCTCTTCCCACTCACCCTCAAACCGTTCCCCCGACTCATCAAGCAAACGCTTTTTACCCGTCAACAACTGCTGCATCAAAGCTTTTTTCTGTTGGGTACTATTGTCAATCAAACGCTCAGTGGTGCTAATCGCTTTATCCCAAGTCGATAAAATTTTGGCAATTTTCTGTTGTTCTCTAAGTGGAGGGACAGGTAATTTTAAAGACTTAATTATTTTAACAGTTAATTGGGGTTGTGCTGAACCAAACGCTGCCGAGTCTATCTGTCTCGAAATTAACGAAGATTTGCTCAAAGCATAGAAAAAATCACTTTCTAATTCAGAGTTTGAGCAGCCCAGTGTTACCATTCCTGAATTTATTCTTATATTTTCAAAATTAACTGTATGATCGTAATATGCGAACTGACCAACTGATCCTCTAGTCGTAAGTACAATATCACCTCTTTTTACTACTCCTTTCCTAAGTTTTGTATGTTTTTCTCTTGAAATAAACTGTGTATCTAAAAAAGAAAATCCATTTTTTGTCACATTTTTGGCACTTAAAAAAAGGCAGTAACCTGAATCGAAAAACTCTGACGACTTAGGATACTCTTTCCCTCGGTCACCATCGGTTACAGTAATCTTAGCTTGTTCAAGAGTTTTGACTTCCCACCCCTTAGGCACCATAACCCAACTCCTTTAAAAACCCTGCCATCTCAGTCTCTAAACTCTCCAATTCAGCCTTTAACTCAAGACGCTCAGTACGCACCGCGTCCAAATCAATCTCCGCCTCTTCCTCAAACGTATCGACATAGCGTGGAATGTTTAGATTAAAGTCGTTTTCTTTAATTTCATCAAAGCTCGCTAGATACGCATATTTATCGACACTTTCTCGCGCTTTATACGTCTCAATGACTTTAGCAATATTGTCTTCAGTCAGCTGGTTCTGGTTTTTACCGGATTTAAACTCATTGCTGGCATCGATAAACAGCACGGATTCATCAACTTTACCACTGACAGGATCTGTTTTATTCTTCTTAAAGATAAGAATAGCGGCTGGAATCCCCGTACCAAAGAATAGCTTTTCAGGCAAACCAATCACCGTATCGAGCAGATTTTCTTCGATAAGCTGCTGACGGATTTTGCCTTCACTAGACGCACGGAACAGCACGCCATGCGGTACGACCACACCCATACGTCCAGTGCTTGGCTTAAGCGTTTCGATCATATGACTGATAAAGGCATAGTCGCCCTTGGTCTTAGGCGGTACACCGCGATGAAAGCGACCATAGGGATCGCTACTGGCATCCTCATGACCCCATTTATCCAGTGAAAACGGCGGATTGGCGGTCACCACATCGAACTGTAATAAGTGCTTGCCGTCCTTGTCGAGTAGCAGCGGATTACGGATGGTATCGCCCCACTCGATACGGTGGTTGTCCTCACCGTGTAGGAACATATTCATCTTGGCCAGTGCCCATGTCGAGCCAATGGCTTCTTGACCGTATAGCGCATACTTCTTAGAATTTGAGTTTTTGCGTACCATCGCCCCACACTTAATGAGTAGCGAGCCTGAACCACAGGCTGGATCACAGATCTCATCACCTTCAACAGGCTCAAGGATAGTCGCCAGTAAGTTAGACACTTCGGGCGGCGTATAGAACTCACCCGCCGTCGCCCCACTACTGGCAGCAAAATGCTTGATTAAATATTCATAAGCATTACCAATCACGTCTAAGCTACCGACACGCTCAGCGGAGAGGTTCAGAATATCTTTGCCAAAATCTTCTAATAGGTGGCGTAGTAGCTCGTTCTTTTGCTTTTCTTGACCGAGTTTATCGGTGTTAAAACTAATATCTTGGAAGACGTTTTTGAGCTTCGTACCGTTGGCTTCTTCGATAGCGTGTAGCGCCTCATCGATGCGCTGACCATTGCCCGGCTGATGACGCTGCTCGTATAAGTCCCAAAAGCTGGCACCTTCAGGCAATACAAAACGCTGCTTGGACATCATGGCGTGGATCAGCTCGGGGTTGTCGCCAAACTGTTCGACCAGCTTGTTGTATTCATCGCGATAGACGTCAGACAGGTACTTTAGGAACAGCATGGTCAAGATGAAGTCTTTATAAGTATCGGCGCTGATGACCCCGCGAAAAGTATCGCAGGCGTTCCAGACGGCTTTATTGATGTCGTCTTGATTGATTTGGGTAATATGACTGGCAGTACTGTCGGGCATTGGTTATTCCTTAACGCGCTGGAAAATTGCTGGTTATTATAGTGAGGTAATGATAGCAGGGTCTAAGATGATTGGCAGATGTCATTGCTGAAAAATTCGATTATATCAATTGCATAAGGGCACTAAACAGTATCGCACAGTGGATTAATAATATAGTTGAGGTCAACTTTTATTTGATAGTAAATAAGAACGGCAAGCAAAGGTCGTTTGCTTGCCGTTCTTATTAAGAGTAGAGATGAGTAAAAAACTCTAAGGCTAGTTCGAATTAAATCACTACCCTACAAATATTTTCAAAACTCTTTAACGTTATAACCGTATTTTTTCGCTGCTTCTTCGATTGCACCCTTATAGTTATGGCAAGTATGCAAATATAGCTCGGTGTCTGGTATAAGTACGCCTGAAATAGATCCTTCTGGATTAATAGGCGGAACGGTAACCTGACTATCGAAATCACTTTGTATAGTAGGATTTTTGATAGAGCAGGTCACATAGACATTATGAAAATTATGATTCCATGTTATTTTTTTTGAATTGTAAGGTCTAGTGCCACCAACAAGCTTCAATTTTACTAATGTAGTCTGAGGGGTTTTTTTTAAGATCTCAAAACTCATCACTTTACCTAGTCCACAAGGCTCTCGATAACAAGACTCAGAGATGGATCCTTTTTGTACACCCTTATGGTTGAAATTAGTATTGGCAGCATTAGTATCAAATGCAAGCAGTCCTAGAGATAGTACTATTAAGCTTATTGAAGACTTCATTAATTCGATTCCATTAATTTTTATTTAGCAGATTTTTACTTAAGGCTGAGGGACTTGGTCTTTATCGTAGTAATAATCCGATATTTGAAAATCTCTAATTACTTGGTTAGGTTTTAACGCTACAGGTTCGGGAGAGTGATTGTCACAAGTCACATCAAGAACTGTTGCACTACAATGGCTGTATAGTGCACCCACCTTTCTATATAGACCTTCAGGGTCATCGACATTGGTGCCTAGTCTATCTTTTGTCCATGAAAAGAAAACATAAGTGGCAGGTGCAGGTAACTTTATTTTATATTGGGGTGCACTATCTGGAACGTTGACAGAGTATGTTTTTCCCGATTTTAAATCTCTCGCATAGACAGTCATCTCTGGCGTGTAATCAGAAGGATAGTAAGGCTTACCGTATACTGTTGCCATATTCGATTTAGTCGAGACAGGCTTTGCAATAGCAGTATTTGATAATGGAACTATTGATAATACAATTACTGGTAATAGTTTTTTGATTATAATCATTCGCTTAAATATCTATTTATTAAGTTCAGTGTAAGTATCTTAACTAAGTAGTATGATTTATGATCTGATTACTACTTAGGTTGACACTCAATTGGTGTTCTTCTGAGAACAAAAATGAGCTAACTTTGACTTATAGCAATAGTAGCTATATTCGTCACTACCATCAGTAAGCCGACTGAAAAAAGCATCTCTCATGTAAGTCTTATATGATTTCCCATTGAGGAAGTCACCATCATCAGAGGTCTCAATATCATAATTTTTATCATTTATTCGATACGTAAGAACACTTAGTCCAGCCCCTCCCCAATCACTTACCATACAAGGTGTCTTAAAAGACATATTGTCCTGTTTATCTACACCATAACAGATTGTCATTTTATCTGTTGTTGGCCGCGATGAGGCTTGGTTAGTACTTAAAATACAAGCCATTGCTAAAAAAGCTTTAACCACTTTCATTGAATATTTCAATTATGTATCCTTTCAATTTTTAACTTATTTTGACAATCTCACTATAGCTTTCTGGTAACATTCTAGCAATACAAATTTACAGTGGAAATAGAGTAAAGTTTAGTATTATTCGGTCATTGAAACTTCAATTCTAGTGGCTAAACAAAAATTTCATTGAGGCGCTACCCTTCTAAATACTACCATTCAAGGTTTAAAAAGGTTAATGACAGCCTCATTGAACAATTATACTGTCAGGTTTTTTCAATAAAATTTTTAATTAATCCAAATTAAAGTTGATAACATTAGTTACAATAGATCAGTAAATATCATTACTATTAGTGACCAATATAAACTGGGTAATGAAGTCAAAAACTCTGTTATTAAGTAGAAACAACTGTAAAGGAAAAACATGAAAATTGACGCAGATGTCTTCAGCATTAAAGATCTTGATAAGTATTACTTTGTAGTACCAGACTATCAGAGAGAGTATGTTTGGGAGGCAGATAAACATATTTATCAATTTTTAGTTGATATCGACGAAGAGTTTGATGTTCATGCTATTGAACAGCAGAGCTATTTTCTAGGCTCAATTATCATTGTAAAAAAAGACAATAAATATGATGTTATTGACGGTCAACAAAGGCTAACTACAATCGTACTCTGTTTGTGTGCCATGCGTAATATCTTAGAATCACTAAATAATAAAGAGCCACTATCTCGTATGAGTAGCAATATGCTTGATATCACAAAAAACTGGCTATACACATTTGATATGAGAGCAGAGACAACTATGCCACGTCTAGAGCTGCAATATGATGATAGCAATGGTTACTTAGATACAATGATTCAAAAGCTTAAATACGAGAATGAAGTTACCAGCTCGATTGATAAGATGAAAAAAGCTTATGATCGTATATTGGAACATTTCGAAAGTTACGTTCAACAAGATATCAAAATCTTTGAGAAATACGTTAAGTACTTTCTAACTAGCGTTAATATAGTAGTGATTGAATCAGATAACCTTGGCAGTGCTTTAAAGATATTTGAAACCATTAACCAGCGTGGTGCTGGTTTAAACGCTATGGACTTAGTGAAAAACCTACTGTTTAGCAAAGCTAAAGATTATGACTTTGAAATTATCAAGGCTAAATGGAAACAAATCACTACCGATCTCCAAAGTTGTGATGAAGGGGATAAACCGCTACGCTTTTTAAGGTATTTTATGATTGCCCGTTACCATAACGGTATCATTCGAGAAGATGGTCTATATTCATGGATTATTTCAAAAGAAGGTAAACAAAAACTGCAGTATGAAGACAGACCTCTCTATCTAGTTAATGAAATGGCTATTGCGTCTAAACGTTATAGCTACTTAGTTCAAGCGACCAATAACGATAGTCACGAAGCTGGTATCAACAAATACCCTAATGTAGTTAATATTGGTTATATTAATAAGCAACGCTCGCGACAACATCTCATCCTACTGATGGCATTGGATTTAAACTGTGATGATGAAGTGATCAACTATCTCGCCCAACAAATAGAAAGTTTTTTATTTTTTGCGAATACACTTAGAATGCAAACGAAAAACTATGAAAAACGATTTACAGACTGGGCTATCAAGCTACGAGGCAAAGATACTGTAGTAGAAGTTGCTGGATTCGTTGACGAAGCTATGACACCTTTCTTACGAGTTTATTTATCTGATTTTAAAAATAATTTTTTACAGGTCAAACATTACGATTATAACCCACAGTATAGAGAGCGTTATGTCTTAGGCTGCCTCAACACCGAGATATCTAAGCAAGCGGGACTAACACCCCTTAGTCAAGAAAATATACAAAAGCTTCAAATTGAGCATATCCTTCCGCAAACTTTGACCAATTTAGATGTAAGTAATGAATTTAATGAAGAAGAACGTGACAAATATACTGCTATGCTAGGAAATACCACACTACTTGAGAGTCAAATCAATCAAGCTATTAATAGTCATAACGATTTATCCACTGATTGGTTTGGAATGAAGCAAGCAGAATATATACACTCCAGCTTTGTGCTGACCAAGCTATTGAATGATCAATATACTATCGGCAAAAACACTGGTCTAAATCGCCTAAAAAATAAGCTAAACTTTCAGTTTGATAGGTGGACTAAGGCATCTATTGAGCAAAGACAGAAAATACTAATGGAGCTAGCCTTGGATCACTGGCAGCTTAATGGTAAGCGTCTTGATGAATACGATAAGGCAAGCACTGTAGAGAATGTGGAAGGGTAAGTACAATTTTTGCGTAATTAGTAAAAAGCCTTCTAGCTGTTAGCTAAGGGGCTTTTTTTATGACGTAAATAGTCGTTAGTTAAGCTTTAATTAAGCCAACATTTTGAACTAATAAATCTAGTGAAGTGTATGCAAGAGCACCGAGACTTTTAGTATAAGTACAATAATATTGAAGATGAGCAATCACGCAAGATGGAGTTTGCCAACTAGGGTTTCGCTAAATGAAGCTTAGAAGAAGTTTCATCACCTCTCATAAGTCAAAATACTGATGCTGTATAAAGTAAATACTACATATAGACTTAATAATATTTTTGCTATTTTTTAGCAACACTGTTATTACCTAGACTGTCTACATCAGATACCCTTTCCCCTGGTGTTATAGGCTGGACCTTTATTCTTCTAGATACAGGATCATCAGTTAAGTTTTTAATATTATTACCATTTGCAATAGATGCAGCATATATAATAGCCTCACTCATAAGCATATCGACTTGTGAGCTCTTTATAGAACCGTTAATTGATGCCATGCATATCCCAAAAAACGCAACGTCAAGAAACGTAGCTGCCTCATGTTTTGCGGAAAGAAGTGTGATTTTCTCTACTTCTCTTATGATTGCGTCAAGGTCAGCTTTTGAACCTGAGGCTGGAGGAGTGATATTCAATGTTAAACCACCTTCAGAATCTCGTGCTTTTATGGCAGCAGCGGACATGACACAAGCTTTTTGTTCGAAAAGATATGATGGGTTGATTATATTATCGGAAGGAACTAAGTTGCCTTCTTTATCTCGGATATAAGCAGTGAAGCTCACTGCCGCGGATGAATCTGGCTTCCACGCATATATGCCGTTTCTCTTATCCGCATCTTCAAGGAATGTGTGACTAATTGATGGTTTTTCTTTACCATACTTCAATTCGTGGACGCTAGTGCAGCCACTAAAATTAAAACCTACTCCAAGCATTATTGCTAACACGATTATTTTTTTCATAACAAGCTCCCAATGATAAAATATCAAATTGAGCGAAAGCTTATAGATTGCGTAATATGAAAAACATATGCGCATAAACGCAATTTTCGATCCACCCAACACTAAGTATGGACACAAAATCTGACTTGAAATTTTTAGTACTCATTTAATTATTAGCACTATTTTTTTGGTTTTTATGTTAACTTTATGTAATTAAAATCTTCCCCACTACTATCCTTAGGCTTACCTAATTCGTCAAAAATACTTTTTTAGTGATAGTATATGTTTGAAACCAAACGGCATTTTAGAAACATTTAGTTTCAATTAACTAGAATACAAGCCTAGCTGCCTGCTCTGCATCCAATACTTACTTCTTGTTGGTCTAATTGCTGGTCTATACCGATATATTATAATAAAAAACCGTTTTAAATCAATACCTTATATCTATAGTTTGACTTCCTCCTTCACCGCCAATCTTATTCTGCTTAAGCAAAACCTCAGTTTTTCTATCTTGTTCTACCCTTCTCTCAATATTCTTTATATTTTCTAACAGTAAGACTTTCAGTCTATACTCATCCTCTACTGCTGTCTGAAACATTTCTGTTCAGCCTTAATTTCATATGTCGTATGAGATCTAATAACTATATATCTAATTGAATAACACATTGATTGACCAAACTAAAAAATTCGTACCATGGACTGAGAGTGACTCATAAAATGAGTAGATACTCTATTACGATTTGTTTTATTATCAGCTTAATTTTATTCTTAAACCCTTATAGGAAAAGGCTTTGAGCTTTTCTGTGGCGCTCAATCTAGCTTTGTATCTATATTTACCATCATTGCTATTCCGTACAAAAATGTAATAACGATAGGGTCTCTGATACTCGGCAGATGCCATTGTCAAAAAATTGGATTATAGTAGATATCGGTAGTATTTATTTAAATAAACTAAAGGATACAATAATGAAAACACTAGGAATGTGTATCGTGGCAGGACTCGGATTGAGTGCTTGCGCTACTGGCATAAGTGGCACGGCAACAGGTAATACCAATCAAAATAACAGCTCTGATAAAGTAGTCACTCAATATCCAGTTGAGACTGCCCTACTCAATATCTATACCAAACAACGTAGTGAAAAACTGGTCGCTACTGTCGGCGGCCAAAACGTAGCCGCAGATATTCAAATCACCCCTAAAGGCAGCATGCGTTTTAATAATAAAATGGTACAAGGCGCAGAAGTCAGCACAATCAACACAGTGAATCAGCAGATCACGGATCAGTCAGTCGCTATCAATTACTTTACGCTAAATCCATTGGTGTTCCATGGTTTTACGGACAGTACGGGTGAGTATTCAATCGCTAACCAAACGACGAGTATCCCTAAAATGGCTACTGTAGGCGACTCAAATCAGCTTATCACTGAAAACGTGTATGCTGACAGCAGTATGCGTCAGAAAACCGCTACCTATAAGCAGGACTGGTCGCTCACACAAGATACAAATAACACGGCGTGGCTCTGTATAGAAACCTCAGGCAATCTACTTTTGACTTCTGGTGCTGCAGGTACTTCGTCAGAATGCTATAAAATCAATGCCAAAGGCGATGTTTTGAGTAGTAAAGTCACACTCACTCAGCCTAATAAAAGCGGCACTTCTAAATCAATGACGTTTATCAGTCAGTAGTGTTCACCTAACTAGTAACGATCAATATTGTCATATAAAAACAAAAAAATAGCGCCTAATGAAGGCGCTATTTTTGGATGCTAGGATTGTATTTTTATGAGCGACGATCATGGTTGTTTCTGTCATGATTGTTTTTGTCGTGGCTGTTTTTAGCATGAACATTTTTGGCTGTTACTTTGTGCTTAGCAGCCACTACGTTCGCTTTGTGATGTGACTTTGCTGCCTTAGCTTTGGCATGCTTATAGTTATTACTCGCTTTACTGCTGCTGTGTTTTTGTTGCTGTACTTGGACTTTATGATGTTGGTCATAACTGGGCGCGGCATTGGCCTGACCAACCATTGACAAACAAGCAGTAGCGGCTAAAATCGAACTAACTAGTATCTTTTTCATCATTTTATTCCTTTGAATTCATATTTAGAGTCGTTATAGATAATTCACTTAGTGTTAAAGGAACTATCGTGATAAAGCTTTACTCTATCGACAAAGAGAATGATAAATGATTCTAGTATTAAGTAGATTTATGAAACTTGAAGAAAGGTTGCGATTGTTACGAGGGCATGCGCGCTTAAAGGCATGTTAGGTATTGGCGTAATGTTTGGTTAAATGACAGCGCATTTACGCTTTATCGGTAAGCATCGTAAACAGGATATTTATAAAAACGCGAATGACTAGCTGATTGTTGAAGAATGCAAATACGGAAACGGTGAAGTTGCTGGCTAATGTTTAACACGAGCATAGCAATACTCCATACTCCTATGCTCTAAATGTGCTAAACAGACGTTTTCTGCAAAATATAAACCACAAACTTCGCCTCTGTACCAAATGCTGCTGTTTCTACGGCGGCCAATAGTGCTTGCCTTCTTTCGCTGCGGGCACGGTACGCATAAGGTGTCATTGTCATCAAATCAGCCAAATCCTCTGCGGATAACGTTAGCTCTGTACTGACACGGCAGGTCTCAACCAACGTAAAATACGGTGCCAATTCTTGCAAAAATTTATCAGAATCATGCTCACGCACATCATCAAATAGCGCATCACGCATCGTTGCCAAATGCCCGATATCAGGTTTGGCAATGATTAAATAGCCACCATCCATCAATACATTATCAAACGCCTCGGGCAAAATGGGGCTAAAAATACTGCTAATACCCGTCACACTGTGTGGGTGTAATGGTAAATGTGCAGCACTGGTCACTAATGGATAGACCGCTGTCGTCTTGGCAGTATCTTCTTTGCGCGGCTGATACCATAGACGACCTGCTATTTTACTGACTTTGGCCAGCTCAACCACTGCAGGCTTACTGATGTCAGCGGCTATCAGCGTATCTATGACATCCGAGCCCATTTGCGCCATTGCCTGCGTGTAGTAGCCTTCTCCGCAGCCAATATCAAGCCAATTGACTGGCTTGCTATCTTGCCTATCTATTAACTCATCGTTAGACAATAACTCTGTCATTTTTTGACTAATTAGGTTTTGGAGCGAGGCATAGTGCCCATGATTCAAAAACCGTTTACGCGCATCGATAGATTCTTGGCTATCCCCAGGTGCTTTAGACTTTTTTTGTTGTACTGGCAGCAGGTTGACATAGCCTTGACGCGCCACATCAAAGGGATGTGAAGTCTGCTTAGGGTGCAAACTACCATCACAGCGCCAAGTGTCTGCGGCAGGCTGTAGTGGTGACTGACAAAGTGGACAAATAAATAACGACACGGGCATCTCAAAGTGATAGCAATATGCTTCGCATTTTAACAAATTTCGTGTGCCTTAAACGATAAAAAGCCACCTCAATAATCATTAAGGTGGCTTCTAAGCAGGAAAGTTAGGTATATTTGAGGATTGTTTTTCTAGCGCAGCTTCAAGGTCATTAGCCCGAGGATGACAAGAATAATGGCAATAATCCAAAATCTCGCCACCACTTGGGTTTCTTTCCAGCCAATTTCTTCGAAATGATGATGCAGCGGTGCCATACGGAAGACGCGTTTTTTGCGCAGTTTGTACGAGCCAACCTGCAACATCACCGATAGCGCTTCGGCGACAAACAAACCACCCATAATCGCAAAGGCAATCTCTTGACGGGTCATCACGGCGATAGTACCTAGCATTGCACCTAGTGCTAGCGCGCCAACGTCACCCATAAAGACTTGTGCTGGATGCGCGTTGAACCATAAGAAGCCAAGACCTGCTCCGATCATTGAGCCACAGACGATGATGACTTCGGAGTTATAAGGAATATAAGGCACATGCAAGTAATCAGCAAAGCGTACATCGCCTGATACATAGGCCATCGCGCCCAAACCTGCAGCGACGAGAACGACTGGCAAAATTGCCAAACCATCCAAACCATCGGTTAGATTGACTGCGTTAGAAGCACCATTAATCACAAAGTAGGTAAAGATGATAAAGCCAATACCAAATGGCACCGCTGAAAATGGAATCATCCAGTCTTTGAATACTGGCAATAGCAGATCCTGCATCTCGCGCGTGGTGTTGATATCGGGTTGTAGCGTGGCGATATAGTACAAAGAAACACCGACAAATAGCGCGCCCATAGATAGCCAAAAATACTTTTTGCGTGCGATTAGGCCTTTTGGATCTTTGTACTTAATTTTTAACCAATCATCAGCCCAACCTACGGCACCAAAGATAACCATAACCACGAGCAAAATCCAAACATAAGGATTGTTTAATCGTGCCCACAGTAGCGTCGATATCCCAATCGCACTTAGGATCAGTACCCCGCCCATGGTTGGTGTGCCAGTCTTGGCTAAATGCGATTGAGGTCCGTCATTACGAATGGCCTGACCATATTTGAGCGATCGCAGGTGCCGAATGACACGGCCACCAAACATCATGCTAAACATAAGGGCGGTAACAACGGCAAGCAATGCTCGCAGCGTCAACGAAGAAACCGCAGAAAACGGCGTATAATACTGGCCAAGCCAGCCAAACAACCAAACTAACACCGCCTACTCCTCTACTAGCGCATGAATAAGTGTTTCCATTCCCATGGAACGAGAGCCTTTGAACAACACAGTACAAGGCTTAGCTTGTTGCGCTTGCAAATATGGCTGTAAATACTGTAATAAACTGTCTTTGTTGGCAAAGGCATGCGCACTGATATCAGACACTTCTTGCGCACCCGCAACGGTATAAGGGGCATATTCGCCAACACAAAGCAGCACGTTGATACCTGTGGTAGCGATAGTACGGCCCAAGCTCTGATGCTCACTAATAGCCGCCTCTCCTAGCTCACCGATATCGCCCAGTACCATGACCTGCGTACCTGTTTGCGCAGCCAATACTTTGGCGGCAGCACGTACTGAATGCGGGTTGGCATTATAAGTGTCATCAATGAGACGATGCATACCAAGTATCTGGCTATTCAGACGACCTTTAGCAGGACGCGCATTTTCGAGCCCAACCACAATGTCGCTTACCTCAATATTTAGCGCATGCGCACAGGCAGCAGCAGCCAAGGCATTATTGACATTGTGTTCACCTGCCAATGGCAAGTTGATAGCATGGATTTGGTTACCGATATGTAGCTTAAATTCGCTACGCTCAGGCTCTACGTCTAGATGGCTTGCGCTTACATCCGTATTACCAAAGCCAATCACATGTGAGGTATGCTTTTCAGCGATACGACGTAGCTGATTGGTAAAATCATCCTTATCAGGAACAATTGCAAACTGCGCGTCTGTCAATGTATGATAAATCTCAGCCTTGGTTTGGCAGATGCCTTCACGGCTACCAAATTCACCCAAATGCGCTGTACCGATGTTTAAGATACAGGCCACATCAGGCTGAACAATTTCAGTCGTATAAGCAATCTCGCCAATATGGTTTGCGCCTAACTCTAAAATAGCATAACGATGATGGTCTGATAGCTCAAGCAGCATCATTGGTACACCCAAATCGTTATTGAGGTTACCACGAGTGATCAAAGTCGGGGCCAATCTACCAAAGATACTGCCTAGCATTTCTTTACAAGTAGTCTTGCCGCTAGAACCCGTAATAGCAATCACAGTTAAATCTGTATGCTGCTGACGACGATACGCTGCCAATTGACCTAGTGCCAAACGAGTATCGCTGACCACTAATTGTGGAATAGCATTTGGGCCGGACAACGAGATAGGACGCGAGACAACAGCGGCAACTGCGCCTTTTGATATTGCTGTCTCGATATAATCGTGACCATCGAAATTATCGCCGCTTAGCGCCAAAAATATGTCACCTGGCTTTATCGTGCGGGTATCGGTGGCTATACGTTTACTAGACAAGGCCGTCTGCTCTGCTGCATGGCCTTGTGGTAGTTGCCAATGCCCATCGATCGACGTGGTCGCTGCGAGCAAATTGTCCATGTGCCAGACATAGAGCCCTTGCGACTGGGCAGTATTATCGGTGTCGGCTGTCATAATGATTACCTTATATGATGACTACTTAATTTTTATATTTAATGATCAATTTTTTACTAATGCATGCATCGCGAGCCAATAAACTATACACGTCCAGCTTGACTCAATGCCTGCTGCAAAACAACACTGTCATCGAAATCATAGCGAACGTTGTTAATCTCTTGATAGGTTTCGTGACCTTTGCCTGCGATGACCACGATATCATCCACACTTGAGTGACTAGCTGCATACTCAATAGCGGTTTGTCGGGCAGGCTCGATATGGGTTCGTTGATATTGCTCAGCTGTCATACCAGCCTGCATATCTTGCAAAATCGTATTGGGGTCTTCGGTACGTGGATTATCCGCGGTCAAAACAACTTGATCAGCACCTGCCAGACCTGCTTGCGCCATCAATGGTCGCTTGCCTGCATCACGATCTCCGCCGCAACCAAATACTGCCCAAAGCTGACCTTTACAGTGGGTCTTTAAGCTTGCCAGCACTTGGCTTAGCGCATCTGGAGTATGCGCATAATCCACGATAAAGCAGCCATCATCTGACGGTACGCGCTGCATACGCCCAACTGCACCTTGCAACTTTGCAACAGCAGGCGCAATACGCTCGATATTCATAGCCAAGTCAACATCGAGTGCTACGACGGCTGCTATCGCTGCGAGCAAATTGGCTACATTGAAGCGACCTAATAATGGACTGAAAATCTCTATGTTGTCAGCTTTGTCATCGCCAAAATCAGTACGCAGATTTATTTTGACGCCTTGTAGACTTGGTGTGATATCAGCGGCAACAAAAGTAGCAGCTTTTGATGAATCCAAACTGTATGTCCATACCGTCAAACCGCTGGCATTTGCCGTATCTAACATAATCTGAGCGTGCTCATCATCGATGTTGATAATGGCATGGGTCAAATTTGGAAAATGGGCTTTATCAAACAGTTTAGCTTTGGCAGCGGCATATTCTGCCATATCAGCATGATAGTCTAAATGGTCACGACTCAAATTGGTATAAATCGCCACAGTGACTGGCATACCTTGTAGACGTTGCTGATCCAACCCATGAGAGCTGGCCTCTAATGCCAATATTTCTGCCTGCTCTGTTCCCATCTGATGCAAGAACTGTTGGACAGCTAACGCATCGCCCGTGGTATGGCTGGCTTGCACCAGAGCGCCAAGTCTACCATTACCTGCCGTACCCATCACCGCGCTACTCTGACCCATCAACTGAGTAAGCTGTGCTACTAATTGGCTGATGGTTGTTTTACCATTTGTACCAGTCACTGCAACCACGGTCGGTAGAGTCACTGACTGCTGATATTGCAGGCGCGCTTGAATTAAGCTACCCAAAAAGTCGCGAATGTTAGGAACGTATAAGACCGGGCATGGCAATGCTGCTATTTGCTGCATACTAGCGATACTATCTGTCTGCGGTTCACTACTGGCATTTGAGGAATTTTTTGCTTCGCTAAGCAAAATACTAGGATCAATTTCTGAGAGAATAAACGCAGCTTGCTCAGCGGCTTGCAGTAGATAATCGCGACTTTTTTGAGGGTTGGCTGTTTGGCTTTTTAACAGGACAAATACGTCGTTCACTTCCAATTGGCGATTATCCAAGCGAAACTGTTGAAACGGAATATGGGCGATAGACTGGGAATGATCTGAACCTACTTGATTGGATGATTCCTGAATCGATGCTGCTATCATCACTGTAAGCTGCTCAGCCATTTTTTGCTGCTGGCTTTTATTGGCATCTATAAGCTGTTGTAAAGTAACAGTAGCGCTATCTAGCGATGATATAGTCATAGATAAATCCTAAACAGTTAAAACGTGTCAGCTCAGTAGAACTGGACATTTAAAATAATTGAACGCTTACTGCGCTTCCGTTTTTAGTGGCTTATCCAAAGGCACATTATACAATCGCAATGCTTCTTTCATCACATTATGGAAGACAGGTGCGACCGTTAGACCAGCATAAATCTGACCGCGCGGGTCTTCGATAAGCATCACACCTACCAGCTTTGGATTAGATGCAGGCGCCATACCAGCAAAGACGTTACGATACTGGTCGGTATAATAGCCACCATCTGGATTGATGCGTCGTGACGTACCCGTCTTACCTGCCACGCGATATCCATCAATGGCAGCGGCTTTTGCCGTACCACCAGGCTCAGTCACGCTCTCGAGCATCTGTACGATAGACATTGCCTGCTCATGCGCCATAATGCGTTTGCTTGGCTGCGACTTGTCATCTTTAATTAAAGTTAATGGATGCATGACTCCACCTGCTGCTAGGGCTGAATACGCCTGTGCAACCTGTGCCAATGTCACTTGTAGACCATAACCATAACTAACCGTCGCACGGCGCGAGGTTTCTTTTTCTTTTGGCGTAACGATTAAACCACTGCCCTCGCCTGGGAACTGCAATGGAGTCTTTGAGCCAAAGCCAAACTGTCGTTGCATATTACTAATAGCATCGGCTGGCAGTGATAGCGCAATCTTGGTAGAGGCAACGTTACTAGATTTCTGTAGTAGCGTGGCCATGTTAATCATG
The DNA here is from genome assembly GCF_050268165.1 of Psychrobacter sp. NPDC078631. NCBI lineage: Bacteria > Pseudomonadati > Pseudomonadota > Gammaproteobacteria > Moraxellales > Moraxellaceae > Psychrobacter > Psychrobacter sp. NPDC078631. Next base: position 52,123 of record NZ_JBNNGG010000007.1, on the reverse strand, counting down.
CCCAAATTATTATGATCTCGAATGGTATAGCCACGTACGCGAATCGAACCGGGATTGGTATCAATCAAGGTCGTTGGCGTATATTTACCCGAGTCTAGCGCTGCCGCAACGGTAAAGGGTTTCATCACCGAACCTGGTTCAAACACATCTAACAGTGCGCGGTTACGCTGGTTTTCACCCGTCATCTCATTGAGGTTGTTCGAGTTAAACGACGGCCATGTTGATAGTGCTAATACTTCACCAGTTTGTACGTCAACGATCATACCCGTTGACCAACGTGCTTTTTGCAAACGCCCAGCCTTTTCTAGCTCTTTATATAGCAAATACTGTAAGCGTGAATCAATCGTCAACGCCACATCTTTGCCAGGTACTTCTGGCTCGATCTGCTTAATTTCTTTTAGGCTGTTTTGTTTGGCGTCTTTTAGGACGAGCACTTTTCCGTCATCACCTGCCAGATCTTTTTCGTACTGACGCTCAATACCAGCACGGCCTTCATAACCGCCTTCGGGATCTTTGGCGTTTTGACCCATAAAGCCCAGCAGCTGTGCATTAGACTGTGGCTGTGGATAATAACGCTGAAAGAAATTCTTTTCGTAGACGCCAGGGAAATCAAGCGAGCTGACGCTTTGGGCAATCTCAGGTGTGACTTTATTAAGCAGTGGCAAATAGTGCGATCCTGCGCCAGATGGCAAAGCAGCTTTTACCGCTTTCTCATCGGTCACATCGATACTGTCATCAATTGCCGTGACTTTTTTCAGTTCATCGACCGAGATATTGGCAGCAGCGGCTAGCTTGGTCAGGTCCATATTATCCAGACGCTTTTGCATACGTGCCTGTAATTGGGGACTGCTAGGGTTGGTGATGATAATGCGCTTTAGCTCGTAATATTCACGCGAGTAATCATGCGGACTGAATGAAACCGTCGCGAGCGGTGCACTGACCGCAAGCGGTAGATTATTACGATCGGTAATCATACCGCGATAAGATTTTTGGGTGCGCTCACTGGTAATGAGCTCATTGCCTTTATCCTGATAAAACTGTGCGTTGGCAACCTGAATATAATAGGCGCGGCTAATCAGTAGCGCTAATATGACCAGCGCTAGACCCCAGACCATACGAAAACGGTTTTTGTCTTGTTCAAAACCACCAAGAGCAGAAGCACCTGACGCTTTGCTCGAAAAAACCATTTTGCTTTTGCGGTTTTTTACACTGGTGTAAGCGCCTTGGGTATCGCTTTTTTTGATGCGACCAAACAATTTGGCCTTACGATTGCTTGCAGCTTTATCAGGCTTGCTACTCGTCTGACCAGATTTAGCCGCACTGGCTCGGCGGAGAGGTTTGGTTACCTTGCCGCTGGCTGCTTTCTTGCTGGTGTTTTTTACGGTGGATTTAGGCTTTTTCTCACTCATTGTCCTGCCTCCGTCGCTGGTTCTTCAGGAGAGATGTCGGTAGAGGCACGTGGCCCAATGACGTCATTCAAATCTTCATCCGAGTCTTCAGTAACCACTGGCACCAATGCCGTTGCTACACCAGGCTGGATAATCAGCTTATCCTTTAATGTTGGCGAATACATACCCAATTCAGCAACCGCTCGACTGGCAATCTGCGGAGTGGCGCTAAAGGTTTGCTGCTCAATCAATAGACGCTGATGCTCTACTTGTAGCTTACGTTCTTGTTTTTTCATGTCTTGCAAGGTTTTGTAGTCCTGATGATATTGCTGAACTTCTTCGGCAGTTTTGATACCACTCCATACAATCGTGGCTGCCAATAGCAGTAGCACGACCACATAAATGCTCACCACATTAAACCGGCGCACGAACAGCTCGCCGACATCGGTATTATAAGGTGTAGCAGTGCGGCGATTCGCAGGTTTGTCAGATATTGCCATGACGATCTCAAAAAGGTGAACGTAAACGATAGAGTAGATAACGGATTGCGAAAGATGAACGTGTCATTATTCAGTCATACCATTGATAAATATAAAACTAAAGACACTTATAAGTGTAAAAACCAAACCTAAAAAAACGAATATAAAAATCACATCCGATAGCTAATTTATTCAGGAGCCATAAATCATTACAACTCATGGCTATCAATATGTCATACCACAACCAAACACGTTGCATGGCTATACTACATATAAATCTGTGCAACTATCATGCAGATAAAAACCAACTGCTGAGCCTAACAGACAATATTTACAGATTTTTAACAGTGGCGTAGCCATTAGGACATTTACGCATCATTTAGACAAATATTAGCAATCTTAGACAACTCACTAATCATACTCAGATATAACTTGCGGCGTCATGTTGTTCTATAATGTTGTTGTCTGCTCATAAGCTGTGTCAGTACGCGTTGCCATACGCAGCCATGCACTACGCGCGCGCGGATTCTGACTGGTCTCAGCTTTGCTTGGACCAACACGTTTTGGTTTGCTAAAATAGCGCGGACGATTCGGCGGCATTGGCAGGTTTTCGTCTTCTGGATATTGCCCTTTGCTATGGCGCTGCAAAAACTGCTTGATACGGCGATCTTCTAATGAGTGAAAGCTAATGACCGCAAGCTGTCCGCCTGACTTTAAGATAGGAATGCTTTGCGCTAAAAAGTCGTCAACATCGCCTAGCTCATTATTAATAAAAATACGCATGGCCTGAAAGCTTTGTGTGGCTGGATGTTTGCCGCGCTGCCAGTTGGGATGCGCTACTTTAATCACTTCTGCCAGCTCAAGCGTAGACTCGTAGCTCTCCATCTGTTTGATAGCGCGTGCAATACGGCGGCTATGACGCTCTTCGCCAAACTCATAAAGCACATTGGCCAACGTTTCATCATCGACTTTCTCGAGCCATTCGGCAACTGACTGGCCGCGACTGGTATCCATACGCATGTCTACTGCCCCGTCGCGCATAAAACTAAAGCCGCGACTACCATCATCAATCTGCGGTGATGAAATGCCCAAATCCGCCATCAAGCCATCAACTTCAGTGATGCCCATAGCAGCTAGACTGTCGGTCAACGTCGCAAAACTATCATGAACCACACGTACACGGCTGTCATTGCTTGCCAGCTCTTGCGCCACACTAATGGCGGTCGGATCTTTGTCAAAGACAATCAGTGTTGCATCATCGGCAAGTTGACTTAATAGTAGCCTGCTATGGCCGCCACGGCCAAAAGTTGCATCAACATAGATACCACTTATATTTAAGCTATTTTGGTCGCCTTCTTTTTGCTTGGGCAAGGATTTTACGCCGAGTACTGCAGCGACAGTCTCTTGCAACAGTACCGCATCATGGACAAAACTTAATTCATCAGACGTGATATCGCCCTCATGACGGGCGTGAGTAACATCCAGATCGACATCTTGCGTAGACGCATCCTTTACAGCAGAAGGATTAGGCACTGACTCAGAGAGATCAGCGGCGGCAGAAGGACTGGCTTTCGATTTTGGCTTAGACTTTGATAGGGACACAAACAACTCAATAGATGACGACCATACTGGCCAGTAATTAGATGAAAATAAACAAGTTATGACTTGCTTAGCATTATTATCGCAAGGATACACCTGTAGTCAAGCTCTAGAAGGGCTTTTCATTAAAAATATCACATGTCTCTGTTATACTAGCGCTATATTTTACGCTATTTCTTAACATCGACTTCATATCTTTCATCGCTATTTATACTGATAGCTTATATCGATAGCAAACTTTGAGACTTTTATCATGCAAACCTCTACTGACAGCACGCGCCCTGTACGTACGCGTATCGCCCCATCACCAACTGGCTTCCCGCACGTAGGTACTGCCTATATTGCCCTGTTTAACTTGGCTTTTGCCAAAGCTCACGGCGGCGAATTCATCTTACGTATCGAAGACACCGACCAGACTCGCTCGACTGAGCAATCAGAACAAATGATTTTGGATGCCCTACGTTGGGTTGGTCTAGATTGGAGCGAGGGCCCAGATATTGGCGGCCCACACGCCCCTTATCGTCAGAGCGAGCGTAGCGATATCTATAAAAAGCACGCTGAGATACTCATAGAAAAAGACCATGCGTTCCGCTGTTTTTGTACCAGTGAAGAGTTAGATGCCATGCGCGCTGAACAAATGGCCAATGGCGAAACCCCTCGTTATGATGGTCGCTGTGCCCATCTTGCACCAGAAAAAACTGAGCAATTGGTAAGCGAGGGCAAACCGCACGTGATTCGTATGCGTGTACCGACCGAAGGCACTTGTCAGGTACAAGACATGCTACGTGGCACCGTTGAGTTCCCTTGGACTCAAGTCGATATGCAAGTACTGCTAAAAACAGACGGCATGCCAACGTATCATTTAGCCAACGTCGTCGATGACCATTTGATGGAAATCACCCATGTGATGCGCGGTGAAGAGTGGCTGAACTCTGCGCCTAAGCATCAACTACTTTATGATTATTTTGGTTGGGAAATGCCGACACTTTGCCACATGCCGCTACTGCGTAACCCTGATAAATCAAAACTGTCTAAACGTAAAAACCCAACCTCTATCACCTACTATCGTGATGCAGGCGTGCTGCCTGAAGCGCTGCTAAACTATCTCGGTCGTATGGGCTACTCAATGCCCAATGATGCTGAGCAGTTCACACTAGAAGAAATGATTGCCAGCTTTGATATTCAGCGTGTGTCGCTTGGTGGCCCTATCTTCGATATCGAAAAGCTAAACTGGCTCAATGCAGAATGGCTACGTGCGCTTAGCCCTGAAGAATTAAAGAATAAAATCCTTGAATGGGCTAGCAACAGTGACAAACTAACCGCTATCGCAGCCGCAATTCAGCCACGTATCGAGCTATTATCTGATGCGGTTAATTGGGGTGGTTTCTACTTCCAAAACCTACCTGATATCAATGCTGAGAGCTTCACTCATAAATCGCTCACCCCTGAGCAAATCATCGAGATGCTGCAATTAGCGCTTTGGCAATTAGAAGTCCTGCCGACGTGGTCAGAAGAAAACATTTATGCCACGCTAAAAGGCCTTGCTGCTCACCTGGATATTAAGATGCGTGATTTTATGGCGCCGTTCTTTATCGCTATCGCTGGTAGTACCTCATCGACGCCAGTCATGAACTCTATGGCGATTATCGGCGCTGACATGACATTGACTCGCTTGCGTCATGCAGTTGATGTATTAGGCGGTCTCGGTAAAAAGAAACTGAAAAAACTTGAGAAGCAAGCGGCAGAATTGCCAGATTTCTTAGCTGCTGCTGAATAGTTTAGAGGCTGAATAACTTATCTACTAAACAGTTAACTAGCTAAACTTGTCGAATGTAAAAGGGTCAGGCCATCTCTGGCCCTTTTTTCGTTGTTAATCAGTACAATTACCCTCGTACTATTAAACGTCTTTCGTTAAATATTTTAATTGGAAATAAACATGGCCGCCAAAACCGTCACAATAGAAAGCAAAGATTATGTCTTTAACACGCTTAAAGAGGCACAGAAATATTATGATGCCATCATAAAGGAACTGTTTGATGCAACTTTGACCCTGACCAAGGGTCAAGACTTCGAAGATTTAAAATGGATATACAGCACTTACTGTGGTTACACCAAGCATAATCTAGATAAATTGGGCAAATATGACATCATCGGCGTCAAAGGTATCAGAACGATCCGAGAGAAAGGCGGTCAATATATGCCAACTGAATGCTGTGCGATTATTTTTTCTGATGGCAGCGAAGAAGAGTTTTATACCGATAAAGCCATCAAAGAGATCGCGCTGAAGCAAAATCCACGCTAATTTGGGCTTGTTGAGCCTTTAAAATAGGCTAAATCACTTTTTTTTGCATATTTATGCATTATTTTTAAAATAGTTGTTGACAAGACTGCCGCTCTTACATAAAATACGCACACTCTTAGCGAGGGGCTATAGCTCAGTTGGTAGAGCACTTGCATGGCATGCAAGGGGTCAACGGTTCGACTCCGTTTAGCTCCACCATACTTATTTATAGCAACGCTCAGTATTACTGAAACGTAATAATAAATACTCGCTAGTAGGACGATATCAGCACCTAGGCAATGCTTATTTACTAAGCTATCTGATATTGTGAAGTACCGTTGTAACCACTGGTTATAACACTCTATGCGTCCCCATCGTCTAGAGGCCTAGGACACCGCCCTTTCACGGCGGTAACGGGGGTTCGAATCCCCCTGGGGACGCCACTATTCGGCGTCACTTATTAGCACTTTTGCTTAGCATCAGGTTAGACTAATAAGCGAACAATAAAAAAGCCCAGTCATCATACGGTGATTGGGCTTTTTTATGTCTGTCGTTTCTCAACATCCTCTATTCTATTGTCGTTAGCTTATTATTAATAGCTGCTAGCTTAGTGTTGATAGCGCTATTGCCAACCTATCTAATACTCGTTAATATCGACCTGATAAGCGTATTTATAAAGCGCACCTACCTACTATAAATGATGGGCTTAGCGTAATTAAAGGGAAGTGATTGCGATGTTTGGTATCGAGAATTATCTAGGGTTTATCTTGGCGGCTATTTTGTTAAACCTAACGCCAGGTACGGATAGCATGTACATTATTACCCGTAGTATTTCACAGGGGCAAACAGCAGGGTTTTATTCTGTTCTTGGCATTACTTCGGGTATTTTGGTACATACGTTATTGGCGGCGCTAGGATTGTCCGTGTTACTTGCCAACTCCCCTATCGCTTTCATGATTGTCAAATATATCGGTGCGGCTTACTTGTGCTATTTGGGTCTAAAAATGCTACTGAGCAAAAACTCGAGCTCGATAGCAAACAATTTATCCAAAGATCCGAACGTGACTAGCCGAAAGGCTGTAGATGGTTGGCAAATATATAAGCAAGGTGTGTTGACCAATACTTTTAACCCAAAAGTCGCTTTATTCTTCTTGGCGTTCTTCCCTCAGTTTATCGATGCTAGTTATGCTTATGGCATGCTGTCATTTCTAATGCTAGGGCTGACCTTTGCTACCACTGGTTTTGTATGGTGCTTATGTTTGGCGCTATTGGCGTCAAAGTTCAGCAAAAAACTAAGAGAGAAACCAAAGATTGAATCCATGATGAATAAAATAAGTGGTGTCGTATTTATGGGGCTAGGAATTAAGCTGTTGACTGAGAAGACTTAAAAAGTAAAGTAACAAGAAGAAAAAACGTCTTCCATAAAAAAGCCCAATCCCCTACTTTGAAGGAGATTGGGCTTTTTGTCATATAAAGCTTAACTAATTGCTAGCCTGCTTCTTTGCTCTCAGCAGCCAATTGACGTAGTACATAGTGTAATACGCCGCCATGACGCACATATTCGCGCTCTTTTGGCGTTTGTAGACCGACATTTACCTCAAAGGTTTCTGCCGTTCCGTCAGCACGTGTAGCCGTAACCGTGGCTGTTTTGCTCTCACCATTGTCCAGACCCGTGATACTGAGCACTTCAGAACCATCTAGTTTGTAAGTCTCTGCATTTTGACCGTCTTTAAACGTCAATGGCAATACACCCATACCGACTAGGTTTGAACGGTGAATACGCTCAAACGAGCTAGTTAACACCGCTTTTACGCCTAGCAAGATAGTGCCTTTAGCTGCCCAATCACGGCTCGAACCAGAACCATACTCTGACCCACCCAGTACGACGAGCGGACGCTTATCTTCTTTATACTTCATCGCTGCATTATAGATAGGCATTTCTTCGCCATCTTGTAGCGTAGCGCTGTCATCTTTGAAGTAATAGGTATAACCGCCTTCTTTACCACCCATCATGGTGTTTTTGATACGGATATTGGCAAAGGTACCACGAGTCATGACTGCATCGTTACCACGGCGTGAGCCATAGCTGTTGAAGTCTGCTTCCATCACACCGCGCTCTTGCAAGTACTTACCTGCTGGTGAGTCTGGATCGATATTACCTGCTGGTGAGATATGATCGGTAGTAATCGAGTCACCAAATAGACCTAGGATACGCGCGCCTTCGATATCAGGGATGCCTTCTGGCTCCATGGTCATACCATCAAAGAACGGTGGGTTTTTAATATACGTTGACCCTTCATCCCATGGATACAATTGGCTATCCGCTGAACTAATTGCGTTCCACGCTGCACTACCGTCAAATACTTCGCCGTAGTTTTTGCGGAACATATCAGCATCGATATTATTGGCAATTAACTCGTTAATTTCTTCCGAGGTCGGCCAGATATCTTTTAGGAATACATCATTGCCGTCTTGGTCTTGGCCTAGTGGATGAGTGGTCAGATCGATATCCACGGTACCAGCTAGCGCATAAGCAACAACCAACGGTGGTGATGCTAAGTAACTGGCTTTAACATGCGAGTGAATACGACCTTCAAAGTTACGGTTACCAGATAGTACCGCCGCCGCGACTAAGTCGTTCTCTTCGATGCCTTTTTCAATCTCTTCTGACAATGGGCCTGAGTTACCGATACAAGTGGTACAACCGTAACCAACGAGGTAAAAGCCTGTTTTTTCTAGCTCATCCATCAAATGGGTTTTTTCTAAATAATCAGTAACGACTTTAGAACCCGGTGCCAGTGAGGTTTTGACCCATGGCTTGGCTTTTAAGCCCTTAGCAGCCGCTTTTTTGGCCACTAGTCCAGCGCCGATCATAACCGCAGGGTTTGATGTGTTGGTACAAGAAGTAATGGCGGCAATAACTACCGACCCGTCTCGTAGTTTGTGTTGCTTATCATCGATGCTGACATTTGAGAAGACATTGTTTGCTGGCGCATAACCTGCATTGTCATCACTGGTATCAACTTCGATATTCGGTTCAGCCGCTAAGTGTTCAGCTTGCTCTTGCTCACCGCCTTCTTGATCAAAGCGTACTTTGCCTTCTACTTCTGACTTCCGATCTTTGGTCATTCTCTCTAACGTTTCGCCAAACTTTTCATGCATATCAGACAAATTGATACGCTGCTGTGGCAAGTTTGGCCCTGCTAGTGCTGGTTGTACTGATGACAAATCTAGTTCTAATTTGCTTGAATAAGTCGCCGCAGGTGTATCGGCATCGTGCCATAAGCCTTGCGCCTTAGCATATTTTTCAACCAGTTCAATCTGCTCTTCGTCACGACCTGATAGACGCAGGTAATCAATCGCCATTTGGTCAATTGGGAAAATACCACAAGTCGCACCATACTCTGGTGACATGTTGGCAATGGTGGCGCGATCCGCTAGCGGCATACTGTGTAAGCCTTCGCCATAAAACTCGACGAACTTGCCCACTACGCCATGTGCGCGCAACATCTCAACCACACGTAATACCAAATCGGTCGCCGTGACGCCTTCGGTTAACTTACCTTTTAACTCAAAACCGACTACCTGTGGAATCAGCATCGATGACGGTTGACCCAGCATCGCAGCTTCAGCTTCGATACCGCCCACACCCCAACCAAGTACGCCAATACCATTAATCATCGTAGTATGGCTATCTGTACCAAATACTGTATCTGGATAAGCTGTCAGCTCGCCATCGACGTCTGCTGCCATCACGACACGGGCTAGATACTCAAGGTTGACCTGATGCACGATACCTGTCGCTGGTGGCACCACGACGAAGTTTTCAAAGGCTTGCTTGCCCCAATGCAAAAACTCATAGCGCTCATTATTACGCTTAAATTCAATCTTTTCGTTCAAATCTAGCGCATCTTCGCGGCCATAAGCATCGACCTGTACAGAGTGATCGACGACCAGCTCACTAGGGATAAACGGATTGATCTGCTCAGCCTTTCCGCCAAGCTCGACCACTGCATCACGCATCGCCGCCAAATCGACTACTGAAGGTACACCAGTGAAATCCTGCAATACCACACGCGCTGGCATAAAGGCGATTTCTTTTGATGCCTCAGCCCCTGCATCCCAGTTGGCAACCGCTTCGATATGGTTTTTGCCAACCGACTGACCGCCGTCTTCGTTACGCAATAGATTTTCTAATACCACTTTCATACAAAATGGTAGTGTCTTGATATGCTCATAAGTTTCGGTCAGCTTTGGCAGGCTGTAATAGGCATGTTCCTTGCCAGCAACCGAAAGGGTGTCTTTTACATCAAAAATATCACTCATGATAGCTTCCTTATCGTTGTTATAAATCCTGGACATAAATTATTATAAGTTTATGTATGACTAGTGGCTCAATAAATGATTGATCTGTCTTGGATCAGCAGAGCAGTTTCGCAAAACTGTCTGATAGAAGTCAGTGTTAACAAAAGAGATAATCATATCTGTAGTGATTAACAGAAACTCCCTTTTACCATAACAAACATACAAGGCTTTGTTAACGTCTGGACGTTGTCGAATCGTGGCACAATCGTAAACGTAACAACGGTTTAGCGAGCTATCTTTAAATGATTTATTCCTATTTAATTTTTATCTTTTTTACGTCGTCCACTGCGAAATACGTAGCTGTCCTCATAGAATCCAGTATCGGCATTTTCTGCCCAAAAATGTGGTACCCCTAAAATCGGTAACGGCGCAAGCTGGCGCGGCTTGACGTCATCATTGGATAACAATGTGTCCATGTATTTGGCAACCTTGTCATCCAAATAGCGCATACGTTCAGCTAATGATAAGGTAAAGAATTCTTGTGCAACGTGAATGACAATGCTGTGAGCGCATAATGGTTTGCGAGGATGTACCAACTGCTCAAGCAGAGCATGGCCAAAGATATAGACTGCTGCCTGAGCGCTATTATCAGGCTGGGTTGGGTTGTCCCATTTAGCGCGCGGCTTCACCAAACTTGCCTGCCAGTCAAAATCAACCAACGCCTCACCGATACTAGCATCAGAAGTCACCAGCACTGCGCCATTCTCATCAAAGACAGTAATAGTGTCGCGCACACGCCCTCGACGCTCACTAATACCCTGCTTAGCGATTTCTAGCATATGGTAGTAATTGAGTATAGCTTTAGTCTTCGGAAAGGTCAGCCAAATGCTGCCGTTAAACAAGTCATGTAAGTTATCACGCGTCGGGATATTGCCAGTTGTGCCGATGAAATGCTCATAGGCTTCCCCTTCAGGCAATGCATTTTGAGAGACGAACTGTAGCGTCTGAGATTTGTAATCATGAGCAGGTTTAGTATGAGGTAACGGCTGTTGCAAATATTCAGCCTGCTGCATCATCGCCGTTTTTAAGACTTTGGCAATCGTGTCAGGCGTATTGATGTCAAAAGCATTTATATCGTGCTCATCTAGGCTTTTCACATTATCCAAACCTTCTGAATCATTCGAACCATCCAAGCTATTCCTCTGCGGTTCTGAGCGACTAAGGCGTTCAATCGTATTGCTGATATAACCCAATTGAGTGATATGCGACAACCAAGGCGCTTGCCAATCAATAGCAGCAAAGCTGTGATCAAGCTGACCTTCTACTACAGGCAGCTGCTTAATATTAGTAACGGAGTCAATTGTGGCGGGTAAATCACTGGCAGGCATAGAAGCTCTCTCTTACAGGCTATCTCTATTAGACGTATGGACGGTCTATGGTATCATGGTGCGCTTTTTTACTGCTAGATACGCCGCTCGAAAGGACTTTTTGAGCGCTATGGATGAATGAGTTTTATGGCAAATTTTAATACCCACTTAAATGTCGCTTTTATGGTCAGCGGCACACTGAGTTTGACGGTTTATAAAGCTGGATTGATTGATGATTCAGGGTTTTTGGTGTGCGTGGCGCTTGGTACTATCGGCGGGTTGTTGCCAGACTTGGATTCTGATAATTCAACACCGATTAAGCTCGGTTTTAATATCACCTCGTTTATATTTGCCTTTGGTCTGGTCATGCACTGGCGTAGTGATTTGAGCTTACTGGCATTGATAGTATTGTGGCTGACAGGCTACGGTTTTATGCGTTACGTGGTATTTCATATCTTTACCACTATGACTGTGCATCGCGGTGTCATCCATTCTGTGCCGTATATGGCGATACTGGGATTGGGTCTGACGTGCCTAAGTTATTATGGTTTGCACCTACCACTGACGACTAGCTGGTTTTATGGACTGTTTTTATTTGGGGGCGCGATGGTACATTTGTCATTGGACGAGCTGTATAGTGTCAATTTGTCCAATATGAAAATGAAGCGCTCATCGGGTACAGCGATGAAGTTTTATCAGCCAAAAGACAAATGGTGGTATTTGCTCTTATATACTATTCTGGCGCTACTGGTATATGCCGCTCCGCCTTTTGAGATGTTTTGGTCACGACTAAGTGATCCTTCCGCATGGGCGCAGCTTAAGGTCGGTATATTGCCAGAATTAATAAAAAGCATGCTGCAATAAAGTTATCAAAAGACCATTAAGCCTAAACGAATAAGCTCAAACAAAAATTAGAGTAAAACATGCAATCTTACCCAGATACTTGCCCTTGCCAAATCAATCTAACAGCAGAGACGGCAAACGCTCCGCTATCCTATCAAGACTGCTGTCAGCCCTATCATGATGCTTTTTATAATGGTGCTTTTTATAATAATGAGGTTGACAAAGCAGATGGTATAAAAGCGGAGACAGCCAAACGGCTTATGCGCACGCGCTATAGTGCCTTTGCATTGGTGAAACCAGAGTATATCGTCAAGACCACAGTGCCTGCTCAGCAAGCATTACTTGATGTTGCAGCGATTGAAAGTTGGGCCAAAGAGACAGATTGGGCAGGACTAGAGATTGTAGAGCACACGCCAAAGCTTGGTAAACGTCATGCACAGGTTGAATTTAAGGCTTATTTTAAAAGCCCTGAGGAAACAACAAGTGGTTTAGCAGAAAAAATACAGGCACATCATGAACTGTCTGCTTTCGTAAAGATAAAAGACAAAACTAGTCATGATGCGCGCTGGTACTTCTTAGATCCGACGGTTGCGATGAATATCAGCCAAAAGCAACCGTGTATTTGTGGATCTGGTGAGAAGTTTAAACGGTGTTGTGGAGGGTATATTTAAACGATGTTAAATATCCAGTGACCGTTAAACACTCGCCCCAACCGCGCGTGCAATCGCAATGCCTTCATCAACGGTCAAAAATTTACGCTGGCTTGGGCTGTCTTTATAAATGACATCACCATCTTGAAAGATTAAGCATTCATTGACAGCCAATTGCTGCCATTTCTCATTTTCAGTCAGTGGCACGGTGACTAGAATAGTAACTTTATCCGTGTCTGTGGTCACATCACCAAAGTTAATCGCCATATCATCATCAGCGAGTTTCGCTTCACCAAATGGTGCTTTACGCGTGAGATAAAACAGTAAGCTGCCCGCATAAGCCAGTTGCCACCTGCCATTCGATATCAAGCAATTAAATAACCCATTGGCCGATAGATAACGACATTGCGTGGTCAAAAAATTAAACAGTGTCTTGTCATCAGGGCGTGACTTAAAGCTGCTCTTTAGACGATTGACCAGATAGCAAAATGCCATTTCAGAATCAGTTGAACCAACTGGCTGACAGTGTGAGGCATTGCCATTGTCTTGTAAGCGCTGACAGCGTTTGATAAATTCGCTATTCATCTGTCCATTGTGCGCAAACACCCACTGCTCGCCCCATACTTCACGGACGAATGGATGGGTGTTTGCCAAGCAGTTTTGCCCTTGCGTCGCTTTGCGAATATGCGCAATGACGTTCATGGCTTTGATTGGATAGTTATTGACCAAGTCAGCGACTGGCGACAGATGGCTTGGACGATTATCATGAAACAAACGCAGACCCGTTGAGTCATTTGCCGTCTCATCGGTTTTGTCATTATTGCTGCATTCGCTGCGCTCAAAAAAGGCAATACCAAAGCCATCTTCATGACTGTCCGTCATCCCGCCGCGCTTGCGAAATCCTGCAAAGCTAAAGCCAATATCCGTTGGGGTATTACAGTTCATTCCTAAGAGTTGACACATTTAATCATTACCGCCGTTATTGTCGTCTATTATCGAGTTACCTTGAGTAGGATTGCTTTGAGCAGCAGATAGCGCATCAAAGTCAGCATCACTCATTTCATCTAGTAAGGCCGCACCATCAGTTGGGATGGTATCCAAAATGCGCTGAGCTTCTGCCAGATCGGTACTTTCTACCCAAAGAACGATACCCGAGTTCATCCCAGGGATAGCGCTTAGCGGCTGCAAGGACACGGTAATGCCATTATTACGTAATAGGTTGGCGTGCAGCTCACCTTGCATATTGGTATCGTAGCGCGCCAGTTTGTGCCAGTTATCAACTTGATCGGTCATAGGGTCGCCTCTAAGGTTTCGGTACTAAAATTAGTACTAGCATTGATACTAGAATAAATGAATAGGCAATGCTTACGATAATTGATCTAGCATATATTCTTTGATTGCAAACTCACTACTATTTAATGTTTCCTGTGCTTGTTCGGCTTGGGTGATACTGCTAAACACGCCGACTATTTGATTATCTGGTTTGTTTAATAGTACAAATACGGTATTTTGCGACTTTTCAACATGCGCCCAATGGTAAGCGGCCAGACGTTTCATCAAGTCAGGGTTTTTGACCATGATATTATCACCCGTACGGCCTTCGGTACGGTTGTAGTGAATCACATTTAGACGTAACAACCAGAAAATCACCGCGGCCTTTGCTAGCATAACAGGTAGTGCACGGTTTTCATCACTGTTTAGCGGGCGTATCGATTCATAACCTTGTAAGAACGCTGCCATTTTACTACGGTCAAAGTTAACGGATTCGCCTTGCTCTGCAACGCCCCACGTGGTACAAAAATCATTGATAGTGATCGCAATATCCATCACGTAATGCTCAACGCTGACTTCAGTAAAGTCTAGTAGACCCGTCAAACGCGCTTCGCCTTTTTGTAGATTCCATAAGGTATTGTCGGCAAACATATCTAAATGACATAGGCCTTTTGGCAAGGTTGCCAGTGGTAATTCTGAATAAGAGCGCCAGATATCGCTCATCAGCTTGGCTTCGTCACCTGGCATAAACTGCATTTCACGGTCGCGCACATCTGCCCATGGGTACAGAGGCACGCCATATTGCTCACTTGGTTGTAGTGCTTGTAGCGTTTCATGCAGCATCGCTAATGCCGCGCCAATGTCATGACACATCGCTTGCGTGGTTTGATCAGGATGTGAGCCTGCTAAGCATGGTACTAGCGTAATGGCTTTGTCTTCATAATGGATAACATAACGTTTATCATCGTTATCCGTTTGCGAACCATTTGATTCAATAACGGCTAGCGGCGCGGCAACGGGTAACTTGCCATTTAACTGATTGAGGATAACGGCCATTTTTTCGATATCAGCAGGCGGACGCTCTTCAAATAAAGTGAACACGTAAGAGTATGTGCCATCTACATCGTCAGTCGTTTGAATAAACCAGTTTGAGTTTTTAATACCTTGAGTGATCGGAATCGCGCGGGCAAACGACACGCCAAAGCTTTGGCAAAAGGCGGCAAACTGATCATCGGTTAACTGGGTATAGACGGACATGACATCTCACTTATAGCAATTGGATAAGAAGTTAAATAGGATAAATTTATGCGGTAATGACAGCAATTGTACCGCGCATGATAAAACTATGGTGAAAAGCGTAATAATCTTGCGAAAACCTGCCTGAAATAGCAGTGATTTTGCTAGACTAGCGCCTATGAATTGATTATAAGGTGAAAGACCCTATGTTAGCAAAGCGTATCATTCCTTGCTTGGACGTTGACAATGGCCGCGTGGTCAAAGGCGTGCAGTTTGTCGATATAAAAGACGCAGGCGATCCCGTTGAAGTAGCCAAACGCTACAACGAACAGGGCGCTGATGAGATTACTTTTTTGGATATTACTGCGACCAATGATGAGCGCGATACCACTTATCATACTGTTGAGCGCATGGCAGAGACGGTATTCGTTCCGCTGACTGTTGGTGGCGGCGTTCGAAAAATCGCTGATATCCGCAATTTGCTCAATGCTGGCGCGGATAAAGTGGCGATTAACTCAGCAGCCGTATTTACGCCGGAGTTCGTTGGTGAAGCCGCGCAGAAATTTGGTAACCAGTGTATCGTCGTTGCTATCGATGCCAAACGCGTCGCTGATATCGACATTGACGGTATTAAAGTACCACGTTGGGAGATATTCACCCATGGTGGCCGTAAGCCAACGGGTATCGATGCCGTTGCTTGGGCGAGCAAAATGGCAGAGCTGGGCGCTGGTGAATTACTGGTCACCTCGATGGACGGTGATGGCACCAAAAAAGGCTACGACTTGGCGCTCATGCAGCAGATTACGAGCCGCGTCAACGTACCCGTTGTCGCTTCAGGCGGCGTTGGTAACCTGCAACATTTGGCAGAAGGTGTACTAGAAGGCGGCGTAGATGCCGTACTTGCCGCCAGTATTTTTCACTTCGGTGAGTACACGGTATTGGAGGCCAAAGAGTATATGGCAGCGCAAGGAATACAGATGCGGCTTTAGCACGCTCGTAATATACAAATAAAACCCAAAAAAATGCTATCATAGCGCTAACCATTTATTTTCGTTCAATTAACTAGGGCAACGCCAAAATAATAGGCGACCGAATCGATTGAACGCATCAGACTATTTAGCTATTTATTGACGCCTATATTTCAATTGAACGCTTATTAAGCAAAGGATTTTTTATGTCGAATTTACAACAGCAGCGTAACGACGTGACTCATATCGATGGTAACCTACATCAAAACGCTGATGCTCGCATTGGTATCGTTGTCGGTCGTTTTAACGGTTTTGTCGTTGAGTCATTGGTTGATGGTGCAATCGATGCCCTACTCCGTCATGGTGTATTGGGTAGCAACATTACTGTTATTCGTGTGCCTGGCGCATTTGAGCTACCACTTGTGGCCCAACGTGCTGCTGAATCAGATCGTTTTGACGCGATTGTGGCATTGGGTGCAATCATTCGTGGCAGCACGCCGCATTTTGATATTGTAGCTAGCGAGTCGGCCAAAGGTTTGAGCGCTGTGGCAATGGATTATAATATCCCTGTTGCTAACGGTATCATCACTACTGACAGCATCGAGCAAGCTATCGAGCGCTCTGGTACTAAAGCGGGCAACAAAGGCTCTGAAGCTGCGATGGTCGTACTAGAAATGATCGCTGTTTTGTCACAGCTAGATATTGATGACAGCATCGATGAAGCGTAAGCTTCAAAGCTCAAGTTTATTAGTTTAACTGGTGCTGCTATTTAGTAATAACAGCACCTCATAGCACTAGCCAGCTATCAAAACAATTGGCTACTTTTTGAATTTTCGCCGTATTTCTATACCCTTTAAAGCTTTGAATCAGCATAGCTAAAAAACTACTTTGCTAATTTATATTTTGACTGGGTATCATCTCAAAAATTTAGGTACAGACCCCCTATGACTGACCAACTCAAGCGCGCTATTAGCGCTGCGAAAACCGCACAAGCCAATGATGGACAAGCTGAAGCTACCCGTATAGCGAGCAGTAGTGCGGGTGATCAAACATTCGATATGAGTGAGTCTTCTTACAAGACCAGTCACACTGCTATCCGTAAGGCACGTCGCTTTGCGATGCAAGGCCTATACGAATGGCTCGTCACTGATCGCCGCTTTGATGTAGATGGTAAGCTTGGCTGGAAAGCCAATGCTCCGCACGATATTGCTGCTCGCACGCGTGCAACCAATGCCATGCATACCGTCCATATCGGTTATTATCATGAAATGATGCGCGACATCCCAGAACAAATTGAAGCACTCGATGCGCTTATCAGTCAGCATCTCGATCGTGAGGTTGATAAGTTAGATACTGTTGAGCACGCTATATTGTTGATTGGCGCGTATGAGCTACAAAACCGTGTAGAGATTCCTTATAAAGTCGTGCTTGATGAATCGATGAAGCTAAACAATCATTTTGGGGCGACTGATGCTCACAAACTGATTAATGCGGTACTGGATAAAATGGCCGGTGAGCTGCGTGCTTTAGAGGTACAAGCAGATACTAATGCCAATCTACGTACGTCACAAAAAGCGGCGGCTAAACAGCCTGAAGAAAATCCAGTGGATAGCATCGAAACTGCTGCTGAAACAGAAAGCACGATCGTCGATGAACCGACTGCATCAAACAAGCCGCGTATCAGTGCTAACAAAGCCAACGTTAAACGCAGTAGTGCCAGTAAAGCCAGTGCAAATATCAGTGACTTTAAGGCGAGCAAGAAAAACGCTAACGATACCAAAGACTAAGACTAACCATGAACGAGTTTGAGCTGATTGAGCGTATATTCTCACAGATGCAGGCCACGCATGCGCCATTAACTGGTATCGAAAAAGGTATCGGTGACGACGCGGCTGTGATGGCATTGCCAGCAGGATCACGCTTGGTTAGCTGTATTGATACACTGGTTCAAGGTCGTCACTTTCATGCTGATTGGCAAAAAGTTGATGAACTAGCATTTGCGATTGGCTATAAGGCAGTCGCCGTTAATGTCTCAGACATTGCTGCTATGGGTGCGACGCCGCATAGCATTATGCTAGCGTTGGCATTACCTGAACGTTTAGCAAATCACGAATGGCTCACTGAATTTGCCAAAGGGCTGTTTCATGCGTGCCAGCTGTTTGGCGTAACGCTGATAGGTGGTGACACCACGCGTAGTGAGCGCTTAGTACTTAGTATCAGCGCGCAGGGGTTACTGTCCGCAGATACACCTGCCATTTACCGCTCAGGTGCGCAAGTTGGTGATAAGATTTATGTATCAGGCACCCTTGGTGATGCCGCTTTCGCCTTAAAGTATCCTGAAAGCGTACAAGGTATCGAGTTGGCGCATCGTCTACATATGCCAACGCCGCGTATTGCACTAGGTGCAGCGTTGGCAAAGCTCGGTGCAACAGCGATGATAGATATCTCCGATGGTCTTTACCAAGATCTTGGCCATATCTGTCAGCAAAGCTCCGTAGGTATGCGCATCCATTTAGACAAGCTACCGAGTAGCGAGTCATTATCTACTGTCGATTTGTCTGATCGCTTATTAGGTCAGCTAGCGGGCGGTGATGATTATGAATTGGCATTTACTTTGCCTGCACATATCAAGCCGCCTACTGGCAACACACCTGTCACTTGTATCGGCGAGGTAATTGCACTAGCAGATCCGATAGCGACAAATACCAAGTCTGCTGACAATCCGCGTCTTGAACTGTTTTATAAAAATCAGCCAGTGACGCCAACTCAGCCCGCACCGTTTTTAACGTGGCCCAATCTTACTGGCTACCAACACTTCACAGGCTAATCCATGACTGATCACGACTTATCTAAGCCTGACATCCGTAAAGCAAATGACTGCCCACCATTACCGGTCGGTGCCAGCATGCTTGACCGTGTGGTTTATTGGCTTGGGCTAGGTTTAGGTAGTGGTCTGCCGCGCCGTGCACCTGGCACTTGGGGTACCGTTGGCGGGTTAATCATTGCAATACCATTGTTGAGTTTGGGCTTTATACCTTTTCTCATTCTGATAATTCTATCTTGTATTTTGGGCGTTTGGATTTGCGGACGCACTGCTGAGCTGATGCAAGGTCATGATGATCCGCATATCGTTTGGGATGAGTGGGCAGGTATTTGGATTACCCTACTGCCTCTTTCTTACATGGGGATTGCTGACGATAACTTTTGGCAAAATGTATCTCAAGAACTTTCTATTTTCGCCATTGTTTTCGCTTTTATCTTATTTAGATTTTTTGATATCGTTAAGCCGCCACCGATTGGATGGGCTGACAAAAGAGTTGCTGGCGGGTTAGGCATTATGCTCGATGACATCATCGCAGGTATCATGGCAGCAGTAGTATGGGTAGTTGTTATGTTTGGTGTGCTGTTATAAGTTACCCTAACTACTACGATACTGAATTGGCTATTCTACAACCGCTTATCCTAGCAACGTTATCAATTCGAAGGCTACTCTCCTGTATAAACAATTGATCTATTGTTAGCAGGTTGTATTACAAAGCCTGCACATCACAGCATTTTTATAAATGAACATTTGCGCTATAATCCAATATTATATTTTGTTACATTTGCGAGCCTATTATGACATCTCCTCTTTCTGTAATTATTTTAGCTGCCGGTAAAGGCACACGTATGCAATCGGCAAAGCCAAAGGTATTGCAGACATTGGCTGGGAAGTCTTTATTAGGTCATGTGCTAGATACTTGCCATCAGCTAACTGTTGATGAAACCATCATTGTTCATGGCTTTGGTGGTGATCAAGTAAAATCGGAGATTACCAATCAATATACACAAGCATCGATTACTTGGGTTGCTCAAACTGAGCAATTGGGAACTGGCCATGCGGTCAAGGTGACACTGTCTGATTTACCCAAGTCAGGACAAAGTCTCATTCTTTACGGTGATGTGCCATTGGTCAGCTGTGAGACACTAACAGCCTTAAAAACTGCTAATACTGATGGCATGTCTATGCTGACGCTGACAGTCGATAATCCATTTGGCTTGGGTCGTATTAAACGCGACCAAGCAGGTAATATTGAAGCCATCGTTGAACAAAAAGATGCCGATGCTGAAGAGCAAAGTATTAAAGAAATTAATAGCGGTATTTACTGTGTCGACAATGCGCTACTGCACAAATACTTGCCTGAGCTCTCTAACGACAATGCACAGCAAGAATATTATCTGACAGATATCGTTAAAATGGCGGTTGCGGATGGTATTACTATCGCGGCGATTGAGCCTGAGCATACGTTTGAGATTGAAGGGGTTAATAACCGCCAACAGCTTGCTAGTCTAGAGCGTACTTGGCAGCGCAAGCTAGTTGCTGACTTACAAGAAGCTGGCGTACAGTTTGCTGACCCTACCCGTGTCGATATTCGTGGTACGTTAACCGCTGGTCAAGATGTGTTTATTGACGTTAATGTGGTATTTGAAGGTGACTGTACTTTGGGTGACAACGTCTATATCGAAGCGGGCTGTATTATTAAAAATGCCAAGATTGGTAATGCCTGCTACATCAAACCTTACTGCGTGATTGATCGTGCTGATATTGGTGCTGGTGTTGATATCGGGCCTTTTGCGCATTTGCGTCCTGATACCGTACTATCTGATAACAGCAAAGTTGGTAACTTTGTCGAAATTAAAAAATCGACTATTGGTCAAGGCAGTAAAGTAAATCACTTAAGCTACGTCGGTGATGCAACCGTTGGCACAGGCGTTAATATCGGTGCTGGTGTCATTACCTGTAACTATGACGGTGCTAATAAATCGCAAACCATCATTGAAGACAATGCGTTTATCGGCTCCAATGCTAGCTTAGTCGCGCCAGTGACGATTGGCGATACTGCTACCGTTGCTGCTGGTTCTGTGATTACCAAAGACGTTGACAGTAGTGCGTTGGCATTTGGTCGTGCGCGTCAAGTACAAAAAAATGACTTTCAACGACCCACAAAAAAATAATTGCTCATTGGTAATTTAATCGACCACAGTCATTGTTGAACCAATTTAAGCAGTACGGCAATCTTTGTGGTGCTGCTTCATCATATTTATCTGTTGATGACTCATCATTAATGACCAACCAAATTATTTGATCTTGCAACATTATATATTGAACTAATAAAATTTGAATCTAAGGAATAGCCATGTGTGGAATTGTAGGCGCCGTTGCTGAGCGAAATATCGCTAATATCTTACTTGAAGGCTTAAAGCGTTTAGAATATCGCGGCTATGACTCAGCTGGTCTGACGGTTATTCGTGATGGTGAACTACACCGTGAGCGTCAAGTAGGTAAAGTACAGGCACTGGTCAATGCCGTCGCTATCAATCCAGAGTTTTTTGATGGTCATATCGGTATTGCTCATACGCGCTGGGCAACCCATGGTGAGCCAGCACAACGTAATGCGCATCCACACGTATCAGGCAAAATTGCGGTCGTGCATAACGGCATCGTCGAAAACTACGCTGAACTAAAAGAAGAGCTAATAGCCAAAGGCTACGTGTTTACTTCACAGACAGATACTGAAGTTGTGGCGCATCTAATCCATGATATCTACAAAAAGACACCTGACTTGTTGGAAGCGGTCCGCACCATCATTCCGTTATTGCACGGTGCTTTTGCATTGGGTATTGTACACGTAGATTGCCCTGATGAGCTCATTACTGTACGTCTAGGCTCACCTTTGGTTATTGGCGTCGGTATCGGTGAGAATTTCATTGCGTCAGATCAGTTGGCGTTGCTGCCGGTGACTAACCGCTTTATGTACCTAGAAGAAGGTGATATCGCCAGATTAACTCGCAATAGCATTCAAGTTTATGCAGATAGTGTTGAAGTCCAACGTCAAATACATGAAATTGATGCAACCCAGCACAATGCCGATAAAGGCGAGTTCAAACATTATATGCTCAAAGAAATTTACGAGCAGCCAGATGCCGTCGCTCGTACGATAGAGATGGCTTTGGATAATGGTGAAACGACTAAACTACGCGACGATTTTTTACAGCGTCATGAGACACTGTTATCAGGTGTTCGTCATGTACAAGTGATTGCTTGTGGTACCAGTTATCACGCCGGTATGGTCGCAAAATACTGGTTTGAGAGCCTTATCCGTATACCTTGCTCGGTCGAGGTTGCCAGCGAATTCCGCTATCGTAATCCTGTTGTCGTCGATAACACTTTGGTCATCTGTATTTCTCAATCTGGTGAAACGGCTGACACCTTATCAGCGTTACGTGATATCCAGAAGCAAACACCAGCAGGCTTAGTCAGCTTGGCACTATGTAATGTACCGACGTCATCGTTGGTACGCGAAACAGATATTTTCTTGCCAACGTTGGCAGGGCCTGAGATTGGCGTTGCCTCTACCAAAGCATTTACCACTCAGCTTGTGGCCTTGATATTGTTGATATTAAAAGTTGGTGTCACGCAGAAGCGCATGACTGACGAACACTTAAATACGTTATTAAGTGAGTTACATCAATTACCAGGACAACTCTACGCCAGCTTAAACCTTGATGCTCCTATCAAGACCATGAGTGAAAGCTTTGAAGATAAGAAAAGCTGTCTATTCTTAGGTCGCGGGCTACAGTTCCCGATTGCTCTAGAAGGCGCGTTAAAGCTAAAGGAAATCTCTTACATTCATGCAGAAGGTTATGCGGCAGGCGAGCTCAAACACGGTCCATTAGCATTGGTCGATAAAGACATGCCCATCGTCGTACTAGCGCCCAAAGACAGTATGTTTGATAAATTAAAAGCCAACATGCAAGAAGTGCATGCGCGTCATGGCGAGCTATTTGTATTCGCTAGCGAAGCCAGTCAAATGGTCGCTGAAGATAGACTACACTTAGTATATGTACCCGATGTTTGCGAGACGCTTGCCCCTATCGTCTACAGCGTGCCTGTGCAGCTGTTGTCATACCATGTAGCAGTAATGCGTGGCACAGATGTCGACCAGCCACGCAATTTGGCAAAATCAGTCACGGTAGAATAAGAAAATTACTCTACGACAGCTCTTGTGTCTGAGAGTAATAAAGTATCATACTAAGTAATAAAGATTCATACTGAGTAATAAAGTATCATACTGTTGACTCCATTATTACCCCCTGCTAAAGTTGATGTAACTTTAGCAGGGTTTTTTTATGCTCTCAAAAAAACAAGAGAAATGGCTTAGAGAAGGTAGATGTCAGTCAATCTTAGCAAGATTATAGTTATATTCGTAAGAATGAATTTTATAACTACAATTGTCATCATGAATATAGTTATTGAAATTGAAATAACTAAAATCTATTGAGCACATAACCTAGTCTTTGTGCTCAACTTGACAACTATCTATTAAAATTAATACATTTACATTCCAATTTATAATACTTTTATAAAATTTTATTGATAATTGATCCTTGTCCAGAATAGTTGTAAATTGACTCGTCTAACTCTTTCTCACTCTTACCGACTAGAACAGAAACCATCAAATCACCGCAAACATTCACACTAGTTCGTGCCATATCGAGTATACGGTCAATACCGGCGACTATGGCCAGACCTTCTAGTGGCAGACCTACAGTAGTGAGAACTAAAGATAGCATGATAAGACCAGCACCAGGAACCCCAGCTGTTCCAATGGACGCCAAAGTCGATGTCATGATAATTAAAATATAATCAGAAAAGGCAAGGTCAATACCGAATGCTTGAGCGATAAAAAGTGCACAGACACCCTGATAAAGCGCTGTACCGTCCATGTTTATAGTAGCTCCCACCGGAAGAACAAAGCTAGATACGCCTTCCGATACACCCAAATCTTCACGCGCCGCCTTGATAGTAGCTGGTAAAGTACCTGAACTGCTAGTTGTAGTAAAAGCAATTACAGCTGGGTTAATTATTCCTTTCAAATAACGCATAGGATTAAGGCGTCCCAAGATACTCAATAAACTAGTACAAAACACGAGCACATGAATTAAGCAACCAATGTAAACTAAGGCAATCACTTTGATTAATGGCACTAGGACATCTAAACCATACTTACCAGCCACCCAAGCCATTAAACCAAAAACACCATAAGGTGCCAGTTTCATAACTAGCTCGGTTAGTTTATACATAGCTTCAGCCAAACTTTCAAACAGTTGTATAGCAGGTTTGGCTTTTTCACCGCAAAGCACTAATGCCACACCTAAGCTCAGAGCAAATACTATTATTTGTAAAATGTCGCCCGCCGCTAGTGCACCCACTGGGTTCTGCGGTACTAGGTTAAGCAAAGTTTCAATAAAGGTCGGCGCTTCTTCACTCGCAGAAGCAACGTCAGTTACAACCATATTAAGCCCTTTCCCTGGTTCAAATAGGAAGCCTAAGCCAAGACCAATAGTGATCGCTACAGCAGTCGTTCCTAAGTAAAGAGTGACTGTTTTTATAGCTATACGACCCATTTTGCGAATGTCCTTCATTGAGGTCACACCTACGATCAGCGAGAAAAACACTAGAGGCACAATTAGCATCTTAATGGCGTTGATAAAGAGTGTTCCGATTGGTTTTAATATTTCAGCATCGGGACCTAAGATCACACCGGCAACTATTCCTAATACCATGCCTATCAGGATTTTTTTCCAAAGTGAGAGTCGACCCCAAAAATTGGAACGGCCTTGTTTTATGTTAGTATCATTCATTATTGTTTCCTTCCATTTCATTAACTCTGTCCATAATATTTCCATTATTCAAATTGATATAATTAACACGTTTTTTTAAACATATTCCTTAGCCCAGTTAACACATTGCTGAGCAAGTATATCTAATGAGTCTAAACATTGATTTGGCATGTCTTTTTCAAGTTGAGCTAATGCAATTGGAATTTCTGTACATCCTAATATCACTGCGTCAGCTTTCTGAAGTATCATGGCATTGAAAATAGGCTCTATTAACTTCGTACCATTTTCAATATTCCCAGATTTGACTTCATTAATTCCATTCATAACAGACGTTTGTTGTTCTTCATCAGGAATAAGAACATGAATACCTTTGGCTTCCAAAGCTTCCTGATAGAGCTGAGCTTTAATTGTTGCATTAGTTGCTAATACCGCAATATTTTTATAACCAATGTCACAAATTTTGTTCACGACGCTATCAATGATACTTATCGTATGAATGTTGCTGTCTTGCGTTAATCTTCTATACCAAAAATGAGCGGTATTACATGGAATAACGATACAGCTGGCTCCGGCCACAGTAAGCTCTTGAAAGCCATTTTTTAATTGTTCAAAAGGATCATTCTCTCCAGTCATGATAAAAGTCGTTCTATCTGGTACTTGAGGTATATTCCTTATAAGCATGGGTATATGCTCTTGGTCTGTTTTAGCAGGAGTAAGAGTAATCACTTTCTTCATAAATTCAGCTGTAGCTAAAGGTCCCATACCACCTAGCACGCCCAATATTTTATTCATTTTGAGAAACCAGAATATAAACGATAGGGACTAATCTATATGATTACTTGTCTTTTGATAAATGCTATTATCCTTAACCATATGCATAAATTGCATAATGTCAAAGGAAGTAGTTATGAATATTGAAAGTAAATGGCTAGAAGATTTTCTTATTCTTGCAGAAGTTAGAAGCTTTTCAAAAGCAGCACAAATCCGAAATATGACGCAGCCGGCATTTAGTCGTCGAATTCAATCACTCGAAGAAGCAATAGGCTCGCAACTCATTGATAGAAGTAATGTGCCAATCAGCCTTACTCCTGTTGGTAGTGTATTCAGAACATCAGCTAGAAACTTAATGGGACAAATAACAGAGACGATAAACCATTTGAAGGGGCTATCAAATCTTGATGGAAGAGTAATCAAGGTTGCTGCGGCGCATTCACTAGCTAATAGTTTTGCCTCTAAATTGCATGACATTGCATCAGATATCATAGGATCTTCAATTTTGAATATTGAGGCTATCGATGTAGATCGTGCGATCGAAGCTTTGCAAGATGGTGAGTGTGACATATTGCTTTCATTTCATAATGAATTATTGAACCTACCACCCTACTTATCATTACTTATTGGTGAAGCAAAATTATTACCGGTATCCGCCTGCGACAATAAAGGTTTACCACTATATAAGTTTTCAGAAGAAAAGCCCTGTCCTTATTTATCGTATAGTCGCAATTCTTATATGGGTAGACAAATTGAAAAAGTTAGGTCGAAAGTAAATCTTAATATTGTGTTCTCTTCATCAATGACAGATTTGTTGAAACAACAGGTAATAAACGGAAAAGGTATTGCTTGGCTACCTGACTATGCTATAGAAAAGGAACTTGAAACAAAGCAACTAACAATTATTGGTAATTATGAGTTGGTCTTACCTATTTCTTTTTATGCATATCGCTATCAGGCCCGTTTACATGAGTCAGGAGAACGGTTTTGGAATGAATTGGCAAAACTACAAGTAGGTGAATGATGTCTGTAGAATTAAATCACCTATGTTATTAGTTCAGCAAGACTATTGATTAGATAGGAGATGTCTTTCTTATGAATACTTCTACAACCAATGGCCAACCTACAATTATCTATTTTAGGTTCACTGTATAATGTAGAAAGCGGAAACAATTACAACCTCTAACTTCGATTTAGCTATTATGAGTGGTGATAAGATTGTGATTTCAAAAAATAAAGAGTTCCCCGCTACACGCGATAACACTATATTTGAATTAGAGTTATTCATGGGGTTTCTTGGAAAACAATGTACTTTGATAGCTATTCTTACAGGTTAAGAGTCAAAACTTGCAAATGATCTACAAGGCCTGACCCCACTGAACTACACAGATAAAGTAAAGCATCTCGACACAGGTAACTTGGTAACTAAACTCATAAAAATCATTAAAG
Organism: Psychrobacter sp. NPDC078631; assembly: GCF_050268165.1. NCBI lineage: Bacteria > Pseudomonadati > Pseudomonadota > Gammaproteobacteria > Moraxellales > Moraxellaceae > Psychrobacter > Psychrobacter sp. NPDC078631. The sequence continues at coordinate 24,851 of NZ_JBNNGG010000007.1, read as the reverse complement.
AACAATGGGTTAAATAATGGTCGTTCAAATTACCCATTTAGTGGACAGTTAATAACGGGCTTTTTTAGCATCAAACTAAAAACATTGATTTTAAATTAACTTTTCGAAATAGTAAGTATGATACTTTATTACTTGCTGACAGCTCTGAAAAGACAAGTATTTACCCCTGCTATTGTAAACTCAGTAGCAGGGGTTTTTTACGATTTTAAAACGACCTACTAGCAGTTTAGAAAAAAGTAGTAATAATTGCATGAGCAAAAATTAAATAAAAATATTTAGACCCATCTCCAAATAATCCGCATATTTTAAAAACTGGTGAAAAGCAGAATTTTAATACAAAAAAATAGTGACACTCTATCTATTAATTAGAGTATCACTATTATTGTGCTTATTTAGTGGCTACATTTAGTCGCCTGTAACGATATTTAGTCTCTTTCTAGCACCACTCTATAGCGAGCATTACCACTCTCTAGTCGCTCAAACGCTTCATTAATCTCAGACATTTTGTATGTTTCAGTCACTGGCTGAATATTATGGCGCGCAGCAAAATCTAACATTTTGCGTAGCGTCGCTGGTGAGCCAACTGGCGAGCCTGATAGACTATTCTGAGCCATAATCATTGGTGCAGCCGATATCTCTAGTGGTGCTTCTAGCAGTCCAACAAAATGCAGCTTACCTTTTGGTCTTAGCGTCTTGATCACAACATCCCAGTTCATATCAACGTTCACTGTTGAGATGATTAGATCGAAAGAACCTGCGGCTTTTTCAATTTCGCTATCGTCTCTTGAGTTTAGTGAATGGTGAGCGCCCATCTCTTTTGCTTCTTCCATTTTTGATTCACTGGTAAATGCCGTCACTTCACAGCCCCACGCATTGGCAAACTGCAATGCCAAATGACCCAAACCACCAATACCAATTACAGCCACTCTAGAAGTTGGTTTGATGTCGTACTGCATAAGTGGGTTAAACACTGTGATACCGCCACATAGCAGTGGTCCTACCGCGTTAAAATCAAGCCCTTCAGGTATCTTGATGACGCTAGTATCTTTTGCGCGTACTTTATCTGCGAAGCCGCCGTGGTTACCAATGATCGTACCTTCTTGCTCAGGGCATAAGTTATGATCCCCATCGATACATAGATCACAAACGTTACAGTATCCTTTATGCCAGCCAAGTCCGACTTTATCGCCCAATTCTAGATGCTTGACGTGTTTGCCCTTGTTAAGGACTTTACCTGCAACCTCATGTCCACCGACAAACGGATATTGAGTCATACCCCATTCATTTTGCCACATCGATAAATCACTGTGGCAGATACCGCAGCTATGTACTTCGATTTCTACTTCGTGATCGCCTAGAGCACCTGGATCATATTCATAAGGCTCAAATTTGCCACCTTTCTCTTTTGCTGCATATGCGTTAATCATAGTTATTCCTTATTTTCCAGTTTTTTAAAGATTAGTTTGTAGAGATTGGTTTATCGTTCTAGAAGCTATTAATATGTTAGTAAAATTAAAATAGCGCTATAAGAGATAAACAATTTCTTCAATAGATTTGATTGGACAGACTATAGCAAAGACTGTCCCAACTAATCCATTCAACTTACCAGTTTTAGACTAACGTCATACAAAGAGTCATACTTAGCAGGCGGTAACTCATCAAAAGACTGCTTATCGTCAGAAATATTGCTTGGTTACTTATATTGTTTGGTTATTTATATAGTGCACGTCTTCTTCGATAACCTGTCAGTTTTGGCGTCTTTATTACCTGCAGTAAAAGACAGATTATCATGAGTGACATTCCTAGCCAGCCGATAGGAGAGAATGTTTCACCGATTATAATGATAGCCAATATAGTGGCTACAATAGGTTCTAATAACGTAATAAGCGTGGCTTTGCTCGCCTCAATCACTCTCAACGCTTGACCAAAAAGTAAATAACCAAAGAACATCGGCGCAATTGCCAGATATAGTGCAACGCTTATATGTTTTGCATCCAAAAACAGGTTTCCCCCTGTCAATAATAATGATGGCAACAATAAGATTGCCGACAGACCAAACATACTGGCCATCGCTGATTTCGAGTTTACCCCGTTCTCTATCATCTGACGTGCTGTCCATGAGTATGTGGCATAGGTCAATCCTGCAACTAATCCTAATAAAATGCCTAATATTCGATTATTTGCTTGTGCGTTTACATCTAAATATTGGGTTTTCCCTAAAGTCAGCAAAATAACGCCAACCACACCAAATATAAAACTTACCACCCATCGACTAGTGACTCTTTTATTGCTAATCAGACGCTCCATGATAACAGTGAAAAATGGTGCGCTAGCAATTGAGATTACTGTACCAATAGCGACACCTGCCAATCTCATAGAGGAATAAAAAGCTAAAGGATAGATAGCAACACATAGGCTACCAATGAACAAGAGACTGGGTTTAGAAAGTAGTTTCTGTCTATCGCTTAATAAATTATTCTTAGCATTCAATACTAGCAATACACCGCCTATCCCCATCGAAAACGCACCAACGGCTAATGGACTAACGTCAGGTATAAAAGCAGACGCTGTACCTGTCGTTCCCCAAAGGACACTGGCAGCTATCACACATAAAATAGCACTTAGACTAGATTTATTCTGCAGCATAGTAGCTACCTCTGACGTTATAATGAATAACATTATTATAGAGAGTTATAAACTACTTTTTTTGCAGATTAGACGGTTTGCATGTCTGGTTAGACGTGTTTTAATTTGGAAGGGGCAATACCGAAATATTTAGAAAAGCGGCGGCTAAAAGCGCTAACATCCGTATAACCAACCAGTTCGGCTATGATAGCGATAGGTGAATCAGTATGTAGTAATAAAGCTTGCGCCTTTTGCATCCTGATCTTTGTGATGTACTCAGTGACAGTTTGGTTTGTTTGCAGTTTGAAGTTCTTTTTGAACTGCGTAGCACTGAGACAAGAGATATCCGCCAACACTTCGACAGAAAGGTTTTTAGCAAAATTGTGGTGAATATATGCGACGACTTCTCTAATTCGAGCATCATATTGCACAAATAGATTTTGTTGTTCTAGGAGCTTATAAAAGGTATCAAACATCAGTCTCTCAACTTCAGGATTGATTTGATACCTTAACTGATTTTCTGAAAACTCCAAAAATGCCAACAATGGCGAACTTATGGAGAAGAGAATTTGTGATGAATGAAGCACATTTTCTGGCAATAAATCTGTATCCACAACAATAAACTTTGCATTCTCCTCAGCGCTAAAGTAATGCTTTTCATTTGTCTTAACCACAACACATTCGCTCGGGATAACTTTTCCAGTATAGCTCCCAACTTCGATATTGATTGCCCCTCGCAAAGGCAAAACAATCTGATGAAAGTCATGAGAATGTCCTCGAGTTTGACGGGTATATGACCTAATTGAGAGCGTGTTAATCATGCATAATTTTCCAGATTGTTACTATCGTGTCGTGTCTTGGCTCACTATTGGGTTAGCTATTTGGCTCTCTATGAGAAGTAACTATTGGATGTCACTAGGTTTACCATGTGGAGCTAACCATTTAGCAAACCATCCTGATAGGTCATCCATCAAGGTATAAACGACAGGAATGACAACCAAGCTCAATAGCGTAGAGGTCACCAGACCACCCAGTACCGCTGCTGCCATCGGTCGCCTAAAGGTAGGATCTGCATCACCCCAACCAAATACTAGAGGCAACATACCTGCGCCCATTGCAATGGTCGTCATGATAATAGGCCGTGCACGCTTGCGACATGCATCTACGATAGCCTCAAAACGCGCCAGCCCTCGGCGCTGGGCAATCAACGCGTAATCGACTAGCAGGATTGAGTTTTTGGTCGCGATACCCATGAGCATAATAAAGCCAATCATCGAAGGCATCGATAAGCTGCTATTGGTAATAACCAAGCCAACAAACGCCCCACCGATTGATAGAGGTAACGCCATAAGAATGGTAAAAGGCTGCAACAAACGGCCAAAAAGCAGAATAAGTACGCCTAAAATACAAACTACCCCGACGGACATCGCAATGATAAATCCACTAAAGAGGTCTGCCATGTTTTCTGCTTGGCCCTGATCAATGATGGTAATCGAAGGCGGAAGTTGCTGCATGGTCGGAACCGCTTTGACCGCTTGTACCAAATCGCCAAGCTCGCCACTCGCAGGTTGTACCGTGATACTAATGGCACGCTCTCGATCCAGTCTACTAATCTGCGCAGGTCCAGTGCCAAAGTCTAGCGTAGCAACCTCACCGACGCGTACGCCTTGACCGGCAGGCATAGTACTCGGCACGTATAAACCTTCTAGCTGGCTAACATTTTGCTTAGCCGCGTCAGGTAGACGTACCACGATTGGTACTTGGCGCGTATCAAGATTGAGCTTTGACAATTGCTGCTCGTAGTCGCCCACCGTAGCCACACGTAGAGTCGTAGCGATATCTTGCGTGGTGACTCCTTTGTCAGCCATTGCCAATCTATCTGGGGTTACCGTTAGCTCTTGGCGTGGCAGACTGCGATCACTGGTCACAGCGCCTGCACTTGGCAGACCTCGAATCTCAGACATGATTTTTTGTGCAATTTGTTCAAGCAGTTGCGGGTTAGTACTAGTCAATGAAAAATTATAGCCGCTCTCACCACCACTCGATAAGCCAACAGTAAACCGTGCTCCTGGCACTTCTGTCATCAGCTTACTAATTTTGCGTTCTATCTCTTGCTTGGTGCCTCGTTCTGCACGCGGGGCAAGTACGATATCCAAGCCAGCGATGTTTTCAGCCTTACCGCCGCCGCCATCCGACGCACCCATCGACGCCTGCGCCTCTCCCACTGAGGTAAAGATATTGGTCACCTCAGGCATGGCCAAAATACGAGCACTTGCTAGTGCCGCTACGCGCTCAGTATCCGCCAACGACACGTCAGGTGTCAGCTCAATAGCCACTCGAGTTTGATCGATATCATTATCAGGGATAAATGACGTGGGTAACAGCTTAACCAGAGCTAGCGATGCTACAAATAAAACAAGCGTTGCACCCATAGTTATCCAGCGATGATGTAGGGTCCAAGACACAATCTTAAGATAGTACTTCATCATCGCGCTTTGTTTTTCGACGTGCTTTTTCTCAGGTCGCAAGATATAAGCTGCCATCATCGGTGTAATCAGGCGAGCTACCATCAGCGAGGCAAAAATTGATAAGGCAGCCGTCCAACCAAACTGACGGAAAAACTGTCCAACGATACCGCCCATAAAGGCCGTTGGTAAAAACACCGCAATCAAAGTAAAAGTAGTGGCGACAACGGCGAGACCGATTTCATCAGCGGCTTCCATCGCCGCTTCATAAGGCGTCTTACCCATACGTAGATGGCGTATGATGTTTTCGACTTCAACAATTGCATCATCGACCAGCACCCCAATAACCAATGACAACGCCAGTAGTGAGATGATATTCAGACTAAAGCCAAACAGATACATACCCAAAAAGGTTGGAATCACTGATAACGGCAAAGCGACCGCGGCAACGATAGTCGCGCGAATATTGCGCAAAAACAGAAATACTACCACTACAGCCAACAGCCCACCTTCGATGAGCATTCTTAACGAAGCTTCATAATCTTCTGCAATGGGTGTGGCTCGGTCATAGACTTTCTCAATACTGATATTACCGACATCAGCAGTCAGCTTGGCAAGCTCCTCATCAACCAGCTCCATCACGTCGACCTCACTGGCACCGCGCGATCGAGTGATGTTAAATGCCACCACTGTTTGACCGTCTAGCTTAGCAATCGAGCTTGGATCTGCTGCGCCGTCAGTGATTTCTGCCATACGACCTAAAGCTTGTGTGCCCCCCGTAGGGACAGCCACTTGCAAATCGTTTAGCTCATTTGCTCGCTCAACAGCACCGAGAACACGGATTGTCTGAGTCGTATTACCAACTTCCGCCTCCCCACCAGAACTGTCTTGCTGGATACCAGCGATTTGCTGCGATAATTGTGAAATAGAAAACTTCAGACCACTTAACGCAATTGGGTCAGCAGCAACCGTGATTTCACGCTGCAACCCACCAACACGGCTCACGGTACTAACGCCTGGTATATCAGATAGCCGTTTGGTAACGGTATCATCAACAAACCAAGATAAATCCTCCACGCTCATATTTTCAGCAGCGACAGAGTACGTAACCACTGGAAACCCAGCAGTAGATACTTTAGTAATAATAGGATCGTTGGCTGCAGCTGGCAGATCACCACGTACTTCACCGACTGCTGAACGCACATCGTCTACCGCTTCTTGAATGTCTTTTTCTAGGGTAAATTCAGTGGCAATGGTCGCCGCACCCGTCTGTAGCGTGGTGCGAATATGACTCACGCCTTCGATACTGGTCAGTTTGTTTTCAATCTTTTTGGCAATATCGTTTTCGAGTTGTAAGGGCGCAGCACCCGGTAGCGTCACCGTGACCACCACCGCTGGCAAGTCTATATCCGGAAACTGCTGGACTTTCATTTTCATGAAACCGTAAATGCCGCCCAACGTCAGCAGTACAAATAGCAAGATAGCGACGAGAGGATTTTTGATCGAATAAGCGGAGACGTTTAAGCTCATGGTTGTGCCTGCACTGGCTTACTGGTTTGAGACACACCATTAACAACACGTACTAGGTCACCATCATTTAAGAAGCTGCCGCCCTGCTTTACGATACGGCTGTCACTTGGCAAAGGCTCTAGCACTGCTACACTCTCGCCCAATCGCTCACCCAATGTCACTCGCTGCTGCTTGATACGTCCCATCGATCGATCGTCTCGAGTAGTCGATTCGGTAACGAGCATCACATAATCATAACCATCATTACTGACCACTGCGCTATTAGAAATCGTTTGCGTACTGGTACTTCCTAACAGGAATTCGCCTGTTTGATACATGCCTGCACGTATCTTTGAGTTGGCAGCTAGGCTGGCATAAATCGTAATTTGGCGGTTGTTGTCCGCGGTTGGTGCAATGCGGTTTACTTGCCCCATCACTGTATCACCACCCGGTAGACTGACTTGTACAGGCGTACCAACGTTTATATCACCGATAAGCTTAGGATCTATATCTGCTCGCCATTCCAAAACCCCGCCTTTGATAATCGTAAATAGCGGATCCCCGCCTGCCACTTGACCGACTTCTACCATTTTTTCACTGATAATACCGCTGACAGGAGCGACGACTTTTGCGTTCTCTAATGTCAAACGCTGATTGCTCAAACGGGCTTTAGACGCTTGCAAAGAAGCTCTCGCACGGACTTCCGAGGTACGATAGCGATCGGCCTCTTGTTTGCTAATGGCATCGATATCGATCAATGGCAGCACACGTGCAGCATCAGCGCTGGCATTGGCAAGGGTGGCTTCCGCTTCTGCGACATCTGCTTGCGCCTGTAGCACTTGCTGCTCCATAGCATCAGTATCGAACACGGCTAAGACTTGACCCGCTCTGACGCGGTCGCCTTCTTCGACCAAAATACGCTCGATAGCCACACCATTGACTTTTGCACTGACGTTCGCAGTATCCTTAGCATTGATGGTTCCATCGGCACTGAGCGTGCTGCCGATATCATCTTGGCTTGGACTGACTGTTTCTACTGAGAGTACTGATTGCTCAATACTGGCATCGCTACCAGTTGCCTGATCGTTTGCGACAGAATTAGAAGTTGCTGACTCATCTGTAGCTGCACTACTATCATTGCCCCAATACTTGCCAAGCAGCACCCCAATCACTAGTACGGCTGCCAACACGGGCCACAACCATATTGGTGGTTTCGCAGATGGCCTTTGAGATACAGTGTCAGTTTGACGATATGGCGGCAGCTCAGATTCAGCTGACGGCTTAGAATGGGTTTCTTCAAAATCGCTCATGATAACTCTCTGTAGGTACAGTCAATATTGAAATACTCGATATAGAATGACTAAAAATATCAATCAGTCACAGCAATAATAAAAAGTGGCACGCAATCGAAGCAATGTTTGGATAGCCTGATATAGGGCTATGAGCGTTACTTACAGAGAGTATTACGATGTTCTCTAAAGCACTGTTTATTATTATAATAGTCCATCAAATTATCGAGAATAGCATATATTTAGTCATCATCTTATTTTTATATATAGCGTCTAGCGTTCATAAACTTAATTGAAACTTAGACCGAATACATGTGCAATGTTCAAGGCATATCGACCGGTTTAAAGAAATAAGATCGCGTGCAGCCAGCTGTTGAATATCTGATTTATTCAACGACTGACTATGGATACTAAGCACTGATTATTAAATACTAAGCATTGGTATAGCGACTTGCCTCAGGCATCCAGCGATGAATCAATTGACTGACATCTGCTTTTCGCGCAGGGTCTGCTATCAAGTGCTTGGCTAACCGCTGAGCAATGGCAAATAATTGCTCATCACGGATCAGATCAGCCAGATAGTAGCCAACGTTGCCCGTTTGACGTTTGCCTAACAGCTCTCCTGGCCCACGTAGCTCTAAGTCTTTTTGAGCAATGACGAAGCCATCGGTACTATCGCGTAGGACATTCAGTCGCTCCGTACCTGTCTCCGATAGTGGCTTTTGATATAGCAGTACACAGAAACTTTTGGTCGAGCCACGTCCGACTCGCCCGCGCAGCTGATGCAATTGTGATAGTCCCAAACGTTCCGCATTTTCGATAACCATCAATGATGCATTGGGCACATCGACCCCTACCTCGATGACAGTCGTCGCAATCAGCAAGTCCAAATTACCTGCTTTGAACTCTTGCATGATGGCTTGCTTATCAGCAGACTTCATTTTGCCATGCACCAGTCCAATACGAATATCTAGACGTTCATTTAAATCCTCATAAGTAGCTTCAGCTGCCTGCGCATCCAATACGCTAGACGCTTCTACCAGTGAGCATACCCAGTACGCTTGCCTGCCCGCTTCGCAATTGATCGCGATACGTTCTATGACCTCATCGCGTCGATTGCGATCGATGGTTACCGTCGTAATTGGCGTACGCCCCGGTGGCAATTCATCGATGATTGAGGTATCCATATCGCCATAGACACTCATTGCTAAGGTTCTTGGAATCGGTGTTGCGGTCATGATTAGCTGGTGTGGGGTACTATTAGCGACGCCCTTATTAGTCAATGCCATACGCTGCTCAACACCGAATCGATGTTGCTCATCAATGATAACCAAGCCTAATTTAGCAAACTGAACTTGCTCCTGAAACAGTGCATGAGTACCAACGACTACTTGCACGGTATTTTCTGCGACTGCTTCCAATGCTTCGCGGCGTTGTTTGGCCGTTTGCTTACCTGCGAGCCAACCGACACCAATACCTAATGGCTCAAACCATTGCTTAAAATTCAGTAGATGCTGCTCTGCTAAAATCTCAGTCGGCGCCATTACCGCGACCTGCCAGCCACTATCGAGCGCATAGCCTGCCGCTCCTGCTGCCACCAACGTCTTGCCAGCACCCACATCTCCCTGTACCAATCGTAGCATCGGAATTGAGGTCGCCATATCCGCAGTAATGTCTTTCATCACTCTTTTTTGCGCACCCGTTAGATCAAAAGTCAATGCAGAAAACAGCTTGTCAGCAAGAGGACTGTTGGTAGTGCATTTGGGTGCTTTATGCTGATGTAGCTGCTGGCGACGATATAGCAAACTGAGCTGATGCGCAGTCAACTCTTCAATAATCAAGCGCTGGCAAGCAGCATGCGTGCGGGCACTGAGTTGAGTGAATAATTTGTATTGCTGAGACGCGCTGGTATAAGTAGGTGGCGTATGCAGCAGTACCAATGCTTCAAATATCGTTAAATTATAGACATTGTGCTGAGCAATACTGGCAGCGACGCTATGTATGTCATTATCTGCCTGATAGTTAGAGGGACTGGGCTTGTATACGCTATTGCCAATCACATTATCAGGCACGCTGCGTGCTAACGTCGAAAAAATATCTTCGGTATATTCGGCCTCTGACACCGCTGATTTGGATGGCTCAAAAGGCACTAATGGCAAATCGGATACAACTGCAAAATCTTCAGCCGTAAACAATGTCATCGGCAGACCTTGGCTCCGAACCGTTTGCAATGCTAGCTTAATTAAAGTGCGCAGCTTGTTTTGATGTAAGCCTTTAACTGTAGGGTAAATAGGCTGCAATCCCGTATCGGTCATGACTGTGTTATCAGTGATAATCTGATATTCAGGATGATGTATCTGCTTGCCGTAGCGGCTGACTTTGACCTCACCAAATAGCTGTAAACGTGTTCCTAAATTCATAGTCTGTACCAGACCACGATAGACCTTAAAAAACCGTAACGATATCGTACCCGTATTATCATCCACCGTCACAGTCATCCCACTGCGCTTGGTATCGACATGGACGATGTGACCAGTAATTAGCGCTGATTGTCCATGCTCTACATCGGCGATTGATACCAGTCGACTACGATCCTCATAATCACGGGGCAAATGTAACAGCAAATCGAATATCCGCTTGATATTCAATTGCGCCAACTGCTCTGCGACTTTTACCCCTACACCTGCTAGCGCAGACACTGGCATATCTAGTGCTGACAGCGGCATATCAGATCTAAAGTGATCTAATGAGTTAGATGAAGCATGACTCTCCGATATTGGCATTAAAGATCCTAACAATATTATTTTTAATTTTTGTATGCTAAATCGAGCATTTTTAGTAGGCTGCACATGATGACTTGTACCACAGAATAGCGATAACGATAGTACGTATAAAAAGTCGGTTCATTTCATTATAGCTGACAATACAATTGCTTATACTAGGCTATTTAGTAAAATAGCATCTATACAGTCTAGCTACTATAGATAAACCGCTTCTCCTCATCATATCAATAACTGATGTCTTATTTTTTGAATTCTGGCAATTTCGTAAGGTGTTTTTCTATGCTTATTTCTATTTTGCCTCGTCAGTTTCGTCACAATCTGATTCGTCATAATCTAAAATTACTGAGGTTGAGCTTAATACCATTTCTCGGTTTTTATATTAGTGCGTGTAGCACATTGCCATCGACTATTCCTGCAACGCCAGAGCCTGTTATTAAGACTCCTACTGTCGCACTGGTATTGGGTGGTGGTGGCGCAAAAGGGTTTGCCCATGTAGGTGTCATTAAGGCGCTAGAAGAAAACGGTATCAAACCAACATTGGTGGTCGGTACGAGTGTGGGTAGCTTGATTGGCAGCTTATACGCCAGTGGTTACACGCCGGCACAGCTTGAGCAATTGGCATTGACCACTACTGATAGTCAGCTCACAGACTTTACCTTGTCCAATCAAGGTTTTATCGACGGTATTAAGTTAAAAAACTTTATTAATAGCAAAGTGAATGCGCGTGCTATAGAGGATTTCCCCATTGCTTTTGCGGCAATCGCAGCAGAGAAACACACTCTGAAGAAAACAGTCTTTACCACTGGCGATGCAGGGCTTGCCGTACAAGCGTCCTGTAGCGTACCTAATATTTTTATTGCCCCGCGCATTCCTGAGAAGGTCGGTAAAAAATATGTCGATGGTGGTGTGATCAGTTTAGTACCAGTAGATAGCGCCTATGACTTAGGTGCTGATATTGTCATTGCTGTAGATGTAACGGGAGCTCAAGGCAGTGATAATACTAATAATCAAATACCGACTATTAACTCATTGAGTGATTTTTGGGGCTTTCTAGAAACCAATATTCTAGCTACTAACCTGACTGCTAATCGCTCCGCGTCAAATCAGAGCGAGCGGGATCGAGCGGATATTGTTATTACTCCCAATGTCGGTCGTAACAGTTCAATAGATACTAGGCAGCGACGCAGTCTAATACAAGCAGGCGCCCAAGCTACAACGCCACAAATCAATGCTATCAAACAACTTATTCAAGAGAAATCTAGTAGCAAATATGCCACGCTGTAGCTGAGTATTATTAATTACTTATCAGCAAAAATATCAAACGTCCTGTCACACCATAAAAAAGCACCGCAGCTATAAACTGTGGTGCTTTTTTATTAATAGCTTTCAGTACTAAATGGATAGTTTTCAGTGCTAACTACATCAATGCTAGCTAAATTCTAATCCAAAAACTCAGGACTATTTGACACGAGCACGGTATTTTACAGCGACGGTATCATTTAGGCCTACACCTTCTAAGTCCCAACGTACCGCTTTATAGTACTTAAGCGCGACGTCTTGTAGCTGATTATCTACCTTGGTACGTAATGGCATACGAGCAAAATTGCTGCCATCTACACTGCCATACGGAAATTCAGGAGCAACGGTCTTTAGCAGCTCTACCTGCTCTGGGATACTCATCGTAACGGTCATTTTACGGACGCGATCTGCATTGGTATTGGTAAAATATCCTTGATACTCCAGTACATTACCTGACTGCAAACGCGTGTTGGTATCTACAGGGACGAGCACTTCTTGACCATTGGCATCAACACTAACCAATGACGCTGTGATTCTGCTATTAACGGCCTGAGCACTTGAGTTGCTGCTCTTATTAGGATTTGCTTGAATAGCCATTGAGCTATCAACCGCTTGCTCTGGTGTTGGCAGCATCGCTGAGGCTTGTGTAACGACCATTGCACCGATAAGGGTACCGGCAACAACGTGAAATAAGCGGTGGCCGCTCCAAGCACTGAACGGGCTAGCAAACTGGTTACTTTTTTTCATGATTTTCATTATCCCTGGTTGATATATCGGTAAAACACAGATGGTGCAACTTAAGTTATTTTTATAATTTGTTCAACAGATAAAACGCATTACGATGTACACAAGATATCGCTGTGAAATAGTCCATACAATCTATCAAACACATGAACTCACTTATCTAACCTGATTATCTTCGCTCAGCATCTGTAAAGCAATAGCGCTTAGCATAACAAAAAGCATTTGTACGTACATTAACCCAGTGTTGAGGTTGTGTATATCAGCGATTGGCAATTAGAATGCTTGAATACAGCTGAAATAAAAGATAGCTCATAACCGCGTTTTTTGCTATGGTAAATCTTTAGCGTTAGGCATTTTTTTGCTGCGCCCCTTTTCTTATTCTAACGACTACTGCTCCCATTATGACTACTAGCTCCATGCCCCAGATTAACCCTGAATACGTCCATTGGTTCCGTAACTCTGCACCCTACATTAATACCCATCGCGGCAAAACTTTCGTGATTATGTTTGGTGGTGAAGCGGTCAATCATGCGAACTTCAGCACACTTATTCATGATTTTGCCTTGTTGCATAGCTTGGGTATCAAGCTGGTACTGGTACACGGGGCACGACCGCAAATCGAAAAGAACTTAAAAGACGCTAATATTGAATCGCCACTACATCAAGACATCCGCATTACGCCACGTGCGGCGATGCCGTCTATCTTACAAGCCGTTGGTGCTATTCGTTTACAGATTGAAGCTCAGCTATCAATGGGACTGGCCAACTCTCCGATGTATGGTTCGCGTATCGATGCGATATCAGGTAATTTCGTGACAGCGCGCCCATACGGTATCCGTGAAGGTATTGATTACCAAATGACAGGCGAAGTGCGTTCTATCGATGTGGAAGCCATTAAAAACAACCTACTTCATGACCATATCGTTGTACTAGGCTCGATGGGCTACTCTGCAACTGGCGAAGTATTTAACTTATTAGCGGAAGATGTTGCCCTAAGCGCTGCCGTAGCACTGGGTGCTGACAAACTTATATTCTTAGGTGAAGAAGCGGGTATCAACGACGACGATCGTTTATTACGTGAAATGATTCCAAATGAAGTTGATCGCTTCTTACGTGACCGTGATTTAAATTGCGAAATTAATTATTTCTTGAACTGTGCAAGTTTGGCCTGTCGTCAAGGCGTCCATCGCACGCACATTATCTCGTATGCCAAAAACGGCGCATTACTAGAAGAGCTATTCACACGTGATGGTTCTGGTACGCTGATTAGCCACGACCCTTATGAAGAAATTCGCCGTGCCAATATCGATGACGTGGTTGGTCTGATTGAGCTGCTGTCACCTCTAGAAGAGCAAGGCATCTTGGTCAGTCGTTCACGCGAGCGCTTGGAGCAAGAGATTGATAACTATAGTGTGATTGAGCGCGATGGTATGATTTTGGGCTGTGCAGCATTGCACACACTAGATTCAGAATCAGCGGAAGTTGCCTGTGTTGCCGTACGTCCTGAGTACCGTAGTGGTAGCCGCGGTGCAGATTTACTAGCGTTTCTAGAACAGCAAGCGCGTAGCCATGGTTTGTACAAGCTGTTTGTTTTGACCACTCGTACCGCACACTGGTTCGTCGAGCAAGGCTTTGCTGAAGTTGAAGCCAGCGCTTTACCTGAAGCACGTTTAGAGAAGTACCATAACGGCCGAAACTCTAAAGTCTTTCAGAAGAATCTATAATTTATCACCAACTTGATATCGGCTTTGTAAGGTCAATATCAGTCTGAGATAAGACGTTTAATCACAAAAAAGCCTTCATAATTATATGAAGGCTTTTTTAGGTTAATTACCTAAACAATATTTGCTTTAAATGCTTATTTTACTTTTAATAGCTCAACAGTAAAGATAAGCGTGCTGTTAGGCTCGATACCAGCGTTACCCGCTTCGCCATAAGCGATGTCTGATGGGATATAGAACTCGTATTTTCCGCCTTCTTTCATCAACTGTAGACCTTCAGTCCAGCCAGCGATTACTTGGTTTAGTGGGAACTCGATTGGCTCACCGCGCTCATAAGAGCTGTCAAATACCGTGCCATCAAGCAATTTACCTTCGTAGTTTACCTCAACCACATCAGTTGCTTTTGGTGATTTACCAGTACCTGCTTTGATAACTTTATACTGTAGACCAGACTCTGTTTGCTTCACGCCTTCTTTTTTAGCGTTTTCTGCTAAGAATGCAGTACCAGCGGCTTTATTTTCTGTCGCTTTGGTTTCCATATCTTTAACAAACTGCTCTTCTTGCTCTTTTTGATAGTCCATCAATACTTGTTGCATTTGCTCTTGGGTCAATGCTGATTCATTGCCTTCGTAGCCATCACGGAAGCCTTTTTCAAAAGTATTTAGGTCTAGATCTTTGACAGCGTCTTTATTGCCTTCTGCCATCATGAAACCTAAGCTATAACCTACTTTTTCACTAGCTGAGCTTTGTTCAGTAATGGAAACGCTTTGAGTGGCTGTTTCTTGATTACCATTGTTGGTGCTACAGCCTGTTACTAACAACATAGCGCTAGCAAGTGCACTAACGCCTAAAGTAGTGATTTTTTTCATAAAGTACTCTCTAATTGTAAGAATAGTGGCGAGATGTCACATTCCTCTATAATAACAAATCTTAGTTTTGGGAACTACGCTTTGCACGAAATTATCGGGCGAATGTATAGTCTATGTTAATATCTTCTATCATAATAACAAGTTATCACACAAATATAGTAACAGGTAAAGCTTTCTGTCTTTAAATCCATTAATACATCAGCTAAGCTGAATTAGTTAAGGGGATAAGTAACCGAGCGTTAATTTTTATCAAAAATAAGCAGATATCGATAGCGAAGTCACTGTAATATAAATAAGAGATACTGCTGATAATAGTTTATGCTCAAAAACGATAATATCTCTATATAACTGATTCTAAAAATACTATTTATGACAACCATCTGTATGTCTTGCTCACTAATCGCTGTATGAACATTGTTTTTGGCGAGTTATATAAGATGCTTCAAGGAGGATAAGATGAACCCAATGTACACATCTTTTAACGGCTATCTTGGTGGACCTATCGGTTCCATCATTGGTGCTATTCTGATATTCGTTATTGGTTGGCTAGTAGCCCTTGGTATCGCAGCACTGGTACGCGGCGTACTCTCTAAAGTTAATCTCAATCAACGTATGAACTCTTCAACTGGTAAGACCTACGACCTTGAAGGTATCATCTCCAAAATTGTTTTCTGGTTTATTTTCATCATTGCTATCTCAGGCGCACTTAGCCAATTAAACTTAAACTCTATCTCAGCACCATTCGCAAATATGGTTAATCAAGTATTGGCATTTATCCCTAATCTTATCGGCGCTATCGCACTTGGTGTAATCGGTTGGGTCGTGGCTACTGTTGCACGCACAGCGATCAACGCAGCACTCGCAAAAACCTCTATGGATGAGCGTTTAAGTGCACAAGCTGGTGTAAAACCAATGAGCAGTACAATTGCTGATATGGTTTACTGGTTCATCTTATTGGTTGTGTTGACCATGGTACTTGGTCAATTAGAGCTTGATGGTTTGTTTGCACCATTAACTAATATGGTCGACAAAATCTTTAGCTTCATCCCTAATATCTTGATTGCTGGTGTGGTCTTCGTCGTTGGTTATATCATTGCCAAAGTCGTACGCGGTATCGTAACCAATCTTGTTTCTACTTTTAATGTACAAGAATTGGCATCAAAAGCAGGTTTAAGTGAGCAAAACAGCTTGCCTAACATTGCAGGTTCATTAGCATTTCTTGTGGTTATCATTCCAACCATTATTGCTGCTCTAAACGCATTAAAAATCGAAGTGATTGCTCGCCCTGCGACCAATATGCTTAATAAAATCATGGAAGCACTGCCAAACATCTTTATGGCAGTCGCTATCTTAGTAGTAACTTTTTATGTTGTACGCATGGTTGCCAACATCATCAAAGGTCTGATTGAGAACACTCAAATCAACCAATTGCCTGCGAAAGTGGGTCTACAAGAAACAATGGGTGATAAGAAAATCTCTGACCTAGTTGGTTATGCGATTATCTTCTTCGCTATGCTATTCGCCGCTATTGCAGCTGCTGACTTGTTAGGTTTCGAGCCTATCTCAGCTATTATTACGATGTTTATCGCATTCGGTGCAAACATCATCCTAGGCGCAATTATCCTATTCATCGGATTCTGGCTTGCCAATATTATTGCAGGTGTGGTTGAACGTTCTGAGCAAGGTTCACAATTCCTAGCAAACATCGTACGTGTATTAATCATGGGCCTAGTATTAGCAATGGGTCTAAAAGCGATGGGTATTGCCGATTCAATCGTTAACCTAGCATTTGGTCTGACACTAGGCGCGGTAGCCGTTGCCTTTGCCCTATCATTTGGTCTTGGTGGTCAAGAAGCTGCTGCTCGCTTCCTACGTAAAATGCAGGATAAGATGGATCATGAACGCACTGAAGCGAAAGCAAAATCTGCGCTACAGCCAAGTTCATCAACTCAAGAAAAGGTTGCTGATTCAGTTCGTGAAAACACGCCCTCTGCTGCTAGCACACCTACCACTGATTTACGTACCGACGTAGTTGATACACCACGTGTTGATACTAATGACATCTACAACAGTGATAACGTACTTCCTGGTAGCGGTCTCAATGACGATATCAATAAATAAGTATTTTTGATTGTTTAATTTAGATACGAAAAAGACAGCCTAGGCTGTCTTTTTTTATGTCAGTAAATATATTAATAAATCCATGGTTCTTCTTATTAATAAACGGGTAGAAAACTAACTACGTCTATCTACTGCTTATCTTTACGCGCTGGAATCGTTAAGCTCATCTGTACTTGAGGTAGCTTCTCTTTTTGCGCCTTCGCAGGTTTACCACCTTCCACGCTACTAGCAGTTGGCGTATTTTGTTTATCTAATTCTTGTTGCTTTAGCTTCTGCATTTGCTTAGTAAGTTGGCGCTCCCTTTGAGTCATCGCATCAACTGGCTGAATCCACAAATCAATATCGAAAAAATTCTCATTATTCTCAGTGATAAAGTCGATACCAAGCACGACTACATGATGAAGCTCAATAATTGGCAAACGTGTGGCAACGTCCTGTGCGATTTTTGCTAGCTTTGGTTGGACAGCGGCTTTACTATTAGGCCCTTTTGAATCCTGACCATAAAAAACCAGTACATAATGTCGTCCCAAACTCTCATAAGAGTGTTGATGTACCACATAGCCATCTTTTTGCAACGCTGCACTTTGTTTAGGGTGTCTATATAGCGTACGGATAAGCTCGTGACGTGAAAACAAAGACTCATCTAGTAGTTGTTGTTGCCAGTGAGCGAGCGGCGTTTCTAACTGTTCGTCGTTATTAGTTACGTGCTTTTTACCATACGTATCTATCATCTGCATACTTAGCTGAGACCATATCGTGGCCGCTTGTATCATATGCTGATGGTACATTTGAGCAGTTGAACTTTGGTTCTTGTAGGCAAGCGTGATGGCGACCAGTGCTGAGTTAGGTTCGTCTTGTACTTCATTTTTGATGAGCGCATTGTCGACTACAATGGCAGGGGCAAACAGGTCTGGGCTTTGTAAAAAGCGCTCAGCCAAAGCATCTTCCGATTCAAAACTTGGAATATGATTTACAGCCGACTGCTGTAGCTGCTCCAGATGATAAACTAAGAAACGCCATAACTCACATGGGGTTCGTACTGCTGCTGCTATCGAGTACCAGTCATCCCAGCTAAAGACTTGCAGCTGCTGCATGCTTTCGCTCATGTCGACAACTAAGTCTTCTAAAAAGTAACGAACCCCGAAATTGTGTTTAAGTCGCTGTAGAGCACTGTTTGAATTATTTGCATTGTCACCGCTATCATCTTGATTGAGACTGCTACTTCCTCCGACAAGCTGAATGTCAAAGATCATAGCTTCATAACCAATTGAAGCATTGGCTTCATTTTGAGTCGATAATGACTTGTACCATGTAAGTGCCGACTTTACCGCAGTCATACGTACAGCCTCAATATCAACTGATTCTGTATCATAGGGTAGATATAGTGTCAGCTCCAACAGCTGCAGCTTGCCAAGTGGCAACTGATACTGGTAGTGACGAGCGATATACTGAGCATTGTATTCATGTTCAATCGTATGCATACCTGCTAGAGTCACTGCCATAGCATCTGCTTGTAAATAACTGACTAGCTCAGTCGTCAGATAGCCCCAGTCGGGCATAGTAGTAATCGAATGGGACACAAGTTCCAACCTTCTATTATCGTATGGTGAATATCGCACATGCCAGCTTGTAATAATAACAACATCATTATCGCGTATTACAAATATCTGAATGATGCAAAATTATGCTACATAAGCACTATCAGAGACAGTCGCTTTCAAAGCGATCACTTGTTATGATGATATCAAAGCAGTATTGCTTGCGTGCAAGTTTATGGATGACAAACTGTACTTAGTTGTATGTATCGAAACCGTAGTCATTGAAATTTTAATCATCGAATTTTTAATGACTATTATATAATAATAAGGATTAAACATTATGAAGCGTTTTAAAGAAAAGACCGTCGTTGTAACGGGTGCAGGCTCTGGTATTGGCCGTGCAACTGCTATTCGCTTTGCCGAGGAAGGCGCTAGCGTGGTTCTAGTAGGACGTACGGCAGCAACACTAGAAGAAACTGCCAAAGAGTTGCCACAAGATCGTACTTGGATTCATACTGACAATTATCTCATTATTACATGCGACATTAGCGTTCAAAGCCAAGTACAAGAGATGGTTGAGCGCGCTATCGACAAATTTGGCAAAATTGATATCTTGGTAAATAATGCTGGTAAGGCAACTCAAGGTAAAATTACAGAGCTATCTGCTGATGATTGGCGCTCTGCTATCGATGTGAATCTAAACGGGACCTTCTATGTCTCTCAAGCTGCTATGCCTCATTTGATTGCATCAAAGGGTAATATCGTCAATATTTCATCGCTTTCAGGTGTGGGTGGTGACTGGAATATGGCTGCTTACAATGCTGCTAAAGCGGGTGTGACTAATTTAACCCGCACATTGGCATTAGATCATGGTTCGGATGGTGTTCGTGTTAATGCGGTTAATCCAAGTGTCACCAAAACTGATATGACTACGGCTATCCAAGACAATGAGTCTAAAACGGATAAGTTCTTAGCTCGCTGTCCGCTTGGACGTTTGGCAACTCCAGAGGATATCGCCGCTGCCATTACCTTCTTAGCAAGTGATGATGCCTCCATGATTACCGGTGTCAACCTACCTGTCGATGGTGGTGTTAGCGCTTCTAACGGACAGCCACAGTTTTAAATTGTTAAGCTGATAGACATACAAATATTATTCAAAAAAAGCCCCTGATACCATCATATCAGGGGCTTTTCAAAATTAATTATTAGAACTTAGTTGTAGATATCTTTGATTCTTCGCACCTGTAATACAACCAGTGATTTTAACTTAACTAATTGAACTAATATTTATACCATTTAACTTATTCAGCTGCATTATTGATGTCTTGTAGTGGCTGTGACAAACGCTCAAGGTGTCTTGGCAACACCCCTTTATACTGAGAATATATTTTTGGCAAATCTGCTTCGATATCACCTGTAGGATAAACCAGTGACATAAACCGTATTTCTTTAGTATTGTAGTCCATCGCTACTGGCAAAATCGGTACACCAGCACCCACCGCTAAATAATAAAAACCTGTCTTCCACGACTCAGTATATTGCCGTGTCCCCTCTGGTGATAATCCCAAAAATAATGGTTCACCAGTTTTGAACTTATCAATACTGGCTTGCAGTACAGAGCCTTTATTACCACGATCGATAGGAATAACCCCTATCCAATTTAATAACTGTGCAAACACAGGAACTTTAAATAGCGTGTGCTTGCCCATAATGCTGATTTTGATATCTAATGCAAACAGACTTGGAATCGCATAAATACCATCCACATTAGAAGTATGGGGCAGCGCAAGCACTACAGCTTGTGAGATATTTGGAATCTCGCCTACAGTACGCCAACCTGACGCCTTTAACAGCGCGGATGCAATAACAGGCGCAAACTTGTTGCCACGCTTTGGAACCTTGTCTCCCAAATGCTTCTTGCTAAGTTTTGGGAGTACTTTGGAACGCGCAGGTTTAGAAACAACAGACTTAGAACGGTTAAAAATCTTCGGTATCATGACAGCACAATATAATGAAAGGTACTGACATAATACCATTAAGCCTTTGTGGCTAGGCTGAATTTTGCGTGCTTTTATTATGTGATAGATCGTTTAACCATAAATATAAGTAATGACCTATTTCGATATTCTGTACACTTACTTCTTTAAACTTATTGCTAAGTGTTAAGAAATATCGGCCAAATCACCTTTACTCTCAAGCCACGACTTACGATCAGAGGCACGCTTCTTAGCCAGTAGCATATCCATCACACTATTGGTCAGTACCATGTCATCCATATCTAACTGTACTAAGCGGCGTGTATCACGGCTCATCGTCGTCTCACGTAGTTGCTCAGCACTCATTTCACCAAGCCCTTTAAAACGTGTAATCTGAGCTTTTTTATTGCCTGGTACGTTAGCCAAGATATGTGCAAGCTCCGGCTCATCCAATGCATAATGAACTTCTTTACCTACATCTACTCGGTACAATGGCGGCATGGCCACAAATAAATGACCCGCATCCACTAGCGCAGGAAAATGCTTCACAAACAAAGCGCAGATCAATGTCGCAATGTGCAGACCATCAGAGTCAGCATCCGCTAAGATACATATCTTGTCGTAACGTAGCTCAGACAAGTCATCAGAGGCAGGATCCACACCGATAGCAATGGCAATATCATGAATCTCTTGGCTTGATAGCACCGTATCTGATGATACTTCCCACGTATTTAAGATTTTGCCACGCAGAGGTAAGATTGCCTGATAATGACGATCTCTTGCTTGCTTAGCACTACCACCCGCAGAGTCACCCTCTACTAAGAACAACTCAGCACCATCACGCAAATCACCACGGCAGTCTGCCAATTTACCTGGCAATGCTGGTCCCTGAGTAATCTTTTTACGAGCGACTTTTTTGGCCGATTTTAGACGGCGACCTGCCTTATTGATGGCCAACTCTGCAATTTGAGTACCCATGTCTGCATTTTGGTTTAACCATAAACTAAAAGCATCTTTCGCCAAGGTCTGAACCGCTCCAGCAGCTTCGCGACTAGATAAACGCTCCTTGGTTTGACCAGAAAACTGTGGCTCAGAGAATTTAAGAGACAGGATATAGTTCACCCCGTCCCAGACATCTTCTGCGGTTAGCTTCACACTACGTGGTAGCAAATTATGAATATCGCAGAATTCACGCAGAGCTTCTAAAATGCCCGTGCGTAGTCCGTTGACGTGCGTACCGCCCTGAGCTGTCGGAATAAGGTTCACATAGCTTTCTTGAATCGGCGTACCACCATCAGGCAACCAAGACAAGGCAAAAGTAATAGCAGCTCGTTCGCCCGCTTTCGCATCATAATTATAATAAAACGGTGCTTTAGGCAATGTTTCCAAACCATCTAATTGTTCGCTTAGATACTCGACTACCCCATCCGTAAACTGCCAAACGACCTTTTCATCATTGATATCGTCAGTGAATTCAATCGTCAGTCCAGCGGCCAAAACAGCCTTTGCTTTTAAATTGTGTTTGAGCTGTTTTACATTAAATTTGGGCGTATCGAAGAAACTACCATCTGCCCAAAAGTGCACTCTGGTGCCACGTTTGCGTTTATTTGAGCTGACTGCTTCCGTCAATGGCGTAACTGGTGCACCATTTTCAAATGCCATATCAAACTGTGTGCTATCACGCCATACCGTAACCTCAACGCGAGTTGATAGCGCATTGACAACGGAAATACCTACACCATGTAGACCACCTGACACTTCATAATTAGAGGTCGAAAACTTTCCACCTGCATGTAAGCGGGTCAAAATCAGCTCAATACCAGATTGACCAAACTCAGGGTGAATATCAGTTGGCATACCGCGCCCGTCATCTTCGACAGACAACGATCCATCACTATGCAATTGCACCTTGATGGTTTTAGCATAACCAGCTAACGCTTCATCAACTGAGTTATCAATGACCTCTTGCGCCAAATGGTTCGGGCGCGTGGTATCGGTATACATACCTGGACGACGACGGACTGGCTCTAGACCTTCTAAAACTTCTAACGATTGCGCATTATATTGACTCACAAATGCATCCTTAACTGTTCGCGTGCGTTTAATTCTATTAAACCATTATAACGAAAAATAGCGACGTTAACGTCAATACTCCATCGCTTACGTCATATAATGTCGTCTATTTGAGGTTGTACTAAACTCTGTAAGATATTCATTACCATCGGCAGCTGCTTATCAAAGTCACTGAAGCGATGATCGCCACCTACTTGCACTGTTACCGATGCGCCCTTACTTTGATAAAAATCTTTAGACAATTCAGAATTCAACAACTCATCGCCTTCTTTTAGTAGCACAGCAACTTTATCGGGATAATTTACTGATAACAGCTGATTATCTGCAAACCACTGTAAATCAGCAGGCGTAATACTCCAGCCGCCCGCTGTTGTATGCAGGACTTTGCTAGTAGATAACTCATTTAAATTATCTTGACTTGATACTGGTTGATTAGAGAAACGCTGTAAAGTGATATGGGGCTGGATACTGGGGTTAAGCAATAAAACTGGGCAGCCTATCTGATTGCTTATCAAAGTAGAAAAATATCCTCCTAGCGAGCTGCCGATTAATACCGTATTTGATAACTCAGTCTGCTTATCTGCTGATTTTCTATCTGCACTATTATTTAGTGCTTTGATTAAAGACAGTAATTGCTCACACACTTGTGCAGGGGTCTGATTTAAATCAGGACGCAGCACATTAATATCAGGATAATGAAGCTGGCAATATTTTTCTAGCAACACTCCTTTGGTCGAGTTGGCATCACTGTCCAATCCATGGATATAAATCAAGTTCACGTATCATCTCACTTATTAATTTTGTTATGATTATATTATAAAGGCTATCAAAGCTAAGCATAGCACCCGTTAGACGGAAATAATAACAATAAAATGGCACACTATTAGTCAGTATTTGCGACATAATAATGTTGTACAGTGATTTTATGCAGGTCAAAGGAATGACGGTAGTCATTATGGAGGAGTCATGAATCAACAGTTTGAGCTGTTCAAGATTGCCAATCCATGTATTGGTCTTTGCCAAAGCAATAAGAAGGGTTATTGCTTTGGTTGCCTGCGTAGTCGAACTGAGCGCCAGCGATGGCATGATATGACGACAGAGCAGCAGCGCGAGGTGCTAAGGCTTATCGCTGGACGTAAGCTGCGTATAGAACAAATGAGACAGCGTAAAGATGAACAGTTAGGATTTGATTTTGAAGAGATACCTGAGATAGGTCAATTATTTTAAGAAGTAATTAATCAGGCCAGACATGCCAATAACATCCTCAGAATGCATTAAATTTGGCTACAATATATGCCCAATAACTTAACAGTAAAGTCAGTAATCCCCACGGTATGGCGAAACACCAATAATATAAATTGCTAGTAGTAAATACGTAAAAATAGACAGCCATTCCAACACTAATTACAAGCGAAGCTGCATATCCGATCAGTAAGGTAAAGAGAATATTATTCTCAATTTTGGTTAAGCTTGGGCTTCCCTCCGCACACATATAGAAAAGAAAACCAAAAGAAAAAGCCCCGCCAATAGTAATATGCAAAGATGATATTAGAACTAGCAACCAAATTGACACGCATACTTCCTTATTAGTCTAATGACGGCTTTGTCTTTAATACAGTGCTTTTTACGAGTTAGAAGCGCTTTCAATAGAAAATAGCATACCTTCAAATTTTTCTATAATCAATACTGCAATACGCTTGCTAGAATAAATTAGACTGAAATCAATAGATCCGTCACCAAACCGCGCACAAAGAAAAGCCCCCAACGCGTTAGCGTTGGGGGCTTTATCTAGAATAGAGAGCTGACGATGACCTACTCTCACATGGGCGAACCACACTA
>NZ_JBNNGG010000006.1:0-94341 GCF_050268165.1 Psychrobacter sp. NPDC078631 | reverse complement strand
TTACCATGGTCAACGTGTCCGATTGTACCGACGTTGACGTGTGGCTTGTTACGTTCAAACTTGGCCTTTGCCATGGGTATTTCCTCTTTTTTTGGGGTTCAAGACTTAACTCATATAAATATGATTATTAAGACGATTTTGACCACATTAAGATAATTGTTAAAAGGTTGCACATACTAATGTGCAGATATTATAAGAAAATCGCGGCCAATAACAAGTCTTTTAACAAGTTATTAGCGTATTCTTTAGTGACAATACACAGACGTACTCTATATTGTCACTTTCAGTAAGTTTTATTTACTCGTCATCATCTTTAGAGTTGAACTTAGAGATGATTTCAGCAGCAACTGATTTTGGAATCTCAGCGTACTTTTGGAATTCCATTGAGTAAGTTGCACGGCCTTGTGACATAGAGCGCATTTGAGTAGCATAACCAAACATTTCCGCTAATGGTACTTCAGCACGAATCTGTTTAGTACCGCCAGGTAGATCTTCCATACCCTGTACCAAACCACGACGACGGTTAAGATCGCCCATGATGTCGCCCATGTAGTCTTCAGGTGTTTCAACTTCTACTTTCATTACTGGCTCAAGTAGCGCTGGATCAGCTGCTAAGAAACCTTTTCTGAAGGCCATAGAACCAGCCATCTTAAATGACAATTCATCAGAGTCAACGTCATGATAAGAACCATCATACAAGGTCGCTTTTACGCCAACTACTGGGTAGCCTGCAAGTACGCCATTTTTCATGCGCTCTTGGATACCTTTGTCAACAGCACCATGGAATTCTTTTGGTACAGTACCACCAACAACTTCTTCAGCGAATTCATATTCAGTGTCGCCAGCTGGATCAAGTGGCTCAAGACGTAACCAAACGTGACCAAACTTACCACGACCACCTGTTTGACGTACGAATTTGCCTTCTTGTTCAACAGTGTTACGAATAGTCTCACGATAAGCAACCTGAGGTGCACCGATGTTTGCTTCAACGTTGAATTCACGCTTCATACGGTCAACAAGAATCTCTAGATGTAGCTCACCCATACCACTGATGATTGTCTGACCAGATTCTTCGTCAGTGTGTACACGGAACGATGGATCTTCTTTTGCCAAACGGCCAAGAGCGATTGACATTTTTTCTTGGTCAGCTTTAGTCTTTGGCTCAACAGCTAGAGAGATAACTGGATCTGGGAATTCCATACGCTCAAGAGTGATCACGTTGTCTTCATCACATAGCGTATCACCAGTAGTCACATCTTTCATGCCAACTAGAGCTGCGATATCACCAGTACGAATCTCTGCAAGCTCTTCTTGAGAGTTTGCCATCATCTGTACGATACGGCCAACACGCTCACGCTTCATCTTAACTGGGTTATAAACACTGCTACCCTGCTTCATTACACCAGAATAAACACGTACGAAGGTTAAGTTACCAACGAATTTGTCATTCATGATTTTGAACGCTAGTGCTGAGAAAGGTGCTTCATCTGATGCTTCACGGCTGCCTTCGCTTTCGTCTTTGTCATCAAGAATACCTTTAATAGCAGGTACGTCGATTGGTGCAGGTAGATACTGAATAACGGCATCTAGCATCTTCTGTACACCTTTGTTCTTAAAGGCAGTACCACAAAGAAGCGGGATGATTTCGTTATCGATAGTCAACTGACGAATAGCACCGTGAATTTGTTCTACAGTCAATTCACCGTTTTCTAGGTATTCGTTCATCAACTCTTCGTTTGCTTCAGCAGCGCTTTCTACAAGATGCTCGCGGTATTCTGCTGCTTTTTCTTGTAGTTCAGTTGGGATTTCGCGCTCATCATACTGCATACCTTGAGACGCTTCGTCCCAATAGATAGCTTTCATGGTCACTAGATCAACAACGCCTTCGAAGTCATCTTCTTTACCGATTGGGATAACCAATGGTACAGGGTTACCACCCAAACGAGTTTTGATCTGTTCGATAACACGATAGAAATCAGCGCCAACACGGTCCATTTTGTTTACGAATGCAAGACGTGGTACTTTATATTTGTTCGCCTGACGCCATACGGTCTCAGACTGTGGCTGAACGCCGCCTACTGCACAGTAAACCATGCAAGCGCCATCAAGTACACGCATAGAACGTTCAACTTCGATCGTGAAGTCAACGTGACCTGGGGTATCGATGATGTTGATACGGTGTTCGTCAAACTGTTTAGCCATACCTGACCAAAAACAAGTTGTTGCCGCTGAGGTAATAGTAATACCACGCTCTTGTTCTTGCTCCATCCAGTCCATAGTGGCTGCGCCATCATGTACTTCGCCAATTTTGTGGCTAACACCGGTATAGAATAAAACACGCTCTGTAGTGGTTGTCTTACCAGCATCGATGTGCGCTGAGATACCAATATTGCGATAGCGTTTTAGGGGAGTTTTACGAGCCATAGTGTTTTCCTAGGAAAAGTCGTGTATATAATAATGTATTGTGTCTCTACCTCATACTCTATGACAAAGCGTTCAGCTTCGTAATATTACTTACTGATTATTGAGCCTAATACGGACAAAAAAAGAGCAAATACTAAGAATAGTGCGGCATCAAATTTGGGATGCTCTCCAGCAAAAACTGTATTTGTTAAGAGAGACATCTGGATAGATGTCCGCCACCTCAGTCATCAATAAATAACATTTATATATGACCGAATGATGATGGCGGCAATCAATAGAATAAACAACAATGTAAGATTAAATGGCATGAGCCTCTAATCTCAAGCTACTATTAAAAAGTAGCTTAGAAACGGTAATGAGAGAATGCTTTGTTAGCATCTGCCATGCGGTGAACTTCGTCACGCTTTTTCATAGCAGCGCCTTTGCCATCAGCAGCATCATTCAATTCGCCAGCTAAACGCAAAGCCATTGATTTTTCAGAACGCTTAGCAGCAGCTTCAGCTAACCAACGCATAGCCAATGCAGTACGACGGGAGGGGCGTACTTCCATTGGTACTTGATAGGTTGCACCGCCAACGCGGCGAGCTTTTACTTCTACCATTGGGCGTACATTTTCTAGCACTTCTTCGAAGAAAGATACTGGATCTTCAACTTTACGCTTCTCACTTACTGTCTCAAGTGCACCGTAAACGATACGCTCAGCAGTAGATTTTTTACCATCACTCATTACATGGTTGATGAATTTTGCAACAGTTTGGCTACCAAACTTAGGATCCGGTAGGATCTCACGGGCAGCAACGACGCGACGTCTTGGCATAATAAATTTCCTTATCTTCAGGAGTGTCTAACATTCACAACATCGACTACTTATCATTAGGATATAGCAGCGAGTTATCAGTTAGCCTTACTGCATGGTGGTATGTTTTAAGAGCAAATCACAGATATATATTTATATAAAAGCGATATTACTACTGACACCAAACCCATGCACAGTTATTGGGTAGTGCAAAAAGCTTATCTAATAACGTTTAGTTATTAAACTTTAGGCTTCTTAGCACCGTACTTAGAGCGACCTTGCTTACGGTCTTTAACGCCTGCGCAATCTAATGCACCACGAACAGTGTGATAACGTACACCTGGTAGATCTTTTACACGACCACCACGGATTAGAACAACACTGTGCTCTTGTAGGTTATGACCTTCGCCGCCGATGTAGCTTGATACTTCATAGCCTGAAGTCAAACGTACACGACATACTTTACGCATGGCAGAGTTAGGTTTTTTTGGCGTGGTAGTATATACACGAGTACATACACCGCGACGCTGTGGGCACGCTTCCAACGCAGGAACTTTTGACTTTTCCTTGATGGTTTTGCGACCTTTACGAATCAATTGGTTAGTTGTTGCCATAAGGCATCCTTCTCCCGTTTGGTATAAAACAAAAAAATGGGCCAATGCACCATCTATCTGACAATAATTGCAGATTTCGGGGCACCCATTTTTAGGACAGTGTATTATAAAGAGTTGTTGCTGCTATTTCAACCACTTATGAATGGTTTTGCTTTACAACATTTGATAGATATGCATTCAGCCTCTCATTGTATCACTTTATAGATTTTTCGCCGAAAAATAGCGTAAGAAATAAAGTAAACAAAGAGAGCTCAAGCATCATTAAGAAAAGATGTTTAACATTGAAATGGTACTTGATAGTAACTAAGTGGTGGTATTTATCCTAATTTTCAAGTCATGTTACTCAATCAAAATAAGATAAATACCTTTGTACTTATAAATATATAACCCAACTAGCAAATAATATATCTATTACTTGGCTTTTTTATCAGATGTTTGCTTGTCTGCATCTTTTTTACTGCTAGTTTCTTCTTTATCAGTAGCTTTTTCTGAATCACTGCTTTTTTCTTTGCGCTCTGTGTCTTTTTTCGCCTCATCAGTATCAGCCTTTTCTACTTTAGCCTCACTGCTGCTGTCATCAGTAATAGCACGATTAGCCAATTTTGCTTCTGGTGCAAAGGTCGCCTGAGCAACGCCAATAACTTCGTCAATCAACTGGCTATTATAATGCATGCCGATCGCTACTGCGGTGACAGGAATAAAACGACGAACCCATGATAAGTTGATCTGATCTAAATCTACACCTACTTGACTGGCGACTTTGTCTATTTGCTCGGCATAGAAATTTACATTTTTATTTTTCAGACCGAGATTTTTAAGTTCACTATGCAGTCCATTGCTCTGAGCATTATCAAGCAAACCTTTACCAATACCTAAACCAGCTAGTAGGGCTTGTTTTTCTTGCATTTTGCTCAAGTCAGCGTTTGATAGTAGTTCGTACGCCATCTTGACGCCTTGCTTACCTGTCAGCGGCTTATTATATACAGCAGCAATTTGATAAACCGTACGTAATGAAACCAGTAATAGCCATAGTGTATCAGCGAGCAAACCTGGTAGACCTGCTAAACCTGTCAAGCCACCCATCATTGCAAGCGCGCGGTTTTGGTTAGCAATATCAGTAGCTAGCGCATAACGCTCTTCGTCATCTAAAGTAGCAATATTGGCAAAGCGATGCTCATTAGGCAAGTCGAGTTGACTCCAGTTGGCAGCGAGGTTGGCCACTTGGGCAAATGCGCCATCAACTGTCGATTGAAAAAAGCTATTCGGCACGACTTTTTTAGCATATTTACCATAAGTAGCAAAACGTGGTCCTAAAAGTTGCTGCGTCGCCTTCAACGTTTGCTCACGAAACAAGTCTTGTTGGTAGTCTTCATCGCCTAGGTCGACTGCTTTATATTGACGCGGTTTGCCCGTTTTAGCGTTTACGCTATCAATCATAGCCCCTACACGCTCTAGATTGTTTCGAGTAAAAGAGCCAATGGTATTGATGCTTTTAGAAAAAGTACTACGCTTTGCCATCGTGATGTCCTTAATATGATGAGTTGGTTTTTAATATAGTTGTATTTTAATATGATAGTTAATTATTAATAATAATGAATCTATTATTTTAGCCAGTTATCGTAACTGGTGTCAGTGCGAACAATGTTATTAGAATCACAAATTTTGTATCTAAAGTATAATTCTGTCCATAGTCAGTAGCTAGGCTTACTTCTCATCTCTTTACTCAAAACTCAGTCATAAGTGTTATTTTGTCGTTATTTTACACTTGTCCAAAGATTTCCAGTGCTTGATACGTTATCATGTGCCATAACTGAGAGCATAATTGTACACTGAATTTATATTGCCTCTGATAGACCGTTAATAGAATTTCGTTACCTAAATTCATGCTATCGTTATCTACATAGACTATTTTTTCATTATAATGCTCGAATTAACTCATAGTTAAACATCATATATAGATTTACCACGATTATTGCAACCAACTGCTAGCAAGTCGTTACTTATAAGGAATAGCATATGCGCCGCGTCGTTATTACTGGAGCAGGGATTGTCTCTTGTATTGGACATGATTTAGATACTGTCACCACTGCCCTCAAAGAAGGTCAGTCTGGCATCACATTTAACGATTCTTATGCTGAACACGAGTTTAAATCACACGTGAGCGGTAGTATCAATCAATCAGAACTTGATACCAGTGGTATCGATCGTAAGCTGAAACGATTCTTTAGTGACGCCAGTCTCTATGCTTATGTTAGTGCGCTGAATGCGATTGAGCACTCAGGACTATCGCTTGATACCATCAACAACAATCCACGAGTGGGTGTGGTGGCAAGTTCGGGCGGCGCATCAACAGAAAATATCGTCAATGCTATCGATGCTATGCGCGAAAAAGGTCTACGCGGTGTCGGCGCAATGGCCGTACCAAAGACAATGGGTAGCTCAGTATCAGCCGCCTTAGCAACCGGCCTCAAAATCCAAGGCGTCTCCTACTCGCTCGCCTCTGCTTGCGCGACTTCAACACACTGTATTGGTCATGCTGCTGAGCTTATCCAACTGGGTAAAGCCGATGTGATATTGGCTGGTGGTAGTGAAGCTGAGCATTGGACTCAGTCTTGTATGTTTGATGCCATGGGCGCAGTTAGTACTCAGTATAACGACACACCAAAACTTGCCTCAAGAGCCTATGACAAAGACCGTGACGGTTTTGTGATTGCTGCTGGTGGCGCGATGGTGGTTGTAGAGAGTCTAGAGCATGCTCAAGCACGTGGTGCCAATATTTTGGCTGAAATCGTTGGCTATGGTGCCAGCTCTGATGGTGCAGAGATGGTTGCGCCAAGCGGTGAAGGTGCTGTTCGCTGTATGCAACAAGCCTTGGCCGAAGCGGGTCTAGAAAGTGTCGATTACATCAACAGCCATGGTACTAGTACGCCGCTAGGCGATATTACTGAGCTTAAAGCGATTGCTAAAGTATTTGATAATGACGTCAGTAAAGTACCTGCTATCAGCTCAACCAAATCAATGACAGGCCATAGCTTGGGCGCTGTTGGTGCACAAGAGCTGATTTATTGTCTGCTAATGCTACAGGACGGCTTTATCGCTCCAAGTATCAATGTTGATAACTTAGATCCTGCTGCTGAAGGTTTCGATATCGTCACCGAAATGCGTGAAGCAAATCTTGAAACTTTGATGAGTAATAGCTTTGGCTTTGGTGGTACTAACGCTACGCTGATTATCAAAAAGTTTGACGCTTAACCCATGCTTGTATCAAATCACAATACAACTGAGCAGACAGATTCTGCGCCATCGCCAGCTAGCAAACCTAGCTGGCGTTTTGGTGATTTGTCTGCTGCAGAGCTGATGCCGCAGCTACAGCGTCACTTGCTCGACCAAGATATTAAGGCAAACTGGCAGCTTGTTTGGCTTAATAATGATGGTCGACCCGTAATCGGTTTACTCCCAAAAGTCAGTTGGTCTGTATATCCCAATGATGAGCAAGCTCTTAATAGTTCACCCAATATTTATAAGGTGATTAAAAATTGTCGCAGTACTGACGTGCGTCGCGATACTGATGTAAATAGCGATAACAATAGTTATGCTAGTACGACAGCTTATATAAGCTATCTAGAGTGGCAAGAGGAGCTGATTGCCTATAGCAATGCTCAAGAATTTAATCACGATACGTCATATATCAATAACGAAGAAAGCTCGAAACCCAGTTATCATCATGGGCTAATCGGTTTTATTGGTTATGATATTGCAGCTCTCGAACTAAGCCCTGCCGATAGGATTGAATTGGCAATGCAGCCGTGTGCCTCATTGGGACATTATGATATTTATCTAACACCTACGGCACATGCTGATACAGGTTGGACGTTAAAGAGTCGTCTAACTAACGATGATGCTTCTGAGAATACCGATCATGAGACAAACGATATTCTTATAAATACTCTTACCTCTTACCTAGACGAACTGGATCAAAAACTATCTGATAAACACCTCAATCAACCACAGTTCGAAGATTCATCAAGTATCACTCCCCTAGTTTTAAGTCCGCGATGGAGTAAGCTTGATTATCAACAAGCGTTTAATCGCACACAAGACTATCTACAGCAAGGCGACTGCTATCAGATAAACCTGACACAGAAATGGTCTGGTAGTTTAGCGCGTGAAAATAACGATGTTCAATCAGCCTTTTCGCTTATTAACTATTTGCCTGCGCTATATCGCAATACAAAAGCACCTTTTGCAGGATATGTGAGCGTTGATAGCAATGATGGTGATTACCTAAATAGAAGCAGCAGCTTTGTCGCAGACAGCAATCATTTTGAATTGTTAAGCTGCTCACCTGAGTTGTTTTTTACATTCACTAGAGAAATCGACACTGGCAAACACTCTATTCGCACCAAGCCTATCAAGGGAACCATGCCGCGAGGTACTACTGACGAGCAAGATGAACTGTATAAGCAGCAACTGGTCAATAGCGAAAAAGACCGCGCCGAAAATGTCATGATTGTAGATTTACTGCGTAATGATTTGGGTAAATACGCCAAAATTGGTAGTGTAAAAGTACCACAGTTATTTGCGATTGAGAGCTTTAGCAACGTGCATCATATGGTGAGTACGATTACCGCTGAGCTAAAAGCTGATACTCATCCATTGGCTGTATTGTTTGGTAGTCTGCCTGCTGGTTCTATCACTGGCACACCAAAAAAACGCGCTATCGAAATTATCGCTGAATTGGAATCTACGCCACGCGGTGCTTATTGTGGCACTATGGGTTATATGAACTTTGATGGTAATGGTCAATGGAATGTACTCATTCGTACATTGCAAGCCAACGCTTTATCAAATGATAACTGTAATAAAGAAAGACACGTTAACCTGTGGGCAGGTGGCGGTATTACGGTCGCGTCTGATTGTGATGCTGAATACCAAGAATGCTTAGATAAAGTAGGTAATTTATTATCAGTACTGGCTCAAAAAACCTAAGATAGCGTACTCAAACATTATTACTAATTTAAAATTAAAAAAGCCTGCCAACGTTACGTTAGCAGGCTTTATTTTTAAGACTTATCGATAGTGCTTTACGTGATGAGTAAAGGGACTAACCTATTCACATTCTACATTAAGCTATCAATATAATTTTATTCAGCAACAACGCTAGCATCGACTTGCAAGGCTTTTAGCGCATCAATCAAACGGTTGTTCTGCTCTGCTGTACCGATAGTAATACGCAAGTACTCTGCAATACGCGGCTTATCAAAATGGCGAACGATAATGCCCTGCTCGCGTAACGCACTCGCTACAGCACTTGCATCGCCATCTTTTGGACGAGCGAATAGGAAGTTGGCATGTGACGGTAGGACCTTATAGCCCAATGTCGTCAACTCTGCTGTTAGCGACGTACGTAAATCAATGACTTGCTGACGGGTTTGCTCAAAATACTCAGTATCTAACACACTCGCAGTCGCACCAGCTTGAGCCAACTTATCCAGCGGATAGCTGTTAAAGCTATTTTTCATCCGTGTCAGTGCTTCAATCAATGATGCATTACCAAAGGCCATACCAACGCGCAATCCAGCAAGCGAACGTGATTTTGAGAAGGTTTGGGTCACGATAACGTTATCACACTCATTGATTAAGCTCACCGCTGAGACTGGCACGTCTGCATTGCTTTCATCCATCTGAGCAAAATCGATATACGCTTCGTCAATAACAATGACCGCATTAGAATGCTCACTTGCAAGTTTACGGATATCAGCAAGTGATAATAGTAAGCCCGTTGGCGCATTAGGGTTGGCGATGATGATACCGCTACAAGGCTGACGATAAGCATCAGGATCAATGCTAAAGTCTTCCTCTAAAGGAATCTGTACAAGCTCTACACCGAACGTCTGTGCATATACAGGATAGAAACTATAACCAATATCAGGTGATAACAGCGGACGCTCTTTTAAAAAGAAGCTCGCAAATACTAACGCCAAGACTTCATCGGAACCATTACCAACGAATACTTGATTGATATCAAGGTTGTATGACTGTGCCAATGCAGCACGTAGGTCATTAGATTCAGGAGCAGGATACAAACGTAACTCATCAGCCTGCTGTTCCAAAACCTTGGCAATAGCCTCCCCTACTTTTGGCGAGGGTGGAAATGGGTTTTCATTGGTATTTAGTTTGCATAGATTGTCGTGTTGCGGCTGCTCACCTGGAATATAAGGTGACAAGTTGCGCGCTTTAGACGACCACAGTCTGGTGTCTATCTTTGACTCACTCATAAATTATCCTACTATTAGCCATAAAGACTATTAAAAATAAATATCAAAAGTAAAAGCTAAAAATTCAAAATCAATTACTGATAACGATAACGATAACGAGCTGAACGCGCATGGGCTTCTAAGTCCTCACGCTGCGCTAAAATATCAGCTGTCTCAGCCAGAGGCTTGCTGCCGGATTCACTGCAATAAATGATGGATGATTTCTTTTGAAAATCGTAAACACCTAACGGCGAAGAAAAGCGCGCCGTACCTGATGTTGGCAGTACATGGTTCGGTCCTGCACAGTAATCTCCAATAGCTTCAGGCGTATGACGGCCCATAAAGATAGCACCAGCATGACGAATATCGTTTAACAGTGCGTCAGGGTTATCAACAGATAACTCTAAATGCTCAGGAGCGATACGATTGATAAGTGCCATACCTTCACTACGATCTTTTACCAATATCAGTGCGCCCCGATTTTGCAGCGAGTCACGCGCGATATCTGCTTTTGGCAGCTCAGTCAGTGCTTTTTCTATCTCAAGTGCTACTTCGTTGAGCTGCTCTTCACTAGTCGTCACAAAGATAGCTTGTGCAATACGATCATGTTCAGCTTGAGACAATAGATCCATCGCTAGCCAGTCCGCTCTATCTTGTGTTTCGCCTTCTGCATATACCAATACTTCTGAAGGTCCAGCAATCATATCGATACCAACTTGACCAAATACCGCGCGTTTGGCTGCGGCGACATATTTGTTGCCTGGTCCTGTGATTTTGTCCACGGCTGGAATCGTCTTAGTACCGTAAGCTAAAGCTGCTACTGCTTGAGCGCCACCAATAGTGAAGACGCGATCGACTTGGGCCAGATGGGCCGCTGCCAATACTAAAGGATTGAGCACGCCTTTAGGCGCTGGTACGACCATAATAACTTCAGTGACGCCAGCCACCTTAGCAGGAATAGCATTCATCAATACTGAAGAAGGATAAGAAGCCAGACCACCTGGTACATAAATCCCAACGCGATCAAGTGGCGTGACTTTTTGACCCAGTCGGTTGCCTAGCTCATCCTCATATTGCCACGTTTCTTGGACTTGGCGCTCATGGAATGTCTGTACCCGAGTCGCTGCTGTGGTCAACGCTAACTTTACTTTTTCATCAAGATTGGCAAACGCTTCAGCAAGCGCTTCTTTAGACAGCTCCAACTCTTGCATCGATGTTGCTGGATGCTGGTCAAACTGCTGAGTCAATGCCAATACGACGTTATCACCATCAGCACGTACTTGGGCGATGATATCATCGACGGTATGTAATAATTCAGCATCATTGACTGTTTCAAAGGCAAGCAACTGTGTCAATTGACTATCAAAATCGGCATTTTGGGTACTTAACTGGCGCATGACCTAATCCTATATCTGAGCATAAAGTAGTGCTAAAAATGAACGGTTTGGAACTGAGTAAAGTGGGTTTATCTTTCAAAGCATTGTGACTTATTCTATGTCTTCTTGTCTGAATTTTACGGTGATTTTATGTTTTCGCAAGCTAAGACAACAAAACCAGTTTAGCACGCTACGTCACTCATAGCCTGCTAAACTGGTTTAAAAATTTGTATAACCATGCTTTATATTACCAATGACTTGCACTGGATCATTAGCTGTTGGCGATACTATTTTTAAAGCTATCTAAGATTGGTTCTAGTAGTGCAAATTTGCGCTTATAGCTCACTTGATTGACGATCAGACGTGATGAAACATCACAAATGTGATCGCGGGCTTCAAGTCCATTGGCGCGCAATGTATTACCTGTGTCGACCACATCGACAATCAGATCGCCCAAGCCGACCAACGGCGCAAGCTCCATCGAACCGTAAAGCTTGATGACATCAACCTGCTGACCTTGGCTCGCAAAATAAGCACGAGCGACATTGACATATTTGGTCGCGATACGCAGACGACGATTTGGCAGCGGTGCATCTTTCACACCCGCAGTCATCAGTTTGCACTGGGCAATCTGCAAATCGAGCAATTCATAAACATGGTTGGCACCATGCTCAAGCAGCACATCTTTACCCGCCACCCCAAAGTCAGCAGCGCCATGTTCGACATAGGTTGGCACGTCGCTGGCACGCAAAATCAATACACGCACATTTGGATTTGAGGTTGGAAAAATAAGTTTACGTGACGCTTCAGGATCTTCTAAAAGATCAACGCCAGCTGCACGTAGCAGTGGCATGGTCTCTTCTAGAATGCGGCCTTTTGATAAAGCCAAGGTTAGACCTGAAAACTCATCGTTTACTTCGTTTAATAAACCGCTGGCTGGTAAAGATTTGCTTGTCTCAGTCATAATGACATCGTGTCCATGTGCAGTCCCCTACTCAAAGGGGAGTTTTTAATTTATAACGTAATATGAGTAACAGTCGATATTGAGTCAATCAATATTAAGCGTTGGTATTAATACGCTCGATGTTCACGCCTAAGCTACGCAGCTTGTCTTCAACATGCTCATAACCACGGTCGATGTGGTAAATACGGTCAATTAAGCTCTCGCCTTCAGCAGTCGCCGCTGCCATTACCAATGACATAGACGCACGTAAATCCGTCGCCATTACTGGTGCTGCGGTAAAGTTTTCGACACCTCTTACTACCGCAGTGTGACCATCAACCTGAATAGACGCGCCCAAACGATTGAGCTCAGGTACATGCATATAGCGATTTTCGAAGATGTTTTCAATAAAAGTACTTGTACCGTCAGCTAAGCAAGCAATCGCCATTAGCTGAGCTTGCATATCCGTTGGGAAACCAGGATGTGGCTGAGTACGGATATCCACTGCCTTTGGACGGCCTTTCATCTGCGCACGAATCCAGTCATCACCGCTCGTAATAACTGCACCCATATCTTCAAACTTCTCTAGCACTGGTGTCAATAATAGAGCAGATGTTTTTTTGGTCAACACATCGCCACGTGTCATCAAGGCACCAGCAAGGTATGAGCCTGTTTCGATACGGTCAGGGACGACTGAGTACTCACAGCCGTGTAGACGCTCTACCCCTTCAATCGTCATCGTTGATGTACCGATACCGCTTATTTTGGCACCCATTGCAACCAACATATTGGCCAAATCAACCACTTCTGGCTCTAACGCACAGTTGCCTAAGACAGTCGTACCTTTGGCCAATGCTGCTGCCATGATGACGTTTTCAGTACCGCCAACAGTAATCATATCAAATGAGAAATTACAGCCTAATAGCTTGCCACCTTTTGGTGCTTGGGCTTTTACATAGCCATTCTCTACACTGATTTCAGCACCCATCGCTTCAAAAGCTTTTAGATGCTGATCAACAGGGCGCGAACCAATCGCACAACCACCTGGCAATGAGACTTCAGCTTCGCCAAAACGTGCCAGTAACGGCCCTAGTACCAAGATTGACGCGCGCATGGTTTTTACCAAATCATACGGGGCATAAAAGTTATCGATACTCTTGGTATCGCAAGTGACCGTATCGTCTTGCTTCTGGATTTTGATACCCATGCCACCAATCAATTCAATCAACGTTCGCACGTCTTGTAGTGACGGCACGTTATGCAGTGTCGTTGGAGTCTCAGCCAATATCATAGCTGCGAGTAACGGCAAAGCGGCATTTTTGGCGCCTGAGATGGTGACTTCCCCTGCGATACGACTACTACCAGTGATTAAAAATTGATCCATAAAGGTGACAACCTAGCGATGAGTATAAAAAATTATGAAAACCAGAACTACAACTCTCAACCATACATATGGCCGATTCAGTAATATCTAGTCATATAGACAGCTATTTGATTAGCCTTTTGATTGAACGTCCCACTCAGCAGGCGTCAGCGCTTGGATATTGAGTGCGTGAATATCGCCACTCGCAATCTTATCATTGACTAACGCATATACTGCTTGCTGACGTTGAACCGCTCGTTTGCCTTCAAAACTGGCATCGACCACGCGTACGTCAAACTTATTACCTTGGTTGGCAGCTTGAATAAAAGCGTCTGGGAAGTGAGTCTGTAAAAATGCGATCAAATCGTCAGCGTTCATGCTCATAAAATAGTCTGCCTTAAAGTTTAGAATAGGGTATAGATTTAAAGTGATGACATTATAACAAGAGTTTGCATATCTTACAGTACTGTCTTACTCAAGTGTGTTTAAGCATTGAGACAGTGCTATCAATTAAACGGTCAAAATTCGTCGATACGCATAGCGATAAGCTATTTGAGCGTTTTATCCAAGTACGTTAACACTTGCGCACGCACATCATTGACCCAGCGCAGCGGCGATGCCATCGCACCAATACTAGTTGCGTGACTGGCCCCTTCTATTTCGCCCGTTTCAACGGTTACGCCTGCTTTTTTAAACGCTTCTGTCATTTTGATTGTATTAGTCACATGTACAATTTTGTCTTTTTCCGCCGTTAACAATAAATAGGGCGGCTGCGCGCCTTTAATCTGACGATCTGGCATCACCTGATCAGGCGTGGCGTTAGAGCCAAACGCTGTTGCACTACTGAACTTACGGAAATCATAGCTATAAGGACCTGCAATCCCAATAACGGTTGCAATATCTGTTGGCTTAATACCATAAGGTGCCAAAAAGTCTTCGTTGGCAACGGCTGCTACTGCATTAAACGCGCCAGCAGAATGCCCCATCACCGCTAGGCGTGACGGATCAGCATGGAGACTGGTCGCATTTTCCATACTCCAAGCAATTGCCTGAGCTGCATCTTTGACATAATCAGGATAGACATGCTCAGGCGCTTTACGGTAATTAATCACTGCGGTGACGTAACCTGCTTTGGCTAAGCTCTGACCGACAAAGGCGTATTGTTCTTTATTACCGCTCTCCCATGAACCACCATGGACAAATACCACCATAGGATAGCTAGTATTAATAGCACTCTGAGATTTCATTGCTTGTGCTAGCGGTTTTGGATAATAGATATCTAGGTCTTGTGAAGGCTGATCACCGTATAAGATATCCTTACTCACCCCAACGCCACCACTAGAAGTAATCCCATTGACGATAGCTAATGGTGATAGTGCCTGTGCGTTTTGCGTGGCTAACGCGATACTGCCCAATGCCAATATTGCCGCACCACCAAATCTCAACGTTCGTATTTTCTTATGATCAGGCTTGTTATGTAGTCCTACATTACCAATGACGCTTGTGTCTTCATTTGATTGTATATTTGCCTGTGAATCCTTCATGACCAGTATCCTATTATATTTATTTATCAATCAGTAGTAACAGGCTAACAGCGATAATGGTTCATCCATTAGCCAATGATGTTTTTAATATTAGTATCGTTGGCTAATGCGCTGACTCTGCTACGTTTTACTATTGATATAGTAACCACTGGCTGAAGATTTCTCGTGCCTTTACTGTTATTACTATTTAGGCTTATTGTGATTAACGTCATTTATCGCTTGGCGAACTAAGGGTGCTTACTGATTCTGATAAAGATCAATATAAGGGCTTGAAGACGGCTGCGCAGTAGTGGCCTCTTCTTCCGTTATGACGATAGGCGTTGCCGTACTGATAATAGTATCTTGGGCAGCTGGCGCTACTGCAGGATTCACCAAATTACTCTCGTACATGATGTCATCATTATTTATTTTGACCCCTCTATCGTCAACGACAGTTGTCAGCAATACCAACTCAGTGACCCCAACGGTGCCATTAGCGATATCAATCAGATGACTCTGCTGAGTGGGTGTCATACGGCCCATAATGTAGACCACGCCATTATTAGTAACGGCTTTAATTTGTGACGCACTCACACCATCGCTAGCGGCTATTTTCGCCAGTAGCTTTGAAGTGATATAACCATCATGAACCGTTGAGCTATACCCTTTTGACGCACTCACTTCCATTTCATTGTAGACACGGCGTACATCTGGCATAGAGCTAACGACTTTTTCCACTTCTGCTTTGAGCGTTTCAGTTGGCACTTCACCGGTGAGCAGCACTTCGCTATTGAAGCTATCGATACCCATACGACTGGTTTGCTGCAAGTCTTCTTTTAGCCCGTATACATTGATTTTGGCAGTATGTTCAATACTACGATCGAGCAGACGCTGCGGAATCGTGCGCTCAGTCATTGGCACACCATAAGTCCCTTCTGTACTGTTGGTCAGATAGTTGGTGGCACAACCTGTACTGACAACGCAGGCAGCAATCATAATGCCAGTCGTAATACGGCGTGATGAACCAAAAATAGCAGTGCGCAAATGCATCCGTGTCATTATTTACCTCTTAGAACATGGTTGTGACAATTTTATAAATTGAACAAATCTTAATCTAGGTCGTGTCTTTATTTTGAAGAAAACACGCTCTAGTAGTGACGAGCTAGAAATAGCTATAAGCTAATACTTTATCTGATTTATAGGAAGTTGACTATAACCGCTACTTTACTTAATTTTGGCCATCAGCGGTTAGCTTTTTAGTAACGAATCTTACTTGTCAGATGTGGTTAGATGCTTCACTTGGCAGCGTCTATCTTATTTGCTCTATTACCATGCACTGGCTATAAAAGCATTTTGAATCCATTCTGGTTGATGGTCTAACTGCTCATTTCTTGAATTTGACTTACTCATCGTGTTGTAAGCAATGACATCAAAGCGGCATTCATAATGAGCATACTCAGGATACTGCTGCAAAAAGGACTGCGCTGTCTTAATAACTTTACGCTGTTTGCTTGCTGTCACGCTGAGTGCTGCATCGCCATAATTCGAGAACTTGCGCTGGCGAACTTCAACAAATACTAATGTTGACCATGCTGAACCTGTCTCAATCATGACCAGATCCAGCTCACCTACTTTTGGCTGTTGCCAATTTTGCGCGACTAACCTTAACCCTTGCGCTTGTAAATACTCACACGCCTGCTGCTCAAACCGACTACCTTGACGCTGTTTTGGTGAGGTTAAGATTAAAGGCTTATGGTTCGGCATAAGGTTGATTGGTCTGATTAACATTTAAGAATTATCATAGCACAACATGCTAAACTAGCCACTTCTGCGCGTTCTACTCTCACAATCTATCGATTGCCTCATTCATTATTTGACTGAAAAACCATAGATAACGACTGTACATACTAGCGCACTATTATTTTTTAACGTCTTTTTAACGACCCGAGGTTTTCATGTCT
This sequence comes from Psychrobacter sp. NPDC078631, assembly GCF_050268165.1. NCBI lineage: Bacteria > Pseudomonadati > Pseudomonadota > Gammaproteobacteria > Moraxellales > Moraxellaceae > Psychrobacter > Psychrobacter sp. NPDC078631. The sequence continues at coordinate 77,084 of NZ_JBNNGG010000006.1, read as the reverse complement.
ACCCCTACTGCGATGCCAGCTTGTCTCTATATCGTTGCCACGCCGATTGGCAATATGTCCGACATGACAACGCATGCAATTGATGTCTTAAAGCAGGTCGCCATTATTGCCTGCGAAGACACCCGCACCTCAGGTAAACTACTGTCACATTTTGGCATCGATACCAAAGGCAGCAAAGGTGACGAGACAAAAGACTCAGAGAATCGTTCTGCCAAAAGTAGTATCGAAAATGATGATACGACGACAAAGCAAAAAGGTCACAATAAGCTATGGGCTTATCACGAGCATAATAGCGCCATTCAAACGCCCAAAATTATCGAAATGATTGAGCAAGGTCATTCAGTTGCCTTGATTAGTGATGCAGGTACGCCTCTAGTCAGCGATCCAGGTTATCAACTGGTGCAAGCCGCGCATGAAGCTGGCGTGACCGTATCACCTATCGTTGGGGCTTCTGCTGCCATTGGCGCATTGTCAGTAGCAGGGTTACCCTCTGATCGATTTAGTTTTATTGGGTTCTTGCCAGCCAAAACACATGGTCGTCAAAAACAGCTGAGCGATCTAATCGCGCGTACCGAAACTTTAATCTTTTATGAAGCACCGCATCGCATCGTGGCTAGTCTAGAAGACATGGCAACGATATTTGGTGCAGACCGTGCAGTGACTTTTTGCCGTGAATTGACCAAGACGTTTGAAACGGTACATAAGAGTACCCTTGGCGAATTGGTTGAGTTTGTCAAAGCAGATGATAATCAGCAACGTGGTGAGATAGTCGTGGTGGTCGCTGGCGTCGGTGTGGCAAAAGATACTGACGACATCAGTACGCATGATAAATTGCTACAGCGTTTGTTGGAGGATTTGTCAGTCAAAAAAGCAGCCGCACTGGCCTCTGACATCACTGGTGTAAAGAAAAATGCACTTTATCAGCGTCTACTAGAGTTGCAAGCAGACTAGTTTTTAATAATAAAAAGATAACCATTTATAAATGAATTGAGGAGAGACAAGCAATGTACGATGTAATGGCAATAGGTAATGCGTTGGTTGATCACGAGTATGTGCTGTCAGATGCGGCACTAGAAGAGACCGAGCTGACCAAAGGTAATATGACGCTGGCAGAGTTTGAAGAGCAGCAGCAACTACTGGCTTATTTTAAACTGGCTGAGATTGAGCCATCAAAACAAGCAGGCGGTGGATCTGCAGCCAATACTATGTTTACCTTTGCAAGCTTAGGCGGTAAGCCTTTTTATGCTTGCCGCGTTGGTGATGATGATCAAGGGGCGTTTTATCTCAGAGACTTGCACGAAGCAGGTGTCGCGACTTCAGACAAATCTATTCATGCAGGCGGCGTGACCGGCTCATGTGTGGTTGCCGTTACCGAAGATGGCGAGCGTACCATGCAGACCTATCTTGGCACCTCAAGTGAGATTGCCGCTGACAATGTTGATTTTGACGCATTGACACAAGCAGATTGGCTATATATAGAAGGCTATCTGGCGATGTCTGAGAGCATCCAACCAGCGATGACTCAATTACGTCAACAAGCCGGTATCCATAATGCAAAAATCGCAGTGAGCTTTGCTGACCCTGCGGTAGTAAAATTTGCCAAAGATGGTTTGCTTAATATGCTCGGCAACAAAGTCGCAGTGATATTCTGTAATAGCGAAGAAGCTAGACTGTTTACAGATAAAAAACAAGTCAAAGCAGCAGCGCGTGCCCTGCTTGAATATTGCCAAATTGCCGTCGTCACTGATGGTGCTAACGGTGCAGTAATCGCCCATCAGTCTAATAACGAGGCAGAAGTTGAAGTGCATGACGTTGCAACGCCAGCAGTGGCCAACGTCATCGATACCAACGGTGCAGGCGATAACTATGCTGGTGCTTTCTTATATGCATTATCGCAGCAGTATAGTCTGCCCGAATGCGGTCGTCTTGCCAGCGAAATATCAGCACAAGTTATTCAACAGTTTGGACCGCGTCTTGCCTCGCAGGATTATCGAGATATCGCGCAGCGTGTACTGTCTGCTTAATTGTTAAACACATCTGTTGGACGCAAAACAAAAAGCCCATATCAAATCGATATGAGCTTTTTTTATATCATTCAGACTTGCTTAAACAGTTTGCTCAATTTAATAAGCGCTCTTTATTAGGCAGAAGCTAATGCTTGGGCGAGATCGGCTTTGATATCTTCGATATGTTCGATACCAATCGACAGTCGTACCATATCTGTACTAACGCCTGCATTTTCTAGCTCTTGCTCATTTAACTGACGATGGGTGGTCGTCGCTGGATGACAGGCCAATGATTTCGCATCACCGATGTTTACCAAACGAGTTATCAGTTGCAGCGCATCGATAAAGCGCGCTCCTGCTTCCAGTCCACCTTTAACACCAAAGGTCAAAATAGCAGAAGGCGTGCCTTTCATGTATTTTTTGGCAAGCTCGTGCTCAGGATGGTCAGACAGACCCGCATATTTAACCCAAGCAACTTTATCATGGTCACGCAGATATTCTGCAACGGCTTGTGCATTTTGCACGTGACGCTCCATACGCAGACTTAACGTTTCCATACCTTGCAAGATACCAAAGGCATTTAGCGGGCTGAGTGCTGCGCCAGTATTACGTAGTGGCGCAACGCGGGCACGGGCGATAAAAGCTGGCGCGCCTACATCTTTGACGAAATTCACCCCGTGATAGCTATGATCTGGTGTGTTCAACAGTGGGAAACGCTCAGGATAATCGCCCCAAGCAAACTTGCCACTATCGACAATCGCACCACCAATTGATGTACCCGTTCCACTCATATACTTGGTCAATGAGTGAATCACGATATCTGCACCGAACTCAAACGGACGGCATATTGCAGGCGTCGCCACGGTATTATCAATCACGACAGGTACACCATATTCGTGAGCGACATCACTAAGCGCTTGAATATCGACGATATTACCTAGCGGGTTACCGATACTCTCTGCAAACACCATTTTGGTCTTGTCATCGATTAGATCACGAATGGCTTCAGGGTTTTTATAATCGAAGAAGCGCACTTCGATACCTTGACGCGGTAAAGCATGGGCAAACAAATTGTAAGTACCGCCATATAGCGTTGATACAGCGACGATATTGTCGCCTGCTTCACAAATGGTCTGAATCGCATAAGTGATGGCGGCCATACCAGAAGCTACGGCAAGCGCACCGATACCGCCTTCTAACGCAGCCACACGCTCCTCTAGCACCGCGTTGGTCGGATTCATGATACGAGTATAGATGTTGCCTGCGACCTTTAAATCAAACAGATCTGCACCATGCTGAGTATTGTCGAACGCATATGAACTGGTATGATAAATAGGCACGGCGACTGCTTTAGTCGTTGGCTCTACACTATAGCCGGCATGAATCGCTAAGGTCTCAAGACGTTGAGGGGTTTCTGGTTGTTGGGCTGTCTGCTGGTCTGCTGATCCGTCACTCATAGTACATTCCTTTATTTTGATAAAAGATGATTTGTTGACGACGTATCGCTCAAAAGTCATCTTAAAAAACTGTCTGCTAAATCATAGCAATAAAAAAAGCTGAGTTCATCATAACTCAGCCTCTTTATTAAAAGAATAGCAAAATATTCATCTCTTCATGACAAATATTCATAAGCAGCAAAACAAATAGGCAAATCTATACTAGAGATATGACCACCTTTATAGCAGCCAATTGCTTTTAACTATTTTTTATTTTATTTATAGTAAGCATTCTCTGTACGAGTATGGTCAGTCTCGTCAACCACTTGGGTCAATTCTGGAATTTGCTGTTTTAGCTGCACTTCAACGCCTTGACGTAGAGTCATATCAACCGCTGAACACCCTTGGCAACCACCGCCGAATTTCAATACAGCGGTTAGACCAATGCCTTCTTCATCAATCAGCTCAAGTAACTGTACGTCACCGCCATGTGCTGCCAAGCCAGGGTTAATCTCTGACTGCAATACATAGTTGATGCGCTCTTCGACACTGGCATCAGCGCCTACTTTAGGTACTTTAGAGTTTGGTGCGCGGAAAGTCAGCTGACCACCGAAACGGTCTTTATTATAATCAATAACCGCGTCTTCTAGATAAGGTACTGACGCCGCCTCGATAAAGGCAGAGAAGTTTTCATACGTAAAACGCAAATCAGCGCTATCTTCTTCGCCCGGCTGGTTATAAGCCATGCAGCACTCCGCACGCGGCGTACCAGGATGCTCAACGAAGATACGCACACCGATACCATCGGTATCTTGCTTAGATAACAAATCTGCCAAGTAGCCTTGAGCTGACTCAGTGATAGTGATGTTACTTTTCGCTTCGACTTGCTCGGTATCTAGGGCTGATTCATAGCCAGCAGTTTGGTCTAGTTGGTTATCAGCTTGGTTTTGCTCACTCATAATGTTTCCTATGCGTTATGACACAAACGCTATATCTATTATGGCTACTGTGTCGTGAATTTGGATTTTTAAAATATTTACTATTTATGTAAGACATGCAGACTGGCAATGATTAGTATTTATTATTGTATGACATTGGTCGACATGAGTATAAAGTTTAATCCGTCTATAGCAGTCATTATACCTGAATCACACATCAATTCCGACCACGCTACTGTGAATTGAATAGCGACCATTGTAAATGGTTGTCATTGGTTTTTTTAATGATGCTAACAGGTGGCAAAGTAACTCAATATGTAAACCATGACGGATAAACACGCTGAATGATTGTGTAGGCTGCCAAGTTATTCTCTATATAAAGACAGCGGTACCATTTATCAAGCGCACTCTGAGTTTTCGATATGACATACCGTTCACATCTAGTCCGAGCAAGTCATCTGGTTTTGACGTAGTATTGATAATTTGAATGATTTTATGCATTAGCGTTATGAGCATGGTAGCTTTTAATTGTCTTGTATAAATATCGACTTGTATAAAGATTATGTGTTTTTTGGATAGGATCATTTTATGATGACACGGACGTTGCACCTAGTAAGTACCAAGGACGATGAGAAAATTACCGTTTGGAAAGTAGTCGATAATCCAGACAAAGATACGATAGCCAACACATCAGAAAACAGCCTACCTAACATCACACCGCAAAACATATTTTTGACGCATGGTACGTTTTCTGACAAGCAAACTTGCCTCAAAATCGCCGAATATTTTGCGGGGCTTGGTCATCATTGCTACATCATGGAATGGCGCGGACATGGTGATAGCTCGCTACCGAAAGAAAAATTCAACTTTGAGACTGTCGCCACTTACGACTATGAAGCGACTTTTCGCTATTTCTTTGAAGAATTAAAACTCGATAACCTGCACTGCGTTACTCATAGTGGTGGCGGTGTTGGCTTGACCATGTTTCTCGTCCAAAACCCAAGCTATATCGATAAGGTCAATAGCATCAGTATGTTTGCCTGCCAAGCTTTTGGCGCGGCGCAAGACTCGACCAGCTACGCAAAAATCCTTACGGCCAAGATACTTACTCGACTGGTCGGCTTTATACCCGCTAAGCAGTTCAAGGTAGGCCCTTTTAACGAAAGCTACTATACGATGACCCAGTGGTACGATTGGAATTTGCGTAAAAACTTTAGAAGTAGTTTTTTGAAAAAGGCTCATTTTGATAAAGGCAGGACGAATACAGACAAAGTGAACGAAGACATTAATCAGCAGAAAAGTACTGACGATGACTTTATCGACTATCGACAGCATATGCCACAGATTACCATTCCTGTTTATTCTATTAGCGCAAAAGGCGATACCTTCATCTCCCCTACTTGCGGCTGTCGTTTGTTTTTTGATGGCTTTAACAATTCAACCAATGTCTTTCGAGAGTACTCGCTTAGTAATGGCGATTTAGATGACTATACACACAGTCGCATTATGATTAGCCGCAATGCTGCTACAGAGATTTGGCCAACGGTGACGGCATGGATAGAGAAGCATGCCCGTTAAAGCATATGTATCGATTGGACGGTTTCGATAATGACACACCCCTAAACATCTTTATACTTGTCAGAAAGTCATGGGCTGTGTCAGTATTAGCGTCATTAATTTTTAATCAATAAAAATAAGTCGTAGGAAGTTGGCGTCTATGAGTGAATTATCAGAGCAACAGTCAGATAAGCAGAACCTAGATCAGAAAAGCAGTAAACACTACCGTTATCTAGTCTTTATCGGTCGCTTTCAGCCGTTTCATGCTGGGCACAAAGCCGTCATCGATGAGGCATTAAAACGCTCAGACGAAGTGATTATGCTCATTGGCTCAGCCAACTTGCCACGTAGCTTACGCAATCCGTTTAGCGTCGCTGAGCGTGCCGCAATGATTAAAGGTGCCTACTTTGAAGAAGAAGCCGCACGCATTCACTGTGTTGGCTTAGATGATGCACTCTACAATGACACCCGCTGGCTACAGTATGTGCAGGCAGGCGTAAAATCTGTCACTGGCGACTTGCAGACGGATATTGGCTTGATTGGTCATTCAAAAGACAGCTCATCTTACTATCTGTCACTGTTCCCCAACTGGGACTCTGTGTCAGTACCCAATTATCATAACTTATCAGCCACGCCGATTCGCGACAGCTATCTGATGGGTGCCACGCCAACACCTGAGCGTACGCCAGAGTCGACGCGTAACGTCCTCGATGCATTCAAACAAACTGACGATTATCATCAGCTGCATGAAGAAGCAGACTTTATTGATAAATATAAAAGACAATGGGAATCAGCCCCATACCCACCTACTTTTATGACTGCCGATGCATTGATTGTACAGTCGGGGCACATCCTACTGGTTGAGCGCCGCAGTATGCCAGGACGTGGACTGTGGGCGCTACCTGGTGGATTTTTGAATCCAAAAGAGACATTGTTCGATGCTTGTATCCGTGAGCTGCGTGAAGAAACTCGCCTCAAAGTGCCTGAGCCAGTACTGCGCGGCTCTTGCCATAGCCAACATACCTTTGACGACCCATATCGCTCAGCGCGTGGTCGCACCATTACTCAAGCGTTTTATTTTCAACTCAAAAACGATCCGAAAGGGTTGCCAAAAGTAAAAGGCGGCGATGATGCGACCAAGGCATTTTGGCTACCCTTGGCAGAGCTTGATGCAAAAATGATGTTTGAAGATCACTACGCGATTATTACTAAAATGGTTGGCTTGTAATTCGCTGCTAATCGTTTTTCTAGTAGCTTTCTTTAGTAGTCTTTCTTAGTATCTTTTTCTAGTAGCGACTTGAGCAAATTATTATCAATAACAGCTATCCCTAAATATCGTATTAATAATTTGATACCAATGCCGATAGACGGCAATCAACCGCCCCCACTGTTCTTTTATTAAGACAGCTGCGGCATTTCAAAGCAGAGGAGTTCTGTGATGTATACCAGTAATCTAAACAACTTAATCTTAAATAGCGACAGCTATAAGACCTCACATTGGGTGCAATACCCAAGCGGTAGTGAGTATCTGTCAAGCTACATTGAAGCCCGTAAAGGCGACTACGATGTGGTGTTCTTTGGTCTACAAGCCTTTATCAAAGAATATCTAAGTACGCCTATCACTCATCAAGATATTGATGAAGCCGAAAAGGTCATTCAAGCGCATGGCCTAACCTTCAATCGTGCTGGTTGGGAGCATTTGATTGAAAAACACGACGGCTATTTGCCACTGCGTATCCAAGCCGTACCCGAAGGCAGCATCGTGCCTGTGTCCAATGTAGTCTGCCAAGTGATCAACACCGATCCTGAGTTTTACTGGCTACCCAGCTATATTGAAACAGCGCTATTGCGTGCGATTTGGTACCCATCCACGGTCGCTAGTGTCTCTCACTATTGCAAAGACATTATCCGTCAAGCGTTAGAGAAATCAGCGGACAATACAGAGTCCCTGCCTTTTCGCTTGCATGACTTTGGCGCGCGCGGGGCATCGAGCCAAGAAACGGTTGCACTGGGTAGTTTAGCGCATTTGGTCAACTTTGCTGGTACTGACTCGATGACAGCGCTTATTGCTGCTAGTCGCTGGTATCAGATGAGCGATGATATGCCTGCATTCTCTATTCCAGCGGCCGAGCACAGTACGATGACAGCTTGGGGACGTGATGGCGAGACTGCTGCTTTTCACAATATGATTAAGCAGTTTGGCGGTAAGGATAAAGCCTTTTCGGTCGTCTCAGATAGTTATGATTTATGGAATGCTATAGACAATATCTGGGGTGACGCCTTAAAAGACGAAGTCAAAAATATGGGCGGCACCTTGGTCATTCGTCCAGATAGTGGCGAGCCTACCAAAGTCGTCCGTGAAGCGTTAGAGCGCTTGGCAGTGAAGTTTGGCACTACGGTAAATAGCAAGGGCTATAAAGTGCTGCCCGACTACGTACGCATCATCCAAGGTGATGGCATCAGTTCGCAAAGCTTAAGTAAAATTATTGATGTGGTCATCAAAGCGGGCTTTAGCATAGAAAACGTGACGTTTGGTATGGGCGGTGGTCTATTGCAGCAAGTCAACCGCGACACCATGAGTTGGGCGATGAAATCTAGCGCTATTTCTATCGATGGCGCATGGAAGGATATTTACAAAGATCCCGTCACCAGTCGCTCAAAACGCTCGAAAAAAGGACGATTGGCACTGGTAAAAGACGACAGTGGCCAGCTAACAACCATAAAAGAAAATGAGATAAGCGACCCAACTGACAATCTATTACGTGATGTCTACGTCGATGGTAAATTGTTAATTGAAGATAGTCTCACGACTATTAGGGAACGTGCAGGATGGTAGACACTAGTAAGCTGACATCAGTCGCAAGAAACGTCTTACTTGCCCCTGTCTACCTCTATCAAGGTCGCAAAATCAAGCGTGATACGGTTCGCTTGCCTGAACCACATGGCAAAAGGCACGGCGTAATTGACCTACTTCAAGCGAATGATGAAGCATCAAAGCAAGACGCTAAGACATTTAACCTCATGGTCGTCGGCGATTCGGCAGCAGCAGGCGTGGGTAGCCAAACGCAGCAGGAAGCGTTGGTCGGTAAGCTCATTCCGATACTTGAGCAAAATAAAGCTATCCAAGCAAAATTTGCTCGACTCAATTGGTCGTTGCAAGCGACAACAGGACATACCAGCTTTGATATTCTACGTAGGTTATATATCTTGCCCGCTCCTGAGCAGCCTATCGATGTGATGTTGCTAAGCGTAGGGGTCAATGATACGACGTCCAATGTCTCTGTGCATAAATGGCAACAGCAAATTGAAGACATTATCAATATTGCACAGCGTAAATTTGGCGTACGAGAATTGGTTTTTTTAAGTTTGCCGCCGATGGCGCAAATGCCTGCAATCCCTGCACCGCTCAATAACTTTGTGGGTGCAAAAGCATCGGTACTTGATGGGATATTGCAGCAGGTCTGTGCGGCTCATGCTGGTGTCACCTATATGGCAACCGACTTTACGCGGATGCTAGAAGAGCATGCAAATGGCTCGGCTATCGATATCAATGTGATGTTTGCCAGTGATGGATTTCATCCTAGCAGTCTGATGTACGGCTATTGGGCGCAGCAAATCGTAGAAACCCTTATTCAGTTACTGGATTCTATTCAGATATTGGACTCATCTACTACTGAATTTGAGCGCTAAATAGACTGTTAGCTTTATTTTTAGATCATAAAAAATTAAACCAAAAAAAACCGCTGAATAATCAGCGGTTTTTTTATTGCTTAGCGAAATATATTTACACCATAAGTGCAAATTATTCAGCAGCCTCTGCAGCTTTCTTGCTACGGCCACCAAATGCGCCAAAGCGTTTGTTGAAGCTTGCAACACGACCTTCAGTAGAAGTTTTACGTTGCTCACCAGTATAGAATGGATGCGACGCACTTGAGATATCAAGTGGGTAGTATGGGTATTCTTTACCTTCGTATTCACGAGTCGCTTTAGTCTTAGCAGTTGAGCGAGTCAAAAAGAACACGTCAGCGTTAGTGTCGTGGAATAAAACTTCTTGGTAATTAGGATGGATATCTTTACGCATAATATACTCTCTAGGTCCGATGTATGTACGACGTCTAAATACAGCATCATCGATGATGTATCAAACAAATAATGACATACGTAACTGAGGCACTAAGGACATTACAAGTATGGCAACTGCGTCACTGGCTTATTCCAGCACCCAACACCACCCTTCTGTTCGCTTAGCCTTTCCCCAGCGGGAAAATTAAACCGCGATTTTAACGGTTTTTGATGCAAGACGCAAGGAGCAGTTGTGATAGAGATGTGTGATAAGTTGTCACTGAAAGCTCGAGAGTGTTGAGATAGGCGATTGATTTTAGTACAGTAATAAAGTTAGTTAAATTAATCAATGATATCTACTATTGTAGATAATCTAACCAAATACAACCTTAGCTCTTAATTATACATAGTATGCTTAAAGGGTACAGCTACGCGATACAAACTCACTTTTACCATAACTCTGACCAACTAATTTACTTCTCAATCACTCGTAACTTAACTGAATTAAATAAGGACCATTTAATGATAAATACTAAAATAAGCACGGCCACCAAAGCACTATTTATTGGCTCAGCATTAGCAGTTACTACCATGGCAAGCGCCGCCCTACCGACTCAATGGCAGCTAGATGACTCCCATACTCGTGTTGGATTTTCTGTCAGTCACTTGGGGTTTTCAACCACCATGGGCCACTTCAATGATGTCAAAGGTATGGTGAATTATGATATGAAAGCACCAAATCAAACTAGCATGAACTTTACCATTGCGACCGATAGTATCGATACCAATTGGGATGCCCGTGACAAGCATTTAAAGACAGATGAGTTTTTTAATGTTGCAAAGTATCCAAACATGACTTTCAAATCTACTCAGGTCAAATTCATCAATCCACAACAGGCTAAAGTAACGGGTGACTTTACTTTACTTGGTCAAACCAAACCACTAACCCTAGATGTCACGTTAAACAAAATCGCTAATAGCCCTCTTACCAAAGAGCCAGTCGTTGGTTTCCGCGCTACTGGTACACTTGATCGCGCCGCTTATGGTATGACCGCTTATGCTGACGGTATCACTACCAACGTCCCTATCCAAATCGATGGCGAGCTAGTAGAAAAAAAATAACAGTAAGCTTATAGCTCTCTAACAGCCTCCAACAAAAACGAGAAAAGCAGCCTACCCTCATCTATAGAGGCAGGCTGCTTTTTTATTTCCTATAGATTCTTCTATGCTCTAACCATATATTCATTATTTTACATAAAAGGTTTTTATGTACTTGAAGGCTTCATACTTTGTTGTTATATTCATATATACGGATTTACGAATATATAACGCAACACTGAGGGAGCAGCAACGTGGATACAGTACAAGTTGATTACATAGCGATAGATGCTGAGTGGGATAAGAAGGTATCAAATCATCATTTTGATATATACCACTTATCTGGTTGGATTGCGGCCTCAGCTGTCATCGACAAGGGCAAGCCTCAAGGCATCATCGCTCACTATAAGAACAAGGAAGTATTGTTACCTATTATAGTTAGAGACATTGACTCAGAGCACTGGGATGCTACTTCCACTTATGGCTACGGTGGCCCGTTAATGGACAAAAACCTCACTGATGCCGAGTTAGACCTCGTACTAGATGAGATAAGAGCCTTTCTTTGCGAGAGAGGCTGCGTGTCTTTGTTTATGCGGTTGCACCCGATTATTAATAAAGAATGGATACCCACAGTTGGCAAAGCACTGACTCACGGGCTGACTCTGATGTCTGATTTGAGTAAGTCAGAAGAAGAGCATTGGAGCGAGACACAAAATCGACATCGCCGCGGTATCAAAAAAGCCATAAAAATGGATGTCGTGACAAAAATAGAATTCTTGACTAGGCAAAACGCGATGGTGTTCTCAGACATTTATAAAGAGACGATGCGACACGTCAATGCCAGTGATTACTACTTCTTTGATGATGATTATTTCTTTAATTTGCTTGAGAACCTTCAAGAAAAAATACTGTTGATAACCGCCTATCAAGACGATAAACCAATCGGGTCCTCTATATATACGCTCTGCCAAGAGTCTGGCATTATGCAGTTCCACCTTGGCGGCACGCTGAACGCCTATACGCATCTGCAGCCTTCTAAACTTATCACTCATGTCGCTCGCAATTGGGGACGAGAGAACCGTTATGAAGTGCTACATCTTGGTGGCGGCGTTGGCTCCAATTTAGATTCTTTATATGAGTATAAAAAAGGCTTTAGCTCACAAGAGTTACTATTCAAGACTTATAGACTCATTGTCAACGCAGCGAAATACACAGAATTAGTAGCTGATATCTGGTTCATGGAAAGTGATCTGCTCTCAGACTTTTTTCCTTTATATAGAAAAGAGCCTAGCAAAGAAGAAGTGTTATAGACCATTCAGGTTGAGCCTTTAGCAAATGTGACATAGTACAGATTGCATCTAATACTAGAGAATATATGAACGCTACTGTTGATACAGTAAAGAGTAACCCCAAGCAAATAAAAAGCAGCCTACCCTCATCTATAGAGGCAGGCTGCTTTTTTGACTTAACATTTTCGATTCAGTTTATATCTAACGCCTACTATTTACTTGGGATAACGTGCCAAATGCCAAGTTTATCATCACCGCCTTTGTCACCAACTTTTGTGTCATTAGCATAGAAGTATAAAGGCTTACCGTTCATTGCCCACTGATATTTGCCATCTTCACGCTTGAATGCAGCGAACTGACCTGAAGCTTTAGCATCACTAGGCGCTTTGAAAATTGGCCACACAACTTGGCAAGCTGCACCGCAATCTGACTTATTCATAGAGTCTTTATCAAACGTATATAGCGTCATATGGTTAGTAGCATCTACCAGCACCCCATTCTTGCTAGTGACTGGCGCTGTGTTATTGCTCGTTGCCTGTACTTCATGCGTACCTGACATATCGTTACCGACTACGTTTTTTAAAGTAGTACAGCCAGTTAGTGCCAATACACCTGTTAGTGCCGATAACATCATTATATTTTTCATCATAACTTCCTTGTAATTTTAGTCGTATTTTTTATAGCGATGAGCTTGTGGTTGTTTACTTTGTCGACTGTCCCTGTTGTTAATTTCAATATTTGTACTTTTGAACAGTCATCAAAACAGAACCTACGCTTTTTGTTAAGCAAAATAAATATAGCATATGGTTTTATATTATCTTGATAATCAATATACACGCCTACAAAAGTGGTCGAATTTTACAAAACAATAAAACGAGCTTATTTTCGATTTCACAAGTTTGCCACTTCTCTCGTTTACTCTACTTTTAGACAGGCTCGTTTGTCTGAAAAACTTCACACATATAGCGACTCGTTGACAAAACTCATGCATCTTCTTACGTATTTCCCATCATATTGTCTGTAGTTCTTCGTAAAATAAACCTATAGAGATGAAGAACGGCTAAACAATAGAAAAGATGACTATTGAAGTTCAGATTTGTGTGTTGAACTTAATTACCTTTGCACGCATATCAAGAAATATAGAACATTTGATACATATACCGAGCACGGCCTAATACAGATGCTATTAAGGATACAACGACGACAATGACTCAGTCTTTTGATAAAAACTACGCTCAATCCTTTAATCGTGATACTCATTCTGGGGTGTTATCTTATAGGGCAAAAAACACTCAACCTAAAAAGCGCGTTGGCATTTTGGGCGGCGGTACTGCGGGATCGACGATTGCGATTCGACTTGCTGCGTTAGGATTAGAGACCTACTTATTTGAGAAGAAAAAATCTCTCATTGATGGTCCACCTATGTGTCATTTGCATGCAGGTGGTAACTTGTACCGTGAAATACCGGACGAAGATTGCGTAGCGCTGCTCAAGCAATGTATCGATATTTTGCGTTTGTATCCGCACACTATTGACGTCCGTCCTACGGTGTTTGCCGTACCGACACGTGACGAAGGACTGCCTGAAGATTTACTACCGCGTTTAGATATTTTGACCGATGCTTATCAAGAATTGATCGAGCAAGATGCTAATAATAAGGTATTGGGTGAGCCTGAAGACTATTATCAGCTTTATAGCCATGAGCAACTGATTGAGTTGTCTGAACGTGAGCAAGTCGCTGTACCAAGTACAGTTGATGAATGGATGATTCCAGTCGCTAGATACTTAGATTTGAACAAAGTTAAATTTCCGTTAATTGTTGTTCAAGAATATGGCTGGAACATTTTTCGTTTAGCCGCTTCTGCCAAGCTTGCGCTCGAAGAGTACGACAATGCGCACGTGTTTACCGAAACTGCTGTACAAAAAGTCGTGCCGGTAGATTGTGAAAACTGTACCAACGCTGACCATCATGTCACCAAATGGCGTATCGACTATCAACAAATCCATAGTCAAGAACATGACTCTCAGCCTGAGTCTATCGAAGTTGATTATCTAGTCAATGCTTGCGGATTCCGTACGGGTGTTATTGATGATATGGTCGGTGTGGAAGTTACGCGTATGGTTGAGTTTAAATCGTCTTATGTGATCCATTGGGGCGATGCTGGTGGACAGATACCAGAGATTATCGTCTACGGTCAACGAGGCACGCCAGAAGGCATGGCGCAGCTTACGCCCTACCCTGGCGGATACTTTCAGATTCATGGTATGAGTAAAGCCATTACTCTGTTTGATGATGGTCTTGTCGCATCAAGTGAAGACAGTGCGCAGCCAAAACTGCCACAGCAATATGTGCACTATATTGAAGATGGTTGGGATAAAGCGCCCCTGCAAGCACGTAGCCAACAAGCGATTGAATATGTGGCTGAGTTTGTACCGACATTTAACAGCGCACGTACTGTTGGTAACGCGCTATACGGTGGGCAGCAGATTCCTGGACAGGATGATACGCTACGAGTCGCTGACGTGAGCTTGTACTCTAATATACGCTATGCCCGTGCAGAAAACGTCAAAGCATCTTCGACCTTGATTGCCGCTGATCAAATAGTTAATGAGCTGACAGATCTAGGTTTGATAGAGAACGATACACCTCTGAATCGTAGTCGCTATGATCATGAGTGGTCGTACCTTGTCCATAACGATAGTCTGGCTGTCGATGAGGTTGCACGTGTGCTCGCTGAGCAGCGTGGATTCCCAATCGCTATGGCTCATGTCAATCATAGTATTCGTGAAGTAGCATTGGACGATCTCACGCCTGCTGATGCCTAATAGACATGATTCGCTGATAGGTTGTTAATACATATAATAAAGGAGCAGATAACCGAGATTTGGTTGTCTGCTCCTTTTTTGCAATAGCTTTTAATATTCAAGTATTTGCTGTGTACTAATAGCTATAATGGCTTAACTATTACTACCAGCCATTTTCTCCGTATCCACAGCATCATCTATGGTCACTACTGTCTGTAGCATATCGATCGCTTCGCTGATGGTATTGCACACCACTAGACGATCTAAATCTTCCTGCTTCATAAAGCCTTGCTCAGTGGTATATTTCAAATGCTCAATCATACGGTCATAAAAACCATTGATATTTAGAATAATCATTGGTTTTTCGTGTTGGTACAATTGACGCCACGTGGCGATTTCCATAATCTCTTCTAATGTTCCTAGCCCGCCTGGTAGCGTGATAAAGGCATCGGCATACTCCGCCATGACGGTCTTACGCGTGTGCATAGTGTCAGTCAAATGCAAGCGAGTCAGCTGCTCATGAGCGATTTCGTGCTTGAGCATAAAGGTTGGAATCACGCCCACTGCTTGCGCGCCGCCATTGATTACTTCATCCGCAACTGCGCCCATCAGACCGATACTGGCGCCACCATATACTAGCCCCATGCCATTATTTGCTAAGGCACTGCCAAGCTCGCGCGCCGCCTGTTCATACACATCACCATTGCCCAAGCGTGAACCGCAATACACAGCCACGAGCGGCATTGATAGGGCAGACTTGTCGACTGCTTTTTCAATATTGGTAATGTCTTTGCTTGTGATTACATCATAAGTGTCATCGTTAATTTTCATTTGCATATAGCTTCCTTAATTACCTGTCAGTTTTTATTGAGTGCTTGTTATTAGTGAAGGCTGCATACCGACACCTATCATTTATATTGTCATGCACATGATTCATAAGACAAACTCAACCAAGCTATATAAAACTTGGAAGTCATATTTGAGCAACTGTCTTGCCAGCATTTATCTTAACATAAGCAATGCTACCACATAGTCACAACGATTTATCACTACGCAACGACTACACTTTTAAGATGCGCATTTATTGTTCATCATAGTTCGATATTCATTATCTACTAATAAAAATACTAAGGTATCCCCATGGATAATCACAACGTCTCTCCTACTGCCGAGCTATCAAGCTCTGTGCTTAATGGCACTCTCACTAATAAAAGTAATATGAATGACGCGAGCAATATTGATACTTACTCATTAAGCATCATGACCGATCGCAACCAAGCATTGGCAGCCACTGTCTATCGCCCTAAAGATGCGACAAAAAAAGCAATCATGATGGCACCTGCCACAGGTATTAAGCGTCACTTTTATCATAATTTTGCGACCTACCTAGCAGAAAGCGGCTTTGGAGTGCTGACCTTTGATAATGAAGGAATCGGTGAGTCACTATCGACCGAACTGGCAAAATGTAGCGCTTCCTTAATCAGTTGGGGTCGCCACGACATGCCAGCTGTACTTGATGCCTTACAAGATGAGTTTCCTGATGCGACTTATCATCTCATCGGTCATAGCGCAGGTGGTCAGCTCATCGGCTTGATGCCCAACTATCAGGCGATTAGCTCAGTGTTCAATGTCGCTTGCTCGTCAGGGCGTATCAAAAATATGGGCATGCCATATAAGCTCAGAGCCATGGGTTTTATGGATGCGTTTATTCCATTCACTAATTTAACATTGGGCTATACACCGTCAGACAAAATAGGTATGGGTGAGCCACTGCCACGCGGTGTGGCTCGTCAATGGCGTGAATGGTGCAATGGTGCGGGCTATATCAAAACCGCATTTGGCAAAAGCATACACACGCATTTCTACGATGAGCTCAGCATGCCAGCACTATGGCTTGGCTTTAGCGATGATGATATCGCCAACAGTGAAAACATGGACGATATGATAAGGGTATTTACAAAAATGCCTGTCGAAAAGCAATTCTTAGACCCTGAGGATTTTGGACTAAATCATATCGGTCATATGCGCTATTTTAGCAGTAAGACCAATATAAAAGCGCCGCAGCTATGGCAAATGGCGGTGACATGGTTGCACGACCAACCATAATCTTATCGTCACGTAGCCTCTTATATATTAGCTACGTAATAACTTAGATTACTTTTTCGCGTTTTCTGCTTCATCCAGTTGTAAGCGTTTAGTCAGTGCCGAATACAGCGAAGGCTGCATGTTATGAATATTGCCTATCATCCATTTAACATAGCTGATGGGCACGTCTTTAATCGGCTTGCCTTTATGCTTACCAAACGGCATTTTGCTCACAGGAGTCGCTTTATTAGAGATAGCATGTGCCGCTGCAAAATCTGTCGGCGCAATCTCTAGACGCTCGCAGCATGCTTGATACAGCAGATAGCACATTCGAGCATCGCCAAGCGCGTCATGAGCGGCAATTGTCATTGCACTCGCCTCACCTTTGCCCAATAACTGCTCGATACACTGAGACTGCCCGTAAGCGCGCCATTCTGGAAAAGCTGCCCGCGCAAGTCTCACCGTACAAATCAGCTTAGCAGAAGGACTGCCAATCACTCGCCAATCAAAACGTACGTTATGACCAATCAAGTACTCTGGTAACTCAAACTGCTCCAACTCAAATCGCTCAAGTCCAGCCACGTCATCATCGGTAATACCGTGCACCTTTATGACAATAGGTGAAATAGATCGACCACTATTAAAGTATTTCATCCACTCAAAACCAGTTGCTACATTGATAGTTGCAACTTGGATAGGTCTGGGATCACTGCCCTGATCTGTTTCGGTATCGATAACCAGTGCTGTTTCGCGCGTGGCAGAAATATCAGCAGACTTAAAAGCATCATTCATAAAGTATTAACCATCAGTAGCAACTGTCTATGCTCAGCAGAAATGTTAAGTAGATAAAACTATATTTGCTGTCTATATCCTTAACCATAAGAATATCTATGGGGGTAAAAACGATAGATAACAATGCGATACATACGTTATCAGACGAAGCTTTTATAATAAAATCTCAAATGACATCAAATATATATGAGACATCAATGCTAGCAGATGGAAACAACCAGCCTCTCAGACCTTCTTTTTTCAGTCGTTTACTAAGCCTATTGATTAAGGCTACCGTATTGCTAGCACTATTATTTGTCTTCGATAAGCTACTACCTAGTATTAGCCAACAAACGCAGTCATTTGTGGTTGCCAAATGGCAGCAATTGAGTCTATTGCAACAAGAGCTACCAACAGAAAACAGCTTGCCCAGTCCACTACCAGAACGAAACCTGACAGACACTTGGGGCGCGGCACGTAGTCAAGGCCGCTCCCATGAAGGCATCGATATCTTTGCGCCGCGTAATACTCCCGTGCAGTCGACCACACAAGGCGTGGTAAGCAAGGTTGGTGAAAACACATTGGGTGGGCGCGTAGTCGTAGTGGTAGGGCCTGGTGGCGCAGGACATTACTACGCTCATCTAGAGGACTATGCTGACATCTCTCCCAATGACTGGGTCAATCAGGGCGACGTGATAGGTTATGTGGGTGATAGCGGTAATGCAAAAGGGACACCGACACATGTACATTATGGTATCTATATTGATGGCAGTGCGGTCAACCCTTATCCGCTTTTGCAAAAGGATTAACGAATATAGAAAAGTATGTCGTTATCCTAATTTGAAATAGCACTGAGCTGATATTAGTTAAAAAACGGAAGCCGAAAAACTGTCGTTAATACAGACCCTCAATCATATTAATTGGCTGTGACGGATCTGACGTAGTTTGAGGGGAATACCACACTAAATGTCGACCCTTCCCCTTCTACTGAATCGATTTGCAATTGTGCTTCGTGCTGGTGTAATACGTGCTTTACAATCGCTAGTCCCAATCCCGTACCACCTGTCGCACGGCTACGACCTTTGTCGATACGATAGAAACGTTCTGTCAAACGGGCGATATGCTCTGACGCAATACCGATCCCATCATCTTCGACAGCGAAACGGCAGCCATCAGACGTCCTTGTCCAACTGATAGTGATATTGCCACCCTTTGGCGTATATTTGATCGCATTGATTACCAAATTAGATAGCGCACTATTCAAGTACATCTCTGACCCGTATAGCCCATCATACGTATCTATATGCAAATGAATGATGTGTTTGTATGCTTGGTTGTAGGCCTGTGCATCGTCGTAGATATTGGTTAGTAGCTTAGTCATATCTATGTAATGCAGCTCATGTGACTCTTCGATTTCAATCTTAGACAATAGCAGCAAGTCGTTCACGATTCTGTTCATACGGGCAGTTTGCTGCGTCATCAGCTCAAAACCGCGACGCCATTGCGGCGGCATATCTGGCTGATCAGAGAAATTCTCTAGATAGCCCATCATTACCGTCAATGGTGTTCTAAGCTCATGCGAGACATTCGCCACAAAATCCTGACGCATTTGCTCTAAGTGCCGCAGGCGGGTCACGTCATATACAAACAGCAATTTTTCATCACCGAAAGGGGTCAGTTCGCACTTCAAGTAGCGACTAGGATCTCGCCATGATTCTATATGGACGCCATCGTTGGGTATCGTTGTACCTTCATAGTACTGGCGGAACTCAGGTACAGTAATAAAGTCAAAAATATTTTGACCTTTGTCCTCTGGCTGTAGCAGCAATAAGTCTTGTGCTGCCTGATTCCACCACTCTAAACCGTCAGTATTATTGAGCAAAATCACTGCATCACGCAGGGCTCGTAGTGCACTGCCGATTTTTTTGAGTTGCTCCGCTGTACTTTGAGTAGATATTTGCTCTAGTAGAGCTGATTGCTCACTTTGTGCTGGCGCTATCTTGTCCATTTCTTATCCTTACCACTATCCGCTGCCTCAATATTGCTGCGGCATTATTTGTACAAGATTAACTTGGCTCAATCAGGCTAGAAAATCGGTAGCCTGTTCCACGTACCGTCTGTATCAATGTATCACAGTCATAAGGTCGCAGTAATTTACGTAGACGTTTGATATGCACATCGATGGTTCGGTCTTCGATATATACATTGCCGCCCCATACCTGATCAAGCAGCTGCGTTCGTGTATAGGCGCGCTCAGGATGGCTCATAAAAAATGCCAATAGACGGTACTCTGTGGGCCCAACATCAACGATTTTACCTGCAGCTGTCACGCGCTGACTCTTGGTATCTAAACTTAACTGTCCAATTTCGATAGGTTTGTCGCTGCTCATCGCGCTACTGCGGCGTAGTACGGCTTTGATTCTAGAAATCAGTTCACGAGTCGAAAAAGGCTTGGTCATATAATCATCTGCACCTGCATCAAGACCATGCACCTTACTGTCTTCTTCACTTTTTGCTGTTAGCATAATGACTGGTATTTCAGAGAGCAGCTCATCGTTTTTGAGCATACGACAAAAATCCACACCGCTCTTGTCACCCGGCAACATCCAGTCTAACAGTATCAGTGACGGTCTATGATCGACCACTTGCTGATGCGCCTCTGACACATCTGCCGCTTGCAAGCTATCAAACCCAGCCATCTCTAGCGTCATGACAACCATTTCACGAATCGCAGGCTCATCTTCAACAATCAAAATTTGTTCATTATACATAGGACATTCTCGGTGTTAGAGGACAAAATCTAGCATGTAAAAAGGCAATATATACTCACCAGTCTCTACCTATTAAACGGATTAATTATGACAGCTTGATGACACTCTAAAATCAGATTTCTAGTAAAAAATTGAGCGGCCCATCATTGACGCTCGACACTTGCATATCAGCACCAAACTGACCAGTTGCCATATTTGGATGCTTAGTTTTGGCATAACCGACCAACTGTTCAAATAATGCTTGCGCCGCAGCAGGTGCCATCGCACCACCAAAGTCTGGTCGGCGACCTTTGTCTGTTTTTGCCATTAAGGTGAATTGTGAAACTAAAAGCAATCCACCAGCAACCTGTTGGACATTTTTATCCAGTTTACCAAATTTGGCAGGATCATCGTCATTTTCAAAAATGCGATAGGTCAGTATTTTGTCAATCATACGCTGGGCAGCGGCAAAATCGTCTTCGTGCCCTAAGCCAATATATGCCAATACCCCATGCCCAATCTCGCCAATACATTGCTGATCGACGACCACACTAGCCTGCTTCACCCGTTGTATGAGTGCTTTCATTTACTAATTCCTTAACAGATTATGGCCATACAATAATATGCTGTCCATGATAAAATACCGTCATTAACTTAACTATTATTAGGGCGTGTTTGATATTCACAAATAGGTACTGCGGATCGCTAAAACTGTTCCAGACAAGGCGTAAAACGACGATAATGCTCATGCCTTATCTAGATTTACAACGTAGTATGGCGCAATTTTAGCCACTGTCAGTGCCATGGTCGAATCTCCAACACGCCCTTATTACATTACACCTTATTTTGGTAGCCTTATTATGAATGTATTTACCACCTTACAACAGCTTGTGCCGCAGCAAAAGCTCAGTAAAGTCGCTGGACGTTTGGCCGCCAGTCGTCATCCTTATGTCAAACGCACCTTTATCCGTAGCTTTGCCAAAGCTTATAATATCAGCTTAGACGAGTACGAACGCCAAAGCCTTAACGCTTATGAGAGTTTTAACGACTTTTTCACTCGTGAGTTAAAAGAAGACGCTCGTACCATCGACGCCACTGCAAATGGTATCGTGAGTCCTGCGGACGGTATTATCTCTCAGCTAGGACAAATAGAAGACCATAAACTATTACAAGCCAAAGGTCGTCACTATGATGTTGGCCAACTACTTGCTGATAGTGAAGATGGCAGTTATTTCGCTGATGGTAGTTTTGCGACTATCTACTTGGCGCCTAGTAATTATCACCGTGTGCATATGCCTTTTACTGGCACATTGACCAAGACTCGCTATGTACCTGGCACCCTATTTTCGGTCAACAATACTACGGCGGCTAACGTGCCAGACTTGTTTGCGCGTAATGAACGTCTGGTCTGTATGTTTGATACCAAGTACGGCAAAGCAGCTGTTGTGATGGTTGGCGCTATGATCGTCGCTGGTATTGAAACTGTCGCCACTGGCAAAATTGCTCGTACTGACGACATATTCGAGTCCGATCATGACATGCAGTTTGCAGCAGGCGAAGAGCTCGGACGCTTCTATCTAGGCTCAACGGCTATCGTGGTATTACCAAAAGCAGCAAAGGCTGACTGGCTAGATAGTATGCAAGCTAACAGCGTTGTGCAAATGGGTCAATTGCTAGGAATGGCAAACGCTCAATAACACGCCTGTATAAGAGTACTGAAAATATCAGCCCAGTTAAGCGTAAATCATAATGCTTAATTGGGCTTTTTTTATGCCTGCTACTTACGCAGATTTATGCGTCAATTAACCAACCTTGCTGAGTTGCGTATGCGATATTACGTGAGAGCCAATCATGGATAGGAGGAAAGCTGTCTTTGATAAATACATGCGCACCTGCCACCTGTGAGCGCGTAACACCAAGCTCAATCCACGTTTTACCATTGGTATTTAGGTTGAGTAAAAACGGCAATAAGCGATCAACGACTCTGAGCAGCTGACTCTCTTTGCTACTTCCTGTTTCCTGCGCTTCCCAAACCTCACCCAAATCACTAATGCCATTGCCTCGCTCACGTTGTAATCTGGCAATGCCTGCACGCTCTTCGACGTGTGCATCAGTACGCGTATCGGCATATAAAAAAGTATCGCCTGCATCAATCTCACCCAAATCATGAACCAGTGCCATCTTCAGCAATTTTTCATGATTGACGTCTAGCGCAAATAATTCAGCAATCGACCAACAGGCCATCGCTAAATGCCAAGAGTGTTCGGCAGAGTTTTCTTTGCGAGTAGTCTGTGTCACATAGCTGCGGCGATTCACGCGTTTGAGCGCATCTAACTCCAATAAGAAATGAGTGACATCGTCGATGTCGATATGTGAAGTAGATTCGGAATTAGTGAGTGATATAGAGCTGGCTTGCGACATTGATTTTCTCTGGCTTTCTCTAGTAATTGGTTTTAATGCTTATAAGTTCTAGCGATTTTATGTTTCATTGCTCAAGGTATTATAGTTAGTTTGCTATCTAGCAATGGTTAAAAGACTATTATCGTTATCAAAAAAATAGCGCTTATTTTACCAAGCGCTATCTATTATAAATTAGAAGATAAATGGTTAAATTGACATTTATCCAATTCTTTAAGCACCTAAATATTAACCACCTACTTAATCAAATTAATAATGGTTTTAAACGCAGGATCTTCGCTGCTACGGCACAGCTCAAATAAGATTGATTCTACAGTACTGATCACCCCACCTGCACGGCGAATACGGCGAATTGCTTGCTTTTTGTCATAAGGAAAACGAGAACCCACCGCATCCCCAATAATGACAGGCTGCATACCATTATCCAATAAATCCAGTGCCGTTTGCATAATACAGACATGAGCTTCAGCACCGAAAAGCAACACGGTACTACGGTTTTGCTGCGCCAAATGGTGCCATGAATCATTATTATCGCAGGCACTAAAGGTGACCTTTTCAAAGCTCTTGGCATTGTCTCCTTCGAGTACATCGCGCAGCTCTGGTAAGGTATCGCCCAATCCTTTTTTATATTGTTCATTAAGCATGATTGGAATATTGAGCGCTTGCAGCCCTTTAATCAAGGTAACGGTTTTTTTGACGATATTTTCGTGGTCATAGATATGCGGCGTTAAGCGCTCTTGCACATCGACAATCATTGCTTGGGTATTCTCACGAGCGATTCGATAGGTGCGATCATTAATCATAGTAGACATAGTACACTCCTTGTACGGCTGACAGTTGCAACTAAAAACTATTTTAGAATTATCATAAACAGTGCCATGGTTCATCTTCCTCTTATTTAGTCATAGTTTCATGAATGCGTCAATGGAGATAATTTTTAATCGCCGTAATACTGTGCTTTCGACTCTGTGATTTACTAACTGGCTAACTATTAATTTGACCATAAAAAAACCTCCAGCCATGATGACTAGAGGTTTTTCGTTAGCGAGTAGCTACTTATTAAGTGTTCAAATAATCTTGTTTATATAAATAAGATTAAACACGCTCAATAATAGTAGCGATACCTTGGCCAAGACCAATACACATTGTCGCTAGACCGATTTCAGTATCTGACTGCTCCATTGCGTTTAGCAATGTCACTGTGATACGAGCGCCCGAACATCCTAGTGGATGACCTAGAGCAATGGCACCACCGTTGATGTTAACGATGTCTTGCTTGTCAGATAGGTTCAGGCCTTTCAATACTGATAGACCTTGAGCAGCAAATGCTTCGTTTAGCTCGATGGTTTGCATGTCATCGATGCTCATGCCAGCACGCTTCAATGCTTTTTGGGTAGCAGGTACAGGACCATAACCCATGATAGCGGCATCACAACCAGCCACAGCCATACTACGGATACGGGCACGTGGCTTTAGACCTAGATCTTTGGCTTTTTGTGCGCTCATCACTAGCATTGCTGACGCACCGTCAGATAATGCAGATGACGTTGCTGCTGTTACTGTACCACCTTTTGGATCAAACGCTGGACGTAGCTTTTGCATTTGCTCCATCGTTGCATCTGGACGAATCACTTCATCAACCGTACATAGTTGCAGACGACCAGCAGCATCATGACCTTCGATACCGATGATTTCATTGTCGAAACGACCTTCAGTAGTTGCAGCCCATGCACGGCGATGTGATTCAAGACCAAACGCATCTTGCTCTTCGCGCGTGATGTTGTTCATACGACCTAGCATTTCAGCAGTCAAGCCCATCATGTTTGACGCTTTTGCATAGTGCTTAGAAGCAGCAGGGTTCAAATCAACACCGTGCATCATGCCGACGTGACCCATGTGCTCGACACCACCGATGATGAATACATCACCTTGGTTGGTCATGATTTGTGCAGCAGCAGTATGTAGTGCCTGCATAGAAGAACCACATAGACGGTTAACTGTTTGGCCACCAGCAGTCTTTGGGATACCAGCTAGCAAACCAATGTTACGACCGATGTTCAAGCCTTGCTCTAGCGTCTGGTTTACGCAACCCCAGATAATGTCTTCGATATCATTGGTATCAAAGTCATTACGTTCTACTAGCGCACGTACTAGTTCCGCTGACATGCTGTCAGCACGTACATGACGGAACATACCGTTTTTGGTTTTGCCCATTGCCGAGCGTACGCCATCTACGATGACCACATCTTTTGGACTTAAAGTTGTCATACCATATTCCTTTTCAATTTTTATTGTCAGTGTAGTCAGCCCAATTTACGACTATTACCTTGTTAACCCCGCTCAAAGTACAATAGGTACATTTGCGCTTGATTTACTCGTACTAGCATTAAACTGAACCAACTATAATCGTACGTTCGCTATTGGAGACGATTCATGTCTCAATTGCTTTCATGCAAAATAGCAAACGTACTGCACTTCATCCTAGTAATGACTGACTATTACGCTGTTGCGTAAAAAGTCTCGCCTGCGGCTGCCATGTCGCGAATCTTTTGTGGCGCTTCATAAGCTTTGCCAAGATGTGCGTATTTTTCACATAGTGCCAAGTAGTTATCTAGACCCATTTGGTCGACATAACGGCAAGGGCCACCACGGAATGGAGGGAAACCTACGCCCATAATCATCGCCATGTCGGCCTCGCTTGGTGTGCTTACGATGTTGTCTTCTAAGCAGCGAACCGTTTCGTTGCAGAAAGCAATCATAGTGCGATCAATGATTGCTTGATCGTCAAACGTTTGCTTTTCGCTGTCAGTCGTGGCTTTTAGCAACTCGTAAGTGGCTTCATCAGCAACTTTCTTTGGCTTACCGCGCTTGTCCATTTCGTATTTATAGAAACCGATACCGTTTTTTTGACCTAGACGCTCATTGTCATATAGATGCTGAATCGCACCTTTATAATCAGGCTTCATGCGATCAGGGAAACCATCAGCCATCACTGCTGCGCCATGTACACCTGTATCTAGACCGACCACGTCGATTAGGTATGCAGGGCCCATCGGCCAGCCGAATTTTTCCATCACTTTATCGACATGAGCAAAGTCAGCACCTTGCTTCAGTAGCAAGTCAAACGCGCCAAAGTATGGGAACAATACACGGTTTACGAGGAAACCTGGGCAGTCGTTAACTACTACTGGCACTTTACCCATTTTAGAAGCAAGTGCAACGGTAGTCGCGATGGCTTCTTCAGATGACTTCTCACCGCGGATAACTTCTACCAATGGCATACGATGTACTGGGTTAAAGAAATGCATACCGACGAAGTTTTCTGGACGCTCAAGCGCTTCTGCTAGGAACGTAATAGAGATAGTCGAGGTGTTTGATGCTAGGATACAGTCGTCTTTTACTAGACCTTCTACTTCTTTTAGTACCGCACGCTTCACGTTTGGATTTTCTACAACAGCTTCGATAACGATATCAGTCTCAGCAAAGTCACCATAGTTAAGCGTTGGACGGATACGGCTTAATGTTTCACCCATTTTTGCTGGGGTCATTTTGCCGCGATCGACCATTTTACCAAGCAGTTTGCTCGCTTCGCCCATACCAAGGTCTAATTGCTCAGACTTGATATCTTTCATGATGATTGGCAAGCCTTTGCTGGCTGCTTGATAGGCAATACCGCCACCCATGATACCAGCGCCTAGTACAGCGGCTTCACTGATGTCGTGTGCTTGCTTGCTGTGTTTTTTGGCCAGTTTTTTGACTAGCTGATCATTTAAGAATAGACCAACCAAGCTCTCTGCTTGTGGGGTTTTAGCGGCTTTTGCAAAACCAGCAGCTTCTACTTCGATTGCTTTGTCACGTGATAAATTGACGTGCTTTTCAATCGTTTCGATAGCGATTGCTGGTGCTGGGTATTGCTTAGGATTGGCTTTAGCGAAAATAGCACCTTTGGCACTGTTAAACGCCATCGCTTGCTCAAGCTGGTTTAGCTTAACTGGAGCCAGTTTTTCTTCACGTTTTGCTTTCCAATCAAGCTCACCTGAAATACATTTTTTGACTAGGTCAATTGCGGCATCTTGCAAGTCATCAGCAGGTACAGTCGCGTCAACCAAGCCTAGCTTCAATGCTGCCAATGCTTTCTTTGGGCTACCAGTCGCGATCAGCTCAAGTGCGTTATCGATACCGATGATACGCGTACTACGAACTGTACCGCCAAAACCTGGGAAGATACCTAGCTGAGTTTCTGGTAGACCGATGATGGCTTTGTCACTCATGACACGGTATTCACAAACTAAAGTCATTTCACAACCGCCGCCCATTGCCGCGCCATTGATAGCCGCAACTTTAGGGAATGGTAGGTCTTCAAAACGATTGAAAGCGTCATTAACATGAACGACCCAATCTTTGATCTCGCTTTCTGATTTTTTGAAAGAACCGACGAATTCTGTGATATCAGCACCAGCGATAAACACGCCTTTGGCTGAAGTAACGATAAGACCTTTTACGTTGTCGGCTTTTTCTAACGCACTAACTGCTTCACCAAACTGTTTGTTGGTTTCGGCATCAAATTTGTTCACGCTCTCATTTTCGGCGTTGTACTGCATGTTGGCGATGCCATCCTCTAGCATTGTCACCGTGATGCGATTTCCTTGGTATACCATTTGAAACTCCTTTCTATATAACGAAAGCTACGTTTTGAATTAAAATAAATAGCCAGTTACTGTTAGTAAAATGGGTAATAGCACTGTGCGCTTGTCATGTTATAAAGACAAACATATAACTAGCTCACAAGTGAAGATGTCTTTATTATCTAGCGTTCATCATGATGCACGTATTTTGCGTCTCTTGCATGACATCATATGACGCTTCATTTATATACTGCTGTTGCAAGTACTGATGTTCAAAATATTGACTGAGACTTGGTCTAACACTCGGTATCGACGATTGAACATCCTGAGAAAAAACCCAGTAGGGTCACCATCAGACCATTTTCACGTCAATTAGTGTAGGGGATTATGCCCCTAACTGTCACAAGCTAATACCATACTCGCAAGTCACTCTTAAATCACTTGCAGGCATTTACCTTACGGTAAAAGTGTTTTAGTGAATAAATGTATACTGAATTGTTATTTTAGATTTATTTCGTGTTGTTGACTTCATGCATACCGTCTTTGGAACGACAGTCCTTTAGCGCTACTTAATAAGTGTCAATTGATCGATGCTACTTGGTCAGTGCTAGCTATTCAGTGTAAACATTCAGTACCATTTTTCTACGGTAATAAAATTAACGTGCCAGCCTAGCTTGCTCTTTTATCAGAACATATTCAACCAGAGAGTGACATCATCCATCGGTAACGAAATCTTGTCGTTATATTGCAGCTAAGATTGCTCTACTTTCGAATGGACTTCGGTAGAAAAATGCAAAAAACAATCAATTGATACCGTGTGTCACATAAGCAATATGACCTATCATGCTACACTAATAGCGTTTTTACCTTATCCCTAATAAGTTTTACTGTATCCCTGATAAATGGTTGGATTATGACTGTTTCCCTTACTTCTAGTACTACCTCTACTGGCATTATCCCTTCTAACGTTGTCTCTTTTCAAAGCACTGAGCAGTTTCATTGTGCTGTACGCGAGCAATTGGCGCAAGATATCGAGGTCTTGTTTGATTATGCCAAGCTTCCTAGCCCGCTAGTAGATGCCTGCCGCTATGTGATGACTGGACAAGGCAAACTGGTACGCCCACTGATGGTTGCCAGCGCTTTTGCCAGTATTAATAGCAGTAATAATGCACGTACAGACGAGCCTAATGATGATATCGATACTCTCGATGCTGATCTGGACACGCTACTAGAAAACGACTCAGACTACGATATGTCGCGCCGTGCTGCATTGGCGGTAGAGCTACTGCATACCTATTCGTTGGTACATGATGATTTGCCCTGTATGGATGACGACGAGCTGCGCCGTGGTCAGACGACTGCTCATATTGCCTTTGATGAAGCGACGGCTCTGCTGGCAGGAGATGTATTGCAGACACTAGCGTTTGAAGTATTAACTGCAGAGATGCCAACCTTTGCGCCATTCGATGCAAATATCGCAAGTCAGCTCATGGCAATATTTGCGCCGCGCGCCAGACGCATGGTGTCAGGTCAAATGCTAGACCTCAATGCCGAAGCCAGTACCAGTATTGCGCAGGATAATTTGGAAGCCATTCACCGTGATAAGACAGGTGCGTTGATTGAAGCGGCAATGCTCATGGGCGGCGTCTGTGCTGGTGCAACGGCCCCACAGCTCATGGCACTACAAGAGTGCGCCCAATATATCGGTCTAGCCTTTCAAGTCCAAGACGATGTGCTAGACGTCACGATGACGACTGATACGCTTGGTAAGCCTGCAGGTAGCGATGAAAAACTAGACAAATCTACCTACGTAAAACTGATGGGTGTCGATGACGCGACCAGCTATGCGCAATCACTATTTAATGACGGACGTGCAGCCATTTCTCATGAACTAGATAGTCGTGAGCTTAGCGACAATGAAGATGTCATTGGCACAGATAATGATGCACTACTAGCACTGATTGAATGGCTCTGGTCGCGTAAAAAGTAGCTTGTCAAATAGCAGCCGAAAGCAGATATCGTAGTAAATTTCATTACCCAAAACGGCAGTGAGTGGTCAACATGGACAGTTCCCCTACCCCGCGCATTTATCTTGGCACTGGTGGCTATAGCGATACCGATTTGCTCGGTACGCTGTATCCCACCGGTACCAAAAAAACCGACTTCTTACGTGAATATGCCAAGCAATATGGCGCAGTCGAAATCAACAGCACGTTTTATGCGCCTATCGGACAGAAAGCCTTTGCTGGGATGGTTGATAAAGCTTATGTACAAGCTGAAAGCGAGTTGAAGTTCGCCGTCAAATTGCATCAAGACTTTACTCATGCACGCAAAGGCACTGCTGAACATGCACAGGCATTTCTAAACGCCTTATCTCCACTTATCGAAGCAAATGCTTTAGCGCCATTATTACTCCAGTTCCCGCATGGCTTTGATCGTACTCGCGAGCATCGTCTCTATCTGGCCAATCTCGTTAGTTGGTTTCAAGACTATCCACTCGCTATTGAGTTTCGTCATAACGGCTGGCATACCCCGCAAGTGGTCGATAGTTTCCAGCAGCAAAGACTCATTTGGTGTAGCGTCGATTATCCCAAAGTCAACGGGTTGCCACCGTCACGATTGATATTCACTGAGCGCACTGGATATTTGCGTATGCATGGCAATAATCTAAACTGGTGGGATGCGATGAGTGCGGCTGACCGCCATGACTATCGCTATAGCGAAACGGAGATGCAGGACTGGGCGCAAGCGATTGCCAATCAGCGACAGCATTTTGATACGCTCTATATCTTCTTTCAAAACACCGTCAATGCGCATGCTTATTATAATATTGCGATGCTACGTGAAGCATTAGGTACGTTTGGGTTTGAGGTTTTGTGATAGATATAATTAAAAATTAAGCTACTTATATAGAAGCCATGATAATGCGGAATTTAAAATATAAGGAAATAGAGTGTACGCAATAATAACTGAAAATGATGAATCTGCTTGGGCTGATGAAACTGGTATCCTTTACCACTTTCCTAAAAGATATTTAAAATATCTAGAGCCAGGCACTCATGTTATTTACTACAAGGGAAGTCTTAAAAATAAATCTTTCTCGAAAAATAGACTATCTGATGCTCCTCACTATTTCGCTATCGCTAAAATCGGTAAGACCTACCCAGACAAAAAAAGTAATAAAAATGACTTTTTTGCTACCATTACTGACTTTATACCCTTTGAAGAAGCAGTTTTAGCAAAAGATGATTCAAATTATCTAGAGATAATTCCTGATTCGAGAAAATCTAACTATTGGCGCGATGGAGTAAGAGCTATCGTTGAGGAAACTTACCATCTTATTATCTCTAGAGTCACTCCTAGCAAAGTTTCAGAGCAAAAGAAGGCTTATATTTCAGATGAAACTGTAGGAAAATTTCAGGATTCACTTGAATCTTTCAGTGAAGGCAAAAAATCAAAACGTTATGTAACTACATATGAAAGAAATCCTAAATACAGAAAGCAAGC
Organism: Psychrobacter sp. NPDC078631; assembly: GCF_050268165.1. Classification (NCBI taxonomy): domain Bacteria; kingdom Pseudomonadati; phylum Pseudomonadota; class Gammaproteobacteria; order Moraxellales; family Moraxellaceae; genus Psychrobacter; species Psychrobacter sp. NPDC078631. Next base: position 45,737 of record NZ_JBNNGG010000006.1, on the reverse strand, counting down.
AATTGCCATCCACGGTAACTCTTGTGCTGCTTGCAGATTTAACTTTGGAAGTTTCTATGGAGAATATGCTGAAGGGTTTATTCATGTCCATCATATAGTTCCTGTATCGGAATTTGAAGCACCTAAAGACATAGATCCCGAAACCGATTTAATTCCTCTATGCGCGAATTGCCATTCTGTCGTCCATAGAAAAAAAGACAAGACATTATCAATTCTTGAAATAAAAAATCTAATAGCTGATAACTCTATTTAAGTATTATAGCTGTGATTGAGACTCTGCATTAGTGATAAATACTGTATAAGCATAATTACCTATTTGCCGAAAAACATTTAGTCATCAAGTCTTACCTTCAACGAGCATCCTTATTTATGCACTTTACATCCGCATAGACACAATAGATAAACTTATCTAAAAACAAGCCTACAGAATCGCTCTATTTATTCGTTTTACACACTGGTAACTTATATCCTACTAATCAAGAGACATCAGTCAAAACGCCGTATAAGCGTACTGATATCCACTCATAATATTGGAGAAAGTATCGATGACAACACTAAAAAATAAAGTCGCGATTGTAACCGGTTCATCAAAAGGTATCGGCGCACAGATAGCCTTATCACTTGCAGAATCAGGGGCTAAAACCGTCATTAATTATGCAAATGATGATTCAGCAGCGAATGATATCGTCAGCCAAATCAAATCGGCAGGTGGTGAAGCCATTGCCGTGCAAGCGGATGTCAGCAATACCAAGCAAGTCGAAGCAATGTTTGATGCCACTATCAGCGCTTTTGGTAAGCCAGATATCTTGATCAATAGCGCAGGCATAATGATTAATAAACCCATTGCCGAGACTACCGATGAAGACTTTGACCGTATATTCGCTATCAATGTAAAAGGCACGTTCAATACATTGCGTGAGGCAGCGACTAAACTCAATGACGGTGGTCGTGTCGTAAATCTCTCAAGTACGACCACTCGTATGCTGCTACCTAGTTACGGCACTTACTGTGCAACCAAAGGTGCAGTCGATCAGCTGACCCGTATATTTGCCAAAGAAGTTGGCGAGCGCAACATCACGGTCAATGCAGTATCTCCCGGTCCTACTGACACTGAGCTATTTCATCAAGGTAAGGCGGATGACACGGTAGAGAGACTTGCTAGTATGTCACCGTTTAACCGTATTGGTGATCCACTCGATATCGCTCGTGTAGTGGCGTTTTTGGTCAGTGAAGAAGCAGCTTGGGTTACTGGACAAAATATCGGCGCAAACGGCGGTATTGCCTAATATCGCTACTCTATTAAAGATATATGTTGATCAGATATCAAAATAGAAAGTTATATATAAAATTATCACATAAAAAAGGACACCTCGCGGTGTCCTTTTTTTCAATCAAATACCTAGTCGTTAAAGATTACTCTTCAACGCCAGCATCTTGACCTTTATATTTTGCGTTTGCGTAGTCCCAGTTCACTAGCTTGTCTAGGAACGTGTCAACATAGTCAGGACGACGATTACGGTAATCTACATAGTACGCGTGTTCCCATACATCGCAAGTCAATACCGCTACTTGGTCATGTGCCAATGGGGTATCAGCGTTAGCAGTTTTGGCGATTGATAGTTTGCCACCGACTTTGTCAGCGACTAGCCATGCCCAACCTGAACCAAACTGAGTCAATGCTGCGTTTTTGAACTCTTCACGGAATTTGTCATAGCTACCGAAATCTTCTTCGATTTTTGCTTTTAGATCGCCAGTAGGTTCGCCGCCGCCGTTCGTTGGCGTCATGCAGTTCCAGTAGAACGTGTGGTTCCATACTTGGGCTGCTTGGTTGAACATACCTTGCTTGCTGTCATCTTTAGCAGTCGCTACGATGATTTCTGGCAATGTTTTGTCTTCTAGACCAGAACCTGGCAACATGTCTTTTAGCTTGTTTACATAAGCAGCATGGTGCTTGTCATGATGATACTCTAGCGTTTCGGCACTGATATGTGGCTCTAGTGCGTCTTTTGCATATGGTAGGTCTGGTAAAGTAATGTTTGACATAATTATTTTATCCTTGCTGTTTAGCCGTTAGTTTATAAAAACTTGCTTATAGAAACTGAATTTTACGCTATTTTTACACCGCAAAAAACACTATAAAATAGCGGACTAAATTGGCTGAGTTTATTGTTTGAAATGAACTTTATCGCTTGATACACGGTACTGCTCAATACAATATCACGTATCATTATGAATCCAAAATTAACCTAGCGGTTACTTATTGCTATTATTCTTCGCCAAAAAGCCAAGTCTCTGACTTTATAGACTTTTATTAACTTAATATTCACAAGCTATAAGATATAATTCACTGTAGCTTGGTATCTATTATAGCAACAGCAACCAATAATATCAGTTACCAAATGTTATAGCCCGTACAATCTGTATAGCGATTGGTTATTTATTAAGCGGTAACTGCATTCACTCTAAACTCATGCGTTATCATTATTAGTATAACTACTTCAATCGACAAACAATTTACCGATTAGCGCTACAGAAGATAAGTAAAGCCCATTCGAATAATAATTTTTCATCATTTTCATATAACGGACTGACTCTATGAGCATCACTGATACTTCGTTAACTGCTACCCATCCGACATCTGGCAACCAATGGGTACTGGCCAGCAACAATAAAGGCAAATTGGCTGAGTTTAAACGGCTATTTGCCGAAGCGAACTTGGATGTGACAATTGTCCCGCAAGGTCAGCTCGATATCGAAGACGCCATCGAGGATGGCTTGAGCTTTGTAGAAAACGCCATTATCAAAGCCCGTCATGCCAGCCGTATCAGTGGACTGCCTGCTATTGCTGATGATTCAGGACTGTGCGTGCCTGTACTAGGTAATGCGCCAGGTATCTACTCTGCTCGCTACGCTGGTGAGCACGGCAACGATAGTAAAAACAATGCCAAGCTCATCGCCGACTTGCAGCCTATCCGCGCAGTAGAGCCAGATGCTCCGATCAAAGGTATGTTCGTTTGCGTACTGGCAATGGTGCGTCATGCTGATGATCCGCTACCGATTGTCGCCCAAGGATTATGGCATGGCGAAATTTTGGATACGTTACATGGTGACGGCGGTTTTGGCTATGATCCACTGTTTTGGTTACCTGATTTGCAAGCCAGTGCGGCTAGTCTAAGCGCTGCTGATAAAAACAGCATCAGCCATCGTGGTCAGGCAATCCAGCAGTTATTGGCACAACTGCCTTTATAAGTACTTTATAGCTGTTCTATTTATAACTATCCATAACTATCCGTAAGTGCGCTTAATGTTCATAGTGCGCTTGCAACCTTATCGCTGTTTCTTATCCGTTATTTGATTTACTGATTATGAATATGGCTAAATCTTTATATAAAATTAAGCCATACAAGAGCAAGCAACATAAGGAAACATGCCATCAAAGAGATAATTTTTACTTTAATAAACAGATAGATTATACTGTTCTACTTTTAAAATTTTGTTGAAATCCGTTATTTGGCTGTATAATTCACCAAAAAGCGTTATTATGCGGTGCATTAACGGTTTATTATCGATATTTGATAGCATGGACAACCTCAGCAGGTTCACCTTTTGGTATCAGCGGCGATTGCTACTGGCACTGAATTTGACTTTGTGCGCTATCGCTATCCCCCTATTTATTTCAACGGCAGCCCGTCGTACATGCCCGTAATTTGAGGCGCGGTCTGTCTATTACAATTTAACCCTAAGTACTATTTCATTAATCAAACGTACTACTTAATCCTAAAGGTGTAATTAACATGGCTACAGATTTACAAGTCACAACCAACAAGCTATCTAATAAAGAAACCCAGCTAACGGTTAAAGTGCCCGTTGAAAAAATTCAAAACAAAGTTGAAGGCCGTATTCGCCAAGTTGCGAAAACTGCCAAGATTGACGGTTTCCGTAAAGGTAACGTCCCTATGTCACACATCCGCTCTCAGTACGGTGCTGGCATTCAACAAGAAGTTATCAACGATGTCATCCGTGATACTGTATTTGAAGCGATCAAATCTGAAGACATCCGCGCTGTTGGCATGCCTAACATCGACGACGTAAAACTTGAAGACGATTTCTTAGTATATCAAGCCACTGTTGAAATTTTCCCAGAAGTTGACGTACAAGGTATTGATGAGATCGAAGTTGAGCGTCACACTGCACAAGTGAGTGAAGAAGACGTTGACACCATGATCGAAAACCTACAAAAGCAACGTGAAGAATTCGTTGAGAAAAAGGGCATGGCTGCGAAAGACAACCAAGTGACTTTTGACTTTGAAGGCTCTATCGACGGCGAAAAATTTGAAGGCGGCTCTGCTGAAGACTTTAAACTAGTTATCGGTAGCAACCAGATGATTCCAGGCTTTGAAGCTGGTATCAAAGGCATGAAAGCTGGCGAAGAAAAAATCATCGACGTAACTTTCCCAGAAGATTACCAAGCTGAGAACCTAGCTGGTAAAGAAGCTCAGTTCAAAATCAACGTAAAATTGGTTGAAAAATCTAAGCTACCTGAAATTGATGATGCGTTCCTAGAGCTATTCGGCGTAAAAGAAGGCGGCGTTGAGAAGTTGAAAGAAGACGTACGCAAAAACATGGAACGCGAAATCAAAAACGCTGCGCGTAGCCAAGTTAAGCAAGCGACTTTTGACGCATTGCTAGAAAAGAACGAGTTTGATGTACCAAACGCGATGCTAGAGCAAGAAATCGAGCGTCAACGCAACATGATGATGCAACGTTTTTCTCAGCAGTTCGGCGCAAATGCTGATAGCTTCGATAAAGACATGCTGCCAAATGAGCTATTTGAAGAGCAAGCGCTACGTGCTGCCCGTCTTGGCATCATCGTTGCCCGTGTTATCGACACTAAAGGCTTAGAAGTAGATCAAGAGCGTGTAGAAACCTTCATCAAAGAAGCCGCTGAAAACTACGAAGATCCAGCAGAAGTAATCGAGTACTACACCAATGACAAGCAGCAGCGCGCTAACATTGAGTCTGTAGTACTAGAAGACCAAGTAGTAGATTACTTGATCGCACAAGGTAAAGTAACTGACAAAGAAGTTAGCTACCAAGACTTGCTAGCGGCTCAGCAACAACAGCAGCAAGCAATGTAATTGATACGACAAGCTGTCTTTTTAGATATGCTGTAGTCGGTTATCAAAACTAAAATGCGCCCCCGATTAAAAGGTCGGGGGCGCATTTTTTATGGCGTTCGTTAACTAGATAAAATCAGCTACAATTATCGACTCTACAAACATCGAACCTATAAACATCGAACCTATAAACATCGATTCTATAAACATCGTACCTGTACTATAAAGCGCGTTTTACACCAAAATAGGCGCGAATACGGCGCTCAATCCTAGCAGCACTAGCCCGCGCTGTAACCACAAACTATCACTAAAACGTTGCTGCAACTGCTGACTAACCAGCGCACCAACTGCATATAGCGCTAGCATCGTGATCATCATCCCTGCATAAAATCCCAGCTGACCGCTTACACCGACATTCGCTGGTACTTCCATCGCGTGTGCCATGCCATGAAACACTGCCAGACCACCAAAGCCAAATAGTGATAGCTGCTGAATGCTTGGCGTGCGTGCTGTATGAGTCTGGGCAGAGAATACCTCTTGTCTGCTTTTTTGGCTCATCAAGACCATAGCCAATACGACTACCGACAGTGATATCGCCACTTCAATCAACCCAGATGATGCAGCAAACCCAACACCGCCAATCAGCACGCCAGCCGTGCCCAATATCGCGCCTAATGACAATCCTGCCGTCAACGACATCATGCCTAAGCGCTGCTTTTGTAGCCCATAAAACAACATGCCCATACCGACTGCCAAAAACAGATGATCAAGGCCAGTCACTGGATGCGTCAGTCCTGCTTGCAACGTACCTAAAAACGACGGCGCTTGCGTGGTAGTCGAGTGAATATGCCCTGAATGCGCCTGCGCCAATGACGGTAGCATTAGTGATGTCATCATCACAGCCGAACCAGACACGATATGAGGAGCTGAGAACGCTTGTGAAAAGCGAGAGTTTTCGGCGTGAAGACCTTTTGTATACTGTGTCATGCGGTTTTTCCTTATTCTTTATATTTTAATGGTAAAAGCTCATCTGCTATTTAGGCAAGCATGCCATGTTCTTTAATAAAGGCGATAATCTCATTTAGCCCATCGCCTGTTTTCATATTGCTAAAGACAAAAGGTTTGTCACCACGCATTTTTTTGGCATCGCGTTCCATCACTTCCAGCGAAGCACCAACCATTGGTGCAAGGTCAGTCTTATTAATAATCAACAAATCAGACTTGGTAATGCCAGGACCCCCTTTACGAGGTATCTTATCGCCTGCAGAGACATCAATGACGTACAAAGTCAAATCAGACAACTCTGGGCTAAATGTCGCGGCTAGATTATCGCCACCTGACTCAATAATAATCAACTCCAAACCTTCAAAAGTCGCTTGTAGCTCAGCAATCGCAGTCAGATTAATAGAAGCATCTTCGCGGATAGCCGTATGCGGACAGCCGCCCGTCTCTACACCGCGGATACGCTCAGCGGGCATAGCATCATTGCGGGTCAAAAACTCTGAATCTTCTTTGGTATAGATGTCATTGGTCACCACTGCCATATTGACCGTATCACGCAGGTTTTGGCATAGCCTTAACGTCAAAGCAGTCTTACCACTACCAACTGGCCCGCCAATACCAAGGCGTAAGCACGATAAGGCAGAAGACGGTTTCTGGCTATTACTATCAGTTTGTACGTCTGATGCAGCGTGAGAGTTTTTTGATTTGAGCGGAGTTAGAGACATATTAATTTCCTAAAACAGTTTGTATATTAATAAGTATAAATAGAAATAAGGGTACAGTTACGAGCGGAACAACCGACTGTATTGCTCCTCATGCATACTCGAGAGGATAGCCAAATTGGGCAAGTTATTAGAAATATTAAGCGATTCGTAGAGGTCTTGGCATAGCTGCTGGCAGTCTGGTTCTTCACTTGTATCTAAGGTATCCATAGTATTTGTCGATGTGATTAAAGCATCGAAAGCCTGTTGCACATCAGCGCTTAGAGCATCGACCTGAACACCCAAATCGCTTTGCAATTGCCACAGAATACGCTGACCTGCCATCTGTCCTAGCGGCACTGTCTTCACAGCGGCGAGCACCATGTTCTCTAATTGCGCAAATCCATAAGTAATTATCGACTGCGCTAATGGCAGCTGCCAATGCTGAGCAACATGAGCGAATAGCGGCAAAAAGCCATCTTCAGGTATTTCGGCCGGTATGCCAAGACTCAGCACTTCGTTGAGCCAAGACACCATTGCCTGTGCCAGCTGTTGCGACTCCAGTACAAACTCCTTACTCTCGAGACCAGCGTGATAGTCGTGTGCTAGATTTGCCGCTAGTGCTTCATGACCTTGGCTAAGCGCACACATTATCAGCCCTAACACAGGCAGCTCGTAGCCAACCACTGCAAGCGCTAGATAGTCCTGCATAAATATAAGCGTACTGGCTTCATCAGAGACAACCCCTGACTCAATCGCTGACTCCACACCTTGCGAATAGGTATAGCTACCAATCGGCAAATTGCTCGATGCCAGCATCAGTAGCTGTCCAAGTTGGGCAGATTGAGTAGGCTGAGCACTGGTATTAACCATCATTTGAACGACCTACAGGCGCATCATGATGACTATGGCTATGTTGATGTCCGTGGCTGTGGCTGTGGCTTTCATCATGGCTATGACTTTTCTTATGACTATGAGATTCACCATGCGAATGTGCATGTGAGTGAGAGTGAGAGTGGCCATGCGCATGCCCTTGGCCCGTTTGATAAGCCCCTGTCTCAGGCTCAAACGGCACCGACGTAGACTCGATATGTAGACCAAGATTTTCTAACATTTGTGCCAGCACATGATCGTTTTCAAAGTACAGCGCATAGCCTGCATCACCCTGATCAAAACTTTGGTCAAACATCAATGGCACGTGCCGATTGCCTAAATGATAAGCGCCTTTCATTAGTAGAAAGTCATCGTCAGCAGTCACTTTGGTCACAGCTTGTGGCTTGGCGATGACTTGCATCAGCTCATCAGCTGCATTAATAAGGACATCATCGCCTTTTAAGACGCCTGTACGAGGTAGATCCACACCGACCGCCTCACCTGAAACAGTGATGGCTCTAAAGCGAGAATGCTGACGAGTATCAAAGTCTAATAGCAGGTAATCGTCGGCTTGATACTGTTCTGCCAATTGCGCTTTTTGGGTATCGCTAAGCGTACTTAAACGGGTATTAAATATTTTCATTATTATTCTCTGGCTGTTGTTGCTCAAACTATTGGTCAATAGTATTGACGGTAAAAGTATTGGGAATAAAGACACGATCTCATTAAAGAAACCAACTGACTATTGGCATACATGGTTTATGGCTCACTGTCTGTCCTAGAAATCCTATAAACGTGTATCATAAGCTCTAAAATAAAAAATAACGCTGTGCCATGGGTAGTACATCAGCTGGCTCACAGGTGAGTGTCTTACCATCAGCGCGTACTTCATAGGTCTCAGGATTGATATCCATATCTGGACAATAGCTGTTAAAGCGCATATCACTTTTACGAATTTTACGGATGCCGTGTACTGGCTGAATAACTTTGGTCAGCCCAAGCTGCTTATCTACTTGTTTGTCGATCGCCGCTTGCGACATAAAGGTAATGCTGGTCTGAGCAACCGATTTTGGATATGTAGCAAACATAGGACGATAATGCACAGGCTGAGGGGTGGGAATAGAGGCATTGATATCGCCCATTGGCACCGCAGCGATGAGCCCACCTTTTATAATGCACTCAGGTTTTACCCCAAAAAACTTGGGCGACCATAGCACCATATCTGCCCATTTTCCCACTTCGATGGAGCCAACCATATCGCTGATACCGTGAGTAATCGCAGGGTTTATTGTATATTTTGCGATATAACGTTTGATACGGAAGTTATCGTTGTCCGCGCTTTGGTCATAGTCTGTCAAAGTGATGTACTGTTGCTCATCTTCAATGATAGCCGTTGCATCTGGTGCTAGATGGCCACGTTGAACTTTCATTTTGTGCGCGGTTTGCCATGTACGGATGACTACTTCACCCACCCGCCCCATCGCTTGTGAGTCACTACTCATCATCGAGATTGCGCCCAAATCATGCAAGATATCTTCTGCGGCGATGGTTTCCTGACGAATACGGCTCTCAGCAAAGGCCACGTCTTCAGCAATAGCAGGACTCAGGTGATGACAAACCATCAGCATATCGAGATGCTCATCAATGGTATTGACGGTGTATGGTCGAGTTGGGTTGGTTGAAGATGGCAGCACATGCGACTCGCCAATAGCCTTTAGAATATCGGGCGCATGGCCACCGCCTGCCCCTTCAGTATGAAAAGTATGAATACAGCGGTTTTTAAAAGCAGCGAGCGTACTTTCGAGATAGCCACTTTCATTTAAAGTATCGGTATGAATGGCCACTTGCACATCATAGTCGTCAGCGACACTCAAGCAATTATCGATGGCTTGCGGCGTTGTACCCCAATCTTCATGTAGTTTTAGCCCTACGGCACCTGCTTCTATTTGTTCAGCAATAGGTTCTGGTACACTCACATTACCTTTACCCAGTAGTCCAATATTCATAGGGATACTATCAGTAGACTTTAGCATCGAGGCAATATGATACGCCCCCGGTGTACAGGTGGTGGCAAGTGTACCTTGAGCTGGCCCCGTGCCGCCGCCCAGCATCGTAGTTACCCCTGACATAAGCGCCGTCTCACACTGCTGGGGCGCGATAAAATGAATATGGCTATCGACACCACCTGCTGTCAGGATTTTGCCTTCGCCAGAGATGATTTCGGTAGCACCGCCAATAGGAATATCAATGGCAGGCTGAATATCAGGATTGCCCGCTTTGCCAATGGCACTGATACGACCATCTTTGATGCCGATATCCGCTTTATAGATTCCTGTATAGTCAACGACTAATGCATTGGTAATAACTGTATCGGCAACTTCCGCGCCTAGCAATTGTCCTTGACCCATGCCATCACGGATGACTTTACCACCGCCAAATTTAACTTCTTCACCTTTGATTTCGACAGATTCTCTGCTACTTCCATCACTTTGCGACGTATCTGCTTGATCAACAGCTGTATCTTTATGACTGGTTAAATCTGCTTCAACCTGTAGCCAAAGCTCGGTATCGGCTAAGCGGACTTTATCGCCTGTTGTCGGACCAAAATGCTCAGCATAAATACGACGACTGACTCGCTTTTGCGAAGTAGCGGTTACCTTTTTATCAGTGACGCTCTCTGATGCTTTGTCTGGATGAGCTGCGCCCATGACGCGTCCAGCAAAACCATATACATCTTGCTTACCAGCGTATGCTACCAATTCGACTTCCCGCGATTGGCCCGGCTCAAAACGTACGGCGGTGCCAGAGATAATATTGAGACGAAAACCCCGAGTCTGCTCTCTCTCAAAGCTCAAGGCATCATTAACTTCATAAAAGTGATAATGCGAGCCGATTTGGATAGGTCTATCACCAGTATTACTCACACTGATAGTCTGTACTTGTCGCCCTTGGTTTAAGATAATATCGCCATCTTGGATATGGTATTCACCTGCTTGCATGGTAGCCGCCTTATTTTATAGTGAGCATTTCAGTGCTATAACAATGGTATACAGCGTTACACGATGGGATTATGTACCGTGACCAGTTTGGTGCCATCAGGAAAAGTCGCCTCGATTTGCACTTCATCTACCATCTCTGCGACACCTTCCATGACATCGTCAGCCGACAGATAAGTGGCGCCCTCACTCATTAATTCGGCAACTCTTTTGCCATCTCTAGCCCCTTCCATCAGCAGCATACTGATATAAGCGATGGCTTCAGGGTAGTTAAGCTTAACACCGCGATTTTTGCGACGTTCAGCCACCATACCAGCCGTAAATAGCATGAGTTTGTCTTTTTCTGTTGGGGTCAGGTGCATGACAATTCCTTGTTGTACTTATCATTATATTTATAGCAGATTAGAGGTTTTCAAAGCATTTGATATCGATTAAAAACAGTCGCAATATATCTTAATCTCATTATTTAAAGTGGCCGTATTAAGTGTCCCAAATACGTGGACGACAAGGCTCAAGTTGCCACCAATGGTCTCGCAAGACTTCTCTCAGCTGATAAAACGCTTCAAAACAACCACGTACATCTGAGCCGATGTAGCGGATATTGATCGCTTGGCAATTATGAGTGCAGTAGACAGGCAGTTGTGCTTGAGCAATGACTTGGCGTAATGCTGCTATGGTGTTATCTAGATAGCGAGTTAATGACTGCTTGATAGTTGCTTGGGCAGTTTCGGTCGATTGCGTGGTTTGTGACGCGGAGAGTGCAAGATTGTCATGGACATCGCTTAAGCTTGGTACTGCCCAAAACGATCCATAAATATGCTGGTTTGCTAATCCTAAATTTGAGGTAAACCAGCGATTTTGTGCTGCCTGCGCCACTCGCTCAGCAACGATAACCTTACCATCTCGGTAGATATTCAATCCAGTATGATAACGCCCTTGCAAAAACTGCTCGTCGTAAGCTTGCCGCCCAAATACGCTAATCTCCCATGTCAGTAGGCTAGATGAATCTGTCAAATCGAAGCGACTCACTGCATGCATATTGGCTTCGTTATAAATGATACTCTCTTGCGGCAGCCATTCTAAACGGGTATGTGCTGCGAGGTTGGCCTGTACATGTTGACTAGCATAATCAGCTATCTCGTCTTGACTCATACTTTGGTGAGCAACATCGCTGCCCAATGAAACTTTATGTTTTTGACTGACACTGTCCTTGCCGTACCATTTGCCTGCCCCTGGTGTAGTGATAACAGCATGGCTACCACTATCCAAATTTAGGTCTATAGTCAGCGTATCGCCACCTGCAATACCGGCTGGCGGGTACAACATCAGTATGTGACAAATACCCTGCTGTACGCTTGGCTCAGGATACAGAGCACGCTGTACCATCAAGGCACCCGTATGCTTACGATGATAAAGCCGCGTCTTTGAGTTATCAGCCGTACCTTCTTTGGCCGTACTTGTACTGCTAACAGTGTCAAAGCTTAATGCTAAAGAAGAGGCCCAACTCATTTTATATACTCATTTACCAATTAAATATGTTTCAGTATTTTGTATGACAGCTATCATTTGCTATGTGTTAAGAACTCTATTGCCAATCGTTAATTACAGTTCACTAGCGACAGCAATATCAGAATAATAACGGAGAAATACAGCGTACACCATTTATCGTGCCTAGCGCACCACGATAAATAAAAGCGTCAATGTTTTTATTGATACAAGCACTGTGCCAACTCTTGATAGCAGATAGTCAAATAAAAACCTTAGCAACTCAAAACTTTGATTTGTCTGTGCTTTTTTCTATTTAACCTAAATGATAAAAACAATCATATATTTCCAGCTATTTTATAAACGTTTTTTGAGCCTCAGTCATTTATAAAATCAGCAGACACTTGCACCAAAACAGTACATTTTGTCCATAACAGTGCATTTTTTAGCGTTATTGTGAGCGCAATACCCTCTGAGGACATTAGATAAGCAAAAATACTAAACGCATAACTATTTGCAGGCTTAGTCAGTAAGATAGGTGGATTATAGGGCTATTAATCAGGTATTCTATGTTAAAAAGTCAGGTCGGACATGATTTACGCTATTTGTATCGATATAGATACTATCAATATCTGTACGACTTGATAATAGATAAGATAGTATTTATCTATTTCTAGACGTATTTTTAGTGCAAGCTTCAATGTAAGTAATGAGTCCTAGCAATATCGTAGGGTCACTTTTTCACCTATTTTATGCACAAACCCGTTTTATAGGCTTGAATAGTGAGCGCAGCCCCCTTATAAACAACCCATTAGTCAAAAACTACTAGACAATAAAATCATTCAATTCATTTTTATTTTATACATTTATCGATAGGACTTTTCTATGACAGATTATGATCGCATCACTGCCAACCCGCATTTTGATATGCTGATGAGTGCGCACAAAGAAGTACAGACCACACAAGCGGCATTAGTACCTATGGTGGTTGAACAGTCCTCACGCGGTGAACGCTCGTTTGATATTTTTTCACGTCTATTACGTGAGCGCGTTATCTTTTTGACCGGTCAGGTCGAAGACAACATGGCTAACCTTATCGTTGCCCAGTTGCTATTCTTAGAAGCTGAAAACCCTGACAAAGATATCCATTTGTATATCAACTCACCAGGTGGTTCAGTAAGCGCTGGCTTGGCTATTTTTGATACCATGAACTTCATCAAACCTGAAGTGTCTACTATCTGTATGGGCGGTGCTTACAGCATGGGTTCATTCCTATTGGCTGCTGGTCAAAAAGGCAAGCGCTATTCACTTGCTAATGCTCGCGTTATGATTCACCAACCATCAGGCGGCGCGCAGGGCCAAGCAACTGATATCGAAATTAACGCTCGTGAAATCCTTAAAACTCGTGCACGTCTAAATAGTATCTTAGCTGAGCGCACTGGTCAGCCATTAGAAAAAATCGAAAAAGACGTTGAGCGTGATTATTGGTTAGATGCACAAGAAGCCAAAGAGTATGGTTTGGTTGACGAAGTATTAGAGCGTCGTCCTGAATCTTTGTAATCTAAGCATTAACGTGATGCCTCTTAATTAAGAGTGCAATCATAAGACCTTTTATAGTTTATTTGCCGTACAGTAAACCATTATCAATGTCATACCTGACCTATTGAAAGGTATGATCATTGAATTGATACGATAATCGACATACTACAAATAAACTAACCAGTTTTAAATTTTAGGAGCGCCTTTTATGGCAGAAGATAATACCCCGCAGTGTTCGTTTTGCGGTAAAGCCAAAAGCGATGTACAGCAACTGATTGCTGCTGACGATGCCAATATCTGTAATGAATGTATCGAGCTATGTACTGACTTAATCGCAGACAGCGCAGAGCACGGTGATGACGATAGCGAAGTAGATACCTCTTGGGTCAATAAAAAACTACCGACGCCAAAAGAGCTGCGTGCCAAGCTTGATGAATACGTCATCGGTCAGGACGCTGCCAAAAAAGCATTGGCTGTTGCCGTCTATAACCATTATAAACGCCTAAAAGTTAGCCAGACGTTAGCCAACGACAGCAAAAAAACCAAGATCGGCGCTGACGATGCAATGGTAGAATTGGCTAAAAGTAATATCTTGCTAATCGGTCCAACTGGTTCTGGTAAGACATTACTTGCCCAAACCTTGGCTCGTCTGTTAGATGTACCTTTTGCGATGGCTGATGCCACTACCTTAACCGAAGCTGGTTATGTTGGTGAAGACGTTGAAAACATCGTACAAAAGCTACTCCAAGCTTCTGACTATGATGTAGCCAAAGCTGAGCAAGGTATCATCTATATTGATGAAATCGACAAAATCAGTAAAAAAGGCGACAATCCATCTATCACGCGTGATGTTTCAGGTGAAGGCGTACAGCAAGCGTTGCTAAAGCTGATCGAAGGCACTGTGGCTGCTATCCCGCCGCACGGTGGTCGTAAGCACCCGCAGCAAGAGCTGATACAGGTTGATACTAGCAACATCCTAATCATCGTTGGTGGTGCATTTGCTGGACTTGATAAAGTCATTCAGCAGCGTACCGAAAAAGGCGGTATCGGCTTTAACGCTGATGTCAGCTCAAAAGATGATAGCCGTCGTAGCTCAGACTTGCTACAAGAAGTCGAGCCAGAAGATTTGATCAAGTTTGGTCTGATTCCTGAGCTAATCGGTCGTCTGCCAGTACTTGCGGCACTGCAAGAGCTAGATGAAGCAGCCCTAGTACAAATCCTGACCGAACCTAAGAACGCACTGGTAAAACAGTACAAGTACTTGTTCGATATGGAAGGTGCTGAGATTAGCTTTACTCAGGAAGCCCTAGATGCCATCGCCAAAAAAGCAATGGAGCGTAAGACTGGTGCTCGTGGTCTACGTTCTATCGTAGAAAATGCGCTGCTTGAGACCATGTATGAATTGCCTTCTATGGAAAATGCTAAAACTGTAATGGTTGATGCGGACGTTATCAATGAAGGTAAAGTACCTAAAATTGCTTAAGTTATAGTTAGTTTAAATACTCCGTTATCATTAACGGACTACTAAAAAGCGTCTGGCTAAATTAGCTCAGGCGCTTTTTTTATGCCTATTATTTAACCAATTTATCTGTTAGATAGCTTGCCCGTTAGATAACTTGATACTATATAACTTGCCTACTGAAAATTAGGGACATTCATTACTTCTGTCCTGAAATGACAGCAGCGTTTATTAATCGCGAGTAAGCATCAGCACAAACCATGCTAATGTAGATAGACTATTTTGACTTTTATACTTTATTTCTATATACCGCAAGATATAGCCTGTACAACCCATATGATTAATTAGACAAAGGATTGTTTATTATGCTCAACCATGTGACCGCTATGGCGACTTCATTGCGCCAACATTTACCGTTCTCCTCTAACCGTACCTCGTTGGATGACTCAAATGTTGCATCCTACTATCGCAACCACGTCGCTGCTATCACAGGCGCAGGCTCTGGTATGGGACGTGAGCTGGCCATTCATTTAGCAAAAATGGGCTGTCATGTTGCACTATCGGACATCAATCCTGAACAGCTAGCAGCGACCAAACAGTTACTTGCCAATTATGATGTCAACGTCACTATGACCGTACTCGATGTGTCAGACAATAAAGCCGTGGAAGCATGGGCTGATAGTGTGATGAGCGATCATGGCAAAGTAAATTTTATCTTTAACAATGCAGGTGTCGCACTCTACTCTACTGTCGAAGGCAGTAGTATTAGTGAGCTTGAATGGGTAATGAATATTAATTTTTGGGGCGTGGTTTACGGCACTAAGGCGTTTTTACCGTTAATCAAAAACAGCGTTAAACAAAGTCAATTTGGCGAGCATGGACATATTATCAATATCTCAAGTCTGTTTGGTTTGACCGCTCAGCCATCACAGTCAGCCTATAACTCTAGCAAATTTGCCGTACGCGGCTTCACAGAGAGTTTACGCCAAGAGCTAAACATTCAGAACTGCGGGGTATCAGCAACTTGTATCCATCCGGGCGGCATCAAAACCAATATTGCCAACAGCGCACGCGGTAATGAGAGCATCCATGATATTGGCATGAGTACTGGGCCCAAAGCCATCAGAAGTTTTAATAAATTCTTAAAATTCGATGCCAATGAAGCGGCTTGGATTATCCTACAGGCAGCAGCGACTAATCAGCAGCGCTGCCTGATTGGTAACGATGCAAAGATGATTGATGCCATCCAACGTGTATTTCCCTCACATTATAGCCAAGTGCTGAACGACTTCCATCAACTGTCCCGCAAACTAAAACCACGTCGTCATAAGAAGCTAAAGACCGTTAAATAGTATGTTATCAATATTCCCTATTTCATGGGAAATTGATGAATTTATATATAAAAAGCCCAGCTATAATCGTAGCTGGGCTTTTTAAGCGTTGTTGTTGCTGATTAAGGATAAGACTGAGTTTTGAGACTTTTGATGATATTTTAACTCAATACTTCAAAGATTAAGGAAGCTTCATATCACCAGCGACCAACCAACCCATACGGCGCATAATATAAGCCACTAACCCTGCAATCACCGCAGGCAACACAAACATCAATAGAACAATCGCTGTCCATAATTGTCCAGTGCTCATAATCTCTTGTGATGCCTCGATGACTCCAAATACACCGACCAAACCAGCCGTACCCATACCCGCACCCGTTGCCGTACAAGCTAACCCAAACCCGACAGTCGCGATAGGACCAACGATAGCACTAGCAATGACAGCAGGCAGTAAAACGATGGGCTTTTTGAGCACGTTAGGGATTTGCAGCATACTGGTACCCAAGCCTTGAGAGATAACGCCACTAACGCCATTGTCTTTAAAACTTGCAACAGCAAAACCAACCATATGCGCGGCACAACCCACCACTGCTGCCCCGCCCGCCAATCCACCAAGTCCAATAGCGATACAAATAGCTGCACTCGACGTTGGTAGGGTCAATAAAATACCAACCACTACAGCGATGACGATACCCATTAAGAGAGGCTGTAATTCAGTAGCGGCATGAATACCCTGACCGATAGCTGCGACCCCTGCTACGATAGGCGGATTGAGCAGCGCACAGACCAATAGCGCGACGCCGCATACAACCAATGGCACCAATAAAATATCAAGCTTAGTCTTACCAGCGACCCAAGTGCCAGCACGATAAGCAAACACAGAAGTCAGATAAGCGCCGATGGGATTGCCTGGCAGTGCTACAAAGGTTGCAGGCCCACCCACTTGCGGCGTAAAGAGCGTGCCTGCCATTAGTGCTTCGGAATGGGCACCAAGCATACCCGCTACGAGGCAGCTAAGCATCACTAGCGTTGGTGCTTTGAGATAGTAAGCGATACCTACGCCAATACCAGCACCCATTAATATCGAGGCAAGTTTCCCGACCGCGACCAATGCTGGCAAATCTAACCAGCCACCGATTTGCGAGATAATTAGACCTGCGATCAACGTGACAAATAGCCCGAGAGCCATACCAGTAAAAGCATCGATAAAGTATTTTTGAAAGAACGCTTTAATAATGCCTGCTTGCGGTGTTACTGAGTTAGATACGGTCATAGCCATACTCTTAATGGACGTTTAATAGGATAAAACAGCTAGAAAGATTTTGATAAAATAAAGAGATAAAAAAAGCGTCATTACGACGCTTTTTTAATAAATACAATAACTTTAAACGACTGAACCTAGCGACGCTGCTCAACGATAATAGAGTCTATACCATTGTTTTGTAGGCGCTGCTGTGCTGTCGTTACTGCTTGACGGTTATTCAGTGGACGCGAGATGACTTGATAAATTGGCAAGCCATTGCCCGTCGTGTTTTTGACTACGCGAGCATCGACACCCGCCATCAGTACTTGCGCACGGCGACGATCCGCTTCATCTGCATCACTAAAGCTATTGATCTGCAAGATGTAGGTCGCCGCAGGTTTGGCAGCTTGGATGCTTGCCGTACTTGCTGCTGCATTGTTATTGCGGGTTGTAGCGTTGCTAGTAGCAGGCGGCGTACCATCATAGGTTGCATCTTCTTCAACGACAACGATATCCTCACTCGACCCAGCATTATTACTACCAGCAGGTTCGACAGTCGCATTTTCCGAACCACCGAAGCTGCCCGTTGCTGTACTGCCTGCATCGCTATCTGGTTGAGTCACGACGACGTCTGGTTCAAACGCACCGATATCGCCTATTTGATCATTATCAATGTCAGCGATATCTTCGTCAGGGATGGTTGCCATCTCTTGATTGGGCAAAATATCGTAGAACTCATAATCGCCATTATCGGTATCAGTATCCACACGTGGCTGTACTTGGCGATCAGAATCGTTCTCAGCACTACCATCAGCGGGACTGAAATTGAATAGTGGTGAGAGGTAGATAAACACCCCGATCATAAGGGTCAATACGGCCCCAACAAACATCCACAATAAGCCTGATACGCTACTTGATTTGCGCTTTTCTGTTGCGCCTTTAGGTTTTTTGGCTAGCATGGATCTCGTTCTCCCTACTGGATTTAACTATCATCATCGAATTAATGCTATCAGCTGTCTATACTCATGTCACATATTAAAAAAGCACTACATGCTAGACGGTGCAGACAAGCCTAGCAGACTAAGCCCATTTGCCAATACCTGTCTAACGGCTTTGGACAAGCGCAAACGTGCTTGCATTAAGTCTAGCTCATCCTGACTTGGCGTTTCACCTGACGTCAAGCTCATCGGCAAGATACGATTGGTGTCATACCAACCATGGAACAAGGCCGCTAGCTCTTTTAGGTAGTTGGTCAATACATGCGGCTCGTAACCAGTCGCTGCGCGAAGTAACGTCGCTGGATATCCTGCTAACAGTTTAATCAGCTCGTCTTCATTTGGTGCACTTAACAAGTCTTGATGTGCCAAACCAACAGCATCATCTACGGTCAAATCGTAAGTTGCCAGTTTTTCTAACACACGGCAAACGCGCGCATGAGCATACTGAATATAATACACTTGATTGTCTTTACTTTGTGATTTGGCAAGTTCTAAGTCAAAATCAACGTGCACTTCAGGCTTACGCGCTACGTAGTAGAATCGTGCAGCATCGTTACCGACTTCTGCACGTAGCTCACGCAAGGTCACAAACTGACCAGAACGCGAAGACATTTGTACCTTTTCACTACCACGCCATAACGCGACAAACTGTACAAGTACCACATCTAGACGTTCTGCATCTATACCAAGAGCTAGTAGAGCGGCTTTTACGCGTGGGACATAACCATGGTGGTCTGCGCCCCAAACGTTAATGACTTTATCAAAGCCGCGATCAAACTTGTTTTTATGATAAGCGATGTCAGAAGCAAAATACGTCGACTGACCATTGGCACGGCGTACCACACGGTCTTTTTCATCGCCAAAATCAGTCGATTTAAACCAGATGTTGCCGTCTTTTTCGTATAGATAGCCTTTGTCATCTAGTATCTGTAGGACAGGCTCAATCTCGCTATCGATAGATCTTTCGCTAAACCAGTATTCGTAGCTCACACCAAAGTCGTTTAAGTCGTCTTTGATATCCGCCAAAATACTGCTCAATGCTGCGTTTAAAAATAGCGCATAGCTGTCACCTAGCAAAGACTTACTATTGGCAATCAAACCATCAATATGCGCTTCTTTATCACCTGAGATGACGGTTTTTTCGCCATCAGCATTAATCTCAAACTTAGCATCTTCTGGCACATCCTTGGCAACGTCTGCAAAGCTATGTACGTAGCTATCGCCATGCTGTGTTTTTAGTGTTTGGGCGATATCACTGACATAATCGCCTTGATAGGCGTTGACTGGGAAAGTTATCTCTTCACCATTTAGCTGTAGATAGCGCAAATATGTACTGGTGGCTAAGATGTCCATTTGGCGACCAGCGTCATTGACATAATACTCACGCGTGACGTCGTAGCCGATGGCTTCTAGTAAGTTAGCGACACTCATGCCAAATGCAGCACCGCGACCGTGACCGACGTGCAGACTTGACGTTGGGTTAGCAGAAACGAATTCAACTTGGACTTTTTGACCGTCAAACTGATTACTTAAGCCAAAGCGATCTTGCAATGTGAAGATATCGTCCAATACAGAAAATTTAGCTTCCGAGTTTAAAAATACGTTGATAAACCCTGGGCCTGCGATTTCTACTTGGCGAATATCTTGATTGTCAGGCAATGCGCTGACGATTTTTTCAGCAAGTTGACGCGGATTGGCTTTAGCTGCTTTCGCTGCCGTTAGTGCGATATTACTGGCAAAATCACCGTGACTTAAATCTTTCGTACGGGTAATTTGACTGTTGTTTTGCCAATCGCTTGGTAGCGTACCATCTGCTTGTAGGGTTTGAATTGCATCGTTAAATAGGGATGCAAGCGTATCAATTTGGGCTTGTGACATAGGAATTTGAACTCAATTAAATAAACAACAAAAACGGTGCGAATGCGAGCAATCGATAACGGCTTATTATAATAGCGACCGACATTGCAGGGATAGAATAATGTAAAAAGATAAGTAACCTGTAAATATAACAATCTTTGCGCTTTATTGCACCATTTGAGCTAAAATTAGCACTAAAATCTTACCGTTATCAGGATTTGGGCTGACTAATATCAATGATCCAAAACTGATAAATAACTCATAACGTGAATTGTAGCGTTACTGTTGCTCAATACTGGGCAGTCGTTTATACCTGACTGCTTCCACGTTATAATGATGGTTTGTACGGCTCTTCTAAAATATAGAAGACGCGTTACTACTCTATTATAGGATTACGCCATGTTTGCTATTGCCGCCAGTACTGTCACCAGTTGGGGACTGTACGTCTTGTTGCCGATATTCATCGCTTTTTTGTTTTTTATTATGTGGGATATCTCTAAAAAGTCTGATGCTGGGCGCGCTGGTACTTTTTGGATATTCTTAGCCCTAGGCGCAGGTTCTGTTGGTTTTATCCTTAAGATAGTCATGGAAGTCGCGTTCAAAAAATGGTTAATCTAGTTAGACATTTTTATCACTATTCTTTGATATCGCTTAAGACATGAGTAGCAAAACTAAAAACGTAATATATGGCTTATGACTGCTGCGCTTGATAAGGTGTCAGTCATTTAAATCAAGGCCTCTTAAATCAAGGCCTCTTAGATCAAAACCTTCTAAATAAAAGAAGCTACTGAGCCTTAGTATTATTTTTTATGACCTGACTCACATACGTTGGTAGGTCCCACGCTCCACCAGCAAAACCTCGGCACATTCCCGTACTAGACTCTTCGCTCTTAGCAAACGTTTCACCATTCCATATCCATGCAGTACGATTCCAGCAGTCACCGATACCTCGGTCTTTGTGAGTGGCCAAAATCTCACCATCAAAATAATCATTTCCTGCTGTCGTGATAAGCGTAGGTTTGCTAGGTTTTGCATTATCAATGAGCCAATAGCCATTACTAGAATTGTAAGCGCCTAGCCAGCAAGTATGCGCGGCTAACGTATAGCGATCATCAACTGGTATAAAGTCCCAACTAAGCATCGTAGAGCCATACTCTGACATCCGCTGATATGTTTCAGTTTTTGGGTTGATCAGCTCACAGTCGCCCATTATGTCTTTGGACCCTATAAGCTGCTCATCGTTAATATCAACCCAGTTATCAACATTTCTCTGAAAATACGCCAGCTTTAATGGAGCAAGTGTTTTGTTGTCTTTTGCTGAATACGCAAATGCTTTTTGAATGATTGGTTTTGGTAGAGCTGCTTTAGGACGTTGACGATTTGGATTATTCTTACTGACCAATGCTATCGGCGTCCCTACCCGACCTTGTACATCGTCTAGTTTAAGCAATACTGCCGACATGCCTTTATCGCTAATCTGCCAGTAGTTATCGCCTGCTCTAATTTCTATCTTAGTCACTATACGAGCATGATCAAGGAGGGTCTGCGTCTGCTTGGCTGACAGGTCATATAGAAGACTGTCTTCTTTATTAGGTTTCAGCAGTCCATATTTTTTATTATTTAACCGAAGCTCAGCAGGCTTAAGGTCATTTAGCGGCGCTTCTGATATAAACTGAATTTGCGCTTTTGGCAGAGCTACTTTTGGCAACGCTGTAAGCAATATTGAAGCAGGCTCATCTATCAGCGCTTCACTGGCGTATCCAGCAGCTCGACAAGTCCGCGTATTATCACAAACCACTTGCCAGTCATCTTGTACAAAGCCCCAGCCTTCGGATACAGTTCCATAACCTGCCATAGCAGGTAGCGATAGCAAGCTGATGGTAGCTACAATCAAAGTCTTTGATGTCTTCATAATGCTTTCCTTACGTTAGCTACCACCATTAATGCTATTTTTTGGCAATCAAAGTCGCACGCATGGGGGCAGGATATCCTTCGACGGTCTTAGTCGAGTCATTAGGATCTAAGAAGTCTGCTAACGAATGATAGGTCATCCACTCGGTTTGTCTTTGTTCCTCAGTCGAGGTGACTGCTACATCAACGCAGCGCACATCTGAAAACCCTGCTTTCTCTAACCAGCCAATTAATGCCGCCACCGATGGCAAGAAGTAGACGTTATTCATCTGAGCATAACGGTCATGCGGCACCAGTACAGTATTGGCATCACCTTCAATCACTAGCGTCTCAAGTACCAGCTCACCACCTTTGACTAACTGTCCTTTAAGCTGTTGTAAATGCTCAAACGGTGACTGGCGATGGTACAGCACTCCCATGCTAAATACAGTATCGAACAGCTGACTGTGTTCAGGTAACGCTTCAAGCGGTACAGGAATATAATGCGTCCGATAGCTACCTGTATCACTAGCGTCTGCAGCACCAACAAAGTGACGAATCGCCATAAATTGATGATAAAACAAACATGACGGATCAATAATAATAACGGTATCCGCGCCAGCCCCTGCCATGCGCCAGCCGTGATAGCCAGAGCCACCGCCCACATCCAATACGCGGCGACCGTCCAATCTACTTAAATGCGGCGCAACGCGTTTCCATTTCCAATCACTATGCCACTCGGTATCAATCTTAATACCTGACTCATCATCGCCGATTTGACCGCCAATCTGAAATGGCCCTTTACGCCACGGCATCAACTGCTTTAATAGTGCCGTTGTTTGTTTGCGCTGAGACTCATTTAGATCTGCCTCAATCGTCAATGTATCGCTGTTTAGATCGACATGATTGACAGCTAAGTTTGGCAAACGAGCGACTGACGCTTGGTAGGCAGGCGCATGCGCATAGTTAGCTTTGTCTTTTATATCACCTAGCCACATTGGTAATTGCTTGAGCCATTCATAAGCGCTCGGCTGCTGCTGTGCCAGCTCTAGTAGGGTTAGATATAATTCGCGTTCGGCGTTAATGATAGTGTCGTTGAGCATAAAAGCAGATTACCGTATTGATTAAGAAATAACTGTGTTAAAGGTAAGGATTATTTAAACGCCACAATAGAGACAAAGTTCAAAAACTGAAACCACGTCAGATGACGTTTAAAGCCAACTTGATCTAGCCGTGCATGATGCTCATCTAACGTGTCAGTAATAAGGACATTTTCTAGTGCATTACGCTTGCCGCTGATTTCCATTTCGGTATAGCCATTGGCACGTTTAAAGTCATAATAACGCTCAACCAACCACGCATCATACTGCTCATCAAAGGCATGAGTTTTTTCAGTCAGTACCAATATGCCGCCTTCGCTCAATGCCGCATAAATCTTCTCTAATACTGCTACCCTATCTGCAGCTGGCAAAAACTGTAGCGTCAAGTTCAAAATCACCATATCGCACGGCTCAAGCTCAATATCGCGGATATCTGCTGTGATTACTTCGATGTCATGCTCAGGATAATTTTCACTCAGTAGCGTGGTCGCCTCGGTCGTCATCGCTGGTGATATATCAATTGCTTTAATCTGTAAGTCTTGTGGGTCAAACTCACCCGCTAGCGTCATACTGGCGGCACCCAATGAACAGCCCAAGTCATAAACACGACTAACGCGTTGACCGCTATCGCTCTGCTGGCGATACTTGCAATGACGACGGGCGAATATGGGTAGCATCGCCAATACCTGTCCATAACCAGGTACACTGCGGCGAATCATATCAGGAAAACAAGCCACCACTTGTTCATCAAATGAAAAGCGTGCGGCCTTATCCAGCGGCGTGGTAAACGGTTTATCAAATAGGGTGTCATGTTTGATAGCAGGCTGGGATTGGCTCATGGGACGACTCATTTTTTAGAATAGAACTGAAATTAAGAATTACTTGGTGAATTTTGCTTAGTAGTTTCGCTTGTCATTATCAGTTGATAAAGAAGTAAGATAGCAAAAGCCCATTATAACATTACTGTTTGTTACTTATCGCCTTTGGCTTGCCTGCTAAGCTGAATAAATAGTGCCAAGGGTAATGAGACGTTTGAAAGAAGCATTGAAAAACGAGAGCATCACTACCAAATATAGCGCTTAACCCATATTTATAATAATAGGAAAAAATTATGCAAACGATCGTATTAGGTGGCGGCTGCTTCTGGTGCACCGAGTCTGTATTTTTATCAGTAAAAGGTGTGCAATCTGTCGTCTCAGGCTACATGGGCGGCGATGCTGTCTCTGCCAATTATGAAGCTGTCTGTAGTGGTACAACTGGCCATGTCGAAGTCATCAAAGTCGAATTTGATGAGTCTATCGTCCCGTTAGAAGTGATACTCGATGTCTTCTTCGCCACGCATGATCCCACCACGATGGATCGTCAAGGCAATGACGTTGGTAGTCAGTATCGCAGCGTGGTCTTTTACACCGAAGACAGTCAAAAACCGACCGTTGACCGTACCATTAATAAGTTACGCGATATGGGTGTCAATGTGGTGACGGAAGTACACCCTGCCGTTGAATTCTATCAAGCAGAAGACTCACATCAGGATTTCTTCAACAGAAACCCAGGACAGGCTTATTGCAACTTTGCAATACCGCCAAAGCTTGCCAAACTGCGTAAAGAATTTAGCAAGTATATGGTTAGCTAAATTGAATAAGACATTATTTATTCAAAAAAACTTTTAGCCTAATGTTGGATACCAGCCAAACACTTATACTATAGGTGTTTGGCTTTTTGCTATTTATACATTTGACATAACCAATCAATATTATTAAAGCTAAATCTATATATAAAAACTTGCAAATAGAGGATCACAGCATGAACCCTGAGTTTTGGCAAAAACGTTGGCAAGAAGGTCGCATTGGATTCAATCAATCTATGGTCAATCCATTGTTGACTGAGTACTTTAACCGCCTCAATCTAACTGCGGGTAGCCGCGTCTTCGTTCCGCTTTGTGGCAAATCTATTGATATGGTTTGGCTAGCGACGCAAGGCTATGACGTGGTGGGCGTTGAATTGGTCGAAACAGCCGTACAAGCATTTTTTGCTGAGCAGAACATACAGCCTACGGTCTACCAACAGGCAGACAATCCAACGATTAAATACTATCAAGGTCAGTTGTCGGGACAGACCATCACTTTATGGGTCGCTGATATTTTTGCACTGACTTTTGAAGATGTTGGCTCTATTGATGCAGTATATGATAAAGCGGCATTAATCGCCCTACCAGACGATATGCGTGTGAGATATAGTGAGCAAGTGCGGAAACTTAGTAGCGATACCAGTAAAGTCGATGATACTGACAATAAAGTAACACCACAGCTTTTACTCACGCTAAATTACGATCAGCATAAAAAGAATGGACCACCCTTCTCTATTAATGGCGAACAATTAGAGCAGTATTATAGCGCTCACTACCAAATCTATGAGCTAGCAAGCGTGCCTTCTTCTATAGGTTCTGCACCTGATATCACCGTCACAGAACAGGTTTGGCTATTGAGCAATAAATAAAAAAATCATATAACCTTTAACAAGCCGTTAAATCGCAACGGAGAAACTGAATGAAAATGATAGTCAGTCTAATGAGTTTAATTGCTTTTCTACTAGTCGCTCTGGCAGGCCCATTGTACAAGTTTGGCGTTGTAGAATTAGGCACTGCGTTTACAGGGTTTAAATTTGGGTTATTTGCTGGTATCGCAGCATTGGTATTGTTATCTATTCAGCTATTATTTAAACGAAATACAGCCAGTCTTGGGAGCGCATTAGCCTCAGCCGTACTTGCTGTCGCTGCAATTGCTGTCCCGCTCGGCATGATGAATACGGCCAAAAATGTACCGCCTATTCACGATATTTCTACCGATTTGGTGAATCCGCCTGAGTTTGTCGCAATTGCGCCACTACGTGCAGATGCGTCAAATCCTGTTGAATACGCAGGCGCAGAAGTAGCTGAACAACAACGTACTGCCTACCCTGATTTGCAGACATTGGCCTATGCTCAGTCAAAGCCTGAATTAGTTAAGGCATCTAACCAAGCCATAGAAAATTTAGGGTGGGAGCTAGTCAATACTGATGCCGATAAAGGCATCATCGAAGCAACAGAGACGACTGCTTGGTTTGGCTTTAAAGATGATGTGCTCATTCGTGTGACTGACAACGATAGCGAGCGCTTAGTTGATATTCGTAGTAAGTCGCGAGTTGGACAGAGCGATTTGGGCAAAAATGCGGCGCGGATCCATAGCTTTATAGAAGAACTAGATAGTGTGCTAGCCAAATAAACAGGTTATACCTTCTAAGGAATAGTCCTCGAGTTGAAATACTGTCTGACGCTTTGCATTTTCAGCTCTATGAAATCCTCTTCTAATCTCACGGCAGCGTCAATTTATCGTAACCATTTATAACCTTGGTACTTCGACAGCTTTTCTTTACTGTTTAGATTGGTTACTCTACGTTAATATCACTTTTTGCCTTTCGATAACTATTTTAACGTTTATAGGATATTTTCATGCGTTTGACTCCTTTTTCTACTTTGTCGCTGCTTAGTGTTGCTGTCGGCATCAGCCTTGCTACCACTGCTCAAGCCGCGCAGCCGCCAGCACCTGATTTATCCAATAGCGAGTTTCAGCAGTGTTTGGACAATCTAAAAAACTCTAGCAAGTTTAGCGGTGTTGATGGTTATACTTTTAATAACTATCGCCCAAGCCAGCCTGATCCTAGTGTCATTCAGTCACTCAACTACCAGCCAGAGTTTCAAAAAGACGTCTGGGACTATTTATCAGCATTGGTAGACAAAGAACGTGTCGAGGACGGTATCCGAGCCAAGCGTCAATGGGGCTCGACGCTACGTCAAATCGAATCGCGTTATGGCGTAAAAGCTGAGCATGTACTGGGTGTCTGGGGCGTAGAATCTAACTTTGGCCAAACGCTAGGTAAAAAACCGTTATTTGAGTCTTTAGCGACCTTATCTTGTTTTGACCGTCGTCAAAGCTATTTCCAAGGTGAGTACGCCAATGCGCTAAAAATCGTGCAAAACGGTGATATTGCACCAAACGATATGACAGGCTCATGGGCAGGTGCCTTTGGACAGACACAGTTTATGCCGAGTACTTTCTTAGAGTTGGCCGTGGATTTCGATGGTGATGGACGTCGTGATTTGGTCAATAGCGTACCTGATGCACTCGCTTCTACGGCAAACTTCTTGGACAATCGTGGCTATCGTACTGGTGAGCCTTGGGGCTATGAAGTAAAACTACCTGATGGGTTCTGGGCTGCTTCTAATCGCAAAGACAAAAAGTCGATAAGCCACTGGCGCGACCAAGGCCTGACATTGGCTAATGGCAGTCCGCTACCGTATGACTTGAGCAGTGCAGGCTTGTTATTACCAGCTGGGATGGAAGGCCCTGCTTTCTTGGTGGGTAAAAACTTCGACACTTTCTACTCTTATAACGCCTCAGAGAACTACGCGCTGGCTATCGCACACTTATCAGATCTAATCACTCGCGAAGACAGCAGCAAAACAGACTTTATCACTGCGTGGCCGACCGACGATCCTGGTATCAGCCGCCAGCAGGCCAAAGACATTCAACAAGCGTTGCTAAATGCCGGTTATGATATCGGCGGTGTAGATGGCATCATCGGAGACAATACTCGTACCGCTATCCAGCAATACCAGACTAGTCGCGGTATTTTCCCAGCTGACGGACGCGCAGGCCAGAAGTTCTATCGCGCCATCGTTGGCAATGCAGCGCCGAGTCAAACTCAATACAGCCAGCCTGCAAACAGCAAACCTCTGAATCCTGCACCTGCCGATCGCATGGGACAATTGATTCAGCAGCAAACGACTGTTCCTAGTAGCTATTCATCTCAGCCATCAGTGAGCTCATCAACTTCTGGCAATACACGTTATCGCCGAGTTACTGACGCCGATGGCACTATCAAACTTGTTCGTATAGACCAAGGTTCATAGTAGCAAGATAGGTGATACTATTTGAACGCATCAAAAAAGCCACGCTAATAGTAGCGTGGCTTTCTTATTTATAAATAGTTATTAAAAAACTTATCTCATTTTCTCAAAATATGTGTTTAGACAATAGGCGGTGGCTTAGGTTGACCATTGTCACCATTCCAATTTTCACGAGCTTTGTCGTCTAGATCGGCTGCCGTTTTTGGCTCCCACTTACCATTTTCTTTCCAAGTCGCATCACCCCAATCTTCATCTTCGGCTTTACTATCTAAATCTTTATAGGCCTTACTAGGATCTATACCGCGACGTTTCATATCTGCTACTTGCTCTTCTAACGTATGAAACTGATCAGCATCATGCATAGACTTTTCTAGACCATCAATCTCTCTCTTTAGTTCGTCATTTTTAGCATTGCTCATCGTACGCTCTCCCTAATTATTAATATTATAGTTCTCATTCTCAAACAACTAACGTTGTTAGCATAGTTAACTGACTGACTTTATTATTACGGGTCTGAAGAAGATTCACAAGCATCGCACGTATGCTTTGTATTACAAAACGTAGTCGTGATGCCTAAGTGGACGTTTTAGATGGCTATTATTGAGCACGCTAGCAAATAACAATTACTCTTCTTGTTTGTTTGTACTTGAGGTATGATTTTGCAGTAGGTTTTTTGCGTAGAAGGTAAGCTTCCATAGCTCTTGTGATACCCGCGTGCCATAAGTCATCAGTTGTATCCAATTTGCACCGACTAGCTTACGTTGCAAATTATTGATATCAGCTTGAGAGATTTGGCAGCGTGAGACAGCATGAACGTTTGGCATCTCTTTTTTGATGTCTACTTCCGCTTTAGCGGTAATCAAACGATTAATGGCATTTTGCAAGCCATAGCTTGAAAAAGTAGACGGTATTCTCATGAGCGTCATAAGTATCTCGTGCCACGAGAGGGTTAGTGATCGGGTCACGTCCGTTAGATTGCCGCCCTCATAAGCTTGGGCACTATATTGAATCTCGAAAAACTCCGTTAACTCAATTGGCTCACTAACCTTGTCCGATATAAAATCTTCGTCATCAGGGCTGTTGTTCTCTACCTCGGTAGTACTAGGTAATACATCGACTGGCTTCTCATACACGACCTTTTTACTAGTCGTATTCTCTTCGTCATTCGCTCTGACCCAGCCACCTACCATTTTATTATTGGCGACGGCATTATAATGAGCCTGTACTAGCAATGGCTCAATATCTTCTTCCGTATCATAGTAATGTAGCTGGTTATCTTGCTTGGTGACTAACTTAATAAACTCTTGAAGTTGTCGACTGATAACAGCGTCTGGAGAGTGGTTTTTGACCAGCACAATTAGCGGCTTAAGCTTCGCTTTGGCATTTAGATAACTCAAATGCATTTGGCTAACGCCGTTTTTTTGCACAGTCCCGTAGCTGTCGCCAACGATCATGACTGCGTAATCACAAGAGTCAATACACTGACGCCCATAAAAAGAGGCTTTAGATAATTTACTCGAAACATCATAGGTCAGAAATGCGCGCGCCTGAAAAAATATCGCTAAGCTGTCTAAAACCAACAACTGGTCGTTGTCAGCGCATATAATATGAATATGATAGCGACGATTCGGCACAATTACCTCTAAGCGTAGGTCGTGACATAAAAAGGATAGGGTGTGAGATAGAACACAAAAATCTTGTCTTGCTCAGCCTAGCATACTCTTAGCTTGAAAAGATGCACTCAATTTATTTTAACTGAGTCAGCGTTGCATACAGCGTATTGATATCGCTAACTTTGATAATAACTAGTGAGAGTAATATTGCAATGCCATTTCTGTACCGAGTAAGCGCTCGACTAAAGCGCATAGTCTATCACTATATTTAGTGGCGTGAAAAGTTAATGGCGGTCTAGTAATGGTATTTTTATTACTAGTTTTTTGTGACAGATTTTCTCGTTTTTCACTCATCAATGATGCAGACAAGTTGTTTGCAATCAATAGCTGTCTAACCCGTTCAGCAATTGCTTGACCAGAATCAATGACCTGTATCGATAGCTGCTGCTGTGCAATCTCATCTAACAAGAATGTCTTAAAAAATGGATAATGTGTACATCCCAGCACCAACTGATCAACACCTTCATTAGCAAATATTCGTACCTGTTGACGTAACCTTTCGGCTGTTTCGTCTTGTTCTGACATACCTGCTTCTACCCAAGGCACCAGTTGCGGATCAAAATACTTAGTGACTACTGTATTATTAGGTTGAGCAAAATTGATGATAACATCATTTAATAAGGTGCCATTCAACGTCGCTTTGGTTGCTAGCACCGCTACATGACCACTCTTACTCGCCAATACCGCAGGCTTTAATGCAGGGACAAGACCAACAATAGGTATATGTGGATAGCAACGTCGGGCAGTATCTAGCGCATATGCTGAGGCACTGTTGCAAGCAATAACTATTAGCTTACAGCCTTGCTGATGTAACCATTCTACGGCTTTTAGCGTTAGCGTTTCAATATCTTCGCTGTCGCGATTGCCATAAGGTACATTTAGCGTATCGGCATAATATACATAACGCTCAGTAGGCAGCTGCTGTGCCAAATGCAAATAAACAGACAAACCGCCAACACCAGAATCAAACACGCCAATGGGCGCGCTACGGTTTTTATCGCTTACAACTGTGTTACCAGCATGTTTATTGACATCTACTAGATCAATAGCTTTGAGACTCTGGTCAACAGATATATCAACACACGGTCTGAGTTTTTCGACTGTCTGGTTTTTGATATCCATCTTCATGCTAATGCCATTATCATATTATTCATTAATTTCATTACTCAGTTAAATGCTATATATGTTGCATGTATGACGTTACTCTACGTCGGCTCTCTATCGACTCCCTTTATACGATAGGAATTTTTCAGACCAATAGAATCAGGCGACATTGTAAAATTATAGCACTCATCGGCATACAGCAATTAATAGATAGACATAATACTTACTCAGTAGGCATCGATAATGAGTAAGATTGGCCACCACTCTGTAGCGTCAATAGCGTCTTACCATTGTCTTCTGATAATGCTCCAATTTCAGTCAGGTGATAAAAAGTATTGCGGCCAATAAGCGCAGTCAATCCATTTCTGACCATCATGTAAGGGCGTACCTGCTCTGTAGACGCTAATTCCTGAGAATCTGCAACATCGTCAGCGGTACTCACTTGATTCGCTTGATCGCTTTTACTAAAGTCACTGTTATTAGAGTCGCTGTCATTAGAATTATACGCCTTTAATACAATCGAATGCTCATCGTCTAAACGAACCACATCCCCTGTCGTCGTTGTAAACTCCAACCAACTCATATCATCTTCATGGACAATACCAACATCATTGATCAGAAGTGGTACATCTTCAACTTGGATACGGATTTTCTGTACAGGGGTCTTCAAAAAGTACTCAGTAGTGCCATTATTTTCTTCTTTCCATAGTATTGTAGCAAACAAGCTGACCAATGACTCACGGGTCATTTGCCCGCCTTCATGCCACCACTCTCCGTTTGCCTTGATAGTCAAATCCATATCAGCAATATCTTCAGGATGCCATTTTTCAAGTGGTGGTATCGCACGCCCTTCGCGAGTCCCTTTCGTAGACTTGATGTACTGGCTTAGTGCATCTAAATTATCTAAGCTACCTGGGCTAGAAGGCTTACTGGTTGGTGCTTCCACTATTCTCTCATGGCTGTCTTCAGTGCTATTATTATCGTTATTCATTATTAATTCCTTTATTTAGTATTCAAAGTTTGGCTTATCTATTATTACTATAAATTTTTGTTTCAGGTATGATGAAACTTTATCGTTATAACAACCTCATATTCTTAACATTACCTTAGCATCGATACTCATAAATGCGTATCGTGTTTGTAGGACTTTTCTTTTATAATGAGTAACGATTTTTTATTGAAATGGTCAAGTGGGTGTTGTATTGATGACACATCTTACGTTATGCGTTGATATCCTTAGATAAATCGGTATTAACCATGACGGGTCAATTGATGCCGCAAAGACAGTTTTATCGGGCAGCCATATGTCTGAGTGACGTTAGCGCCGCAAGTCTATTATTCAGTTGTTAAGCTAATGATGCCCTGAGATAAGCCACTAAAAGTTTAGGAGTAGGTATGCAAGAGCAAGACAATCAAACGCCAGTTATTGATGGTAATACTGTGAATGCTGACGCACCAGTAGCGACAGAGACCGCAACGCTAGATAAAGCAGAACCAGTCGTAGCGCCAGTTGCCGCAGAACCTGAAGTCGAACGCGAATCAATGGAGTTCGATGTCATCATCGTTGGTGGTGGGCCTGCAGGTCTGTCTGCTGCCATACGTTTGCGCCAGCTCGCTATTGAAGCTGGTAATGATGAGTTTATGGTTTGTGTGGTCGAAAAAGGCTCTGAGTTTGGTGCCCATACCTTGTCTGGTGCAGTCATCGAGCCACGCGCTCTAAATGAGCTAATCCCTGACTGGAAAGAAAAAGGCGCACCGCTTAACGTACCAGCGACAGAAGATCGTTTCTATTATTTGAACTCTGCCACACGCTCAACTAAAGTGCCTGACTCTTTGATTCCAGGTCCGATGCACAATGATGGCAACTATATTGTCTCACTAGGTAATGTCGTTCGTTGGTTGGCCGTACAGGCAGAAGAGCTTGAAGTCATGATGTTCCCAGGCTTCCCTGCCGATGACATCTTATACAACGACGACGGTTCGGTCAGAGGTGTGTTAACTGGTGATATGGGTGTGGCCGCCAATGGTGAAGCCAAGCCGAGCTTTGAGCCTGGTTATGAGCTTCTTGCCAAATACACTATTTTTGCTGAAGGTAGCCGTGGGCATTTAGGCAAACGCTTAATCAGCCGTTTTGATCTAGATAAAGATTCTGATCCTCAGCATTATGGTATCGGTCTAAAAGAGCTATGGGAAGTTGAGCCTGAAAAGCATGAGCAAGGCGTTGTCATGCATGGTCTTGGCTGGCCATTGACTGAAACTGGCTCTACTGGCGGCTGGTGGTTGTACTTTGATGAAAACAACCAAGTAAGCTTTGGTCTTGTGGCAGATTTGTCTTACCACAACCCTTACGTGTCTCCATTTGATGAAATGCAGCGCTTAAAAACGCACCCTGTTATCAAAAACGTTTTAGAAGGCGGTAAGCGCATCTCTTACGGCGCACGTGCGTTGACCAAAGGTGGTCTAAACTCACTACCTAAGTTCACCTTCCCAGGTGGCGTATTGGTAGGTGACGACGCTGGTTTCTTAAACCCAGCAAAAATCAAAGGCACGCATACCTCAATGAAGTCAGGCATGCTCGCAGCTGAAGCTATCTTTGAGGCGCTGCAAGCTGAACGCCAGCATGATGAAGTGGTTGCTTATAGCACAATGTATAAAGAGTCATGGTTGTATCAAGATAACTATGAGTCGCGCAACTTCTCACCTGCGATTCACCGTATGGGTCTGTTCATGGGCGGCGCTTTCACCTTTATCGAGCACAATTTGCTAAAAGGTAAAATGCCATTCACTTTGCATGACAATATCCCAGATTACGATCAGTTGGAGCGTGCTAATCATGCTTATCAACCAACCTATCTTAAACCTGATGGTAAGCTAGTATTTGACAAATTGTCGTCAGTATTTATATCTAACACCAACCATGCAGAAGATCAGCCAACGCATCTAAAACTTACTGATCCAACGGTACCTATTTCAATCAACTTACCGTTGTATGCTGAGCCTGCGCGTTTATACTGCCCAGCGGGTGTGTATGAAGTGGTTAAAGACGCTGAAGGCGCTAAGTTTGTTATCAATGCGCAGAACTGCGTGCATTGTAAGACCTGTGATATCAAAGACCCTTCACAGAACATCACCTGGGTAACGCCAGAAGGTGGCGGTGGTCCTAACTATCCAAACATGTAAATCAGGATAATTCTGATTTGAGCTGGTACAGTTAATATCATTAAAACTGTACTCCAATAAAAACCGCCCTTCTCTATATAAGAGTCGGGCGGTTTTTTAATGCTTAGAACAAGCAACTTTTACCAATCAATGCTGCTTAGTCTGTCCAAGCATCACGGTTGGCTTCATCTCTGAGTTTTACAAAGTTATCAGGATCAAACTTAATCTGATCGCCTGTTTTACCCTCTTTTACCTGACGCTCATAGTCACGTAGTATTCTTAGCGCAACAGGAGACAAGAGCAAGATAGCCACTAAGTTGACCAACGCCATCAGACCCATAGACAAGTCAGCGAAGTTCCATATAGCAGGTAAACTTGCAACAGAGCCAATAAATACCATACCCAACACTAGAAAGCGGAAAACCATGATCATCACTTTAGCGTTTTTGGTACCAGAGATAAACTCAAGATTTGACTCACCGTAGCTATAGTTGGCGATAATAGACGTAAACGAGAAGAAGAAAATCGCAATCGCCACGAACACTACGCCTAGGTCACCCACATATTGTGATAAGGCTAACTGAGTTAACTGAATACCTTCTTGCTCGACATTAGGGTCGACCACGCCAGACAAAATAATAATCGACGCCGTCGCGGTACAAATGATAAGGGTATCCATAAATACACCTAGCATCTGCATAAAACCCTGCACTGCTGGGTGATCAGGATGACTCTTTGCCGTTGCTGCAGCATTCGGCGCTGAACCCATACCTGCTTCGTTAGAGAACAAACCACGTTTGATACCGTTAATCATCGCCTGCGCAATACCATAACCGATGACACCGCCTGCTGCCTGCTCAAAGCCAAATGCTGATTTTACAATCAACGCGATCGCTGCTGGAAATTGACTGAAGTTAGTCACGATAATGAATAGCGCTAGTAAGATGTACAAGATAGCCATCACTGGTACGATTTTACCCGCGATACGAGCTACTGAGCGCAAACCACCGAATACCACTGGCGCTACCAGTACTACCAGTACCAAACCTGTCATCCATGTTGGCACACCAAAGGCTTCATTGGTCGCTTGAGCGATGGTGTTTGACTGCACGCCGTTGAATGCCAAACCAAAGGCTACCAACAAACATAATGAGAAAAACACAGCAAGCCAGCGTTTGCCTAGACCTTTTTCGATGTAATAAGCTGGGCCACCGCGGTACACATTATCATTGTGCGGTACTTTGTACGCCTGTGCTAAGGTCGACTCGATAAAGCTGGTCGACATACCGACCAGTGCCGTCATCCACATCCAGAATACAGCACCTGGACCACCTAGATAGATGGCGATTGCCACACCTGCCAAGTTACCAGTACCAACACGGGCTGCCAGTGATGTCATCAAAGCTTCAAATGAGCTGATACCACCATCTTTGCGTCCTTGGTTGGACACGCGTAGCAACTTCCACATATGACCAAAATGACGAAACTGAATAAAACGTGTCACGACGGTGAAGTAAAGACCCGCACCAATTAGTAAGAACATCAGTAATCCATACCAAGGGTTACTAGCAATCAGCCAATCATTGTTACCCCAGATAATACCGACACCATAATTTACGATGTTATTAAACCAACCTACTATCCCTTCGTTCATATGGGCTCCTTATTCATTCTTTATACGCGTTACTTAAATTTCATATCGATATCATATTTTGATTGCCATGGACTATATAAGCCTCTGTGCAAAATACCTGATACCAAAAAGACACGTGCATGATATAGATATTGAGCGACATGCGACCATCACGTTTGCTTATCGACTTCATATAATTATTTTTAAAATAAATAATGCTTATGTTTCATCTTATATAGAATAGATTAAGTGATAATTTAATCGCACAAATTACACGGTTGCCGTACCGTTTCCGTAACGTCGGGTTTTTCAATGAAAGCTAAGCAAACTAATTTTTAGTAATTTATCTATTATTCATGCGCAGTAGTTTGCAATTATCTATATTAAACCGTGCTAATATGAATTCTATATCCGTTTAGACTGTTTTATGGTTATTGAAGCTATCAGGCAGTGCAAGCAGCTATCAAGCAGTACAATAGGTTAGCGTGTTAAAAACATTAAAACTCTTGTCAGGAAGACGAGATTGTTAAAAAGACACTGGATAGTCCACCCTTCTGTCTTCCTCAAGAAACGTTATTTCTACCATTCGATGGTTTAGGTCAATACGATGCTTAAATAGTTAACTACTTTTATTTGAAGTAGAGAACTACCGAGCATTAAACGTACTATCACGCATCATCGTTTTCACTATATAAAGCAGTACCTGACTATTTTTTATACTTTTCGTGGTAAAAAATAATCGCAGTTCTTTTTATATTGTTGGTATTTTTTAGGGAAGACAAAAGGAGTTGTCCTATGAAAGATCATAACGATCCATCCGGTTATTGGCGTGCCAATGTCCGTCTCATCTTAGGTAGCCTAGTAGTTTGGGCACTATGTTCTTATGGTTTTGCTATTTTATTGCGTCCTCTTTTAGCCGGCATCAAAGTCGGCGGCACTGACTTGGGTTTTTGGTTCGCCCAGCAAGGCTCCATCGGGGTGTTTATCATTTTAATTTTCTTCTACGCATGGCGTATGAATAAGTTAGATAAACAATATGGCGTAGATGAGGAATAGACCATGAGTCAGTATTTAGTTAATATTATTTTCGTAGGCCTATCTTTCGCTTTGTATTTTGGTATTGCGATTTGGGCTCGGGCTGGGACAACCAGTGAATTCTATGTGGCGGGCGGCGGTGTACATCCAGTAGTTAACGGTATGGCGACAGCTGCTGACTGGATGAGTGCAGCATCTTTTATTTCTATGGCAGGTTTGCTTGCTGCTGGCGGTTATGGCGCATCGACCTACTTGATGGGCTGGACAGGTGGTTATGTACTACTAGCCATGCTACTGGCGCCTTACTTACGTAAATTCGGCAAATTCACGGTGCCTGATTTTATTGGAGATCGCTTTTATTCAAAAACGGCTGCAATGATTGCCGTGGTTTGTTTGATTATTGCCTCTACCACATACGTTATCGGTCAGATGACAGGTGCTGGGGTCGCATTTTCACGCTTCTTAGAAGTAGATAACAACACAGGTCTTATTATTGCGGCGGTTGTTGTATTCTTTTACGCAGTTCTTGGCGGTATGAAAGGGATTACCTACACGCAGGTTGCGCAGTATGTGGTTCTAATGATTGCTTATACCATTCCTGCTGTCTTTATCTCACTTGAATTAACCGGCAATCCAATTCCAGGTTTGGGCTTATTCTCAAACCATATCGAATCTGGCGTCCCTATCTTAACCAAGCTTGATCAAGTCGTAACCGATTTGGGATTCACGGCATATACGGCTGACGTACCTAACAAGCTAAACATGGTGCTATTTACTTTATCACTCATGATTGGTACGGCTGGTCTACCTCACGTTATTATTCGCTTTTTCACGGTTCCTAAAGTTGCCGATGCACGTTGGACTGCTGGTTGGACGTTAGTATTTATCTCGTTATTGTACTTCACAGCACCTGCTGTTGGCGCAATGGCACGTTTAAACCTTATCGACACTATCTATCCACAAGGTGTTGCAGAGCCTGCTATCGACTATGATCAACGTCCAGACTGGATGAGAACTTGGGAAGATACTGGCCTGATTAAATATACTGACCTTAACAATGATGGTCGTATTCAGATGTATAACGATAGTGGACTGGGCGCTGCAGAAGTTGCACTGACCAACGCACAGACTGAAGGTGGTGACGTAGGCGCTGCGACGACTGCGGTTGAAACAGCACGTGCTGCACATGACCTAGAACTTGATGGCCGCTTTGCAGATGCAGGTTGGGCTGGTAACGAGCTCGACGTCAATGCTGATATCTTGGTATTGGCTAACCCAGAGATTGCACAACTGCCATCTTGGGTAATTGGTTTGATCGCCGCAGGTGGTCTCGCTGCTGCACTATCAACTGCTGCTGGCCTATTGCTCGCTATCTCGTCAGCGATTAGTCATGATTTAATCAAACGAAACCTCAATCCAAACATCACTGACAAAGGAGAGCTCAAGGTCGCACGTATCACGATGGGTATTGCGATTGTGGTTGCTACTTATTTAGGTATGAATCCACCAGGGTTTGCGGCACAGGTAGTTGCATTGGCATTTGGTATCGCTGGTGCGTCCCTCTTCCCTGCACTAATGATGGGGATCTTCTCAAAACGTATCAACAACCTTGGCGCTATCGCCGGTATGTTGACAGGTTTGATCAGTATCTTGGTTTACATCTTCGTCTTCAAAGGTTGGTTCTTCATCAGCGGTACTGCCAACTTCCCTGATACAGCGGAGTACTGGCTATTTGGTATCTCACCACTATCATTCGGTGTGATTGGTGCCCTGCTTAACTTTATCGTTGCATTCATTGTTTCTTATGCAACCAAAGCGCCACCGCTACACATTCAAGAGTTGGTTGAAAGCGTTCGCTCACCACGCGGTGCAGGCGGTGCGGTCGACCATTAATCTGACGAATGATGATATGTCTTCTGTTACTATATATCACTCACTGGCAGCCACTGCTGGTGAGTGATTTTTTATCTAAGACTTATTAAAATAATAGTTAGACTATAGTTTTGCTTTGTCCAATTGAACATACCTGACTAAAAGTGCCTAGCGCATTAAGGAATATTTTATGCTTTTTGAGTTTATCGCTACCATCGCTGCCGCATTTGGTATGGCTGGACTAGCACTTATCATAACTCACCTCAGCAAACTGGCAGGCAAACGTGCACCTAAATGGCTGATTCCCTTATTTGCTGCGATTGGTATTTTTGGGTTTCAGGTACATCAAGAATATAACTGGTACGGTCAGCAAGTCCGTCAGTTGCCGGATGGTGTCGAGGTCGTAAAAACTGCCGAAAGTACAGAATGGTTTCGCCCATGGTCTTATGTTAAACCACAAATATTACGTTTTATCGCTGCCGATACTGGAAATACTAGTGTGCAAGTAGACAACCCAAATATATATTTATTCAATTTATATTTATTTGAAAGACGAAGAAGTGTAGAGAAAGTTCCACAAGTTATCGATTGCAGTGTTCCTGCGCGTGCAGATTACGTTATACCAGAAAAAGGTAGCACGCTCACGGTGGATGAACATGTCAAACAGACCACTGCATGGCGAGAGCTAACTACAGATGACCCTTTATTTATCAAAATCTGTACTGATACAAGCGTCTAACCCAATAATGCTTAGTACGGTTATAGTTATGCTGGTTCATTAAATACTGATATCCAGTTGCATTTAATAGCGTTGAGAAGCGGCTGAATAAGTATGCTTCGAGTTGGCTCCCAGCAATAGCCCAGCACACAAACCACCAAAATGTGCCGCAAACGAGATACCTTGCTGCGGCATCAATCCTTGCTTAATGGTCAGCCAATAGCCAGTTCCCATGACGATACAAGCTATCAGATAACCCCAACGCCGCGCAAATATAGCCCCGCCTATCATATAACCTAACATTGCAAAGCAAAGCCCTGATGCACCAATATGGATAGAAGATGGTGACCCGATAACCCAAGTGACCAGTCCTGAGGCAACCACCAGTTTAATCACTGTGCGATAAGCATTTTTCTCAAATAGTCCAAACAAAAACAAAATCTGTAATAGCGTCACCGTATTGCCAGTCAAATGCGACAAGTTGCCATGCATGGTCCACGAAGCAAACACCCCTATCATACTACCTACATCTAAAGCACGTGGCACGATACCAAAGATATTCCATATACCAAATAAGGCCACTTCATTTAGAAAAAACATGCCCCACATCGGTATAAGTACAAAAGCATACAGCCCAATGACCTGCTTTATCCGTACGACAATTAAGTGAAGCAACTGCTGCCAATTCATATACCGTCCTATCCTTATTACCTAGATTTTTTATGCCTATCTTAATGATTTACAGCAAATAGTGGGTGCACAGCAGGTTTGAACGATAATAATGATGCATCTTCATCAGCAGTGAGATAGTTATCCCCATGCAATAATGACGTTGAATGATACGGGACCAAGGCTGTAGGAATAAAGCGACGTGCCGCATCAATATGCTTGATTGAATCATCAAAGAAGATATGCGGCGCAAATGTTCTGAGTACGGCTGTTTTCTCTAGTCCTCCCAAAAAAAACGCCATATCAACATTCACGCCCCACTCTCGTAGTGTCTTGATAGCACGCAAGTCAGCTGGTGCATTACGCGCGGTCACCAGCGCAATTTTTACTGGTGAGTATTTAAGACCAGCAGGGAGGCGCTCTTGCAGGTTTGATAATTTAATCAACAATTCAGCATAAGGGCCTTTTTCAATCGGCAAATCACGCATTTGTACTTCACGATCATGAAAGGCTCGTAGCCCTTTTTGTTTGTATAGCAGTTCACCTGAATCATCAAAAAGCACTGCGTCCCCATCAAAGGCAATGCGCAGCTGCTCAGTATCCAGCTCATAAGTATTCACAGGTGTGGCGTCTAGTATGGCACAGGCACAGATATTGGCATCCGCAACTTGTTGAGCATCGTCGCGATTGGTGGTCAAGAATAGGTCAACGTTAAAGTCTTTGATATAAGGTGCAACAGGGCTACCTGAAACAAAAGCCGAACGGGAGATATTAATACCATGTTCTAGAATTGCATTAAGTACCTGAATACCAGTGTCTGGACTACTTTTTGACACGATAACGACTTCGACCAATGGTGTTTCAATGTCTGAATCCTGTCCATCGCTATTATCAGAATACTTATTTAGGTTTAGTAACGCTTTGATCAACGGATAACCTGCACCAATATTCAAGGGGTCATTTTCACGCTCGGTCATGTACTCCCTAAATTCTTTTATAGCACTTGCAGGTCGTTGCTCTAGCAGCTCTAGCAAATAGTTTTCTGACTCAGTCAAATCAAAAAGTGCCGTCGCAGAAATTGCGACGATAAGCGTATTACTAAAATCGACAGCCATGACTATCTCTACTTATAAAATTATATAGGAAAATGAATGAAAACCAGTTTACTACATTCATAAGCCTTTATAACACTAAGAAAAGTTACCATCACGCAGCGTCATAGATTGTGAGTTTGTAAAATATCCCTCTCTTAATTCTTAGTCAAAATATCAGCCAATAAAAAAGCCACACTGCTTTATTAGCAATATGGCTTCATACAATAACTCTATAAGCTATGGTTTAAGTTTAGGTTCAGCCTACCCCAACAGCACAAGCGAGATGGCAGGGAACATCACCAAGATAACCAAACGAATCACATCAGAGACAATAAATGGAGCCACCCCGCGGAACATCTCACTCAGCTTAATGTGCGGTGCCATCGCCTTAATCACAAAGATATTCATCCCCATCGGCGGCGTAATCAAACCAAGCTCCACCGTCAATACCGCAATGATGCCAAACCAGACTGGATCAAACCCTAACGCTAGAATGATGGGATATACCACGGGAATGGTGATTACCAACATCGCTAACGCATCCATGAACAGTCCTAATAGGAAGTACATGAACAAGATACAGATTAGGACAATCATTGGACTGACCGCCAACCCACCGATCCAAGATGCCAAGGTATAAGACAAGCGTGAGACTGAGATAAAATACCCCAATGCCTCTGCACCCAGTAGCATAAAGAACACCACTGCAGAGAGTGCTAGTGTCTCAATCAATGACTGCTTAAGACCATCTAAACGCATACCTTTAGCAAGGGCATAAGCCCATGAGACAAAGGCCCCTACTGCGGCGCCTTCTGTTGGGGTAAATAGTCCAAAGAAGATACCGGCAATAATCACAATGAAGATAAAGCTAAACGGGATCAGACCAGTCAGCGACAGCAGCTTGGCTTTCCAAGACGTTTTCTCACCACGTTTTGCTAGATGCGGTTTCCAGCGTACCATCACCATGACGGTGAGTGAGTACATTACCATACCGAGCATACCGGGTAGGAAACCAGCGATGAACATGTCACCTACTGACTGCTGGGTTAAGATGGCGTAGACCAGTAGAGCAATACTGGGCGGAATCATAATACCAAGTGTACCGCCAGCGGCTAAGATACCGCAGGCAAAGCCTGGCTGATAGCCGTACTTCTCCATTTGCGGTAACGCCACTTTGGTCATGGTAGAGGCAGTAGCAAGCGATGAGCCTGAGATAGAGGCAAAGATACCGGATGAACCAATACCAGCAATACCAAGACTACCCCTTACTCCGCCAAATATGGTTCGGGTGGCTTCAAAGAGTTTACCTGCCATGCCGGAGTGAGTGGCAAACACGCCCATAAGAATAAATAAGGGAATGGCACTAAAGTCATACTTTGCTAAGACATCGACTGGGATGTCTTTGAGCATTTGCAGAGCACCACTAGGCGCGGTGACCGCACCAAAACCGACTAAGCCTACCCCTAACATGGCAAGTGCGACGGGTACGCGTAAGACGACAAGCAGGATCATGACCACTAGGCCAATCGCACCGATAATTTCTGGACTCATGCGCCTGTCTCCTCGGCGTCAAAGAATTCGCCTGTCTTAAAGATGTTGATGGATTCGATCAATGAGCGAATGGCTAGTAGGATGCTTAAGAATGCACTAAC
Organism: Psychrobacter sp. NPDC078631; assembly: GCF_050268165.1. NCBI lineage: Bacteria > Pseudomonadati > Pseudomonadota > Gammaproteobacteria > Moraxellales > Moraxellaceae > Psychrobacter > Psychrobacter sp. NPDC078631. Next base: position 2,589 of record NZ_JBNNGG010000006.1, on the reverse strand, counting down.
CATATAGATAGGCATCATAGATATGCGAAGATCTTGGGTGACTTTGCCGTACTCTAAGGCGTCAATGGCGCTCTCGTAGAGTCCCCATGAGAAGACGATGCCGATGACAAAGAAGCCCATCATAAAGATACCCATAAGGTAGCCTTTGATAGACTGTGGCATTTTCTGGGTGAAGACGTCGACGATGATTTGTGAGCGTTCGACAAACGCGGCAAAGGCAGCTAACAATGCAAATAGCATAAAGTAGGAGACAATCTCTACACTGCCTTTGACGGTGAATCCAAACTCACCGCCGGTGAGTTTGAATATGTAGCGTGCGACGACGTCGAGCATGGTGGTTAGGACGATGATGATGAGACTCACCCCACCGATAAACTGGCATAATCTAGAGATTAAAACACTGAGCTTGACTAAAAATGCCATGTGACACCTCCAATTAGGTTAGACCTTACAGGCAGCACTGGCAGCTTTTGCTTTTTCATAGACGCCATCAGCATCTAAACCCAAAGCGTTAACGTCACTTAGATATTTTTGGGTTCCTCTTTCAAGTGGCCCTTTCCAATCTGGATCATTTAGTGGATCAGGAATCTCGACAATTTCATCACCTTTATCTTTAGCAGCTTGAATTGCCATCTGGTCATGCTTATCAAATACTTCGCCAACTTTACTGGCCAACGCCATTCCTGAGTTTTTATCCAAAACTTGTTTTAGATCGTCAGGTAAATTGTCGTATTTGTCCTTGTTCATCGTGACCATAAGCGCTGAACTATAGAAAGGAATATTGGTATGATATTTGGTAATCTCATCGATTTTAAATGCTGTTACCGCCTCCCAAGGGAAACTCAAACCATCAACGACACCGCGCTGTAGAGAGGTATACATATCGTTTGCAGGTAAACCGACTGGTGAAGCGCCTGCACTTTCGATGATGTCACCTGCCACAGCTGAAGGACGGCGAATACGCATACCTTTCATATCTGCAGGCGTACGAATTAACTTATCCGTTGTATGAAGTGCACCAGGTCCCCCACCATACATAAATAGTAAATGCGTATCTTCGTACTCACTCGCCAAAGTACCGTCATCATATAGGGTCTGTAGCATACAGCCCATTTGGGTTGCTGAGTTTGATAAACCTGGAAGCTCAGTAATCTGAGTCAGAGGAAAGCGACCATTGGTATAACCATGCGCTTGTGAACCGATATCGATCGTACCTTTGGCAGCAGATTCATAAGTAACATCTGCTTTAGCAAGACCTGCTGATGGATACAGCTCAACTTTTAGACGGCCGTCAGAATCTGTTTCTATCTGTTTAGCCCAAGGCTCAAAGACTTCTTTGCTAATAGATGAGGTTGCTGGCCAAAAATGTGAAAACCGTAGCACGGTAGTTTCTTGAGAAGTCGCTGATGAGCCATCAGTCGTATCAGCAGATTGGTTAGAACAGCCAAGAAGACTAATAGCGGCTAAAGCACCAATTGAAAAAAGAGGAGCTAACTTCATTATCAATTCCTTTTGATAATTATGAGAATAGGAGTAAGGTATTACGAGCAGACAATCCGATTCATCCTAGATTAAATTGGCTACAAGGTTTAGAGATATTTTTTACATACCTGTAATAAAAGTACTGTTTAAAATTAGCAGCTATAATGATAGAAGTCAAATCATTTTGAGCAGATTATGAAGGATATATTCATATTATAGATATATTTCTGATACTTGAATTGTCTACATAAATAATAGAAAAAAGTAAGCAGACTAAAATAATTTTTCATAAAAAAGCTCTCAGCCTGTTATCCAGTTGAGAGCTTTTTTGTATAAATATTTTATGAGCTTATAGAAGCTGCTCTAGGCAGTTATACAAATAATAATAGTGATAAAGCGTTATCCTTCCATCTGCCATTTATCATCTACCCATACAGCATCGTTATCATCTAGATGCACATGCCATTCTGCATCAGTTACCGCAAGGCGAATCTGGGTCAAACACTGTAGCCAATGCTCTAGGGTATACATAAGATCTCCTACATCCATACTAGCAGGCAACTTCGTAGCTCCTGCTAGTATTACCTCTGACTCACTATCATCATATGCATAGAGATCGAAAGTCTCTGCATCATCTGCATGCTCGAAATTTTCATTATATTCATCGACTATTGACGCGATCTTTTCTTGCTCCTGTTGAGTCAAGAGAGTAGAACGTTCAGCAGTATAGTAGAGTGAAACGCCCATAATATGCTCCAAAATAAATGACAAATAGTAGATTCTAGAAGTGAATAAATAGTATCACATCAAACTGATTTGTAGGAAAGTTTGAATTCTTGACCTGAGCACCGCAAAAATTGCATGCCAATTTTAGGCAGCGCAAAAATTGCATGCCAATTTTAGGCAGCGCAAGAGCAAATCCTATTCAAAAGATTTGCTACGTAGGTCACTAGAAATAAAAGATAGACGCAAAGAAAAGCCCCCTCCGCGTTAGCGAAGGGGGCTTTTACTTTAGAATAGAGAGCTGACGATGACCTACTCTCACATGGGCGAACCACACTACCATTGGCGCTACGATGTTTCACTTCTGAGTTCGGGAAGGGATCA
>NZ_JBNNGG010000005.1:0-122311 GCF_050268165.1 Psychrobacter sp. NPDC078631 | reverse complement strand
TCTTGATGAGGTGCGTATTATAGACGGTTTATCTTTTGTGTCAACCCGTTTTATTAATGTTTTTAATCTTATTTTAGGAGATGAATAAATCTGTACTTTTTTCAATGGGTTATCGTTTGATTAATTTCAATAGGTTTAAAGACTGACTATAGATGTGCTATTTACTATAATTTATAACATCAAAAACGTTTAGGTTTACTATATAAATACCTTTTACTATCTCTGAGCTTTATCTTCTATTAAAGCAACCATTTCTCTGTTTCCATTTTATAACTTACCCATTTTTTCAAAAAACGCCTTATACGCAGCGACTTTCTTATCCAACGATAGTGGATAAGCACGTGAGGTTGACGGCAATCTGTATAAGGTTAGATTATTCACATCAGCTTTCTGGTCGTCTGTACTCTGCCATTGATAAGGATAATCCATACTTTGATTGGTTTTCGGATGCTTTGATTTGGCAATTGGCTCGCTTAATAAATTGAGCAGTACTTCGGTCGCCTTGCCTCCTGTTGTGAACAAAGTCTCTACCTTTGGCACTTGCGGCAAGATAACATCTAGATCAACAGGTGTGACTACCGTTAGATTTTTATCTGAAGCATTACCCGTCTCACGGATGGCTTGCTTTACTGTCGGGCAAGAAGCAATGCCACGTTCAAACATAAAGTCTCGGATATGCTCAGGGTCAAAGCGTTTTTCATCGCCTACTCTAAAGTAGTCAGCATCATTAAAAAATACTCGACCATATATTCGCCACATATCATTATAAAAATTAGGATAATGAAAGCTCATCGCCCATTTATCAGCAGTCGGTGGAAACGTACCCATCATCATGACCGTGGCATTGGGTGGTAAGACAGGCTCAAAAGGATGGGTTTCGAGCTCTGTGGCTTTGTCATTAGACAATTTCGATTCAGTATCAGTGGTTTTTTGAGTGCTTGGTGTTTTTATAGTCATGATATTCTTCATCAGAAAAGCGGTTTTTTTGGTATCATAGCAAGTCTAAACACTACCTCACTTATAATCACGTTATATAGTCAAACTTAGTCGGTTCAATCAGTTGACTTAAATAGCCTGATATCATTTTACTTAGCCTGAATTGCTTAGGCTTTGATGGCATCTGTGAATGCAAATATTGTCATTGCGATGAATGAGCACTGTCGTCAAGTAGTTAATTAGCTTGATTGTGAAGGATTTAACTTTACTATTTATGAGCTAAAGATATGGTTAAAGTGCGGTAAGTGTTTGTATCTTTTATACTAATAGCAACCGCAGTAACTGCGCAAGCATCAGACAAGAAACCAAGAGAGTACTTATGAGTGACTTAAACAGCGATTTAAAAATTACGGTAATCGATCATCCACTAGTCCGTCATAAACTCAGCCTTATGCGCGAAAAAGACTGTAGTACTTATAAATTTCGTACATTGACCAAAGAGCTTGCACGCTTGATGGCTTATGAAGCAAGCCGTGATTTTGAAATCGAAACTTTCCCAATGGAAGGCTGGTGTGGCGAAATCACTGGTGAGCAAATCATCGGTAAGACAGCGACAATCGTACCGATTTTACGCGCAGGTATCGGCATGCTTGATGGGGTGCTCGACTTGATCCCTACTGCTAAGATTTCTGTGGTCGGTCTACAGCGTGATGAAGAAACATTGCAGCCAGTCCCGTTCTTTGAAAAATTCGTGAGCCACATGGACAAACGTCCTGCGCTGATCATTGATCCAATGTTAGCCACGGGCGGCTCAATGGTTGCGACCATCGAGATGCTAAAGAAAAATGGCTGTACTAATATTAAAGCATTGGTACTCGTGGCTGCACCTGAAGGCGTACGTTTGGTAAATGAAGCGCATCCTGACGTGACTATCTATACCGCTGCATTAGACAGCCATTTAGATGAGCATGGTTATATCATTCCAGGTCTTGGCGATGCGGGTGATAAGATTTTTGGTAAGCAGTTATCGAATAGATAAGTTGCATTAGGGTAAATAAAGCCGTCATCAAAATTATGGCAACAGCAGACAACATCAATAGTAAGGATAGATCATGAACGTATTGATTACAGGAGCAAGCGCTGGTTTTGGTAAAGCGTTGGCAGAGCGTTTGATTGCTAACGGCCATCGTGTGATTGGTTGCGCCAGACGCCTTGATAAACTGAATGCTTTGGCAGAGACTTTAGGTGAGGCTTTTTTACCCGTGATTATGGATGTGAGTGATACAACTTCTATCCCGCAAATCATCGCCGACTTGCCTGATGATTTTAAACAAATCGATGTCTTGGTCAATAATGCAGGATTGGCACTGGGTACAGAGCCTGCTCACAAGGCCAGTCTTGATGACTGGATGCGTATGACTGATACCAATATTAAAGGCTTGATGGCGTTGACCCATGCGGTCTTGCCAGCGATGGTCGCGCGCGATAATGGTTATATTATCAATGTCGGTTCAATTGCTGGTAGCTGGCCTTACTTCGGTGGTAACGTTTACGGCGCAACTAAAGCGTTTGTAAAACAGTTCAGCTTAAACTTGCGAGCAGATCTGATTGGTACCCAAGTGCGTGTGACCAATCTTGAACCTGGTAATGTGGCTGGCACTGAGTTTTCGAACGTGCGCTATCACGGTGACGATGACAAAGCTGCCAAGGTGTATGATGGCTTTAAAACCATGACAGGTGAAGATATTGGTGATATTTTGTTATGGCTAATTGAGTCACCTGCTCATATTAACGTCAACCGTTTAGAAGTAATGCCAGTTGCCCAGACCTATAATGGATTAACGATTGCCAAGCAAGGTTAACATTAACCACTCGGCTAGTTTTAGTATTAATATTGATTATCAATATATCACTTATCAATACCGAACCTGTTAGCGTATCTCATAAGATCGAAGCAATATAGAGTCATCTGTATTGCTTTTTTTTATGTCTTCAATAGCTTGCTCATTGACCAAACGCAAATCCTGAAATCCCAAAATCAGCACTTCGTTACGCAGACGTTCGCTAGTACGTTTATTGTGACGTATCGCAAACCCCAATAATTGCTTACCAGTGATGGTTATCTGATTAATAATTAACCTTGAATTATTCACGGTCAGCGTTTGAGCATTTATTATTGCCGTTGCCGGATTCACCGTCGTGGTTAACGTCTTAGTCTGTCGTACACTTTTGGGCATATCTCCTGCAAAAAACAATACCTGACCTAATGGTAAATACTGCGCATGCCGTACTAATTCTTGACGGAACAATGCAGGCATATCTGTGTTAAAACTGTCTTCTGTCTGCTGATAAAACGCGGTGAAGTTACGATGTAAATAACGCCCGAACACCGTAGTATTAATCCATTCCTGATAAACATCGTCTGCTAATAACTGCTTGGTAAAAGCACTGGCATCAATTGTGATATCCCTACTCAAAGTAGCAGAAAACATCGACAGCAAAAGCGCTTGCGGACTGGTAAATATCTGCTGCTGCCATACTTGTGGATATAGGCTACTATCGAGTAATGGTAATGTTGATCTGCTCATGGACTTTTATCCTCAACAATCATTTTCAGCCCCTACATAGCACTGGTATAGTCTCACTGTTGACTTTTACCCTTAGCCAAACTCTATGCTATGGTCAGGTGACAGCTTTAATATAACAGTCTTTTATTCGCGGTATAACTATTTTGTAGCGGTGTACTCTACCGCAATACTTTCTTAGCTAAATCGACCGAGACAGCTTGAAAAATCAAAGAGATATCACTCTATGAAAAAAGACCTCATACCCTTTCCTACTCCCTACCAGCTAAAGACCATTACTGTCCAAACAGCTGATGGAACGCTGCTGCCCGTCTCTATCATTGGCAAAGGTAAACCTGTCCTATTAATGCACGCTTTTGGTATGGATGCGAGGCAATTTCTACCATTTATTTTACCGCTCATTCAGCACTACTGCTTTTACTTGCCGCATTTTAGAGGTTTTGGTTTGACCAGTAACCTAACGTTGCCAACGTTTGATTTTATTGAGCAATATGCACAGGATACCCAAGATGTATTTGAATACGTGAGCAAAGAGACCGGCTTTGAGGCTTTTCCTGTGGCCGCGATATCGATGGGGGCATTGGTCATGTGGGCATATTTTCAGCGCTTTGGTACTCAGCGCGTGAGTCACTATCTGAACATTGATCAAGCACCGATTATTCATAATCAGCCAGACTGGCAAGGTGGCGGTGTATTTGGTACACGACAAACCGAATTGTTTGCGCAATTCACACAGTTAATTACCGACACTGCCCCTTATTTACAAGCCGAGCAAGTGGTTGACTTCCGTCACCTGCCCTATCGATTGAAAGTAAATTTATTAGACATGGAGCGCTCTTTTTCTCTGCTTTCTGTGAGTAGTAAACCTTCGCAATTATTGGTAAAAGCCCTCAGTTATCGGGCACCGCAGAAAATCTCATTAATGGAACACGCGACTTGGCAACATAAACTGCGCTGCCTATCTGCTTATGTTGCGCTGCCCTACGATTACCGCGAGGTTTTGCCCACTATCAATATTCCGACTACTTTACTAATTGGCGCGCGCTCGCAATTATATAGTGCAGAGTGGCAACAGCGTTTGACCACTCTGCTGCCCAATGCGCACAGTATTATTTTGCCAACATCGGGCCATGCTGTACCGATGGATGCACCAGTTAGTTTTTATAAAGTATTGAAAGAGTTTCTGAGCGCTTAATTGTAAGTTTGCGATAATGCACAAAAAAAACGACCTCAACGGGTCGTTTTTTTTGCGCTAAATTCAATCTAAATTATTGGTTAAGTATTAATCATTTAATGGTTTAATCAATTCAAATCGTGGAATTTCTTTACCGTTAACCGTGACCGTCTCAGCGAACATAGCAAGCGGACGAACCCACACGCCATACTCACCATATAAGCAACGATACACCACTAGCGATTCTTCGGTTTCTGAATGCTGCGCCGTATGCAATACTTGATACAAGCTGCCTTTGTAATGGCGGTAAATGCCTTGGGGAATGGTTTTAGTCATAGCAAACTCCTACTATTAAAAATGGCTGCTAATTATCGCTTCATAAAAAAGGTCGACAATTACTGCCGACCTCACTCTTAATCATTTTTATAGATTATCTAACCAACCGTCACTTTCGCATAGGCTTTCTTGCCTGCTTGAATTACAACCGTTTGACCTGAGGTCAAGCTAAAGCCAGCATTGACCTCTTCGCCATCGACTTTGACCGCGCCACGTTTTACCATGTCTTTGGCAGCTGAGTTGTTTTTAGCAAGCTTAGCTTGGTTCAATATCTGAGTGATAAATAACGCATCTTGCCCTTCTAGATCTAACACGATTTCTGGCAAGTCAACTGGTAGCTCGCCATCTGCTAAAACGTTACCAGCAGATTTGTGCGCATTGGCAGCGGCATCAGCATCATGGAAGCGCTCGATTAACTCTTCGGCTAAGATACGTTTGATTTCTTGTGGGTTACGACCCTCTTTCATCTCCGCCAATAAAGCTTCGACTTCTTCCATTGGCTTAAAGCTTAAGAACTCAAAGTAACGATGGATCAGTGTGTCCGGCATCGATAGGATTTTTTGATACATAGTGCCTGGTGCATCATAGATCGCGACATAGTTGCCCAGTGATTTGGACATTTTATTGACACCATCTAGCCCTTCTAAGATTGGCACAGTGATACAAACTTGTGGTTCTTGGCCATAGCGTCCTTGCAGCGTGCGACCCATTAGCAAGTTAAAGGTCTGATCGGTACCGCCAAGCTCAACATCGGCTTTTAGGGCGATAGAATCGTAGCCTTGTACTAACGGGTAGAGAAACTCATGAATAGAGATGGGCGTTTGTGATGCATAGCGTTTAGAGAAATCATCACGCTCTAGCATACGCGAGACGGTTTGCTGACTAGCAAGCTGAATCATATCAGCGGCGCTCATGTCATTGAACCACTCAGAGTTAAAAACCACGCGAGTCTTTTCTTTGTCCAAGATTTTAAATACTTGCTCAGCGTATGTCGTGGCGTTGGCTTTGATTTGCTCATCAGTCAACGGTGGACGCGTGCTGTTTTTACCAGAAGGGTCACCAATCTTGGCGGTATAGTCACCGATTAGGAAATAAATCTCATGACCCAAATCTTGAAAATGCTTAAGCTTATTGATCAATACTGTATGACCCAAATGCAGATCTGGTGCGGTAGGATCAAAGCCGGCCTTGATACGTAATGGGCGATTGAGCTTTAGCTTAGCCACTAAGTCATCTTCAGATAATATCTCTTGCGTACCGCGCTGAATAAGGGCCAGTTGTTCTTCTAGGGTGTAAGTTTGATTGGTCATGATGCTCTCTATATATCACTTTAATTGGGATTTTTATGAATGACGGTTACTGGCTCAATACCTTAGGAAGTTTAGAACCTCAAAAGGTTGGAAAAAATGCTAGAATTTGACGGATATACTAGCGTTTTTTAAGGTAAATTGCCATGACCAACCCCGCATCGATTGCTGATACTGACCATAATGCCCTCGCAGACTTGCTTATGAATAATGGTTTGGATAACGGTTCAGACGATATTGATGATTTGACCTCTGATAATTCGAACTATGCCACCCTAACTGATGCCCTTGAGCAAACCGTGTTTGAAAGCTTCGATGATGGCTTATATATCGGCATGATGTCTGGCACCAGTTTGGATGGTATGGATGCTGTCCTCTGTCAGTTTAATCCTGAGATAAGCAACGAAGACAATACACAACCACCAATGCAACTACTGGCGACCTATAGCCAAGATTTTCCGCCACGTCTGCGTGAAGTATTATTAGCATTATGTCAGCCGAATGGTGTGAATCAACTCGTATCAGAGGCCGATGAACCAAACAGTGAGTTGGATTGGTTCGGCTGGGCAAGTCGCGCGTATGCTGAGTTCGCGAGCGAAGTGGTCAATACTTTATTGCAGCAATCAAATACTGATCCTGAGTCAGTGCTAGCGATTGGCTGTCATGGACAAACCGTACGCCATCGCCCGCAGATGGGTTTTAGCTTACAATTGGTTGATGCCAATATCATCGCTGAGCGCACAGGTATCAGTGTGGTCAGTGATTTCCGACGTCGTGACATGGCAGTTGGGGGTCAAGGTGCACCGTTGGTACCTGCGTTTCATCAGGCATTATTCGCCAATCCCGATAGCACACGTATACTATTAAACTTAGGCGGTATTGCCAATATAACCGTCTTGCCAGCCAGTGAAGGAGTTCAAGTTGTTGGCTACGATACGGGACCTGCCAACTTGTTATTGGATGCGTGGATATCTTTGCATACTGACAATGCTTATGATGCAGGTGGCGCTTGGGCGCAGTCCGGAACCATCATTGAGCCATTATTACAGCAACTTTTGGCACATCCATTTTTTGCTCAGTCTCATCCAAAAAGCACAGGCCGTGAGGACTTTAACTTAACTTGGTTGCAAGATAAGCTACAGGCTTTTGAGCAAGCCAATGCTAACATCAGTTATTTAGCAGCCGATGTGCAAGCAACCTTGACTGAGCTAACGGCTATCAGTGCCAGTATGCAAATCAATACGTTTATCAGTCATTCAAAAAACAGCTCGGTTTATGTTTGCGGTGGCGGCGCACTGAATGACTATTTAATGACACGCTTTCAAGTACACCTACCCCATTGCACAGTAAAAACCACTGAATATTTAGGGCTTGCGCCAACATGGGTAGAGGCCGTTGCTTTTGCGTGGTTAGCCAGACAAACATTGATGGGTGAAACTGGTAATTTACCAGCGGTGACTGGTGCAAATAAAGGCGTGGTATTGGGTCAAGTATGTTTTGCCTGACCAGTTAAATTTTAGTTTACATACGTGCACCTATGTGTTTTATAATGACTTTTGAAACGCCATCCTCTTAGGACCTGTAAGTATAGGATATATCGCATGAGCCAGAATAGTAGTTCACCTATCGACCAAGCCACCACTGATGACACAAATAATATGACTGCAGCACCTGTACATAAATCGCGTCAAAAACCACCTCACTACGAGCGTTCTGATGATACGCGTGTGGTAGTCACAGGTATGGGCGCCATTACGCCGCTCGGTCTAGACGTCGATAGCTCATGGACCAAATTGCTCAATGGCGAGAGTGGTATTTCACCGATTACGCATTTCGATGCCACCGGCTACCGTGCGCAAATCGCAGGCGTGATCAAAGACTTTGATGCCAAGCAATATATGAATGCCAAAGATGCGCGTCGCTATGATGAGTTCATGCATTATGGGGTTGCCGCTTCGGCAATGGCCCTAAAGCACGCTGGTTTTATCGAGGAAGTCAGTGCTGCTGATGCGCCTGTACAAGGTGTTGACCAAGATCGCTTTGGTATTATTTTAGGTTCAGGTATTGGCGGTATTCAAACGATTGAAAACAGCCGTGATACCTTACACGAAAAAGGCGCAGGCAAAGTCTCACCTTTTATTATCCCAGGCTCTATCGTTAATATGGCCGCTGGACTGGTAGCGATTAAGCATAAGTTAAAAGGCCCGAACCTTGCGACATCAACGGCTTGTACCACGGCGACTCACGCTATGGGTCTTGCTGCTCGTTTGATCGCTTATGGTGATGCTGACGTTATGTTGGCAGGCGGTAGTGAAAAGGGTTCTAGCCCACTTGGTATAGCTGGCTTTAGTGCTATGCATGCACTCTCTACGCGCAACGATGAGCCAACCAAAGCCTCACGTCCGTTTGATAAAGGTCGTGACGGGTTTGTCCTTGGTGATGGTGCTGGTGTGGTGGTATTAGAAAGCCTTGCCCATGCCAAAGCGCGCGGTGCAACGATATTGGCAGAGCTAGTCGGTTTCGGTATGAGCGATGACGCCAGTCATATTACTGCACCACCAGAAGACGGTAGCGGTGCGGCAAGAGCGATGCAAAATGCGCTAAACGATGCTGGTATCGAGTCATCAAGCGTCGGCTATGTCAACGCTCATGGTACCAGTACCCCCGCGGGTGACGTGGCTGAGTCTATTGCTATTGAAACTGTGTTCTCTCCTGTAAAAGACAGCATCTTAGTTAGCTCAACCAAATCGATGACCGGTCACTTACTTGGTGCTGCTGGCGGAGTTGAAGCTATCTTTACAGTATTAGCCCTACAGCATCAGCATGTACCACCTACGATCAATCTAGACGATGTCGAGGACAACTGTAACCTTGATTATGTGGCTAATCAATCACGCAAAGTTGATAACTTGCAGTATGCAGTATCCAACAGCTTTGGCTTTGGTGGTACCAATGGCTCATTGGTATTTGCTCGCTGGCCTGTCAATCAATAACAGCCACCCAACCACCTCGCAGCGCATGGTAATGAATGCGTTGTAACGTTGGTGTCAGATTTGCTACGTTTGTCCACTTGCAGCCCCTTATCGTACTTGCGTATGATAAGGGGTAATTTTTGGAACATTTATGGAAGATACCATGTCAAGCTACTCATTTTCCCATCAGTTTTATCAACGCTGGACGTGTGCACCTGAGCCAGTACGCGCAGCGATTACCCAAGAACTAAAAGACATCACTACTCTGCTGCAATCTGACACCTCATTTGAAGACTTCACTTTTAATACTCATGATTTAGATGCGCATGTAGACGAGCTATACGACAACTACAATGCTGAGCAAGCCATTGCGAAAGCAATTACGGACAAACAAGATCTAGAAGACGCAGCCGCTGCAAAACAAAAACTAGAAGACGAGCAGAAGAAAAAAGAAGCAGAAGAAGCCACACGCAAGGCAGAAGCGACTCAAAAAGAACAAGAAAAAAATGAGCAGTCAGCGTTAGAGAAAGACAACGACAAAGAACTGGCTGCTACCGGCGTAGCTAAAGTAAACACAGATAAATTCGTGGCAGATAGTGCTGTTACTGACGATTTTGTTACTGATAATTCTAGCGCAAAGATTGAAAAAGACGCATCAGAAGTCGTAAATACTGAAGGCAATACTAGCGATAATAAAAGTGCTGGTAACAAAACCATTAGCGAACAGGCACATACACTTAGCGATAACCACATTAAAGATATTAATAATAAAGCCAGTGCAGCGATTAATTTAGCATTAAAAGACGCGAAGCTAGATTCAACACATCAACAGCTAATCCGTGAGCTAGAAACTCAGGTCGATGACTATCTCAGTGAGCAAATGATGCTAATGTCTGAAAACCTAAAGTCTTGGCTACGTGCTGAGGTCACTCAACACTTTAGCGAACAAAATGACTCAACTACTAATAATGAAGCTGCTAAGAAAAGCATTCACTAGCAGTAATTATTTTTCAGTGTTGAACCTACAGTTAGAAACAGACACTCAATAGTAAGTATTAAATAACGAACATTAAAAAGCCCCGTAAATAATTTACGGGGCTTTTTAGTACTTTTAGTTAATGTTTTGAGCTGGGTATTAGATGGCTTTGGTACGTTCAGTCAACCACTCAAGGGCGGCACCTTCTACGCGATCATTTAGCTCTGCGAAGACTTGACTGTGGTAGCTATTTAACCAATCAATCTCGACTTGATCCAGTAGTGAGGGCTCGATCAGACGCGTGTCGATTGGGCAATAAGTGATGGTTTCGAAGTTTAAGAATTGACCAAACTCTGTCTCAGTAGGATTGGCAACTGGTGTATTCACGACCAAGTTCTCAATACGGATACCCCATTTGCCCTCGCGGTACAAACCTGGCTCATTACTTGAAATCATACCGACTTTCATCGCACGCTCTTTTGGTGTGCTGGCGCTATAAGCGATCACTTGTGGACCTTCGTGTACATTTAAGAAATAACCAACACCGTGACCAGTACCATGACCATAGTCCATCTGAGCCTGCCATAATGGTGCGCGGCAAATCGCATCAATCAATGGAGAGGCGATACCATTAGGGAAGTAAGCACGGGCAAGCGCAACATGGGCTTTGAGTACGGTCGTAAAGTCGCGTTTATGCTCAGCGTTAACTTGTCCAATACCGACCACGCGGGTGATATCTGTCGTACCGTTTTGATACTGAGCGCCTGAGTCAATGAGTAGTAAACCACCTTCACCCTCAGCCACATCAAGATAGCTAAACTTCTCTGGCGTTGCGCGATAATGCGGCAATGCACCATTTTCATTGAAACCAGCGATAGTTGGAAAGCTTGGCGATACATAATGCGGCTGACGGCTACGTACCTCTATCAGCATACTGTCTACATCCAGCTCACTAAGGCGCTCGCCTGCTACTAGACGCTGCTCAAACTCAGAAAAGAACTCCGCTAAAGCCGCGCCGTCTTGACGCATTGCCTCACGCACATGATCGATATCTGAGTCAGACTTAACAGATTTGAGCAGTGTACTCGGTGCCATCTGCTCAATAAAGCCAACATCGTCTGCCATTTTGGATAAGGTGCCGACTGCGACTTTACTTGGGTCTAATAGTAATAAGTCTTCCGGCGTCAATGAACTCAATGCATCTTGAACAGCAGAATAGTCAGCCAATGTGATACCACTGTCTTTTAGACTCTGTGCAATATCTTCGCTTACTTTATCAGTATCAACAAACAACGTTGCTTTGTCTGCGTCAATCAACATATGTGACAAGAATACCGGATTATAATCAACATCAGCGCCGCGCAAGTTCGTCAACCAAGCGATATCGTCTAAGCTTGAAAGTAAATGATGGGTCGCACCTGCTTCTGCCATGCCTTCGCGTACTGCAGCCAGCTTTGAGGTGGCAGACTGAGCAAGGAACTGCTCATCGTGAGCATATAATTTGGCCGCTGGTAGTGCTGGACGATCTGTCCAAATCTCTGTCAGCACATCACGCTCAGTGATCAAAGTAATGTCATTGGCATCAAAAGCATTTAACAGGCGATCTTGCTCAGCGATAGATAGTACGTTGCCGTCTACTGCTACGCTATCCCCTTCTTGCAAATGATCGGCTAGCCAGTCGATATTATTTGGCTGACCTGGCGCAAGCTTTTCTAAAGTAATACCTGTGCCTTCTAGCTGGTCGGCAGCATGTACCCAATAACGGCTATCCGTCCATAGACCTGCAAAGTCAGCGGTCACGACCAGCGTACCGACAGAACCGGTAAATCCTGACAGCCATAAGCGTGCTTGCCAGTACTCTGGTAGATATTCAGATAAATGGGGATCAGCAGAGGGTACGATGATTGCGGTGAGATCTTGCGCGGCTAAGGTGCTACGTAAGTTAGCAATACGTTCGTGAATGGCTTGTTTATTCATTGAATGTGTCCTTATAGAAATTATAAAAATATGATGATGGAGCGATTATTTACAATCGTCTTGTTCTAATAGTCATCTTGTTTGAGTTATTAATACCGCTTTAGTTTTAATAAGACATTTATTATCGATAGCAATTATTCAAGCAAACAATCTACTTATTTAGCTATCTAATTATGTTTGTTTGGGTAATTACTTCTACTTATTGAGAATAAAAAATTGAGATTAATATTGCGTCACTGGGGTTCACAGTGCCCTATCATTAGATGTTTGGGCAGATAGTAAGCTTTCAATGGCTTGTGCCAAATATCTCATCAAATAAAACAATAAAACGTGCTACCAGTAATGGTAACACGTCTCATCATGTGTCACTTGTGCTGTTGTTAATCACAAATGTACATCAGATTATCTTATTGCTTGGCCAATTGTTTCTCATGCTCGCTTTCTTTAAGCATCTTATTAATAGGTTTTGCTAGTATCAATAGTAGTACAGCGGTAACTACCAAGAAGATGGTCATGGTAGTAAATAGACCTGGTAAGCCTTCGATTTTGTCAGCTGATACATGCCCACCAAAGAAAGCAGCAACCAAGTTACCCATAGCGATAGAAGCGAAGAACAGCCCCATCATTTGGCCTTGCATACCCTCTGGCGCTAGCTTAGTCATGGCAGATAACCCAACTGGGCTTAATGCTAACTCACCTAGCGTCAATAATAATAAACTACCAACCAACCATAGCGGCGATGCCAAGCCAGCACCAGGTGCTAAAATGCTTTTTGAGGCAAAAATCATCAAGGCAAAACCTGCAGCTGCCAGTAGCATACCGAGTGCAAACTTAGCCATACTGCTAGGCTCAAGACCTCGGTTACCAAGCTTGACCCAAATGATGCTAACAATAGGTGCTAATATTAAAATAAATAGTGGGTTCAATGACTGGAACCAGATACTTGGTATCTCAAATCCTAAAACATTCAGATCGGTATAACGATCGGCAAATAAGTTAAAAGACGTTGGCTGCTGCTCAAAGCTTGACCAAAACAGCGTTGAGCCAATGATTAAGACAAAGCAAATTAGCAAGCGTAGTTTGTCCGTCTTATCCAATCGCGGTGAGATAAACATAATAGCGAAATACAAAATGACGACCGCAGCAATGATATACGTCATATACTCTGCAACCATCTCAGGATTGAACGATATCATGCCGGTAGATACTAATAGCACTGCGGCTACTAGCAAGGCGACAAAACCACCAACCCAGCGACCGATGTTTTTGTAATGGTCGTTAGATTTTTCCCACTCAGCAGAAATACCTTTGGCGCGTGCATAGCGCGTTAAATTCTTTTGCGCGAAAAAACGATAGATCAATAATGAAACCAACATACCCAAACCACCAACGCCAAAGCCGACATGCCACATGCCTTTTTCTTTGAATACGCCGACGATAAGTGCCGCTAGTAACGCACCGATGTTAATACCCATATAAAACAAGGTAAAACCACCATCACGGCGAGAGTCGCCTTTAGGATACAACGCACCGACCATCACTGAGATACAGGTCTTAAATAACCCTGAACCCAAGACAATACAGATTAAACCAACAAAAAACAGCGTCATGCCAAACATCGCTGAAAGCGCGATACACAAGTGACCAAGGGCAATAATAATACTGCCCCACCATAACGCACGCTCTTGACCTAACCAGTTATCTGCTAACCAACCACCTGGTACTGCTGCTAAGTATAACGAACCCGCAAAAATACCATAAATAGCAGAAGCGGTGACTTCATCGAAGCCAAAACCGCCACTACTCACTGTTGCCACCATAAATAGAACTAATAGTGGACGGATACTATAATAAGAAAATCTCTCCCACATTTCGGTAAAAAACAATGAGCGTAAGGGCGCAGGATGTCCCATAAAGCCATTGTCTAGTGCTTCTAGCTCTGCTGCACTAGCCCCCGATTTTGTTTCTGTGCCCATAACTTTATTCCTTTAAAGATCATATTTGTAATGACCAAACCCCTGATTATCCAGATGGACGGTCATATAGGCGGAACATTGTTTCACTTGGCTATAATCAAGTAAAGAAAGAATTGGTCAAAAATTACACAAATACTCATAAAAAAAGCCCACTCTCAATGGTTGAGAACGGACTCTTTTTATGGGTATCTAAGACAGTAATATTATGCTTATAGCACTGTTGATATAGACTTCATAATGCAGCTCATTTGACAATCAAGTAGCACTATTTTAAATCATTTACATAATCATACTACAGCTTACTGTGCTGCGGCCTCATCAGTAGCGTCGCTAGCGTTCCCAGCATCTAAGTCACCATCTGCTTGCTCAGCTGTCAAATCAGCATCAGCAACAGCGGCTTGGCTTACAGTACCAGAAGCAGTTGCGGTACCAGCTTCTGCAGTGACAACTGCACTATCTGCATCTGCCGCTGGTGTTACGGTTGCATCTGCTGCAGTATCAGGCGCTGTAGCATCTGACGCTTCTTCTGTTGCTGCAGCTTCTGCATCAGCTGGAGCCGCTTCTTCAGTAGCAGTGGCTTCTGCTTCATCTGCCGCGGCTGATGCTTCAGTTGTCTCAGCAGTGATATGCTCGCCTGCTGGACGCAAAAATGCAGAAACACCAATAAGTAAGACAATACCTAAGAACATGGCAATGCCACCTAAAGCGAATAACAGCTCTTTTTTTGGATTGTTATTAACGATACCTTCTGACATACCTTATCCACCTTGCACAAAATATTTGAAATATTGACCTATTATATCGCAATTTATACTGATTTGTGAAAACCCTTAAGTATTTAAAGGGTTTATTATCCACAATTTAACTATTCATTTTTATCACTTATGACAGCTAACTACTTAATCAGTTATCTCTTATTCACTATCAACACATCTTACTTAATAATACTACTTAACCAAACGTACTGGAGTTTTCGGACGTTTACCCAAATAGCTGAGTATTAGCAACAGTGCCATGATAAACAAAATAGGATATTGACCAAAGCGCATAAATGGCGTATTACCAACTCGTGCCTGAATATCACCACGCAATACAGTACGTTCAAACTGCGGTGCACGCTCTACGATACGACCTTTATGGTCGATAATAGCTGTCACACCTGTGTTGGTCGCACGCATAAACCAGCGGCCGTTTTCTAGTGCGCGCATCTGTACCATTTGTAGATGCTGTAGTGGGCCTGCTGACGTACCAAACCAAGCGTCGTTTGAGATGGTCAATAAGAAGTCCGTGCCAATGGCATTTTTGCGCGTGGTATCTGGATACGCCACTTCGTAACAGATGGCTGCACCTAAATTATGCCCTCGCACACGTAGCGGTGACTGCTGATCACTACCACGACTATAGCTCATAATGTCTTGGCTGCCTGCTAGATTAGGTAGAATATCGAGCACGCCTTGGAATGGAATATATTCCCCAAATGGCACCAGACGTTGCTTTTTATACAGCCCCTCTGCCTGTGCCCCTAGCGCTACCACGCTATTGTAGAATGGCGGATATTTATCTGTACTGGCATCAAACGCTGCTTCATCCTTATAAGGAATACCAGTCACCCATGTCGTGTCAGTCTCTTTGGCCATCGCGACCATTTCGCTGATAAAACCAACAGCTTCTGTCTGAAACATAGGAATCGACGATTCAGGCCACAGCACGATGTCACGTCCCCACTCGTCACGAGTCAGTGTTGCATAGATTTTTAGCGTCTCAATCTGATACTCGGTGAGCCATTTTAGATCTTGCGGGATATTACCCTGAATCAAAGATACCGATAGATCAGGAGTGCCTTTTGGTTTGGTCCATTGCGGATTGATCAACCATAGCGCGCTACTAATGATTAACAATGCTATCGATGGAATCATATAGCCACCGCGGCGACGCAATAGCTCAACGATACTGGCAGCCAGTAGTACCGCCACGAAAGAAACCGCAAAGACACCAGCCACAGGCGCGAGCGACGACAGCCAATACTGCTCAGTAAACGCATAACCGACGAATAGCCAAGGAAAGCCAGTAAATAGCCACGTTTTCATCCACTCTTGGAGTATCCACAGGGCAGCAAAAGATAACGGCTGCTTGCCGACCACACGATTAAAAATTAGCGCCAAAAAGCCATGGAATAGTCCCATGCCTAAACCCATGAGCGCAATCATAATCAGCGCAAGCCATGCGGGCGTATCGCCATAAACGTGTATCGAGGTGTATAGCCAAAACGCGCCAACACACCATAGCCCTGTACCGTACGCTTGACCAATCAGAAAGGCGCGGCGACCTGTCATCGTTGGTACCAATAACGCATATAAAATAGCAGGTGATACCAAGGCAACGGGCCAAATGCCATAAGGCGCGAGCGCGAGTATAAAAGCGGCCCCTGCCAGCCAAGCTATTAGTACCGTCAACCCTATATGTAAACCTTTTGGCTTATCAGGGTTCAGACGTTTTTGTAAATCAACAGTAGACAGACGCATAGCAGTTATCCAAAACCATATTTACTAAAATTTCTCAGCTAAGCGATGAGATAACACTCACGCAAAACCTGACTGCATAATGCTTTATGCAGGGCCACAAATAAAACCCACCCATGATACCAGTCAAAATCTATAAGTGGGTAAATTTGCGTAGCTAAAACCTCATTCTAAGGTTCAAAAGGCAGAAAGCAAAAAACACGATTTTTCATCGTGTTTTTTATGGAATTTGCTAGAAATAAGCTTGCCAGAAAGTGTACTAATTAGGCATCTGGTATAGTCGTATAGAAAAGCTAGTGGCTACCTATCAATATCTGTTGCTCAGCATTGGTTTTGGTCAGCTCTAGATTTTGGATAAATCGCCCTTCTACATCGGTAATGGTAATTTTCCAATCATCTATCACGACGCTCTCGCCTTCTAGGTCACCAACGAAGCCAAGTGCTTGCATGACCAAACCGCCCATCGTATCGACATCGGTATCGTCAAAACGGCTACCCAGCTCATCATTACAGTCTTCGATTACTGTAGACGCTTGGACACGCCATGTGTTTGGCTTTTCTGGATCAGGGACAATGTTGTTGATATCGCTGTCTTCATCAAAGTCATCATGCTCATCAACGATGTCGCCAACGATTTCTTCCAACAAATCTTCCATGGTGACCACACCACCGAAGTTACCAAACTCATCAACAACAATCGCCATATGTACTTGGGTGCGCTGCAAAGAGCGTAGCAAGGTATCAGAACGAGCCGTCTCACTGATATATAGCGGCTGACGCACCAAGTCTCTAAGACGCTTACTGTCAATTTTGTCTTCTTGGTTGCGAACCATATGTACCAGAATCGGAATCAAGTCTTTTGCCAATAAGATACCGATGACGGCATCATCATCTTGACTGTCAAAAACAGGATAGCGCGAATGGGTGGTCTCAAGAATGATGTCCATCACTTCAGCAAGACTAGTGCTCTCGTGCAGACCAATCACTTGCGGACGCGGTGTCATGATTTCGCGGACTTGTGTCGCAGGCAAATCTAGCACGCCTTCTAACATATCGACAGTATCAGGCTCTAAAAACTGGCGCGAGTCTTGTACCAGACGAATCAATTCATCACGGGTTTCGGGGGCGGTCGATAGCCAGCGTTTTAAGCCGCGCATCGACCAACTACTCGGGCTGGGAGTGTCGTCAGACATGGTGGTGTGATTTAACCTCTTTAGTTAATAAAAATCAGAATAGTATTCAATAGAAAAATGAACAATACTCAATAAAAAAACAAGTAGAGCCTAGATGGGGATAAAAGTAGCAAATAAAACAGCTGGTTTGTTATTAATTACTGGATGAATAACAAATTTGCTAGTACAAATTAGCTTCACTTTATCGCAAGGCTCACCGACATTCAACGACAAATTCACTCAAATTGTATTGTCAGCGTGTTATAAACTTTGCTATGGTCAAAGCCTTTATTTATCAAAGCAAACCCTATGTCGCTACGTTCCGTTTTTTCTCGCTTACTCTCGTCGCGTTCACGCAGTCGACAGTCAGACAGTCGTGGCTTAGAGAACCATGGTTTAGAGAGTCTGGACTTAAAACGCGAAACATCAAAAAACAGCCCATCAGATAGCAATCAGCCAAAGCCTACATGGCGCCAGCGTCTTGTGACTTTTTTAATTGCCGTTACGTTATTGTTATCGGCGCTATGGTTGTTACTCGCGATTTGGTATCAGTATGGCGTCAGCTCAGTATTGACTTGGCTTGCGACAATAGCGATTGTAGGTATATTAGCGGCGCTGCTAAGTACTCGTTATTGGGAGGCCGTCACAAAAATATTGCACAGTGACTCATTGTCTAATAAAAAGTCAATTAGCAAAAATATAGCAACCAAGCTACTTATCGGCATGTATAGCGCTGTTTGGCTGGTAGGTCTAGGTTGGTTTTTTTCTATCGAACCGAAACAAGATCGAGAATGGATGGCTGAGGTCGACCAACGAGTCTCCTATGAGCGCGATGCGACTAACCCTGACTTGATTACTTTAACCAATGTTCGTAACTTTGATTGGCGGACTGAAGAAGACGCTACCGAGCATTGGGATACCCGTACGATTGATTTGTCTAAACTCTCTGGCGTTGATGTGACCAATTCTTATTGGATGGGACCGCTGATTGCTCATACCTTGGTTAGCTTTCGATTTGAAGATGATAGGCCACTTGCCTTCTCATTTGAGATACGTAAAGAAGACGGCGAGTCTTTTTCAGCGTTGGCTGGGTTTTTTCGACGTTATGAGCTGAGCCTGATTGCCGCAGAAGAACGCGACATTATCTATACCCGTAGCAACGCGCGCGGCGAGCAGGTTTATCTGTTTCCTATTAGCAATTTGCAACAGCATGAAGTGAGGTCGCTATTTGAATCTTATCTGACTGCGGCTGATGATTTGAACGCTAAACCTGCTTGGTACAATACATTGCTCAGCAACTGTACCAATATTATCTTTTATATGGCGCGTATCGTCAGTGGCGATCGTTTGCCATGGGATTATCGGATTTGGGTCTCTGGTTGGTTACCGAACTATCTATACGATGTAGGCATGTTGGATGCGGCTCCAGAAAAGAACAACCAGCCTTGGTCAATGCACACGTGGTATGAGCGCACTCATATCAACCCAAAAGCAAAAGGCTTTGATAATCAAGTCAACTCACATTCTGATATCAATAGAGATAAAAACAGCCGTAACTTTTCACAGCAGATTCGTCAAGATATTCCGATACCAGCATTGGCTAACTCACAAGCCAGTGCCGAAGCAAAGGCCAAATCTACTGCTCAGGCATCCAACTAACGGTAGACTAAGGATTAACCCAGTTAACCACCCGCGTCTCCATTTCTTCATCAGACATACCTATTTCCGTGACACAGCGACCGGCGACGCCCACGTTGGCCGCTCTCATTTTTTGTTGTGTTACCACAGCATCCCCAGTCAATAATAAATGCCAACTTGGTAAGCCCTGCCCTTTATACAAACGCTTATAGGCGCAGTGCGATGGTAGCCACATCATCTTGGGCAAGTTGTCCATAGTCAGCTGAATACAGTCTGGCACGTGCTCCTGACGTGTTGCATAGTGACTGCAATATCCTGTCGCGCAGTCCATCAACTGGCAGGTGACATCGGTATACTCGACCAGCTCCTCATCCACATTGCCGCTTTCATCCTCATCGATGTACTTAATCAAGCAGCAACTGCCGCAACCATCGCACAACGCTTCCCACTCGCTATGGTTTAGTTCTGTTAACGCAAATCGCAACCAAAACTGCGGACGTAGTGGCTCAGACTCATACTTAGAGTCAGCATCAGCATTAGAATCGACATCGGCACTATCAGGGAACAAACTCACCGATTGCGCAGGCTTGGCCGCTACATCGAGACCTAAGTTCAAGTCAGATTGGTCATTATTTTTGTTTAACAAATTTATAGTCATAAAGTCGCAGTAGCATTTTGATAAAGAGCGTTACAGTATTATAGCTGTTTTTGCTAGACATGGGCGTTAAGGTAGTACGAGTTAGAAAAACGAACCATCACAATGACGAATAATTAAAACTCACAACATAAAAAAGGACAATAATATGTCAATTAAGACTTTTGAATTAATCAGTACTACCGAAAACGGTGTAGAACTTATCAGTTATGTAGCACTACCAGAGAATGCTTCAGATGAAAATCCAGCAGCAGGTATCTTGGTTGCACCAGAATGGTGGGGCGTAGTCGATCATCCAAAATCAGTGGTTGAGCGTTTGGCAGAGGCAGGTTATGCGGCAGTCGCTATGGACGTTTACGGTGAAGGTAAACTAACTACCGATGCGGCAATGGCAAACATGTGGATGGAACAAGTACTGGCCGATCAAGACATGCTAATGGCACGCTGCCGCTTAATCCTTAATGACTTCAGCGATCAGTTATCAGTCGATGGTGACAACTTAGGCGCAATCGGTTACTGCTTCGGTGGTAAAGTTGTACTAGATATGGCTCGCGAAGGCATGCCGCTAAAAGCCGTTGCCACTTTCCATGGTAACCCAACCCCAAAACAGCCAGCAGACAAAAACTTTGCAGCAAAAGTGTTGGTTGCTCATGGCCGTGATGACTCAATGGTATCAATGGATGCTATCGAAGGTCTAAAATTAGAGCTAGACGCTGCTGATGTTGACTACACTATCGACGTCTATGACAACGCTAAGCATGGCTTTACCAATCCGCATGCTGATGAGCGTGCAGCCAAAAATGAAGTGGATCTTGGCTACAACGAAGCCGCTGCTAAACAAAGCTGGGAAAACATGCTTGAGTTTATGAAAGCCAATCTAGCATAAAAAACGATTTGGTATAAAAATCATCAAAAAGGGTAGCTTAATTATTAAGCTACCCTTTTATTTTGAGTGTCATTTTAGCATCTGTCTTTTAGTCCAGTAATCAGAGTAGTCTTGTGCTTCTTATTAAATCACGTCATTATCACTTTACTATAAACTGGATTGAGTGACGAAGATGTTGTATCTAATGGTGACCCAGTTGGGCTGGCTGGCTTTTACGATTTTATTGATCGTAGTGGTCGCGTTATATACTAGGATAGCTCGAAAAATCGAGCATCTACGCCGCGATGTGACGACGCTGCAAACTGAGCTTGAGCAGCAAAGACATCGTAGTATGACGCCTCCGTCTGCACCTTTCGTCGATAAACATGATTATGCACGCAACACTGCTACTAACGATCACGATTTTAAAGACAATATTCCTAAAGACCATGTTCCTAAAGACAGTAACGCTAAAGACCATGATGATAAAGAAATAGCTTTTGACTCACAATCATCCTCTCCAGATAATCGGCTGCCTGTATCACCACCACCGCTTCCTACCGTTGCTTCAAACTCAACCATACATGCAGCATCAAACATCTATGACGATAAATCTATAGACAGTAATACCCTTATCAATACTGAAAACACAGCGCCTACCGCACCGATTGAGCCTGATGAACGCTCATTGCCTATTGTGACCTCGCTCATTCATTCAATCAAAAACTGGTTTTTCGGTGGCAACTTAGTCGTGCGAGTCGGCGTACTGGTGCTGTTGGTAGGCGTAGTACTCCTGCTTCGCTTATTAAGCGAATATATCGAGATTTCGATTGCCACGAAGTTGATAGCAGTTGGCGCTACAGGGTTAGCATTGGCAGCACTTGGGTTAAAGCTGACGGCAAAACGCTTCTCATATGGGATTACGCTACAAGGCGCAGGCTTAGCAATTGCGTATCTAAGTACCTTTTTTGCTTACAGTGTTTATGAAATTATTCCTAGTATCCCAAGCTTTATCGGGCTTGGGTTATTGTCTGCCATTACCATTGCTCTCGCCGTACGTCAAAACGCCTTCCCATTAGCATTATTGGCATTATCTGGTGGATTTTTTGCACCGATTTTGACCAGTGACGATACTGGCAGCTTGGTCACCTTATTTAGCTATTATCTACTGCTAAACGTCACCATTGCTATTATTGCTCATTATCGACCGTGGAAAATACTGAATCTATTCGGTGTGACTGTGACCTTTGGCTTGGCATACTATTGGGGTGTCAGCGAAAACCTGAGCGCCGTCATTGAAACGCAGCGCTGGGCATTGGTAGCATTAGTGACCTTACACTGGCTGCTTTACTTATTTGTCGTCATTCGTTATGCGCAACAAATCATTACCTATAATGCGCTAAACGAAAAAGACCTCAGTCATGCTGATAATGTAGATGACACAAAACACTTGGACAAAGCCCATGTAGGCAGCTCCTATGTATTTCCTATTGATACGGGCCTACTGTTTTCAGTACCGCTACTGGCTTTTGGCTTATTTTCCGCGTTACTAAACGACATCTCTAATGCCCTCACGATTACCAGTGCCATTTTGGCTATGGTTTATCTTGGGATCGGCTGGTTGTTCATCCAGCGCAGTAGACGCTATGCTTTAATCACCGAAGGTATGCTGGCGTTAGGATTAGGATTTTTTGCACTAGTCATTCCGTTGGCGCTAGATGCTGAATGGATTGCTTTTGGCTGGTCAGTACAAGGGTTGGCGCTAGTATGGTTTGGACGACGCTCGTTGCGATCGTGGTCGGTATTATTCGGCTTGCTATTACAGCTCATCAGTATTGGTATGCTAGTGACGACAGCGATATTCTCTATCGAAGACTATCCCGTTTTGGCCTTTAGTATTTCAGCGCTCAGTTATCTAGCGACCGTCTTTATATTACGCGCTAGCAACTCCCCTGCTGTGCTGCTTAATAGCTTAGATAG
Source organism: Psychrobacter sp. NPDC078631 (assembly GCF_050268165.1). NCBI lineage: Bacteria > Pseudomonadati > Pseudomonadota > Gammaproteobacteria > Moraxellales > Moraxellaceae > Psychrobacter > Psychrobacter sp. NPDC078631. Next base: position 99,243 of record NZ_JBNNGG010000005.1, on the reverse strand, counting down.
TAGTAACAAACTTAATAGCCTTAACAATAAAGGCCCTACAACATCCTCGGTCATACAATCACAAACGTTGGACAGTACATCAGATGCATTAGCCAGCTATGCCCATGCGCTGGGTGTCAGTACGCAAGCAGCGCAGCAATGGCTGACATCTATCAATAGTCAGAGCCGCGTATTCAAATTCGTTTGGCATAGCCCTAGATTAATGAAGTTTTTAACATTGACCGCAATGGCTTGGATGCTACAAGTACTAATGCTTGATTTACATCATTGGTTTGATATTTGGCAATCAAGCACGACGGTAATTGCACTGGCAGCACTTATCAGTTTGATCGCTTATTGGGTCATCAATCGCTATCGTCCATGGGCGGAAATTAGACAGCTTAGTCATGGGTTGCTAGCTTTGTTCTACTTTATGCTAATACTGCAACTGCCACAAAAGTTTGAGCGCAATTTAACATGGGCAACAGCGGAATGGTTGGTATTCGTAGGCTTAATAATCGGCTGGTTAGTCATAGGGCAGCTATGGCTAAAAACCTGGTCTGATACATTGTCTGATAATAAGAATACCTCACGTTATACTGCTGCAAGCTGGCTAGGTACGGGCATCTTACTCATTGCTGCCGCGGCGCATTATGGCCTACCAGACTCTGATGGCGTGATGGCTTTCTTGTTTTCAGCAGCACCCATATTATTTGGACTATGGTTCAATCATCGTTATCTCAGTCAAAATGAAGAAAGTACCTCAACCAATAAAGCTGTAGGACAAGGTCTACTGTATTGGTTTGATTGGCAACAGGCACTATTAGGATGCGCTGCCATCTTTGCTCCCATTGCTTTACTGTGGGTTGTTCTGACCAATTGGTCTTATGACGGTGTGATTTGGGGACTGTCTTATGTTCCATTATTTAACCTATATGACATCACATCATGGTTGACGCTATCGGTTGGTTTTAGTCTGTATTACATCAGCCAACGCCGCCACAATGAAACCGTTATCGAGTCGAGTGCTACTGCCAAATCTAAGCGCGTATTCACCGCTGAGAATTTGTTAATTATACTGGGACTAATTAGCTTTTGGTTGATCTCCAGCATGTTGGTCAGAACGCTACACGCCTTTATTGGTACGCCACTTTGGAATGACTATCAAGGCGGCGCATGGCAGAGCGAGCAGGTACAAACTGGACTGACGATTCTATGGACGCTCTTAGCATTGGTCGCCACCATCATGGCGAGTCGCTACTGGCAACGCGCGCTTTGGTTTATGGGTATTGGGTTGTTAGGTATTGTCGTACTTAAGCTAGTCTTGGTAGATTTGTCACAGACCGAAGCGATTTGGCGAGTCATATCCTTCCTTGGCGCAGGCAGTTTAATACTATTAATTGGTTACCTTGCCCCATTACCACCCGCGCATGAGGAAACAGAAAACCAAAATCAAGCATAATGAGAAATCAGGTTGGGTGAAATTGTGCCGTGAGCAAGGTGGTTCTGTAGTAAACTGGACACCATTAGAAAGTAAACGTTGATTGTTTTACTTTTAGCATTTTTTATAAAAGGTTATGAAAGCAGATGGATAAGAGAGCAAGTATTCAGTGGTTCCCTGGGCATATGAACAAAGCCCGTAACGAAATCAAAGAAGTCATGCCGCAGATGGATTTGGTCATCGAGGTCATCGATGCGCGTATTCCTTATAGTAGTGAAAACCCAATGGTCGCAGCACTGCGCGGCGAAAAACCTGTTATCAAAATCCTGAATAAAGCTGACCTTGCCGATCCTGAGTTGACGCAAGCATGGATGGATTATCTTGAGCAGCAAGATGGGGTCAAAGCCATCGCTTGTGATACTGAAAAAGCCAATGATGTAAAACGCATCATCGCCATCTGTAAGCATCTCGTACCCAATAAAGTCGGGACTGGTCGTCAAATCAAAGCGATGATTATGGGTATTCCAAACGTTGGCAAATCAACGCTGATCAATACGCTAGCAGGACGCGCTGTGGCAAAGACAGGTGACGAGCCAGCCGTGACCAAGTCGCAGCAGCTGATTAAGCTTGACGATGACATCATGCTCTATGACACACCCGGTATGCTATGGCCAAAAGTTGAAAACGAAAACTCAGGTTATCGTTTGGCAGCGACAGGCGGTATTCGTGATACGGCTTTTGACTTCGCTGATGTGGCCAGCTATACCGCTGAGTACTTGATGCAAGCCTATCCTGAGCTGCTAAAAACTCGCTATAAAATTGAAGAGCTGCCAAAGACTGACTGGGAGTTTTTTGAAGTGGCTGGACGTAATCGCGGCTGTGTACGCGCGGGCAACCAAGTCGATACGTACCGTATGTCTGAGATTCTCATTAACGAATTGCGTAGCGCGAAGATTGGTCGCATCACGCTAGAAACACCAGCAATGACTGAAGCTGAAGAAATCGTCGTCGCTGAACAGCGCATCGCTGCTGAAGAAAAGAAGAAGGCGAAAGAGGAAGAAAAGCGCTTACGTCGTTTGAAAACGCGGAAGAATCGGAAGTAGGTTTGGTTTAAGTAGATCTTAAGATATATGATTTCCATCTAAATTCAGTCCATGTTACATGAGTTGAATTTAGATGGACAGTTGAGTTAACTATAACTTCTTACTTTTTCTCTTCACTTTCGTCGCTGTATTTGCTCATGTCATGGTCTCCTACGTAAACCACATTTTCTGGAATTTCTCTATCAACACTTTCAAGACAAGCTTCTAAAGAAGCAGCAGGAGTATCATAGTCTGGTTCAAGTGACTCTCTTCTAGATTCGTCTTTCTCATTATTAGACATATTTTGCTTTCCACTTATTAAATTAAAATAGATAATCATATCCTACACTAAGGATACTTGAAGTAAAGAATAAATACATGGCAAAAATTGCATAATGAGCATTTGATATTTTACTAGCTTTATCTTTATTTACGATTCTGTACGATTTGATACCAGCATCGTAAGCTTTATAGAAATGAATATAAAAATTATCATAGTTCTTATCTTTGACTAGTTCAAATGTTTTATCAGTGATTTTGATAGCAAGCTTTAAAGTGAGCTTAAAACTAAGAAGCAAAAAAAGCATTATTGTAACTAAAGAAACCGTAGTTAAAGAAAATAATAGTTTTGATAAGCAACTAAGGTAAATATCATCAGACTTCATAAGCCAGACAATTAGAGAGATATAGATAGGAATAAGTATTCCTACAAAATTGAAGAACTTAATGGCTTTTTCTTCTAGAAACCTATACCGATCAACCTCATCATCATATAACTTGATACACATATCTAACATCGTTTTGTTATTACTGGGAATCAAAATACTGTATAAATTATCTATTTTTAATTCTATACCATTTAAATCTTTTTTAAACATCTTAATTCCTGAAGTAGATTTTATCTATAACTACATTAATACCGATATTAAGAGACAAGTATACACAGTTAATAATCGAATATAGTTCTTATAATTGAAAATTAGAAATATTGATATCTAAAACTCTAGATCAACTGAGTGCGTTTCACACACTCTAGCTAATACCTTAGGAAAACCATTGCAACAAACATTTAACCACACAAACCAATCCTTAAACTCCTTTGCCCCGCGCCTACTCGATTGGTTTGCCGAAAATGGTCGCCATGATTTACCTTGGCAACAGCATCAAACCGATACGCCCAATCCTTATATCGTTTGGTTATCCGAAGTGATGCTTCAGCAAACACAAGTGACTACCGTACTGCCCTACTTTGCGCGCTTTATGGCGTCGTTTCCGACTGTGCAGGATTTGGCCGCAGCAGAATGGGATACCGTAGCAGAGCATTGGGCAGGGCTTGGCTACTATGCACGCGCACGTAATTTGCATAAAGGTGCTAAGCAGTTGGTTGAGGTAATCGATAAAACGGGCGAGTTTCCGCAGACGCTAGCAGGATGGGAAGCGATTTCGGGCGTTGGGCCATCGACTGCTGGCGCGATTATGGCGATGGGATTACATCATTATGGCGTCATCTGCGATGGCAATGTCAAACGAGTGCTGACACGTTGGGCGGCAATTGACGGCGATATCACTAAATCTGCTACCACCAAAGACTTATGGGCATTGGCAGAACGCCTAACACCTATAGAGAACTCAGGACTATTTGCGCAAGCCATGATGGATATGGGGGCGACATTATGTACTCGTAGCAAGCCTGCGTGCCTGTTATGTCCATTGCAAGCCGACTGCCTAGCCCATGCGCAAGGGCGCGAGACTGATTATCCCTTCAAAGCAAAAAAGCAGCCCAAGCCTAGTAAATTCAGTGATGCACTGCTAATCGAAAGTGAAGATGGTGAAATATTGTGGCTACAACGCCCTGATAATGGCATTTGGGGTGGATTGTGGAGTTTGCCATTACAGTTCGTGGAAAAAGTTGATGGTAAAACGATTGGTAGCACTGCGAAGAAAGTAGAAGCTAACGATGACAAACTATCAAACGTAGCAAATGATGTCCGTAGTAATGAAAAAGTATACGAAGCAGAGTTTACTACCGCTGAGCAAATCATTAATGAATGGCTGATAAAAAATAAACTGGTGGCAAAATCAGTTAGCAATACTTTACTCGATGACGCCCCTATCAAGCATTCGCTGACGCATTTTCACTGGTATTTGACGCCGCGTAAACTGACGATCGATGCGACGCAGGTAACTGAGTTAAATCAGAAGTTAGCAGCAGCTGAAATTGACTTTAAGTGGTTAACCGAACAAAAAGCGCAGGACAGCCTAGGGCTACCTCGCGCGATGGTTAAGATCTTAGAGTAAGAAATTGGAATAAAAAAAAGCGACTCATTATTAATATTGGGTCGCTTTTTTATAATGACAATATAAAGATAACTGGGTCTAAAGCACCTTAGGACTTTGGCACACGCAAACGCATCAGGCCTTCTTGTTGCACGGTGGCGACCAGTTTGCCATCTTGCCAAAACTGACCATGATTCAACCCTTTCGCATTAGACGTGGTATCGCTCCACATGTCATAAAGCATCCATTTATTCAAATCAAAATCGCGATGGAAATGCATCGAGTGATCGATACTGGCAGCTTGTAGACCACTGGTCATAAAGCTAACACCATGTGACATTAGCCCTGTGCCAACCAAATAAAAGTCTGACGAAAATGCCAATAACGCTTGCTGAATAGCCACTGGCTGATTGCCCAATTCACGAATGCGTAGCCAGTTTGCTTGCTTAGGTTTCATTGGTTCTGGGCTAATCGGATTACGCGGCTTAACTGGCTTAATCTCGACATGACGGCGGCGCATAAATCTTGCTTTTAGTGCTTCTGGCACTTTTCCGACATTTTCTTCTTTTAAATCTTGCTCTGTCAGTAAGTCTTCTGGCGGTGGATAGACAGGCATATCTTCTTGATACTCAAGCCCATCTTCCATCGGTGAAAACGAGGCAATCATTGAAAATATCACTTGCTCAACAGGCGGCTTACCGCGTACTTCTTTGTACTGAATAGCGGTGACTTCACGTGCAGACAAGCTACGACCATCACGCAATCGACGGACTTGGTATATTACCGGTTGGTTGATATCGCCACCACGCAAAAAATACCCATGCAGTGAGTGACAAGGCTTGTCTTTATCTAATGTATGCGCCGCTGCCATAATCGCTTGGGCGAGCACTTGCCCACCAAATATACGACTGCCCACATAGTCATGGCTTTTACCCTCAAACACATCAGGGGTAACTTCAATAAGCGCGATAGTAGCCAGCAGCTCATCAATCAGTTGTAGATTGTCGGACATGACGATATGTTTCCTTATTTTTATCAAAAACGCTCAGCATCTGATGATATTGATGCCATATAGCCATCATATTTGAATGTAAAATAATGCGAGATCACTTGTTAAGATCTGTCGAAGGAGACCTTAAAATAAACATACAGACATCGTTAGCGATGTTATCACCGAATATTTATTTTCTATAGAAAAGGTAAACATCTTACCCAATATTGGTGGCTTTGACTAGTTACTGTCGGCTTACTCATAAGTATTGCTTGTCTGTTTTTGCCAGACAAATCACAACTAAAGATCAAAACAAGTAATCTCAACCATAAAAAAACGAGATGTATAATAACACCTCGTTTTTGAAAAATACGTCGATGTTTATGGCTTAACTGCTACGAGTACGCGAATAGAATCCGGTACTAATGACAAGTTACCAAGTGCTTGCTCACCTTGAGCTTTAAGCTGCTCTAAACGCTCAATCTCTTCAGGACGTACGTTTGGATTAATCGTCTGTAGATGTTTTAGACGCTTAATTTCGCGTGACCACTGCTGGCTAAAGCGGCTACTTGCTTGCTCACCAATCTCAGCGATCTGCTGACGAGCGATGTCTTCAGCTTCGTAATAACGCTGCTCAATCACATCGCCGCGCACTTTAATCACTTGGCGAGCACGGTTTTTATCCAATCGCTCAACGTGCGGCATAATCATCTCAGCACTGATACGAGCCGATAAATCACTGCCTTGCTCACTGATAAAGACACGGATATTTTGCGTGGACAAAGTCGCTGGCAGATTAAGCACTTTTGGCGCGATTGCTTCAACACGGAAATTCACCTCTAGCAGTACCATACCTTGCGGAACAGCGGCACTTTTTAGCATAGCAACTGTCGTGTTACCAAAGGTGCTAGTGCTTGCTAGCTCATAAATCGCACGCATCAATGGGTGTTCGTGAGTGATAAATTCGATGTCTTCACGTTGAAGCGCTTGCTCACGCTCAAAGGTCAACGTCATACCGTCTTCATCACCAAGTGGCAAGCCATCAATATAGTCACTGATCTCTGTGCTATCGATAGGCGCGATCACCCACGAGCCATCACGCTGGATATTGTGATCAATATTGGCAGACGCAAAGAAACGCTCAATAAAGTGCGGCAGCAAATTATTACCATCAAAGTCACGCATAGCATCGGCGATACGACCTGCGACACGCGGACGGCATGAGTTGTACTCTAGCAGACGGTCACGACCAGCTTGTAGCTGTGCTTCTAGCCCCAAACGTGTCTGTAGCGCCTCGTCAATGATGTCTTGCAAAATGACATTATTTTCAGCGGTATCAGCACCCTCAAGCATTGGCTTAAGCTCTTGGATATATTGCTCTTGTACGCTTTGTGCCGTAGGCGATATCTGATTGAACATGTTCAGCGCATCGTTGTACCACTGATACAGACGCTCTTGCGCTGTACCCTGTACATAAGGCACATGTAGCATGATTTGCTGCGTCTGACCGATACGATCTAGACGGCCGATACGCTGCTCTAACGTATCTGGGTTAGCAGGTAAATCCCATAGTATTAACTGGCTTGCAAACTGGAAGTTACGACCTTCTGAACCAATTTCTGAACATAATAGTATCTGCGCACCTTCACTATCTGCAAAGAACGCAGCTGCTTGGTCACGCTCAAGCAAGGTCATTTGCTCAGTAAAGATAGCTGTCTTAATGCCCGCATGCAGACGCAGTACCGCTTCTAAACTCTCTACCGTCGTGCCACTACGAGCAATTAATAGCACTTTTTGATGCTTAAGCTCACCGCGCAAAATATCAATCAACCAAGAAACACGTGGATCATCTTCTAGCCAGCCACCGTCTGGTTGGTTTTCTTCGCCCCATAGCTGCTCACGCAACTTGCCATTGGTTTGATAGCTATCTTTCCATGCTTCAGGTAATGGCAGTGGATATGGTTGGCTACTACGGCCATAAAACCCTTTCACACTCTCACGAGTATTACGGAACAAGATACGACCTGTACCATGACGATCTAATAGCTCATTTAATGCATGTGTACGCAGTTTTTCATCTTCATTGATTGAAGATAGTTCTTCAATACTAATGTCTAGTAAGCTACTTAAAGCAGCGATTTGACCTTCATTTAATGGCTTTTCTTCTATCAAGACACCAGCAACTGCTGCTGTCTCTGCAAAAGCTTCCTGACCATCGATAAATTCATCCAAATCATCAAAGCGATCTGGATCAAGCAAACGCAGACGAGCAAAGTGACTCTGCGCACCAAGCTGCTCTGGCGTTGCTGTCAATAGCATCACGCCTGGCGTTTCTTCGGCGAAATCTGCAATCAAGTCATACTTATCATTGCCGCCCTGTGCTTCATCCCAATGCAAATGATGCGCTTCATCAACAACCAATAAATCAAACCCTGCATCCATCGCTTGGTCGTATAAGTCTGGGTGATCGAGCAATAGATCCATACCACCGATGATACATTGCTCAGTAGCAAAGACGTTTTGTTCAGGATCGTGTTCTTTAATTGCCGCAGTACGCACTAGATCAAACAAGGCAAAGTTTAGGTTAAAGCGACGACGCAGCTCAATCATCCATTGATACTGCAAACTATCTGGCACTAAAATCAACACACGCTCAGCTTTGCCCGTTAGCAACTGCTGGTGAATAATCATGCCCGCTTCGATGGTCTTACCAAGGCCAACTTCATCAGCCAGTAGTACACGCGGTGCGATACGCTTACCGACTTCATGTGCGATATACAGCTGATGCTCGATGATATCGACACGTGCACCCATTAGACCTTTTAACGGATGACCTGCTAGCGCTGACTGCATGCGCAAGATGTCTTGGCGCAGCTCATACCAGTCACCACGTTCAATACGGCCAGCAAGCAAACGCTCAAGCGGCTTGGCCAACGTGATATTGGCAGCAAGACGGGTTTCCATGATGCCGCGCTCGTGCTCATCGACGCCATATTTCAGTACGCCCATTACTTCATCAACAGCATTGACCGTATAGCTTTTGCCATCTTGGTCGTAGATGCTATCGCCTACTTTAAACACCACGCGCGATAATGGCGCAGAGTTTTTTGCGTAGACGCGCGTCTCTTCACTTTGCGGAAATAAAATATGCACACATCGGTCGTCAACATCGATGACCACACCTAAGCCAAGCTCAGACTCCGTATCAGATAAATAACGTTGACCAACGGCGAATTCAGTACTGTGCAATGAAGCAATAGAGATAGTCATAAGGCGATGTCTTTTGTACTCAGGTAGTAAGAAATTAAATAGATAGCTTAGAAAAACAGCAATGGCGGCTAACAAGAGCTAAATAAGGTTGTTCACACCATAAAATGTCAAAAAGACATAGAAGAAGTGCCACAACACTAATCAAGCCAATCGTTAAGCCCAACCATTATATAACGTTAGCGGGTAGATGAGTGCGTTAAGTTGACTTTTCAAGAGCAGATTCATACAAGATGACGCGGAAGCTAAGCATAAGTTGGTCATATAAAACAATAAGATAACGACTCGCAAGTATAGAAAAAACATTTACATCATAAAATTGTTTCTATACTGTTACTTTATGAAAATAGATGTGTTTTTCGTTACGTCAATTGTTCATGTTTATAACTAGAAAAATAGCATTTAGCACTTTTCTTCTGCATATCGACCGTTATCAATGTTCATAAGTAGACGGATTTACTACTTGTTATATGGACTTAGTTTGTAGATAAGCGGATGGGTTTATGGATTGCGCCCTTCCTTAAAAGTAATGGCTTCACATCGTTGTGCTACTTATTCAGACATTTAGACATCAAATTATTCAGCATTAATAATCGCAGCTCTTTTTATACAAAAAATACTGCTAATCGTATTTTTTGTACTTTATACAATTCAAGGATGAATACATTTATGAGTGCCTCCAAAAAAGTTGGCTTATTTAACCAAGTCAGCACCCAAGTTACCATTATTTTGTTTCTTGCTTTTGCCGTTGTTGTTGCCGTTGTGGTTTACATTGTCGAAAAAGAAGGCTATGAAAAAATCAGACTTGAGTCAGGAAAACTAGTGGCTCAACGAGGGAATACCGCCGTCAACAGCATCTCGGCTGATGTCAATCGCGTCATGCGTAGCGCGTTGCAACTACAGCAAAGCGCTCAAACACTGCCAATCGAAGAAAATATTTTGCAGACCAGCACGGCTAACGCTTTTGATAAGCGGGATTATAGCTTATTAGGTAGTGGTGGTATTTGGCCTGATAATGGTGCGCTCGGAGACAGTACAGCGACTCATCCCTTTTTGATGGTGCGCCAAGATGGCGATTACCGAGCAATATTAACGGATCCAAACCCTGCTAATCCTTATTACAATGAAAACTGGTTTAACAAAGTAAAAGTACTCAGACCTAATGGCTGTATATGGGCTGATGTAAGCCCCACTCAAACCAAAGGTGAATTGGCAATGAGCTGCGGTGTCGCTATTGAACGTGACAATCAGTTTTGGGGTGCAAGTACCGTTAACTTTACGCTCAACCAGCTACAAGAAAACATCGTTAAGCTAAGTGAAAGCTCTGGCTCAGGTTATATTTTATTGATTGATAACAGTAATAAGGTTATCGCCTCATCTAACCCTGAGCGCTTAAACTATATTGACGAAGAGACTGGTGTCCCACTGGATATCAAACAAGTCATTGATTCAGACCCTGCGTGGCAACCTATCTTAGATTTTTTAGATACTCAGCATAGTGAGATTATCAAACAAATTGCCGCAAAAATGCCTCCTGAAGTACAACAAGTTATTGCAACACTTGACAAAAATGAAGCTACTGCTGTTAGTAATTCTGAGCTTATCAACTACGCCGCTTATTTGAATGCTAATGCAAGCAATACAAGCACGATGGACAGTCGCTTGCTACAAAGTTTCGATCTAACCAATGACAGCTACTACAATGGTAGCCAGGCATATGTTTTCCAGATTCCTGAGACCTACTGGAAACTAATCGTAGTTCAACCAGATGCTGCCGTTAATGCTATCGCAGATAACTTGAGCAAAAACCTAATCAACTTAATCATGCTAGCGCTATTTATAACCGCTGCACTGATCTATTTCATGCTGACGTTCTTAGCATTCAAACCATTGAAAAAGACCACAGACAAAATCTCTCTCGCAGAAAAACTAATCGATGATAAGCAATATAACAAGCTTAGTGACGTCAAATTTTCAGGTGGACGTAATGAAATTGGCCTAGTAAACCACTCTATCAGTGAGCTACTCCATCGTATCCAATCTAATGAAGGTAAGCTTGCCAATATCAATCAACAGCTAGAGGTTAAAGTCGAAGAGCGCACCGCTGAACTACAAGACACCCTAAAAGAGCTGAAAAACTCTCAGCTACAGCTGATCCGTTCTGAAAAAATGGCCACACTTGGTCAAATGGTTGCAGGCGTTGCTCATGAAGTAAATACGCCATTATCTTATGTACAAAACAACCTCGAAATCATCGGTCAATTGACTGAGCAATACGAAGAGTTGATTGAGTTAGTACAAGGGTTAAAAGGCGTTCAATCTGAATCGGCTGCTGATGAAAAAATAGATAAACTGTTAGCAGATATTGTCCGTGCTTCGGATGAAATCGAAGAAGATGACTTATCATCTGAGCTAAAAGAGCTGATTAAAGACTCTTTGTTTGGGGTAGAACAGATTACCGAGATGGTACTCAACTTACGTAACTTTGCACGCCTTGATGAGTCAAAAGTGAAGACCATTGATGTGCGTGAATGTATAGAATCTTCTCTCAAAATTGCTGGGAACTCTATCAGACATCAAGATATTGTCACCAATTTTGGCCCAACACCTGAAGTCAAATGCTCACCATCGCAAATCAATCAGGTATTAGTTAACCTATTAAACAATGCTTCGCAAGCAATGGAGGGCAATCCTGATGACAAGATTGAGGTGCGTACCTACGCTGATGAAACCAACGTCTACATTGAAGTAACTGATAATGGTAAAGGCATGAGCCAAGCAGTATTGGATCAGATATTTGAGCCCTTCTTTACTACGAAAGCGGCAGGTGAAGGCACTGGCCTCGGCATGGCAATCAGTCAGCAAATCATGGAACAACACAATGGTACGATTACCGCTACATCTACTGAAGGTGTTGGCACGGTGTTTACCTTAACCCTACCTATCAACAATAATTTAACGGAACAAAGTATGTCGGCATAAGCAACACGCTTATCATATTGTTGGCGCAGCTCAGTTATGCGCTGTGCTGACAACAGACATAATACTTACAATCTAGCCTCTATTATTCATCGTAAGGATACGATCATGAATGAAGTTAAAGACAACATACAACCCTCTGCTCTAAGTACTGAACCTAAACCAAAAATCGCGTTTATTGACGATGAACAACGCATTTTACGTTCTATGAAACTCCTCTTTCGTAAAACTCATGACGTGTTTATCACGACCGATCCCACTGAATATATCGACTATATTAAAAACAACCATGTATACGTAGCAGTCAGTGACCAACGTATGCCTGAGCGTGTCGGTGTCGATATCTTACGCGAAGTAAAAGACATATCACCGTCTACCATGCGTATTTTATTAACGGGTTATGCCGATTTGAATGCAATTATTGGTTCTATCAACGATGGAGAGATTTATCGTTATTTGACCAAGCCCTGCAAGTCTGAGGAACTCATCGCTGTGGTTGGTCGTGCCACTGAAATCGCGTTGACCTACAATCCAGATGAAGATGCCGATCAGATTGATAGCTCAGACAATAAGCAAACCCTGTTGGTTATCGACGAAACAAGTGAGCTAATTGAACAAATTCGCAAGCAGTTCTCCAATAATTATAAAGTACTACATGCCGAAGGTTTAGAGGAGGCTTATGACTATCTGGCAAACTATGATATTGGTGTGTGTATTACTGACATCAATGTTAGTGGCGAAAACATCGCACCAATAATCTTTACGCTGAAGCAAGATGCACCGCATTTGGTCGTTTTGGTGCAAACTGAGTTTCAAGATGCAGGTTTGTTGATTGATTTAATTAACAAGGGTCAGGTCTATCGATGCTTACCGAAGCCGATGCGCGCAAGCTTATTAGAGATTAGTGTCAACCGGGCTTTCCAACATCATACTAAACTCAAAGCGAGCCCTGACTTAGTAAAACGTTATGAAGTCGAGCACGACCCTGACAATGATGTGCGTATTGATTTGAGTAATCGCGTACGCAATTTCATTGGTAAATTACGCAAGCGTTTTTCTTTTTAGCCTCTGTTATTAGCAATTTTTGCAGAGTTGGCTTGATAGCATTTGCAATACAAGCTGTAACAACGAAAAAGCGCATTGTCTAACTAAAAGACCTCTACTTCAATACTGAAATAGAGGTCTTTTCTTCGTTTAAGATAACGTTCATTTTACAGATCCTGCTTTCACACTAAAAGCAAAGTGAAAATCGCTTTTTACTGCTTGCTTCCTTTTGACTAAAAATAACAACGTGCTACATTAAGCCGATAAGAATTCATACAATAGCTATTTATTTGCTAACTATCTATAAGACAACAATAAGTAAGGACTAACCATGCAAGCCGTTTTTTTAGATAAAGGTACATTTTCTGAAGGTATTGACCTGCCTGCACCGATGGGTGTGAGTGACTACATCACTTATAACGACACGCCAAAAGACGCGGCTGTTATCATTGAGCGTTGCAAAGATGCTGACATTATTATTACCAATAAAGTCCAAATCGATGCTGAAGTGATAGAGCAACTACCGAAACTTAAGCTTATCCAACTGACTGCCACTGGCATGAACAACGTCGATCAAGAAGCTTGCGATAAGCACGGTGTTGCGCTTTTTAATGTCGCTGGTTATGCGGTCAAAAGCGTGCCCGAGCATACATTTATGCTCATGCTGACAGCGATGCGTGCAGGCATCCACTACCATCAGAAAGTCGCTGATGGCACATGGCTGGCAAATGGCAATTTTTGCCTGCTGGATATTCCGCTGATAGATTTGGAAGATAAGACGTTAGGTATTATTGGTATTGGCACCATCGGCAAACGCGTGACCGAGATTGCTCGTGCCTTTGGTATGACCGTACTGTGGGCAGAGCACCAAGGACGTGAACCACGCAGCGACGACTATACCGCGTTTGATGAAGTGCTAGCGCGAGCAGATGTGATCAGTCTACACTGTCCATTGAATGAACAAACTGAGCATCTTATTAACAAAGATACTCTGGCGAAAATGGTTAAACAGCCGCTCATCGTCAACATCGCACGTGGCGGCATCGTTGATAGCCAAGCATTAACTGACGCGATCAATAGTGAGCAAATCATCGGCTATGCTAGCGATGTGTTTGAACAAGAACCGATCGCTGACGATGATCCGCTCCTCAGTATCAGCGACCATCCGCGTGTTATCTTTAGTCCGCACAATGCATGGGGTAGCAAAAGCGCCCAAGAGACCTTATGGCAGATGTTAAGCAAGCAAGTTGCTGACTTCATCGACAACCATCATCAATAATTACCAAGACGCTAACGGCTAAATCGTAACCAATCGTCTTTTATCTTGCGATACTTAAGCATGATTCGATCACTTAGATAGTTATTGGTCACAAACCAAGGATAGCGATCGCCTTGCTTAGGTAGCTCGTCTTTGCCGCGTCTGACATAACCAGACGATAGCGAACCCATCACGGTATCTGCTTGAGCGCAGGCTGTCATATCCGCAGTCTGTGCTTGTGGTAATGCGACTTGGTAGCGGTTTTTATGCATATATCCCAGTAGCCTCACTACATACTGACAAGCCAAATCGATTTTTAGTGTCCACGAGGCATTGGTATAGCCAAACAGTGCAGCCAGATTAGGTATGCCTTCTATCATGACCGCTTTGTAGGTCATACGCGTGCCAATATCGACAGCTTGACCGTCGATATATACCGCTGCCCCGCCCAACATCTGTAGCTTTAAACCAGTCGCGGTAACGATGATATCAGCGTCGAGGTGCTGACCAGATTGCAGCATAATTCCCGTTGCCGTAAAGTGACTGATTTGATCGGTCACCACTGTTGCGCGTTTATCCTGCAGGGCTTTGAATAAATCACCGTCAGGTACCGCACATACTCGTTGATCCCAAGGATTATAGTCAGGCATAAAGTGCTTGCTATCAACGCCGCTATCTTTTAACTCTTTTTTCATCCCGTTTTTTAAGACTGCCTTCATCACCTTGGGTGCATGAGTCGCAACTTTGTACAGGCCTTGCTGCCGTAACACGTTGCGCGCGCGTAGTACCGTATAGGCCTGCTCTTTTGATAATGGTGAAAACTTGCCTGATAACCAGTCAATAGCATGGTCATCACCTGGCACGCTTGCTACATAGGTCGGCGTACGCTGTAGCATCGTGACATGACGTGCACACTGATCACTGTCTTTATCTACTAGCGCAGGTAGCAACGTCATCGCCGTGGCACCGCTACCAATAATGATGACTTTTTTATCATCATAGTCTAGATTGTTCCAATGCTGTGGATGAATGATTTGACCGTGGAAATTCTCCTCTCCATCAAAATGAGGGCGATAGCCTTGCTCATAATCATAATAACCAGTGGCACCTACGATAAACTTAGCAGTCTTAACAAACATCTCGCCGTTTGCATGGTTTTTGATGGTTGCTGACCACTGTTGATCATCACTAGACCATGATATCTGCTGAACTTCGTGCTGATAGTGGATATGCTCGGTCACCCCAAATTCGTGTGCCGTATCAGCGATATAGCGCTTAATATCATCGCCTGCTGCAAGCATTCTATAATCAAGCCACGGCCTAAAGTTATAACCAAAGGTCAAGGCATCAGAGTCAGAGCGAATCCCCGGATAGGTAAATAAATCCCATGTACCACCCAAATCAGCACGCTTTTCTAAGATAGCAAAGCGCTTTGGAGGTTTATGTTTATTAGTCCGTTTTACCTGCTTTTGCTTTTTGGGAGCTTTATGACCGAATAGACCTTTATGCTGCTGTTGCTGTAAACGGCAAGCCATACCAATACCTGCGATACCTGCACCGATAATCAATACTTCATAGTCGGCTACTTTATCCGTCTTTGATTTTCTACCTTTAAGGCGGTTTTTAATGGCCTGTTTGGTCGTGGTGATATCAAGCATACTTTCATCCTTGTATTTGCATGACTGGCATTTTATAGCTGGCTTTAGAGCCATTTATCGCATCTATTAACAGCACACGGCAAAATCTCACTCTTAAAATGGGCAGGGACTCTCCCAGTCCATCCAAGCACCCAGTACCGGATGCTTTAAACGCAATTGCTGTGCATGTAAGTTGAGCCTTGGCGCTATCTCTAGTGCGGCACCTTCAGCATAAATCGGATCGCCAATCATCACATGATCGACATGCACCATATGTACGCGTAGCTGATGGCTACGACCCGTGACTGGCTTTAGCATGACCCGAGTAACTGCCTCGCCATTACAGAGTTCATGAGCCACAACTTCATACAACGTCAGTGCATGCTTTGACCAGTCGTGATCGACGATATGGCGCGGCTTGGTACTTGGCTCATAGCGCACTGGCACTGATATCTCACCAGTTGCGCCGACTTGCTCCCACTCACCAAAGACACGCGCTTGGTACTTCTTTTGCGGTAAACGCTCGATGAATTGCTTACTGATATTGGTTTGCGCTGCTGCATTTTTTGCAAAAATAAGCAGTCCCGACGTGTCCATATCTAAACGATGAATCAGTTTGACAGCTGGATTGGCACGTTCAAGACGAGCAAGCAGACTGACTTTGAGTGTTTTACCATCGACGCTTAATAGTCCTGCAGGTTTATCAACCACCCAAATATCATCGTCTTCATAAACCGTAATCTCTTGTGCAAAATTTTTAAAGAACTCAAGCGGATAAGCGCTTTCTTGGGCATTGAGGGCATTAACTTCTTCATCGGTAAAAGGCATAAATTTAACTACTTATGTAAATTGGTTTTAAGATAAGGATTTTTGGTGGCTAATACTTCAGACACGACAGCTATATTCGGCACGACAGTCATTTTAAGAACAACGATTATTTGGACAAAAAGGCAAAACTTTGGCTGAATTTTAACGTTATTAATATTGCTAGCTATTAATCATTAACTACTATACAAACGAGTTATAAAATAAGACTTCTATCGTGCTGAGATACATACTTTTATAAAGATACTCTTATTAAATAACAGATTAGACACTCTTGTGCTGCACCGTTTCGATTTATTGTGCTAATACTAGTTGTTAAACAATTTAACCAGCCTGTATCTGTCAAATTAGGGCAAACATGTTAATATAATGGCACATTTTCACCCCTTCTAAACAATTCTTTGACCACCAACTGATTTATTATTAAACCAATATATAGGTTGATAAGTGGTGATAGAAGTAATAAAACAAGAGAGATAAAATTATGTCAGACCTTATTTTACATACTACCGACACAGACTTCGATCAAGACGTTTTACAATCAGACGTACCTGTACTAGTAGACTTCTGGGCGCCATGGTGTGGTCCTTGTAAAGCTATTGCTCCTATTTTAGAAGATCTAGCGACTGAGTACCAAGGTAAAGTTAAAATCGTGAAAGTAGACGTAGACAACAACCCACAAGCGGCTAGCCGTTTTGGTATTCGTAATATCCCAACGCTATTTGTATTCAAAGATGGCGAAAAAGTTGATTCAGTAATGGGTCTACAGCCAAAAGCTGAATTGGCTAAAGTACTAGACAAGCATTTATAAGTTAAATTTATCAGCTCTAGACTATCTTGAGCGGGTAAAATAGAATAACCGAGAAAGCCATTATCTAACCAAGATAGTGGCTTTTTTGCTTGTTTTTTGTGCAAAAAACTCGATAATGTGACTTTTTTGGCAAAATTTATTGACAACGCTATTGTGAAGACCGTATAGTCTGCTGACAAGAGAAAACCAACTGTTTTCCTAAGTATCTTGTCGCTATTCTCCTCGTGTTTATCAACAAAAACACAATCGTCATTATAAACACCATTGCTGAACAAAATGACTAAACGCAATTACTGATATTGAGTTTTTGACGCAGACTCTTATGTAGCCTTTTTTATCCTTATTTCTTATTACCTTGCATCCAATGATGGCAATGCGTACATAAGCAGACATATAAAACCAAAACTACATAAACTACAGCGCTGTGCACACACCCATATCATCATATTACCGTTATTTTAATCACTGTCGTGACTTGTGCTGCTAATGGCATCTCTCATCTGATCAATTGCTAATGACCTATCTATGAATCTTACTGAATTAAAGAAAAAATCAATCGCTGAGCTATTGGCTATCGCCAAAGAAATGGGTCTTGATAATATGGCGCGTAGCCGTAAACAGGACATTATCTTTGCTATTCTAAAAACCCATGCGCGTAACGGTGAAGCCATTTATGGTGACGGCGTACTTGAGGTTCTTCCTGATGGTTTTGGATTTTTGCGCTCATCAGAAGGCTCATATTTAGCCGGTCCTGATGATATTTATGTCAGC
Source organism: Psychrobacter sp. NPDC078631 (assembly GCF_050268165.1). Lineage (NCBI taxonomy): Bacteria > Pseudomonadati > Pseudomonadota > Gammaproteobacteria > Moraxellales > Moraxellaceae > Psychrobacter > Psychrobacter sp. NPDC078631. The sequence goes on along the minus strand of NZ_JBNNGG010000005.1, from coordinate 80,881 downwards.
CCTAGTCAAATTCGCCGTTTCAGTCTAAAAACTGGTGACAGTATCGCTGGTACGATTCGTCCACCAAAAGATTCTGAGCGTTATTTTGCATTATTAAAAGTTGGCGAAATCAACTTTGATACGCCAGATCGCTCACGTCATAAGCTTATCTTTGAGAACCTCACGCCCCTATTCCCAACTGAGCATCTAAAGCTTGAGCTTGGTAACGGAACCACTGAAGATTTGACTGGTCGTATCATCGATCTAATCGCTCCGATTGGTAAAGGTCAGCGTTCTATTATCGTCGCACCGCCAAAAGCGGGTAAAACGATGTTGCTACAGACCATCGCGCAATCAATCACTCGTAATAACCCTGAATGTTATTTGATCGTACTATTGATTGATGAGCGTCCAGAAGAAGTCACCGAGATGGTACGTACGGTACGCGGTGAAGTGGTCGCTTCTACCTTTGATGAGCCGCCACAGCGTCACGTACAAGTTGCTGAAATGGTCATCGAAAAGGCCAAACGTTTGGTCGAGCATAAGCAAGACGTGGTGATTTTACTTGATTCGATTACGCGTCTAGCACGTGCTTATAATACGGTTATCCCATCATCAGGCAAAGTATTGACGGGTGGTCTGGATGCCAATGCTCTAGAACGTCCAAAACGTTTCTTTGGTGCTGCGCGTAACGTTGAAGAAGGTGGTAGTTTGACCATTATTGCCAGTGCATTGATTGATACTGGTAGTAAGATGGATAGCGTTATTTTTGAAGAATTTAAGGGAACTGGTAACCAAGAGATTACGCTTGAGCGTGACTTGGCTGAAAAACGTGTATTCCCTGCGATTAATATCAAAAAATCTGGTACACGCCGCGAAGAGCGTCTATTGGACGAAGACAAGCTGCGTAAAGTATGGATTTTACGCAAACTACTTCAACCGATGGATGGCGTACAAGCCACTGAGTTCTTATTGGATCGTCTAAAAGAAGCGAAAACCAATGATGAATTCTTCGAGCAAATGAAGCGTAAATCACAAAACTAATTCTTAGTTAGCTTGCTAGACATATACAGCTTTGATTTGATATTAAGACTACTTATAGGTAGTCTTTTTTATAGCAATATCGAAGTCTTAACAGTTAAGCCAATTAAACTATGCTGCTCTATCGTTCACAGGCATTACTGATGATACAGTACGGCAACATCGCTTACATCTCGTTTGCAAAGTTTAGCGTTTTTACTACGACTATATTATTAGTAACCGATTATTATGACAGACAGTAGGAATATACTTGAAAATATCATGGACATAGTATTTTGAAGGTATTGTATTTTAAACTTGATGACTTAATAGGTGATAATATGAAATTTGCTAAAACGATCGCAATGACCGCAATTACTAGCTCAGCCCTAATCATGACTGGTTGTAACTCTTATAGCGGTATGAGCAACACAGCTAAAGGTGCTACTGCTGGCGCAGCAGCTGGTGCTCTCATTAAAAGCAAAGGCGACAGCAAAGATATCGCTCGTGGCGCATTGGCTGGTGCAGCGATCGGCGGTGCTGGTGGTTATGTTCTTGACAACAACTAAATCTTTCTACGCTGATATTACTTAATAATTAATTGAGTAATATCAGATGAAAGATGATAAAAAAGCCTGCAATTCGTTGCAGGCTTTTTTATGTCTTAATTTTGATTATAAGTCCATGCGCTAGGCTTATAATTAAAAACATCAGTATTAAAAAACATCGTTAGTCAAATACACGATTATTAATATATATGTCCATTAAAGTGCACCGCTGAACGTATCGCAAGATTGTACATTACCGCTTTCTAGACCACGAGTGAACCATTCGACACGTTGTTGACTGGTACCATGAGTAAAGTTGTCAGGCACTACTGCACCACCGCTCGCTTTCGCTAGACGATCATCACCAATTTGACCAGCTGCATTTACCGCTTCGTCAATATCACCAGCTTCTAAAAACTGTACGCGCTCTTGATTGCGCTGTGCCCATACACCAGCAAAACAATCCGCTTGCAACTCTTGCAATACTGATAGCTTATTGGACTGTGCTTGAGTCACTTGCTGACGAGCTTCATTGACCTGTTGGCTAATGCCCAATAGCGTCTGAACATGATGACCTACCTCATGCGCTATCACGTAGGCCTGTGCGAAATCGCCAGCCTTGCCTTGGTTCTCTTCACCACCAGAGCCTTGCTGATCGCCTAAAATACCAAGATTCTGACGCATCTCTACAAAAAATGACGTATCCAAATAGACAGTCTGATCCCCTGGACAATAAAATGGACCTGTTGCAGAGCTAGCACTACCACATGCTGAGCTGACCTGACCATTAAACAAAATCAATGACGGCTCTTGATAAGTGCTACCAGCTTCGTTAAAGATTTGATGCCAGACCTCTTCTGTATCTGCTAATACAACTTTCACAAACTGCGTGTCTCGGTCTGTGCTAGTTGCAAGCTCGGTAGATGACTCACTCCCACCACCTGTGACCGCTTGACCTGTCTGTAATGCAGTCATTGGGTTTACCCCAAATACTAACCACAAGATACCAGCGATAATAATACCCCCAATACCGCCGCCAATCATCTTACCGCCACCTGTGCTAGAGCGCACATTTGAGCTACCTCGTCTACCTTGCCATTTCATATTTCTATTCCTCAAATATAGATTGATTCACTATTTCTACTAACCATTATCTCTATTAGCCACTACTTCTATTAATCATTACTGATGCTATATATTATTTGGCCAGTCAATTTACGCTATGACCTAGTCTACTATCCTAAAAGCAAGTAGAAACCTATAAAATTGCTAACTTAACTAGGATTTATGTAATATAGAACGATAATCGAATTATTTAACTTCATTTTTACTCATACAAACGGGATTAATATCGACAATTCGAGTTAAAAGACAAGAACAGAAAAAGTGCTCAATCCCTCTGATGTCATTGATTATACGTCGATTAATCTAGCTTCTTGTATTAAAAAGTATATCGAACAGACAAAGTAAAATATTATTTTAAATTTTATTGTTACTTAATTGTACAGACTATTTCTATTTACTTAGAAAACCTATAGAATGCGTGGAAGCTGAGTAGCTGTAACTAAGACTAGTTGAATTCTGAGAAATATCGGATTTCGACCTTTGTTGCTGCTACTGCTCATTTCATTTTTCCGGAGAAAACCATATGAAACTTAAATTACTTGCTCTAGCTGGTATCATGACTGCAACTATGGGCCTTACTGCCTGTGATAGCAGCAAAGAAAACGCTGCTGAAGATTTATCTGACGCGCAAGAAGAAGTGCAAGACGCTTCTGAAGAGCTAAACGAAGCTGCTGCTGAAGGCGAAATGACTGCTGATGCTGACGCTGCTGTTGCTGGCGCTGAAGCTGACATCGCTGATGCTCAAGAAGCAACTGCTACTGACGAAATGGACGCTGAAGTTCCTGTAGACGGCGACACCACTAGCGTAGACGTAGCTAGCGAAACTGATACTGCTGCTGTTGAAGCTTCTGACGAAGTAGTAGTTGAAGAAGCTCAGTAATTTATTGTTCATACAATAGATAAACTGTAGTAAAAAAAAGAGAGCCTATGCTCTCTTTTTTTATGTCTATGATTTATGATCTTAGTAGGACTCTACTTTATAGATAACCCTAATATACGATGCATGCTGCAATATCGAAATATATAGATGTACGCAAAAATAACTAAGTGCAAATACGCACTAGCATTCTTATAAACTCACGATAAAACAGACACACTATCGTTCAGCGCAGTGCCAAACTAAGTATTAGCTATCAAACAAACGCTCGTCAACCTTCTGACGAAATTTCTGTCCTGTCTTGAAAGTAACCACACGGCGCGCGGATACTGCAACAGGCTCCCCTGTTTTCGGGTTACGGCCTGGACGGCTGTTTTTATCTTTAAGCTCAAAGTTGCCAAAGCCTGAAAGCTTGACCTCTTTGCCATCAATCAAACTTTCTGACAGCTCATCAAAAAAGTTCTCCACCAGACAGCGGCCTTCTTGGCGTGTTAGGTTTAGGTGACTCATCAAATGCTCAATCATGTCAGATTTGGTTAAGGTGCTCACAGTACGACTCCTATGCTATGTCGTGATGTCGAATATCATGGTTTAGCGGTATGAGGGTTAAGGCTAGCTATTATAAAGGTTTTTTGACCGTTTTTTAACAAAGTCTTCATTAAAATCCTTTATTAATAACCACTTAACTTATTCTATGAATAGCAATGCTCCGTAGCCTCATGGTAAAAAGACTACAGAGCATTGGGTATAATACTTACTAAATGTTAGCTGTCGCGCAGCTGTACAGAATGCTGGTCAGTTAGCGCTTGTACCACTTTATCTGTGGCAGTCTTGACGGCTTCATCAGACAACGTTTGCGTACTATCTTGCCATATCAGTGCAAACGCTAGTGAGCGCTGGCCTGCTGGTACTTTGTCACCTTGATAAACATCAAATAACCAAAGATCAGTCAACATATTACCTGCTGCAGTTCGCACCGTTGTCTCTAGCGTCTGCAAACTGATGTCACTGTCTACCAAGATAGCAATATCGCGGCGTACTTGCGGGAACTTGCTTGGTGTCGTGATAGCATGCTGCTCACGTGCAATCGTCAATAGCGGTGCCAGTGACAATTGAGCGACCCAGGTAGTAGTCAGATCTAATTGCTTAGCAGTATTTGGATGCAACTGACCCAACCAACCAATATATGCATCATCGATATATAACTCAGCGCTTTGTCCTGGATGCAGGAAGCTCAGCGTGCTACGCTCGTAGCGGATACGTGCGCTATCGATTTGAGCTGGTAATAGCTGCTCAATGTCATGCTTTAGGTCATAAAAATCTAAGGCGCGGTTTTGATAAGCTTGCTCGCTCCATATATCACCAACTGCGACTAAAGCAATACTTGGCGTTTGTACTAAATCACTAATACTTTGTCCAACAAAGCTAAGACCTGTCTCGAAGAAACGTACACGTGGCTGCTGACGATTTAAGTTATATTGAACGCAAGGCAGTAGGCTCGATAGCAAGGTACGACGCATAACGGCCAAATCACTAGAGATAGGGTTTGCCAGTGCCAATACCTCCCCTAGCGCTTCGTCGTCAAGCAATGCTTCTAGTTTTGCATCACTAAAGCTAAAGCTAATCGCTTCCATATAGCCGTTGTCGACCAATGCGAGCTTCATCTCATGCGTCAAATCTGCAGTATCATCATAATCCATACTGACTTGCAAATGTGGCAGGACACTTGGAATATTGTCATAGCCATAGATACGAGCAATTTCTTCGATTAAATCCTCGCGGATACTCATATCAAAACGATAAGATGGCGGCTTGCAAATCAGTGAATCGCTTTGCTGCTCTACGTCAAAACCCAATTGGGTCAAGATACGTACCATCTCAGATGGCTCAATATCAATCCCAATGACATCACGAACTTTCGCGATTGGCAATGTAATCGGTGCGCGTGCTGGCAAATGCTCAAGGTTTTCAGCCGTGACTATTTGACCTGCTTCCCCGCCAGTGATACTGGTGATTAAATCACAAGCTCGTGCCAACGCTAATGCTGGCAATTCAAAGTCGACGCCACGCTCAAAACGCTGTGATGCGTCCGTATGTAGCCCAAAACGACGTGCGCGTGCAGCAATAGCTAGCTGATTAAAGAAAGCACTTTCTACAACGATATTGGTAGTGCTATCAGTGACACTACTACGCTGACCACCCATGATACCAGCCAGTGCCAAGGCACCTTTATCATCAGCAATTACCAGCTCATCACCGGTCAAGGTAACGGTTTGCTCATTCAGCAAAGTAATGGTTTCATCAGGCTGTGCCAAACGTACAACAATATCACCTTCGATCATGTCTGCGTCAAACGCATGTAACGGTTGACCCAACTCCATCAATACATAGTTGGTCACATCGACCAAGAAGTTGTGTGAACGTAGGCCCGACTGTACTAGCGCATCTTGCATCCATTTCGGAGTATCGATGCTACGGTCAATATTGCGAATCGACTGCAGCAGATAGCGAGGGCACGCTTCCTTTGCATCGACTGTCACGGCTGGCGTTGCAGCAGTGCCAGCAGTATTGGCCGAGATTTCTGGCATTTGTACAGGTAAGTCGTTGATGACAGATATTTCACGAGCGATACCACGTACGCTAAAGCAATCACCACGGTTTGGGGTGATTGAGATATCCAATACTTGATTATCTAAACCTAGATATTCACGAATATCTGCACCAACTGGTGCATCTTCAGGCAGCTCAAGCAAGCCATCTATATCATCAACTAAATCAATTTCAGAAGCGCCGCATAGCATGCCATTTGAGGCCACACCGCGTAGCTTACTCTTTTTGATTTTAAACCCTTTCTTATCATCGCTTGGCAATACCGCACCAACGGTAGCAACCGGCGCTTTCATACCGACGGTCACATTAGGCGCGCCGCAGACAATTTGTAGCGGCTCAGCATCACCGATATTTACTTGAGTGACACGTAATTTATCTGCATCAGGATGCTGCTCAACGCTGATGACTTCACCGACAACCACACCACTAAAAGCACGGGCAACCGCATAGCGATCATCAATCTCAAGACCTGCCATAGTCAACTGTTCGGCTAACTGTTCGCTAGTATTTGTAGGGTTTACCCACTGACGTAGCCACTGTTCGCTAATTTTCATAAATATCTCGGATCAGAATTTTATAATAAAGATGTTGGAGTAAAGCTTGGCGAATTCGCTTGCTATAGTCAATCTTATATAAATTAGATACAGCGTCGGCTCGCTCAGTCTACGATTTGTAGCACTTTCACGCGCCTTCCTTGGATCTAAATTATCTTGAACTGACTATATAGGTATAAGGAAAACTCTAGCCAAATTGCTTTAAGAAGCGCACGTCATTTTGGAAAAACAAGCGCAAGTCATCAATACCGTAATACAGCATCGCAAAGCGCTCGATACCCATACCAAAAGCAAAGCCAGTGTATTTGTCGCTATCGATACCGCAATTGGTCAATACTTGTGGATGTACCATACCGCAGCCCATCACTTCAAGCCACTTGCCATTATCATCTAAGATATCCACTTCTGCAGACGGCTCAGTGAATGGGAAAAACGACGGACGGAAACGTACGGTCAGCTCTTTGGCAAAGAACGCTTCTAGAAACTCACTAATCAAACCTTTTAGCTCAGCAAAAGTACTCGACTCGGTGACCATAAGGCCTTCTAGCTGATGGAACATCGGCGAATGAGTTTGGTCTGAGTCGTTACGATAAACACGACCTGGGCAAATAATGCGAATCGGCGGCTCATTTTTTTCCATGGTACGAATCTGGACAGGACTGGTATGCGTACGCAATAGATAATGCGCATCAAAATAAAAGGTATCATGCATCGCGCGCGCAGGATGGTGCGACGGGATATTCAACGCTTCAAAATTATAGTAGTCGCTCTCAACTTCGGGGCCAGTTGCGACATTGAAACCCGCTTGAATAAAATACTGCTGCATACGCTGAGTAATCATAGTTACTGGATGCAGATGACCTTTTTGACCACCGCGAGCAGGCAAAGTGATATCGATGCTCTCACTTTCTAGCTTGGCATTGAGCGCGGCGACCTCTAGTTGCTGCTGCTGATCGGTTAATGCTTGCTGAATGCGGCTACGTACTTGATGCAACCAGCCGCCATAAGTTTTCTTATCATCAGCATCGAGCTTGCCCATCTGCTTTGACCAGCCCGTTAACGGACTCTTTTTACCAGTCAACTGCACACGCAAATCTTGCAGTGTACGCGCATCAGTTACTTGTAGGATTAGGGCTTCAGCAGCATTTGCAAATTCGGTAAGCTGAGCTTCGTTGAGCTCATTGAGCTCTGAAGACAAGGTCGGTAGCGCCGACAAGTCGTTGGTGGCAGCAGGGTTAGTCATAAGACGCATTATTCCTGATTTGAACGGACTATTAATTGTAGGGATTTGACCAAATATTGCAAACCATTTATCCAGCTATGTTTATATATAAAGTTCATATAAAGGCTGGTTATAAGAATGGCTTGAATATTTAGACGATGATAAGCGTATTTTTGCTCGACAAAGTTCAATATAGAGCACGCTTAAAATAATTTAATATAAAAAAAGCCACCGACCAGCGGTAGCTTTTATTAATATCATACTATTAATCAATATTAGTCCTATCCATTTAGACAATTGCTCATAAATAATTATTTAAAAGCATCATACCTAAAGGACGGTTAATATTTAGGCCAATTCCGCTTTTGCTTTTTCGACCAATGCTGTGAAAGTCGCTGCATCATGCATAGCGATGTCTGCTAGAACGCGACGATCGATTGCGATGTTTGCTTTTTTCATGCCATTGATGAAGCGGCTATAGCTTAAGCCGTTTAAGCGTGCACCAGCATTGATACGTGCGATCCAAAGACGACGGAAAGTACGTTTCTTGTTGCGACGGTCACGATAAGCATATTGACCAGCTTTGGTCACTGCCTGTACCGCTACGCGGTAAACACGTGAACGGGCGCCGTAGTAGCCTTTTGCGCGCTTTAAGATTTTTTTGTGACGGCGATTTGCCTGTACACCACGTTTTACACGGGCCATAATTTACTCCAAGATTTTTTAATCACTGTTAAGCGAGTGATGATGCCGTTAAATAACAAACATCATTGTCAGATTGCAAAGTCAAATATTTTCAATCAAAGATAGATGACGGTAGGCTATTAAATGTATGGGCACATACGACGAACTGCTGCTTCGTCAGACTTGTGCACCAACTTAAGACCACGCAATTGGCGAATACGCTTAGCTGATTTCTTGGTCAAAATATGGCTTTTGAATGCTTGCTTACGCTTGAAGCCATTCGCTGTTTTTTTGAAGCGTTTAGCTGCGCCGCTTCTGGTTTTCATCTTAACTTTCATGATGATTTGCCTCTTTTTCTGTTTTAGAACCTGGTCGTCAAATAGTCATACTGAATAATCGTTATATAAATAACCACTAAACCTCTATTTGCCTCGAGGTGGGAGGCGCTATTTTAGCAGATAGTGCCTTGTTTTGCCAAGTAAAGTTTTGGCGAGGTTTTAGTAGACAGTATAGACAAGTAATCAGCATCAAATAAGCGATAGCAGCTCTCTTAAAAGCCTTAATAAAGCAGCTGATTTTTATCCAAATAGATTGAATGTCAGCCTAAGCTGTGCTTAAGTAGAGACTGAGCTATATCTTTATATAAATACTATTAAAACCCGCTTTTTCATCATGAATATTTAGGCTGGAATGTATAGCTACAACGATAACAGTGCTGCTGACTTACGGCATGATAAATAGAATAATCTTTGGCCATCACTCTAGGAGACAGTGTGTCAAAACAAGAGTTAGTATTCGACGACGACTTGTTTGTTTTTGAGACAGTGATGCGTGTACGTCATACGGAAGCCGACGCAGGACAGCATATGACGGTAGAATCTCTAACAGCGCTATTGTCCGAAGCACGGCTAAGATTTCTATACGCTAAAGGTGTCAAAGAAATCAATGCAGACTATCAAGGCTTGATTATTGATAAATTGCAGCTAGATATAGTAAGCCGTATCCGCGTACGAGAAGAGCTGTTATTTGAAGTTGGTGTCGAGCCAATATATGATAATGGCGGTAATATAATCCTAAAGGTCACGCGAATGCATACGGGCGAGATAGTAGCAAAAGCGCGCCAGCATTTTAGAGGTTACGACTTTAACCTCAATAAAGTGACCAAGCTTGATAATACGATCAAAGAAGCGCTGTATCCGCATTTATTTAGACTGTAGAATCGCTTGTTATAAATAGCATGCTGTCATTTAGCATACTTGCATTTTATAGTGCATTTAGTTGACATCATATTGCTAGCTGTCAGCATCTTGCAAAGCATTTCAGATAATCTCCCCGCTTGAATCATAAGTAGTATAATTGCTTATCACTCTTTTCCACTTTCTACCTATAAGACGACAAATACATTATGACTTTACCTGCTTGGCTGACTGCCGTAACTTTTAATGATGATGGTTTGATTCCTGCAATTGCTCAAGATCATCAAACAGGTCGTATTTTGATGATGGCGTGGATGAATGCAGAAGCATTGCAGCTCACTGCACAAACACAGACAGCGGTTTATTTTTCGCGCTCGCGTGCCAAGCTGTGGCATAAAGGTGAGTCATCAGGTCATACGCAAACTGTGCATGATATTCGTCTAGACTGTGATGCAGATGTGATTGTGCTTAGTGTCACTCAGGCTGGCGGCATTGCTTGCCATACGGGACGTGAATCTTGCTTTTATCAGCGTTTGGATTTATCAGGTCAAACGCCTGAATGGCAAACTGTCGATAAAGTATTGAAAGACCCTGCAGATATTTATCATTCTCATGAATCTACTAGCCACACTCATGAAACGGAAAACACTGGCGCGAATACTGATATGTCTCAATCACAATCTGATATTGCTCAAGCACAAATCGATAGAGCCTCTGTATTACAGCAGCTTGATAGCGTATTAGCAGAGCGCAAACAAGCCGATGCCGACAGCTCTTATGTGGCCAGTCTGTATGCTAAAGGATTAAATAAAATATTAGAAAAAGTCGGTGAAGAGAGTACAGAAAGTATCATCGCTGCCAAAGATTTTGCTAACTGCGATGAGAGTATAGATAAAGCAGGCTATGATGAAGCGCGTCATGAGCTAATCTATGAAGTCGCAGATGTCTGGTTCCATACCTTGGTTGGGCTAGCATGGTTTGATATAGAGTCGGATGCCGTGTTAAACGAGCTAGGCAGACGTTTTGGGTTGTCCGGTATCGATGAAAAAGCCGCTAGATAAGCCTAAATAAAAAATAAACGTCTATTTTATTGGATTATTGTTGCTTTCACCTATTTGTAATAAGTGCAGGTTATAATATAGCTCTGTTTTATCTCGCATTATATGTCGATGCTTTTTGTTTGATAGATAGACCTTTTTGCAAACTAAAAGCAGGCATGTAAAGACTGAAAACCAAGTCACAAAACCAGGTCACAAGGATACCATTATGGGTAGTTTTTCTATTACACATTGGCTGATACTATTGGTCGTTGTCGTTGTCGTGTTTGGCACCTCAAAACTCAGAAATGCTGGTAAAGATTTGGGCGGTGCTGTGAAAGGCTTTAAAGAAGCTGTTAAAGATGAAAATACAGAGCATGCCAAAAAACACGCGGTTCTTGACCACGATGCGACGGCACACACTGAAGAGCGCTCAACCACCAAGGTTGATGATAAGCATAACGTATAGCATCTAAACAGTGACATCGGACCATTATGTTTGATATCGGGTTTTCTGAACTACTTCTCTTTGGCGTTATCGCCCTAATCGTACTGGGCCCAGAAAAACTGCCACAGGCAGCGCGCACGGCTGGGCAATGGTACGCCAAAATTCGCCGCACAGTCTCAACATTGCAATCTGAAATAGAGGCTGAGCTTGACTTGGCTGAGACACGTCAGCAAATGCAAAAAGAGCTTGCCAAAATTCGCCAGACCGAAGCCGAAATGAGGCGAGAGATGGCTGAAATGCGCGGCAATATGAAAGCTTTTGAAAGCTCACATAGTCCTGCTTCGATAGCTTCTGAAACCGCTACGAATGCTGAAAATAGCAGAGGCGACGAAGCTCATGAAAATAACCGCACACAAAAGCAGCAACCAGCCACGCCAAAAGCATTCGACTATGCTTATGCCACTGACAAGCAGCCAGATACATTGGAAAATGGCCGATTATCGAAAGGCGGTCACAGCGGTGACAATATAAATGATCCAAATGTAGATGATGCAAATGTGAGTGACAACGCTAAAGCAGTACCAGTTGTTCAGACCATCACTACCCGACCGTGGGAAAACATGTGGTTTCAACTTGGCGCTTATGATAAAGCACGTCGGCTCCCAATGCCGCCATATGTGCCAAACTATAAAGCTGATGCCCTACTCAACAGTCCTGCCAATATGCAGACTTCTGACCATAAGCAGGAGACTGATTGATGCCATTATTCAAGCGCAAAAAAAGTCGTCAAGAGAAAATCGCCGTTACTGACCAAAATGTCATTGATCAAGAAGCTATTGGTCAAAACACCCTTAGGCAAGATGCTACAGCAACCAATACCATTCAAGATAAAAAATCAGATGACGTCTTAAGCCCTTTGGCTGATATGCCTATTACCGAGCATTTGATTGAGCTACGTCGGCATTTGATCAAAATATGTGTGGCGGTACTGATAATATTTTTAGGTTTGGTCGGTTATTCGCGCGAGCTATATAACTTGTTGTCTGACCCATTGGTGGCGCAATTGCCTGCCAACTCGACCATGATTGCCACTGATATCACCTCGAACTTTATGGCGCCGATACGTCTGACCGTATTCGTAGCCGCGTTTTTGGCGATGCCCTACATTCTTTATCAAATTTGGTCATTTGTAGCGCCCGGTCTGTATAAAAAAGAAAAGAAAATCGCTATTCCAGTGCTGCTATCCTCTATATTTTTATTCTATGCTGGTGTGGCTTTTTCTTACTTTATTGTGCTCAAAGGGGTCTTAAAGTTCTTCATTATGTTTGCTCCGCAAAACGTACTACCCATGACGGATATCGACAGCTATCTCAGTTTTGCCTTAAAATTATTTATGGTATTTGGCTTAACCTTTGAGATTCCAGTTGTCACTTTGCTATTGATATTGGCAGGTATTGTCTCCATTCAGAGCTTAGAAGAGAAACGTCGTTATATCATTGTGGGCTGTTTTGCTGTAGCTGCCGTTGTTACGCCGCCCGATGGCGTATCGATGCTCATGCTAGCGATTCCGATGTGGTTATTGTTTGAGCTTGGTTTGTTTTTGGCAAAGATTTTAATCAAAGAAGAGCCCAGTCCTACTCTCGTATCGACAGACAAAGAATAAAACACTTATCAGTCTAATCCAGACTAAAATAAAGTTATTGATTACATATAGCTATGCGTTAAACTACCATTACACCGTTTTATTCTTGCCTCATTAGTAAGCTGATTGCTTACTATCACGTTTTAGCATCACCATCATCTATAAGCCATTGTTTACCCAGTGGCTTTTTTTGCCCCTTTTGTTTTTAATCAATTTTTGTATTTAGGTAGCTTTATTATGTCCGCATCTATGCCAGCTTATATGAGCGATCCCACTGACGAGCAGCTGAGCGCGCTGAATATGGCGATGGATCACAAGTCGTTTAAAGTGGTCGCTTATGCGGGCGCCGGTAAGACAACGACGCTCAAGCTGATTGGTGAGCGCCTACGCGGACGCGGACTATATCTGGCCTTTAACAAAGCGATTGCCAATGATGCTCGTTCAAAGTTTCCGCCGCATGTAGAGTGTCGTACTTTTCACTCATTAGCTTATCGTCATGTTGCTCGTGATATTACCGCCAAGCTATCTTTGCCACGATTTTCACCTAAGCGTCTCGGTGATGATTTGGGACTACAGCCTGTACAAGTGCGTCGGCAAATGGATGGGATTAATAAATATATTACGCTGACGCCCGCACGATTGTCTCGATTCGTCAGCGATGCAGTAAGTAATTTTTGCAGCACGCATGCCAGCTACCCTGCGCCAAGGCACATACTGTTCCCAAGCTGGCTCGATGACTCAGATGCAGAGCAGCTACGCGAAATGCTCTACCCTGCTGTTGAGCAGCGCTGGTTACAGTCGATTGATGCGCGTCACCCTGCTGGTATTGGCCATGATATTTATCTTAAGCTTTGGGCATTGTCTAAGCCCAGTATTCCAGCGGACTTTATCTTATTCGATGAAGCACAGGATGCGGATCCATTGATGATGGGTATCTTGACCCAGCAGTCGAGACAAGTCATCTATGTGGGCGATGCGCATCAGCAGATTTATGAGTGGCGCGGCGCGGTCAATGCGATGAAAAAGCTGCCATTACCGCAGACATTATTGACGCAATCTTTCAGATTCGGTGAGCCGATTGCAGAAGTGGCCAATACCCTATTAAAAGCATTACAAGAGGACGTACCGCTAAAAGGCAATCCGAATAAGCAGTCCTCTACCGATAAGGGCATGGTACATAGTAAGAAAGATGCTATTTTGTGCCGTACCAATGCCGCTGCCATGTCGCAGCTGTTGACAGGTTTAAAGCACGGGCATCGCGTGGCGCTACAAGCGGATACCGATCGTATGCTCAAATTCTGCCAAGCAGCCGAAAATTTAAAAAATGGTAAATCGGCTTACGGTGTACCTGAGCTGGCGTATTTTTATAATTGGGGTGATGTGCAAGAGTACGCTGAGACCAACGAGGGTAGCGACCTCAAAACACTGGTCAAACTGGTTGATGACCACGGTACCAACGTCTTGAGCCAAGCGGTCAATAGTCTGACCAGTATCGAAAATGCTGATTATGTCATCTCTACCGCTCATAAAGCCAAAGGGCTCGAATGGGGAAAAGTACAGTTAGATGATGATTTTTACTACGATGTGACCACCAATGCGGTTAAGATCAGTCCAGAAGAGCTGCGTTTGCTCTACGTTGCTTGCACGCGTGCGCAAAGCAATTTGGATATTCATAATATTAAAGACTTGATATCAGGATTGCAGACGGGCAAAAAAGTGATTTTTGGCAATACTTAATTGTCCTACACCTCTGTCAGCCTCAAGTTTTATTCAATCTCTCTTATAACGACCCTTTAGCAGTGAATCACCAGCATGAATAATAGCCAGCAACTTCAAACGTGTCAAAATACTATTAATCAGTTATTTGCAGCCCCCGTGCGTTTGCTCGCGCCTATGGAAGGCTTGACCGATCCATTAATGCGCCAAATCTTAACGCAAATTGCGACAGATTTGGGTCGTCCTTATGATTGGTCGGTCAGTGAGTTTATTCGCATCACTCAGCACGTCTTACCTGCGCATGTGTTTTATAAATATGTGCCTGAGCTACATCATGATGCCAAAACGGCTTCTGGTACGCCCATTCATGTACAGATTTTGGGTAGCGAAGCGCAGCTGATGGCAGAAAATGCCGCGTACGCTTGTGAGCTTGGTGCGCCTGCTATCGATATCAATTTTGGCTGTCCGGCAAAAACGGTCAACAGCCATCGTGGTGGTTCTGTATTGTTGGATGAACCTGAAACCATGTATCAAATTATCAGTGCCGTACGCCAAGCCGTTCCCGCCCATATACCAGTATCAGCTAAGATTCGTCTGGGCTATACCGACACTAGCCGAATGGATGATATTCGCGGCGCGATTGCTTCTAGCGGCGCTGATTGGCTCACCATCCATGCACGTACCAAAACCCAAGGCTATAAGCCACCTGCCTATTGGGATAAAATTCAAAGTTTTAATGCGCTCGATATTCCAGTCATTGCCAATGGAGAAATTTGGAACTTTGAGCATGCGCAGAACTGTATGACACAAGCAGGTACACAGCACTTAATGTTAGGTCGCGGTGCAGTAACACGTCCTGATTTAGTGGCACAGTTTGATAATGATACTGAAAACAGTGCTGACAACGGAGATAATACGGCTACATTATTATGGCAAGATTTGATTGCCCATCAGATTAAGTTTTTGGAAGGTGAGGCAAAGAACGATGTTGTGTTAGTCGGTCGATATAAGCAATGGTTAGGAATGCTTACCAAAGGTTATGTTGAGGCGCAGACAGTGTGGGAAGGTATCAAACGAGAAAAAAATAAAGCGGTGATTATTAGCGCACTA
Source organism: Psychrobacter sp. NPDC078631 (assembly GCF_050268165.1). Classification (NCBI taxonomy): domain Bacteria; kingdom Pseudomonadati; phylum Pseudomonadota; class Gammaproteobacteria; order Moraxellales; family Moraxellaceae; genus Psychrobacter; species Psychrobacter sp. NPDC078631. The sequence continues at coordinate 65,113 of NZ_JBNNGG010000005.1, read as the reverse complement.
CAAGCAAGCGTACGAGATTAATCACTTGCTTGTATTTGAGCATTTTGGCAGTTACGGGTAGTTTTACTAGGGTGTGTCCTCATTTCAAAAATGGAGATAAAAATGAGATAAATTGCCGTCAAACGAGAAAAATAGCGTAGATAGTATCGAGATACGAGCAAGCGGTTTGACGCTGTTTGGCAAAATTGAGCCATTTTTAATCCGTTTAGTTAACTGTCGTTTGAATTGAGGACATGCCCTAGACGCTGACTCGTATCGCTAAATAAAATAGCATCAGACAGCAGGCCATTGATAATACCCAGAGGATAGAGCGGAACATTGCCAAATTAGTAATATACGCCACACAAAAACCAATTCGTATCATCACATACAGCCAAGCCAGTACGTTAATAATCGACTGCGGTACAAAGAACAGCATAGCTACCAATACTGCTGCCAAAAATACTGGCAAGGTTTCATAGCTGTTTTGTTGTGCTGCATTAGCACGTGCTGCCACGCCTGTCGCATTTTGAAAAAATTCGCGAGGATGTGCATTATTTCTGATTCTAAAGCCACCAGATACTTTTGCAACGATTGACACCGCCCATGGCAGTAGACTTGCTACCACCATGGCTAAAATGGCAGACGCCACTTTATCAGTTACCAACTCAAAAAATGCACTTATCATTATATAAGTCCCTAGCCTGCAACCACTTCGAAATCATGGGTGATATTGACCCCACCTGCTACTAACATACGGCTGGCAGAACAGTATTTTTCTGCTGATAACTGGATGGCTTTTTCGACTTGTTTTTCTTTGACCTCTTGACCAGTGACAACGAAATGCATATGAATATCAGTATAGACCGCTGGTACAGTTTCAGCGCGCTGGGCGGTTAGCTCACAACGTACATCCGTCACTGCTTGGCGTGATTTCTGTAAAATCTCTACGACATCATAACTGGCGCAACCACCTAGTCCTAACAAAATGAGCTCCATTGGGCTTGAGCCTTTTTCTTTATCAGCATCGATTTGTACATTATGTCCTGATGGTGACACACCCATAAAGGCTTTATTCTCTTGCCATATGACGCTTGCTTTTGATTCTGACATTATAGATGTTCCTTATTTTAAATGGCGTATTGCCTATTATTATTGTGTAGATGATAGATTGCCTAGCTAGTGTAGCATAAGCCAAAGCAAGATTTTATAGGCTCATTGTTTTGCTGCTAGCTCACTAGTGAAATCTGTGCTTTTATCACTTTATACATATCAAAATAGTGGAGTTCGATAGTTTACTGAATAATCGTATGTCCATATGCCTATTACTACCCTTCAACACTTGCCTAAAAATGCCATATAAAAACCTACAAAAGTTTGTTTATAAGTAGTTGATTTTGAAAGGTAAAACTCGTGAAACATTTTATAGCAAAATACTGTTACACATTTTGCTTGTTTCTTGGTTTAATAACGGTAATGAATCTTGTTTTGAGCGAATATCGATAACAATCACCTTATAATAATTACGATTGCTGTCACGGTTTCAAGTCAAAACAAGCTATTTTTAAACAAATTAAAAGGTTTAGTCATGATAGATGCAGACGGCTTTCGCGCCAACGTCGGCATCATCTTGGCAAATACACAAGGGCAGGTTCTGTGGGCAAAACGTATTGGTCACAACGCTTGGCAATTTCCGCAGGGTGGTATCGACCGCGGGGAGACACCGATGGATGCAATGTATCGCGAGCTCTGGGAAGAGGTCGGCTTACATCCGCGTCACGTAGACTTATTGGCAGTCACGCAAGACTGGTTGCGCTATCGTTTGCCAAAACGTTATGTACGTCATGGTCAGCATCCCTTATGTATTGGGCAAAAACAAAAATGGTTTTTGCTACGCTTAGATGAGCCAAATACTCAACATATCCGCTTTGATGAAGGGAAACCTGAATTTGACCATTGGCAATGGGTCAGCTACTGGTATCCACTCGGACAAGTGATTCACTTTAAACGAGGCGTTTATCGTCGTGCCTTACAAGAATTGGTACGCGAACTCCCCCTAAAGCAAGAGCTGATCATTCCTGAGCAAAATAATCATCTGCTTATGTAATGAATCACTTAATAGTACGATGCAAAACACCCACGATAGTAGCTAGAATGTTAGCAATTACCGTGGGTGTTTTTTTATTATCTACTAACAGTCATTGTTAGTGATTACGATTATGATTGCCAAACTCACGGCTAATAATATTAGCCATATAGTTTGCTCCCGTATCTCTCTCTTTGCGCAACGTTAAGATGCTTTGAGTGCGGGTACCATAAGTAGGTTTGCTAGTTTCAGTATCGCCAAAAGCGACGGGTTCAATATAAACAGACGATAACATCTGCTCTACTTCAAATGCCACGCCAGTAATAGGCAGTTTGTCTTCTGGTGCTTTGATACTATCTGACAAGACATTAAAAGCCGCCGCTTGCCAGTACGCAGGCGAGCTATCCTCTGCAATCAATGGCAGTACTTCTTGACGTAGTCGCCCGCGCAACCGCTCTGTCTTAAACCAGCTGTCCTCTGGTTGTCCATTAGAGATAACATGTAGACCTGAATACAATGGCGTGGGTGCATGACCACGATTATTGACGATCACAGCTTGCGCAGCGTCACCAATGATCAGATTAAAGCCCGCATAATCCTGCAAATCAATCTGCCGTGCAAAATTCATTGGACTTAGAGTTCCTGTCAAGAACTCAGTGACCAGTGCACCGCGTGAGCGCTCATCACTGCTGGCCTGCACACCATCACGGAAATTTAATACTGCAGCCCAACGACCATTTTGATGATGGTATTCTGGCTCCTGAGCTTGTGACACTTGCTGATGAATGCCTAACCACGTACCACCGCTTTGCTTATCGCGTCCAGCATAGATAGGTTGGTCAGACCACTGGTGGAGCGGCTCAGTTGGGCGCTGCAAAAACTCATCACGGTTAGACAGTAATACCAGTGGTAACTCATCAAATAATTGCCAAGCAATAGCGACAATACACATAGCTTTCCTTTTATAATAATTTTCGTTATGCGGGTAATTCTTAATAGAGGCAAAAATACTATTTCAAGCTTTACCTATTAATAAGGTAGCACTTACAGGCAGTACTTATTAATTGCCAGTCAATAATTTATTGGCAGGATAACTAATTTGGGAGGTTGAACGTATTACTTGTGATTGCTTACTTGGTAAGTCAAATTCCCACGCTACCATGCCTTGATTGTCATTCCAATCTCGCTCAGTTACAGGCGGCGTATGCGTCACCACAACTTTTAAACTATCGTCACGACTGATAGGTTCACTGCCCAGTACTTGCAAGCGTACGCTACGATTGTGCTGATTGGTAAATTGATATGCTTTGGTGGTCGTCAGTGTTTGCGTACGGTTTAACACACCTTTTTCACCTTGCTTATCTTCATTAGTCAGCTCTTTTACGAGCATATTTGAGTCACGACCAAATCCAATCCCCTGCTCTTTTAGCACTTGATAATTATAACGCGACTGACCCACATAATTGTCATCACGGTACAGCTGTAGCGAACCATCGACCCAGTCCGGCGTCAAAAACGGCGCTGACGCATACCAGTAGGCAGCAGTCTCAACACTTGGCGTACTGCGCATCCAGAGCTTACTATTACCTGTCTGCTCGCCAATCACTGTGCGTACCCGTCTCCCGTCACTCGGAATACTGACCAACTGCGGTAAACGATATTCGATAATGCCATTTTTGTTTTGGCTACTGACCGTGAAACTAGGTAGCGGTGCCATAGCTGCCCCTGCTCCTTTGTTATAAGCAGGCTCTTCCATCATAACAGGGGACGCATCCATCATAGGTAGCTCACGTCTTACTCGAGCATCTTCGCTCTCTTCATACAATGATAGACGTTGTACATACGGCAGTTGCCCCGTCGTACTTTGATTGGGATTAACGGTGCTGAGTGTCAGTGGTACGTTTGTCCAGTTCTCGCCAGTTTGCTGAGCGATAATCGCAGAAGCTGTGATACTTAACTGCTCACTGTTTGTGTTTAGTCGAGCTTGATACGCAGGTTCCCAACCTGCACCTTGCATTTGATAATGCAACTTAACGCTGCTTGGCGAGCGGCTTGCCGTACGTACACTCACCTGTGTCACCTTGTTAAAGGTCGATGTCGCGCTGCCTGCCATCAGTTGATTCAGTGCGTTTTGGGCACGCGATTGTCGCTGTTGAATCTCTAGAATTCTTTGGTTAATACTGGTCGCTTGAGTTTCTATATCGCGGGCATTATTGGCAATCGTATTGTCTGTATTGACTTGCGTGGCTTTGGTCAAATTCTGCAAGTAGGCCTTTGCTAACCGTGCCGCTTCTAATTCAGCATTGATATTGGCTAAGGTATTTTGCTGCGTCTGTAACTTGGCATCACCTTGATACTGGCATTGGGCTGCCTGCTCACCTGTCAGCTCTTCGATACTGACTTCCCCAACTCTAACATTACTCGTCGCTTGTACACTTAGACTTTCTTTATCCATATAAGGTGACAAGCACGAAAACACCACCGTTTGCTCACCGCTACCTTTGATTGGCAATGCGCGCGTCACACTCGCCAATCCCTGATAAATGGTCACTTGCTCGACACTACTGGTGGCCGCTTGTGCCGAAGACAATCCCAAGATGCCACTACTACTAAGTACAAATGGCAGGATAGCAAATCTAGTCATTTGGTTAAGTGGCGATAATACGCTGCCATGGTCTGTTGAGACAGGCGAATCCGTTAATTTTGCGTTCATATATCATTCCTTAGCAGTAAAATCCATCATGGCAGCCATGCATTGGCTCAACGCGCAAAATAGTAACTATCTTAGAGATATTACCGTAGCCGTTTTACAAGTCTTTGGCAATAAATGCTTTTCGCAGACAGCATTCTTAGTAAAAAGCGCCTTTATCGATAAATCTCTTCATATGGTAGCTCTTCAATTTTAAAAATTTGGTTTTTAACATTGCACCATTTTTTGTTCATCTCCCCTTTATGGTGCAATTTATTAACCATCCTGCACTAAATTAATGAATATATTAATCAAAACTTATTTATTGCTCAATTATTACTCGATTATTGGCTTTTTTAACTTGGCACGGAACTTGAACTCTTAATAGGTGTTCAGGAACATTATTTTACCTTTTGTATGTATTAGGAGATGTCCATGTTTTCGTTACCAATTTTAGCCAATACTCAAGTAGTAAACCCTCAATCACACGGAAAAATAAAATCACGTTTATCGTTACTAGCAGTAGCCGTCGTTGGCAGTTTAAGTCTTATTGGTTGTCAAAAACCTGCCGAAACTGCAGCATCAACTGAGACTACAACTGAAACCAGCACAGAAACAACCACCGAGCCTGCTGCTGATGGCGACACTATCAAAGTCGGCATCTTACATTCGCTGTCTGGCACCATGGCCATCTCTGAAACCTCTCTCAAAGATACCGCGTTGATGACGATTGATGAAATCAATGCCAATGGCGGCGTGCTCGGCAAGCAACTCGAACCAGTCGTCGTCGACCCTGCTTCTGATTGGCCATTATTCGCTGAAAAAGCCCGCCAGCTACTCACTCAAGACAAAGTAGATGTTATCTTTGGCGGTTGGACGTCAGTATCACGCAAATCCGTATTACCTGTGGTTGAAGAGTTAAACGGATTGATGTTCTATCCAGTACAGTACGAAGGACAAGAGCAGTCAGAAAATATCTTTTACACTGGTGCGGCACCAAACCAGCAAGCCATTCCAGCAGTAGAGTACTTGATGAGTGAAGAAGGCGGCGGTGCAGAGCGCTTTGTATTGTTAGGTACTGATTACGTTTATCCACGCACCACCAACCAGATTTTAAAGGCATTTTTGAAATCAAAAGGCGTGGCTGATGCAGACATCATGGAAGAGTACACACCATTTGGTTTTAGCAATTATCAGACCATCGTATCTAACGTCAAAAAATTCTCAACGGGTAAAAAGACCGCCGTTATCTCGACCATTAATGGCGACTCAAACGTTCCGTTCTATCGTGAACTAGCGAACCAAGGTATCAAAGCGTCAGATATTCCAGTCATGGCATTCTCAGTCGGTGAAGAAGAGCTACGTGGTATCGATACCAGTCTGCTACAAGGGCATTTGGCGGCGTGGAACTACTTTATGTCGATCAAAAACCCTACCAATAGTGCCTTCACCAAACGCTATAAGCAGTATGCATTGGACCAAAAACTACCAAATGCTGAAAAAGTCGTGACCAATGATCCAATGGAAGCTACTTATGTCGGTATCAACATGTGGAAGCAAGCTGTCGAAAAAGCAGGTACGACTGATGTAGACAAAGTGCGTATCAGCATGGCGGGACAAACGTTCGATGCACCTTCTGGCTACACGCTAAAAATGGATGAAGAAAACCATCATCTATGGAAGCCTGTCATGATTGGTCAAATTCGTGCCGACGGACAGTTTGATACGATTTTCAAAACGCCAGAAGTTATCCAAGCCCAGCCATGGAGCGAGTACATTCCTAAATAACTTGTTCTACAAATAAAGCGGTACTGAAAAGCACTTGGATAGTAATTGAATAGTCATTGAATAGTAGGCGGATGGATAAACGACACTGATAACAGTCCTAACGCCTACTTTTCATATTTATTTTTAACACTTATTCTCAACTTTTAAATAACACCAAACCTTATCAACTCTTCTATCGCTTAGTACGCTAGGCAGTAGGGGCTAAGGGTTTGTTGTCTGTGAAAAACAGGGATCCGCACATGCAGCACCATACTTTACGCCCGTTTGTAGGGCAAACATCGTCCAAAAGTGGTAATAACCCACAAGCATCAGCCAGTGAAGTCATGCAGCATGCGGCTCGTTTTTCAATTTATGCGCCTCTGCGATTACTTGCATTGATGGCATTATGCATAACAACTTTTACAACCACGGCGTATGCCGATCATGATGGTCAGGTACATGACCACGATACAAATACCACTCATAGTGAGCAATCGTTGCTCACGCCTGCGAATAAATCTATCTCTATTCAAACCGTCTCAGATACCTCAGCAGCAACTACAAACTCAGGCGATGCCATTCAACAATTTGTGGCGGGCAATTTTAGTAAGCGTCAAGCCATGCTAAGTGATTGGCCAGGATCCGTTGAGAGTTTAGATAGTTTGGTTGAATTTATTGCCAATGATGAGCTATATCAAGGCAACGGTGGGCAAACGTATCTACTTAATAAAGATGACCAGCTATTTACTTATCCTGATAAAAAAGAGACTGACGATTGGCCAAGTGATTTATCACAAATCACCCTAACCAATGCCCTTCGCTCAGCGCTCATTTTTGGGCAAGCCAAGGTAAAGCTGGAATCTGACAAGCCAGCACAGCGCTTGCAAGCTGTAGAGATTTTGGCCGATAATATTGACCAAGTAGATCCAGCCATTATTACGACAGCAGCGGCAAATGAAGACAGCGCTAAAGTTCAAAAAGCACTAACTGCTCTACAAGCTCGTATTGATTTCAAAAACGGTGACCTGCCCACTCAGATTGCAGCGGTCAATCTACTTGCAGATAGTGATAACCCACAAGTCTTAGTCAATATCGAGTCGGCCCTTGCCGCTGATAATTTAGATGCCTCGCTCAAAGCTGCACTTATCGATGCTGAATCTAGCGTGTCACGCCGTATCGAAATCAGCACATGGACGGGTCATATTTTCACCGGTATGAGTACCGCCAGTATTTTACTGCTAGCGGCGCTTGGTCTCGCCATTACCTTTGGTTTGCTTGGCGTGATTAATATGGCGCACGGTGAGCTAATTATGATTGGGGCTTATACCACTTATATGGTACAAAATTTCTTTCAAGCTTATATGCCAGATATGGCAGGTTGGTATTTGCTTGCTGCTATTCCAGCTGCGTTTTTAGTCAGCGCCATCATCGGTATGATAATCGAGCGCATTGTCATTCGTCCGCTATATGGTCGTGAGCTAGAAACCTTGCTGGCGACATTCGGCGTGAGCTTAATATTGATGCAGTTAGTACGGATGATTTTTGGTGCGCAAAACGTTGAAGTCAGTAACGTGGCATGGCTCAGCGGCGCATATCAGGTATCATCAAGTTTGGTACTGCCTTACAACCGTATTGCCATTATTGGTTTTACTGTCATTGTCGTAGCGCTGCTGGTTTACTTACTCAACAAAACGCGCTTTGGATTGTTTATAAGAGCCGTCACCCAAAACCGTCAAATGGCACGTGCTGTCGGTATTCCTTCTGCACGTATCGATATGATGGCATTTGGTTTGGGCTCTGGGCTAGCTGGTATGGCTGGGTGTGCCCTTGCCCAAGTAGGCAACGTGGGTCCTGATTTGGGACAAACCTATATCATTGATACGTTTTTAGTCGTCGTCGTTGGCGGTGTCGGACAAGTATGGGGCGCAGTACTGGCCGCCTTGGGACTTGGTATTAGCGGTACGGTACTTGAGATTGGTATCGGTGCGGTATTGGCAAAGATTGTGTTGTTGGTTCTTGTGATTCTGTTTATTCAGAAACGGCCACAAGGTTTATTTGCACTCAAAGGCCGCTTTGTCGAATAAGGAGACTTCTATGATACTGACCAAATTACTGTCTGATACGCCGCGTAGTGCTGTTTTAATTGGCTTATGTTTTGCCATACTATTGATACTGCCTTGGCTACATCTTATGCCGGAGACTTCAGCCTTTCACCTTTCAGCCTACTGGATTACCCTAATTGGTAAAATCATGGCACTGGCCATGGTGGCTTTGGCACTAGATCTTGTCTGGGGCTATGCCGGTATTTTGAGCTTGGGTCATGGCTTGTATTTTGCCTTAGGTGGCTATGCGTTTGGCATGTACCTAACACGTGAGACTGCTGGCGACGCGCTTCCTGATTTTATGCGATTTTTGAGCTGGACTGAGATGCCATGGTATTGGGCTGGCACGCAGCACTTTTGGTGGGCAGTCGTACTGGTCGTATTAGTACCTGGCTTGGTTGCGTTTATATTTGGTTTCTTTGCTTTTCGCTCCAAAATCAAAGGCGTTTATTTTTCTATCATTACTCAAGCCATGGTCTATGCAGCAGCCTTGCTATTCTTCCGTAATGAGACAGGCTTCGGTGGTAACAATGGCTTTACTGGTTTTACTACCCTTTTAGGTTATGACATTACTGCTGCCTCTACCCGCTCTATGCTGTGCTTTGTCACAGCCTTAGCATTGTTAGTCTCTTATATGGGTTTGCGTCATTTAATGAATCAGCCTTATGGTCGAGTACTCGGTGCCATTCGTGACAGCGAAAACCGCTTGCAGTATCTAGGCTACCGTACGTTGTGGTACAAGCTATCCGCTTGGGTGCTGTCCGCAGTCATCGCTGGTATCGCAGGTGCGCTATACGTACCGCAAGTAGGCATTATCAATCCGAGTGAGATGAACCCAGTGAACTCAATTGAGATAGCCGTCTGGGTAGCGACTGGTGGTAGAGGAAGCTTAATTGGCGCGATCTTAGGAACTGGTGTGGTGAACGCTGTAAAAACCTACTTTACGGTCGCCTACCCTGAATTTTGGCTATTGATATTAGGCGGACTGTTCGTCGTCGTGACGTTGTTTTTACCCAATGGCATTATGGGCTTGTTCGATCGATTCAAAAAGGAGAAACAATAATGCTAAATGATAAACCGTCAACGACTGAGCAAATCATTAATGAATATGATCATACTGATGGACGTGACGGTCTCAGTCACCCCAAAAAATCAGGCGTCGACTTTAGCCATGGTATTGCTCTGTATTTAGAAGATGTGAGCGTTTGGTTTGATTCGTTTCGCGCACTTAATAATCTGTCTCTATATATCGAAGAAGGCGAGCTACGCTGTATCATCGGCCCAAATGGCGCTGGTAAAACCACGCTAATGGATGTCATTACGGGTAAAACCCGCCCTACCGAAGGCAGCGTGTTTTTTGGTCAGACTCACAACCTTGCCAGCTTATCTACTGAACAAATCGCTGAAGCAGGTATCGGCCGTAAGTTTCAAAAACCTACTGTCTTTGAAAATTTTACCGTCATGGATAATCTGTTACTTGCCGCACCAAAAGACAAACGTGTGGTCAAAAGCTTATTTAACAAACTAAATGCCGATACTCGCGATACCCTCGACGCTACCCTACAGCAAATTCGTTTGACCGACAAAATCAACAAACCTGCTGGTTTGCTTTCACATGGGCAAAAACAGTGGTTAGAGATTGGCATGCTACTGATGCAAAGCCCCAAGCTGATTTTGCTTGATGAGCCTGTGGCCGGTATGACCGATGCAGAAACTGAGCATACCGCCGAGCTGTGTCTACGGCTTAAAAAGAACCACACTTTAGTAGTAGTCGAACATGATATGACCTTTATCGATGCCATCAGTGAAAAAGTCACAGTATTGGCACAAGGGGCGATTTTGGCAGAAGGTACGTTAGCTGAAGTGCAAGCCAATGAAGCAGTGATTGAGTCCTACTTAGGTCGATAGCTAAACGTATCATCTAGACGAGCCAAACGAATATTCCCTTTAAAATATTAGAAAAGTTTTAGAGTTTAGGAGACAGCCATGTTACAAGTGAACGATATCAACCAGTATTACGGCGGCAGTCATATTTTACGAGACGTCTCATTTACAGCGCCTGTAGGCGCGTGCAGCGTGGTACTTGGACGCAATGGCGTGGGCAAAACCACACTACTCAAATGTTTGATGGGGATATTACCTATTAAATCAGGAGAGATTTTGCTTAATGATAAAGACATTAGTAAAATGTCTCCAGAGCAACGTGTCCGAGCAGGTTTGGCTTATGTACCACAAGGACGCGATATTTTTTCGACACTGACGGTAGAAGAGAACATATTAATTGGTATGGCAAAGTTTTCACGCAGTAAGGCCAAGCATGTACCTAAGCATTTATATGATATTTTCCCCGTACTCGATGAGATGAAGCATCGCCGCGGTGGTGATTTGTCTGGTGGTCAGCAGCAACAGCTTGCTATCGCCCGTGCCCTAGCCTCCGAGCCGACTGTGTTAATTTTAGACGAGCCAACTGAAGGTATTCAGCCCTCTATCATCAAAGATATTGGCCGCGTCCTGCGCGACTTAGCGGATAAAGGTGATATGGCCATTGTGCTGGTTGAGCAATTCTATGAATTCGCCGAAGAGCTCGCTGACAATTACACCGTACTATCACGTGGAAAGGTAGTCTCACAAGGTGCAGGCGATACGATGGTCGAAAATAACGTACAAGATCTGGTCGCCATCTAATTTCTTTTAATAATAAATGTAATAATACAAATTGGTAGTGAACACTCGATAATGCTAAAAATGGCACTTTTATCTCAAGCTGCTAGCTACCAAGATTACATATCATCACGAAAACACTCCTTAATTAAAGTCACTTTTTTACCTAACTTCTTATTTTTTGACTCTTAGCCTATATATTCTGTGCCATTTCAAAAACTCACATTACCAATATCCTCTGATTGGCGTCATAGCAATTGTGTATGCCCATTGAACGAAATTTGCTATTATAGTCAGCATTTTATTATCAATATTATGATGCCCTTATGATGATTCATCCTCAGTACGATCCTGTAGCATTAGCAGTTGGACCTGTCGAAGTCCATTGGTATGGGCTGATGTATTTGTTGGCATTTGCCGCCGCCTACGGACTGGCGTGGTATCGCAGTACCAAGCGTGAAGGCTGGACGACAGATATGGTCTCAGACCTAGTGTTCTTTGGCGCACTTGGTGTGATATTAGGTGGCCGTGTCGGCTATGTATTGTTTTATCAGTTCGGTGAACTGCTCCAAAACCCTGCCTATCTGTTCAAAGTCTGGGAAGGCGGTATGTCATTCCATGGTGGCCTGATTGGTGTCATGTTGGGTATGCTGTATTTTGCCCGCAAATATAAGAAGACACCTTTCCAAGTGCTCGACTTTGTCGTTCCCTGTGTACCAACTGGTTTATTGTTCGGACGTATTGGTAACTATATCAATGCCGAGCTATGGGGCCGCGTTTCTGACGGTGGCTACAACTGGTTGACCTACTTCCCGCAGGCCGCTAGTGTTGATATGCAGCAGCTACAAGCCAATCCTGCGCTGCAAGACCTGATGACTGAAGTCAATGGTCAGTACCTGTTGCCTCGTCACCCATCGCAACTGTATGAAGCCCTTGCAGAAGGTCTACTGTTGTTTCTATTCTTGTGGTGGTACTCATCGAAGCCCCGTCCTCGTATGGCAGTGACCGGTGTCTTTATGCTTGGTTATGGTTTTAGCCGTTTCATCATTGAGTTCTTCCGCCAGCCAGACATCGACCAAGGATTCATATTGCTAGGTTGGATGACCAAAGGTCAGATACTAAGCGCCCCAATGATAATTATCGGTCTGTTCTTGATCGGTTACGCCTATAAACGCGGCATCTACGACTGGGGTAAGCAAGCTGCCTATTAAGCCTGCCTTTTTGTGATAAAGGTTGATGACTTAAAATAGGGTATGCTATCAAAACGCTTATCCTAGCAATACTTTCAATAATGACAGTGTATATATCGACTACCCATCTAGTCTGTATACGCTGTCAGCAGTAACTAAAGAGCATTTTATGATCAATGGCACCCAAAGTAATAATGAGCAAGGCTATTTAGATTTGCTACGCCACGTTCTCGACAATGGCACCGAAAAAGGCGATCGTACTGGTACGGGTACGCTTAGCCATTTCGGTGCACAGCTACGCTTTGACTTAGCAGATGGGTTTCCACTGCTAACAACCAAAAAGGTTCACTTTAAATCTATCGCTTATGAGCTATTATGGTTTTTGAGTGGCAGCACTCATGTCGATTATCTACAACAGAATAACGTTCGTATCTGGAATGAGTGGGCGACAGCAGAACAGACCGCGCGCTTTAACAGACCTGCTGGCGATTTGGGTCCTATCTATGGTCATCAATGGCGCAACTATGGCGCGACCAAAAATGAAGATGCCAGTTATAACGCTGATGGCGTCGATCAAATCGCACAAGTCGTTGAACAGATAAAGACCAATCCGAATTCACGCCGTTTGATTGTTTCTGGCTGGAATCCAGGTGAGGCAAAGCAAGTAGCCTTACCACCATGTCATACGTTATTTCAGTTCTTTGTCGCAGACAATAAGCTGTCATGCCAACTGTATCAACGTTCTGCTGACTTATTCCTAGGCGTGCCTTTTAATATTGCGAGCTATGCACTATTGACTCATATGATCGCGCAGGTGTGTGGTCTAGAAGTTGGAGAGTTTGTTTGGACGGGTGGTGATTGCCATATCTATCAAAATCACCGTGAACAGGCCGAGCTACAGTTGACACGCTCGCTATATAAACTGCCGACGTTGTCTTTAAACCCTGATGTTAAAGACATATTTGCATTTGAGTACGAAGACATTAGTGTCAATGACTATGAGTCGCACCCTGCTATCAAAGCCAAAGTTGCTGTATAAAGTTAGTCTGGTTAACTACACCAAATAAAAGCAAAATTTAAAAATACAATAAAAAGGATATATTATGAGCTATGCCCATACCGAAGTTGCCCAAATCGCTGCTATTAGTAGCAATCGCTGTATCGGCAAAAACAATGAGCTACCGTGGCATATCTCAGCAGATTTGCAACATTTCAAAAGCATGACGACCAAAGAAAATGATAGCAAGATTCAAGGTATCGTAATCATGGGTCGTAAGACATTTGAGTCAATGGGTAGTAAACCATTACCAAAACGCGTGAGCTTTATTGTCACGACACAGATGGATTATGCTGAGACAAAAGGTCTTGCAGATAGCAGCAATGCTTATGTGGTACACAACTTAGACGATGCTCTGACACAAGCAGCTAGCCTTGCACATGGTGCGCATCTTGATACGATTTGGGTGATTGGCGGTGAGCGCGTATTTAGTGACGCTCTGATGTACACCGACCGTATTGAACTGACTCATGTAGATACTGATATTGCAGACGGCAATGCATTTTACCCTGAGTTGCCAGAACGCTTTAAAGTAGCAGACGAGTCTGAGCAGATGCACGATGAAAAAAGTAATTTAAGCTTTAAATTTACCACTTATAAAGTAGAAACTGATAAGTAGTAAAAGCCTATTAAAAAAAGGGCAGTCTTGGATAATTTTACTTATCTGAAACTGCCCCTTTTTTTAATCTTTACACAGTTTTCTTTGTAGACAATCAATAAAAACTGCTGCTTGATAATATCTAATCCGTTACTCATGCAATACTTTATAAACCGTTTTTGCGAGTACTGGTCCAATACCTTGTACGCCTGCCAACTCCTGCTGTGAAGCGCCTAACAGCTGCTGCATACCACCAAAGTGATTGAGCAAGTCACGACGACGTTTCTCACCCAGTCCCGGTATTACCTCTAGCACTGATGATGAGCGACGCTTATCGCGTTTTTTACGGTGAGCGGTAATCGCGAAACGATGCGCCTCATCACGAATATGCATCAGCAAGTGCAATGCTTTGCTATCCATCGGTAAATCTAACGGCTCATGATCGATAAAGTGCAATACCTCAAGCCCAGCCTTGCGCCCTTCCCCTTTTGCTACACTAATGAGCAAGGTGTCGCCAAGAATACCCAAATCAGTTAATACTTCTTTGGCAATGCCAAGCTGACCTTTACCACCATCAACCAATAGCAAATCCGGCAACGGCTGCTTTTTATAACGTCGAGTCAGCACTTGCTTCATCGCTGCATAATCATCGCCACCTTGAATGTCATGGATAGCATACTGACGGTAATCACGACGGCGCGAGCCACCTTGGTCAAATACCACGCAGCTACCAATGGTCGCCTCACCCATCGTGTGGGAGATATCAAAACATTCAATGCGATCAATCGTCCGATCGGTGACCGTCGCCAATACGTCTTTTAGTGCGCCAAAGCGTGCATGCAGCTCTAAATAATCGCCAAGCTTGGTTTTTAATGCATTACTGGTATTTAGTGTTGCTAAGTCTAGCCACTCTGAACGGTGCTCACGTACATTGGTCTTGATAACTACTTTATTACCAAAATGCGTTGCCAATGCCTCACTCACTGCCACCTGATCCGGTATCTGATGGCTCAATATGATTTCAGCGGGCAAATCATCGGTCACTTGGAAATAAAATGACGTAATGAAGGCTGATAAATTGTCTGCTAGCGACTCACTACTATCCACATCTGGGAAATAATTTTTTCCACCCAATACACGGCCGCCACGTACCGTTAGCACGTTCACACAGGTCATGCCAGCCTGACTAGCAATGGCAATCACATCTGCCTCACCTTGTACGGTATAGACCGCTTGCCTTGCTTGTACTTCACGTAGCATAGACAGCTGATCGCGATAAAATACCGCCTTTTCGAAATCTAGTGCTTCAGCTGACGCTTCCATCTTTTCAATCAACGTACTATGGATATCGCTAGAGTCGCCCTTTAAAAAACGAATGGTATTATTCACGTCTTCTGCGTACTCTTCTGGCGACACCAAACCGACACAAGGCGCACGGCAACGTTTGATCTGATACTCAAGGCAAGGACGCTGACGCTGCTTAAAAAAGGTATTGGTACATTGACGCATTTGAAACATTTTTTGCATCAAGACCAACGTCTCTTTTGCCGCATGTGCAGAGGGAAACGGGCCAAAGAATCGACCCTTTTGATGATTGCCTTTGCCGCGACCGTAGGCCAAACGTGGATAAGGCTTATCGGCTGAGATAAACACATAAAGATAGGATTTATCATCACGCAGCAGCACATTATAGGGCGGTCGATGTTCTTTGATTAGATTCTGCTCAAGCAACAGCGCTTCGGTCTCACTACGCGTGATAATAGTCTCAATATTATGAATCCGCGCCACTAGCGCCCGTGTCTTTGGATGATCTATCGTTTTGGCAAAATAGCTATTTACCCGACTTTTTAGCGACTTAGCTTTACCAACGTATAATATATCGCCGTTCTTACCCAGCATCTTATATACCCCTGGCAAGTTAGGCAGGCGTTTAATCAAATGCTTAAGACGGGCTTTTTTATCATCGACAGGACTCGATTCTGAGACATTAACCATAGAATTTATTGCTCTTAAAAATCTTATTAATACTGCTAGTTATGGGGCGGGAGTCATTGTTTTACAAGCCAATTATTATCGCAGTGCTACCCAGAAAAAAGCCAGCTTTCGCCGGCTTAGTTTGTTCTATTATCGTTTATGCAATAACCTACTGCTAATGACGGAAGTTTGCCATCAATGCTGGGATACCCGGTAGCATACCGACGATAGCCATGACGCCTGTCAGTACCACGAACATAATACCCGGTATGATCCAGCGGCTCATCTTAGTCAAATTGGCACTACGTTCTTTAGAGCCGATCAGACCTAAGTTATCAAGCAACAATGTGAGCGACCAACCGAAGGCTGGGTTGACCAATGCCGATGCGAATACCACGATAGCAGCAGATTGCGTGGTTTTACCTTCACGCGTCATCTCCATACCAGCTTCTAGTAATGGAATAAATACCCCAACGATCAAGGCCACACACATCACTGGCTGCCAAATGGCCAAATCCATCGGATAGCCCCAAACTCCTGCGATAATACAGAATAGAGCCGTCAATAAAGCGCCAGCAGGAATTGGACGTTTAGCAATCGCCGCAGGAACAATATACGTTCCCCAAGATGACGCAAAGTTGGCACCGCCCAATACAGAGCCAACTACCTGACGAAATGAAGCACTAGTCATCGTATCATCGATATCCATAAGCACTTTTTCAGTACGCTTAGGATAGCTAATTTTTTGGAATACCTGATGGCCCAAGAAATCTGGCGACCACATTGCCACGGCCAAAATAGCAAACGGCAATACTACAATGAAGCTTTCAATCGTCGGCAGACCTAACATCCAACCTGTGTTTTCGCCCCACCAATACATTGGATTCATGTTTGGTAGACCTGGTGCTGTTTTGAACTCAAAAGGTGCGCCCAATGCAAATGCAAGACCACCACCTAACACACAGCTTAGCGGAACCGCGAGCCAGCGTTTTTGCCAATGCTCAAGCAATGCATACAGCAGGATAGTCGCCAGAATAATAAAGAAAGCGATATGTGACATGCCAATCCCTTCTGCCCAAGCAAAGAGATTTTTGACCTGTGATGTGGTACCGATAAAGCCCAAGTAAATCAAGAGGCCACCGCACACACCCTTACTGGTCAAATTAGCCAGCAAACTCCCCCCTTTACTAATTGCGAGGAGCAGACCAAAAGCACCGATAAGCAAACCAAAAGCCATCGGGTGCCCACCAGCTGCTACCACAATAGGAATCAGAGGGATTAATGGACCGTGAGTACCAGCAAGGTTGGCCGTCGGCAATAAAAAGCCCGAAAATAAAATAATAAAGAAGGAGACAATCAATAGCTCATAGCGCACGTTTTCTAGAACAAACGCATCACCTAGGCCAAGTGGACCTGCAAAGGTTGCTGCAATGGCGCCCACCATAACAACTTTACCGATGGTCGCGGCCATTGCTGGAATAGTATCTTCGTATTCAAAACGGTAATCACGGAATGGTAAATTAGGACGCCAGCGTTTCGGCTGCATGATTTGTAATTCATGGTTTAAATAAGCATCACGACTGTCGAAACTAGAACTGGGCTTATGCAAATCTACATAACTGCCTTGTACTTGACTGTCGTGGTTTATGTTCGAGGTCGGCGTATTAGACCCTGAAGAGGGGGTCTGAGGGTTACTCATCACATTTCCTTGTGTCGATTACGTCTTTGATTGACTACACACGCTCTGCTCTAATGTCATAGACCAAAGCGCCTATTACAAACTGCGAACTATTGTATGCTAAGACTTGATGAAATGCGAACCTAAAACCATTTAAAGATACTATGTATCTCATTATAATATATAAACTAAAGTTTCCATTTGAGACAAAATTAACCTTAATAGAAAACCATGAGAAAAAAACCTCTCTTTTATAGACTTCGAATTATAGTAAACGACCGTTTTATTGATAATGATTTACATCTAGATGGATTTTTATCACATAGATGAATAGCAAAGATAGTTATAATAAATAACGATCGTTACTTATAAGTGGGCATAAATATGTCATTTTGGTTACGCTTTAGAGCTAGCAGGCTGAGCACTTTTTAATTATGATAAATACTTTTTATCGATTTATTTCTCAGTGATACTGTGTAAAACCGCATTATTAATACAATCAAAAAATTGAGAAAAGGCAACAGGACTAGTTTATGAGCGTATTACCTACCAACCTTGAGACTTTGAAACGTCGGGCCAAGCAAAGCATCATGCCATTGCTGACACCGCATCTATTAAAGCTGCGCCTTAATACTTATGCACCATACATTGGCGCAGGTATCAAAATCGATCACATCAGTCTCGATCAGGGTTTGTGCGTGGTAAGCATGGGACTAAACACTCTGAACAAAAATATCGTCGGTACTCAGTTCGGCGGTAGTCTATATTCGATGGTTGACCCTTTTTATATGCTCATGTTGATGCATCAATTGGGTAGTAATTATGTGGTGTGGGACAAAAGCTCACACATTGATTTTGTTGCGCCTGGCAGTAGCAAAGTCACTGCGCGCATGAAAATACCTAGCTCTGAAATTATTACTATTCAAGAGTTGGCAAAAGAAGGCGAAGCGGTATTCCGTGAGTATAAAGTCGATATCGTTGACGAGCAGCAAATGCTCATTGCGACTGTCACCAAGACTTTATACATTAGACTTCGCAAATACAGTAAGTCCAAGGAGCAAGTCAACCGTATCGATACCTTTGATGCTCAATAAGCTTTATCTTATAACTGGCACTATTAGAGCTGATAGTATTAGAGCTGATAAAACTCAAATTATTAATGCTATACATACAAAAACCCCAATCTAGCTTTCGCATAGATTGGGGTTTCGTCTTTTTTGGTATGGCCCGCTTATTTATAAATAAACCTATGAATAAGGGCTTGTATCTACTATTACCTTGTCTTGAGCCAACCCTAAAATTATAGGACTAACTCAAAACGGCAAACTTGTGCTTAGATACCAGGTGCAGTATCAACTGCATCAGGTACGCCAGCGTCAGTTTTTTTCTTAGCAACTGGACGAGCACCAAGTTTTTCGCGGATACGTGCTGATTTACCAGAGCGCTCACGTAAGTAGTATAGTTTCGCACGACGAACAGCACCGCGACGTTTCACTTCGATGCTCTCGATGATTGGTGAATGCAATTGGAATGCACGCTCAACGCCAACGCCGCTTGAGATTTTACGTACGGTAAACGCTGAGTTTAAACCGCGGTTACGTTTAGCAATTACAACGCCTTCAAAAGCCTGTAAACGCTCACGCTCACCTTCACGTACTTTTACTTGTACCACAACGGTATCGCCGGGTGCAAAGCTTGGGCGCTCAAGCAATTGAGCGTTTTCGATGACCTGAACCAATGGATGCTTGTTGCTCATGAGAGTTATCTCCTCACATTAGATAATAGAGGCTTGACGCATATCACCTGTTTGTAATAATTAATCGCATCTCTTTATAGTGAGACACAACGTAAATGGGTTATAACCAACGGCCACTATGCTATGACTCGTTTTATTATTGCTCAAAATTCTGTTTCTTAACTGTTTATCAAACTTAGTAACGATAAAATTAGATTTTAAACATCTACTTTTTATCTGCTTTAGCCAATGCTTTCAACCACTTCGCTTGCTCTACCGTTGGGGTAAACGCTTGCCACAAGTCTGGACGACGCGTTTGCGTACGACTGACTTGCTGACTAAAACGCCACTTAGCGATATTGGCATGATGACCTGAAAGTAATACCTCAGGAACCGCCATACCCGCAAACTCATGCGGCTTAGTATAGTGTGGACAGTCAAGCAAGCCATCGACAAAAGAGTCTTGCTCCGCTGACTTGTCATCACCCATGATATCGGGCAGACGACGTATCACACTATCCATCAGCACCATTGCTGGCAACTCGCCACCAGTCAACACATAATCACCTAACGATACTTCCATATCGACATATTGTGATAGTAGACGCTCGTCGATACCTTCATAACGACCGCATAATAAAATCATGCCATCGTAATCAGTCATATTGACTACGCTACTCTCACTAAGCGTCTGGCCTTGCGGCGACATATAAATCACCGGACAGTGCTCACTATCGACACGGCAACCATGCTGACTGGCACGCAATCGTGCATCCTCAATGGCTTTCGATAATGGCTCAGCCATCATCACCATCCCAGGACCACCCCCATAAGGGCGCTCATCAATACGGCGATAGTTATCGGTGGTATAATCACGTGGATTAATGCATTCAATCGTAACTTGCTCTTGAGTCACTGCTCGGCCCGTGATTCCAAATTCACGAATCGTGGCAAACATCTCAGGAAAAATACTAATTACGGTAAAATACATCTGATGTCTACTTACGTTAAGGCTACAACAATCGGTGTAAGTAATAACAACGTCTGACTAAAAAGCCAGAAACGCTATCAGTAATCACTCGGCCATGCCACAAGCACTGTTTTTTCAGTCATATTGACTTCTATCACAGTTTGCTTATGCCATGGAATCAGGCGTTCTTCATTGTCTAAACTGTCTGAATTTGCCGTTACACGCATGATGTCATGGGCACCGGTTTCAAACATTTCAGTGATATTACCTAGATACTCATCCTGCTCGTTAATCACGCGCAGACTGACCAAATCCGACCAATAATATTCGTCTTCAGCTGTTTCAGGTAGGACGTTTTGTTCGACCCAAACGGTAACACCGTTCATAGTCTCAGCAACATTACGATCAGGAATCTGCTCAAATTGAGCCACAATTCCTGTTCCTTGCTCACGCCAAGCCTTCACAGTCAAAGGTTTCATGCCAGTGGCAGTTTTCATCCACCACGGCTTCATGTCGAATATCGCTGTACGGTCATCCGTATCACTAAATACCCAAAGCCAGCCTTTAATGCCGTAAGGCTTCTTAAGCTGACCAATTTTCATAAGGGCACTAGCGTTTGGAACAGATGACATAGCAGCTAACCTAACAATGATTAAAACAGCAATTGCAAAAACAATTGCGTCAAAAGCGATAAACAGTTAATGGCGCACCCTGGTCAGACCAGTTACGCTATGTATTCTAAAGTCTACTGAGTCATGTCATAGTTTTGCTACGAACGTCTCAGTAACAACCAAAACTTAAGCAGTTGCTTCAGTTTGAGCTGTAGA
Source organism: Psychrobacter sp. NPDC078631 (assembly GCF_050268165.1). Taxonomy (NCBI): domain Bacteria; kingdom Pseudomonadati; phylum Pseudomonadota; class Gammaproteobacteria; order Moraxellales; family Moraxellaceae; genus Psychrobacter; species Psychrobacter sp. NPDC078631. The sequence goes on along the minus strand of NZ_JBNNGG010000005.1, from coordinate 43,800 downwards.
CTTGTTGTAAGCTTTTGCTAATGAAGCAACGCGATCTGAAGGTTGTGCACCTTTTGCGATCCACGCATTGTACGCTTCCATGTTTAGGCGTACTGCTTCTTCAGACTCTTTAGCGAGTGGGTTAAAAAAGCCGATGTTTTCAATATAGCGACCGTCACGCGCGCGGCGTTGATCAGCAACAACTACTTGATAAAATGGGCGTTTCTTGGCACCGCCCCGTGCTAAACGAATAACAACCATGTGAATTCTCTCTTTCGCAGGTATACCAAAAAGGGCATAATTATATCACAGTCTTTATTTGTTGAAAACATAAACTGTGCATATTTAATTATTTATTAACAATAGCTTAAATGACGACCTAAGTAAAATATAACTGATGATAATGGCTTATTTTTAAATTTTTTCTTTAGATTCTATAGATTACTATCGCTCTCTCTGAAAAACAGATGATTGCTAAACACATTTATCCTTAAGCTTAACTTTATATCTATTCCAATAACTATTTGGCTCGCTCGTCGATTGCATACTGTATCAGTACTATTTATTGATTATGCTATTCTATGATATACCGCTATAGGTTGATGCACTGACTAGCCTTAAGGCAATCGTATTTAGAGAGCTACAAGCTATATCACAATAACTTTTCTTTTACTCTGTTGGACATATATGATCTCTCCAAACTCAAAGCCGCGTCGTAAAGGTTGGCTGCCACGCTCTTATTCCAATACTTGGCTAACGACTTTGATGGTTGCATTTATCGTGCTTATCAGTGTGAGCTTATCAATTTTGTTCTTTTGGCGCAGTCTATATCTGCCAGAGCTAAAAAACCATGCGCGTTATTTAACGAGTGAGTTGCAGCTGATCAATAGCGTCAATAAAGACTGGCAAGGTCGTCCCGAAGTACGCCAATGGATTTACCAGCACTCTCATGTCGTCGTGGTAAACAATCCGAGTGACTTTCCAGAAGTCGCTGACAAGCCATTCGTAAGCTTTTTTACTGACGTATTACAACGTGAAATCGGTGCACAGCTCGGTCGCCCTGTAGAGGTTTATTTTAAATTTAAGCCAACGCCGCAGCTATGGGTACAAGATAGCCGTGATGACAGTTTTTGGGTGCGTGAGCCTGTCGTCTACTATTCACAATATAGCCCGACATTATTGGTACTGTTTTTGATTGGACTGCCTATCCTATCGTTACTCACGATTATTCTATTAGCGCGTCAGTTAAATCGTCCGCTACGCTACCTACAACGGGCGGCTACTAATTATATTCGTCTCGGTCATGCAACCACACTGCCCACTCAGAAAGGCCCCACAGAAATACGTCAGGTTAATATGGCGTTTAACCGACTGTTTACGACCTTAAACCAAGCGCAAAAAGAGCGAACAATCATGCTCGCGGGTATCTCACACGATCTGCGGACACCGTTGACCCGTATGCGTTTGACCGCAGAAATGCTGCCAGATGATTTTTTCCGTGAAGGGCTGATTTACGATATTGAGGATATGGATGCTATTTTGGAGCAGTTCATCTCTTTTATGAAAGATGGTTCTGATGAGCCAGTCAGCTTGACCAATCTAGATACCATATTTAACGAAATCATGGTGCAGTTTGCGCCAATGAAGTTTGTATATGAGTCAGAATGTGACAAGGTTGTTCCCGTACGTCCATTATCCATCAAACGTCTGATTATCAACTTGGTCAATAATGCCAATCGTTATGGAAAACCACCAATTTATTTATCGGCAACGGTTGTACCGACATTTATAGAAACTGTCGAAGACGAAGATACGGATGTGGTCAGCGAAAATGTGGTGAACAAAGAAGCTCAAGAACAACTAGTGATTTGTGTACGAGATTGCGGTGATGGCGTTGCTGACGATCAATTAGAGCGAATTATGCAACCGTTTGAACGTGGAGAGACGGCACGGACTACTCAAGGTAGCGGACTAGGTCTTGCGATTGTTGATCGTATTGCACGATTACATCATGGTACTGTTGAAGCCATCAACCACCCTGAAGGCGGGCTACAAGTATGCGTACGTATACCCCTACTCTCCAAAGTCGCTGGAGATACTACGTTAGCGGCTGAAGTAGAAGAGGTATCTGAGGTAGACAATACGGTACCAAATTCAAAATAGTGATGAGACTTTAATCTGAATAAGCAAAGAGGTCAACGCTAGTCTTTGCTACCAATAGTCGGCGGAATATACTCAGCACTGTTAGTAAAAGCTAGTGGCTGGGTAATTTCAGCCTGAGCTGTTTGTAGTGTTTGGGTCGTTGATGGCTGTTTTAAGAATAAATAATAGCTTAGCGTAATCGCATTCAACATTACCAAGCCACCAAATAAATATGGCATCCTATGCCTCCTATGACATTGTCCAACTATCTGAAAAATAGCGACAAGCGCGTCACCCAGCTATAAAGCTGTATCCTGTTATACCATTAAAATGACGCTAATTGTCTTTAGTATCATGACTAATAATTATGGCGTAGTCTGATGATTTAGCCTGATAGCTTGCTCTTATAGCTTAGCCCTATAACTTGACCTAATCTGGCAACTTAGTATCGAAGTCGCGCTCGCTTTTCTCTTGGGTCAATTCATCAGCAGCAAGAATCTGCGTCAATGGTTTAATAGGCCACGTCATCACAAACCTTGCACCGCCTAACTCACGACTCTCATCTACTTTCATACTACCATTAAACCAAAAGGCAATGCGCGATACAATAGACAAGCCTAGGCCATAGCCACCTGAGGCGCGTGTACGGCTGTCATCTAAGCGTGAGAATGGAATAAACACTTTTTCGCGATCTGCTTCAGGAATACCATGTCCATCATCTTCGACACTGACAAAGGCATTGCCTTTTTTGACACCAGCACTAATGATAATAGTCGTTTCTGCATAGCGTAACGCATTACCTGCAAGGTTCTGAATTACACGGTGTAAGTAGCGTCTATCTGCCACTGCTGTGACTTTTGCATTTGGCAAACTGGTTACTATTTTAATCGGCTTACCTAGTGCATTGGTTTCGCGCTCGATCTGCTCTAACAGCTCTCTTAAGTTTACTGGTTCTAAATCTAACTTTGGTGACCCTTCCTCAAGCTTAGCATAGGTCAAAATTTCATCAATCAAACCATTAAGCGATTCAATATCTTCATCAATATAGTCACGCTGCATAAAACGTGAGTCTTCGTCATCCGTATCAGCAAGCATATCTACTGCAAATCGAATACGAGCCACTGGCGTACGCAGCTCATGTGAGACCGCTCGGGTAAGCTCTCGCTGTGATTCAATCAAACGCTTAATGTGCGAGGTCATGGCATTAAAAGTCGCTGACAAACGCGCTATTTCATCTTGACCAATAACCTGTACTTGAATATCAAGGTTACCTTGACTGACCTCATTCACACCTACCTGAATCAATTGTAGCTTACGTTCAAGCGGGAAGATGAGCGCATATACACCTAAGCTAATTAGGAACATGCTAATAAGAATCATACTAATAATTAAGTTGAGCGGGAACCAATTAAATAACGGTATAGGCCCAATCAAAATTGCCATATCATTGATTTCAGAGGGTACCACTACTCTAATCGCCGAGTTACTTGTACTACTATTAGTATCTTGCAGTGATATGACGACTTCGTCACGACGCAGACGAGACATCTGATCTGAATCTAACTCAAGTGTATTGACTGCTTTGAACGCTAAAGGAAAAGAAAACTTCTTCTCCAATTCAGCCAAACGTGCACGCTTGTCCGATAATGTCATGTGATAAGACAAGTCATCTAATAAAAAGACCGCGATTGCCCGTACTTGCTGTTCGGTAACTTGAGAGATTCTTGCTGTTAACACACTCTTGTTGTCCGGCAAACGATAATAAACATCTGCATATACAGGCTGGTTAAAATAACGCACAACGGTATTATCATTTTTAAAACGGCGTAGCTCACTGGCGCTAAAATCTACTTCGTCAATAGGCAAGACTTTAAAAGTAGTACCAAACAAACTACTCGCATCTGATAACCAATATTCACGCTCTTCTTCGCTATTTTGGTGAGAGATTCCTTCACTCACCAAATGGAAAGCCCCCATTGCCATATTTTCACGATAGGACTGCACACGCTCCTTATTAATGGTATCCATCAATAACTGCGCAAACAGTGCCACACACAAGCAGACTATAAGTAGCCCAGCATAGATACGAACAAAAATACTGTGTTTTAAAGAAGAGACTAATGACATACGTGCCGTGACCAACTTAATAAATAGAGATTGCCAATATCATCAAACATATAGGTAGTGCTATGTGTTTGACGATATCGAACATGATCGAATAGGGATAAACTTTAACTTTGACTTTTAATGACCGCATTTTAATCCATATGCAGCGATCATCCAAAGACTTATATGTATGACATATATTTAGTCAGCGTCTATAATAATGTCTTAATTAAACCACATAACACTGCATTTAAGTTTAAAAATTAAAATTTAGCCACAAAAAAACCAGCATCGTTGCTGGTTTTTTCGAATAGTGATTAATAATTAATCAACCTATAGAAGTAACAATATTAGTTGCCTTCTTTTACGAATAGATAGCCTTTACTACGTACGGTCTTAATACGCTTTGGATTTTCTGGATCATCACCGATTTTTGGACGAATACGTGAGATACGTACGTCAATTGAACGATCTTGACCATCATACTCAATACCGCGTAGACGCTCAAAGATATCTTCACGAGATAGGATACGACCTGCATTAGAAGCAAGCAACCATAGTAGATCATATTCAGCACTAGTGAAATCAACCAACTCATCACCTAGATTAACTGAACGACCACCGTTGTCGATGACTAACTCACCAAACTCTAGACGTTGTGGCACATCTTCTGATGGTGCATTTTCTGAACGGCGTAATAACGCACGAATACGTGCAAGCAATACACGTGGCTGAGCAGGCTTGGCAACATAGTCGTCAGCACCCATCTCAAGACCCAATACCTGATCCATGTCTTCAGTACGCGCAGTCAACATCAAAATTGGATTTTGATAATGCGGGCGTACTTCACGGCAGACAGTCAGACCATCGCTACCAGGTAGCATGACATCAAGTACAACCATATCTGGCTGCTCATTGACGATACGGCGAATAGCACGATTACCATCAGTTTCAATTGCCACTTCTAAACCATTTTTGACCAAGTAATCTTGAGTCAACATGGCCAGACGCTCATCATCTTCAACAATCAAGATTCGGGGGGTGTTGTCTTCTTCATTCGTTGTCATTGTTATATCCTCTAATACATCTAATTTAAAAGCAGTAAAAGTAAGAGCGGTAAAATTAATAGCACCATATAGTGGCACAATTGATGTTCGTATAGCTGTTACAAACTTGGTAGCACAGTATACTATTAAATTATCAGCTTCCTATACTATAGCTGATAGTCGGTAACAAAACCTATAAACTACCCCTATCAAAACTTTAGTTTGCGTCCAGAAATTACGTCAATTACTTCGTTAGTACATCGCAATTTGTATTATCTATCGTTTGCTAATTATCCAAACCATCGAGCCAACGTTATCGCGTACAGTTACTGCTCGTTGCTTATAATACGTTATGTCTAATATAACCATATATTACCGTTGTCGCCAGTGTCTTTTTAAGAAAATTCTAATGGACAATGATTCATTGATAATAAAAGATTTTTCCTGGAAATAGATTGGACTGCCGCAAATACTATCGAAGTAATAACTATGTGTATTCAGTATAGAACAGTTAATTTAATAATGAATAGACATAAAAAAACAGCCCATATAATGGACTGTCTTTTTATTATTACTTCTAGCGATAACTCTAAATGACTAGCTAAAGCCATCAGTAATAAATTAAGCGCGGTTTTTATACTTACGGATAGTCTGTAATTGTCCTACTGACTCTGCAAGTGAGGCCAAAGCCGCATTGGTTTGTAGCGTATCAGACTGGTTAACTAGCATTTGCTCAGCCTTTTTACGTGCTTCAACGATTTTGCTTTCGTCAAGATTGTGTGCACGCATGGCTGTATCAGCCAATACCGTAACCATCTTAGGCTGTACTTCTAATACACCACCTGAGACGTAAATTACTTCTTCTTCACCGTTTGGTGTTTGCACTCGCATTGCACCTGGCTTTAGCAAAGTAATAAGCGGTGTGTGACCTGGCAATACACCAATCTCGCCTTCGGTACCAGTAGCTATTAACATGCTAATTTCGCCTGAATACAACTCTTCACGAGCACTTACGACGCGACATTGTAACGTTGCCATACTTAATTCCTTACCATCAAAGCGCGATCAAAAAACAGTAAAACTGCGATGCGTTACTGAAGAGTAGATACAAGGTTTATATTATATCTACTCGTTAGCTTATGCTCATACAACTTACGCTGACTTAGACTTCATTTTTTCAGCTTTAGCGACTACTTCATCGATGCTACCAGCCATGTAGAACGCTTGCTCTGGTAGATCATCGTATTCACCAGCGATGATTGCTTTAAAGCTAGCAATGGTATCGCGTAGTGGTACGTATTTACCAGGTGCACCAGTGAAGACTTCGGCTACGTGGAATGGTTGAGACAAGAAGCGCTGAATCTTACGAGCACGATAAACAACCAGTTTATCTTCTTCTGATAACTCATCCATACCCAAGATAGCGATGATGTCTTTAAGCTCTTTATAACGCTGTAGAACTTCCTGAACACCACGAGCAACATTGTAATGATCTTCACCGATTACTTGTGGATCTAACTGACGTGATGTTGAATCCAATGGATCAACCGCAGGATAGATACCTTGTGATGCGATATCACGGCTTAGTACAACTGTTGCATCCAAGTGAGCAAACGTTGTAGCAGGTGATGGATCGGTCAAATCATCCGCAGGTACGTATACCGCCTGAACTGAAGTAATAGAGCCTGACTGAGTTGACGTAATACGTTCTTGTAGTAAGCCCATCTCTTCAGCTAGTGTTGGCTGATAACCAACTGCTGACGGCATACGACCAAGTAGTGCTGATACTTCAGTACCCGCTAGTGTATAACGGTAGATGTTATCAACAAACAATAGTACGTCACGACCTTTGCCAGTAACAGGATCTTTAGTATCACGGAAGTACTCAGCCATGGTCAAACCAGACAGTGCAACACGTAAACGGTTACCCGGTGGCTCATTCATCTGGCCATATACCATTGCTACTTTAGATTTACTGAAGTCTTCAGTATTTACAACGCCAGCTTCCTGCATTTCGTGATAGAAATCGTTACCTTCACGAGTACGCTCACCAACACCAGCAAATACTGACAAACCTTCATGTTTTAGAGCGATGTTGTTGATCAGCTCCATCATGTTAACGGTTTTACCAACACCAGCACCACCGAACAGACCAACTTTACCACCTTTAGCGAACGGGCAAAGTAGATCGATAACTTTAATACCAGTTTCTAGTAGCTCAGTGCTGTTTGACTGATCCGCGTAGCTTGGCGCTTCACGGTGGATAGACCATTTTTCGTCAGCAACAACAGGACCTTCTTCATCGATAGGACGACCAAGAACATCCATGATGCGACCTAGCGTACCAGTACCTACAGGCACAGAGATAGGTGCGCCAGTATTAGTAACAGGTAGGTTACGCTTTAAACCTTCGGTTGAACCCATTGCAATAGTACGTACAATACCGTCACCTAGCTGTTGCTGTACTTCTAGGGTAGTTTCGGTACCGTCTACTTGCAAGGCATCAAAAATTTGAGGAACTTCATTACGGTTGAACTCAACGTCAAGAACCGCGCCAATAATCTGTACAATACGACCGCTACTCATTGCGTTCTCCTTGAACTTCTATATATAGGTGTAGTCAATTATGAAACAGCAGCAGCACCGCCAACGATTTCCGAGATTTCTCGGGTAATCGCCGCTTGACGCAGCTTGTTATAAACCAACTGTAAATCGTTAATAAGGTCACCAGCATTATCTGTTGCCGCTTTCATCGCAACCATACGTGAAGACTGCTCAGAGGCAATGTTTTCCATTACCGCTTGATAAACAATCGACTCAATATAGCGACCAAGCAATTCATCAATTAACGTCTTGATGTCAGGCTCGTAGATATAATCCCAGCTAAGTTCTGTCTGTAGACCACTGTCTTCATCATCAAATGACTGCTCTGGTAGAGGAACCAACTGATTGACTGTTGGTTTCTGAGTCATCGCATTGATGAATCGGTTATAGACTACATAGATACGGTCAATATTACCGTTACTATAGTCTTCAAGCATTGCTTGAACCGGTGCATTCAATTGTTCAAACGTTGGTTTATCGCCATAATCGGTCACAGCCGACGTAACTTTACCACCAAAGTTTTTGAAGAAACTCACACCTTTGGCACCGATGACTGCAAACTCAGCTTGTACAGACTGATCTTGATAATCTTGGATACTTTTAGTTAGGGCTTTGAATAAGTTAATATTCAAACCACCCGCTAGGCCACGGTCAGAGGTAATGACAATATAGCCAACCTTATTGACTGGACGCGATACCATATACGGATGTTTGTAGTCTGATGAGGCATGCACCAAATGTGAAATAACCCGGCGCATACTATCAGCATACGGGCGACCCACTTCCATGCGCTCTTGCGCACGGCGCATTTTACTTGCCGCTACCATTTGCATAGCACGAGTAATTTTCTGGGTGCTTTTAATACTGGTGACTTTGGCACGTATCTCTTTTAAGCTTGCCATAATGATTCCAATATAAGAGGGTTAAAAAGCATTGGCGCATGCGACAATCGTTTGATATACAACATCAATCCTACAGAATAACATTTTATATCTTGTGGCATTACGCGATCTAATACCGGTAATGGTTAAAACAGTGGCGCAAATATCTGGTCAGACAACGCGCCACTTTATCAGCTCTAAGCTACAGTTATAACCAATTCGGCTTAACCCGTTAAATTAATAACTGTGATTTTGTTTAAAGGTCTCTAGAGATGACTTTAAACGACCTGCGATATCATCATTGTAGTTCGCAGTGTCATCAATCTCACGCATCAATTCACTTTGCTCATCATGCATATAACGTAGGTACGCTTCTTCGAAAGAACCAATCTTTTCGACAGGTACATCAGCTAAGAAGCCTTCGTTTGAAGCATAGATAACGGCTGCTTGCTCAGAGATTGACATCGGCTGATATTGCTTCTGCTTCATCAATTCAGTCACACGCTCACCATGATCAAGCTGCTCGCGAGTTGCGTCATCAAGATCTGAGGCGAACTGAGCGAATGCTGCTAGTTCACGATACTGAGCTAGAGCGGTACGAATACCACCAGATAGCTTTTTGATGATCTTAGTCTGAGCAGCACCACCAACACGAGATACCGAGATACCAGCGTTTACTGCTGGACGGATACCTGAGGCGAATAAACTAGACTCTAGGAAGATCTGACCATCAGTGATCGAAATCACGTTGGTTGGTACGAATGCAGATACGTCACCAGCTTGTGTTTCAATGATTGGTAGAGCGGTTAAAGAACCAGTTTTACCTTTCACTTCACCGTTAGTGAACTTTTCTACATAATCAGCATTTACACGTGATGCACGCTCAAGTAGGCGTGAGTGTAAATAGAATACGTCACCAGGATAAGCTTCACGACCTGGCGGACGACGTAATAGTAGTGAAATCTGACGATAAGCAACTGCTTGCTTTGATAAGTCATCAAATACAATCAGTGCATCTTCGCCGCGGTCACGGAAGTATTCGCCCATCGTACAACCTGAGTACGGTGCGATATACTGAAGTGCTGCAGGCTCTGATGCTGAAGCAACCACAACAGTGGTATATTCTAGTGCGCCAGTTTGCTCAAGCTTACGTACGACGTTAGCGATAGTCGAACGTTTCTGTCCGATAGCCACGTATACACATTTAATGCCTGAAGCTTTCTGTGCGATGATCGCATCGATAGCCATCGCTGTTTTACCAGTCTGACGGTCACCAATGATAAGCTCACGCTGACCACGACCGATTGGAATCATGGTATCAACGGCTTTATAACCAGTCATTACTGGTTGATCTACTGATTGACGGTCGATAACGCCTGGAGCGATCTTTTCGACTTTATCAGTCATCTTGGCATCGATAGGACCTTTGCCATCAATAGGATTACCCAAAGCATCAACAACACGGCCTAACAGCTCAGGACCTACTGGTACTTCAAGAATACGACCAGTACAATAGGCTTTTTGACCTTCTTGCAGCTTTAGGTAATCACCAAGTACTACCGCGCCAACAGAATCACGCTCTAAGTTTAGAGCCATTCCGTAGATTTCGCCTTCAAACTCAATCATTTCGCCGTACATGGCATCTTCAAGACCATGAATCTGCACGATACCGTCAGATACTTTGACAATCGTGCCTTCATTCTTTGCAGTTGCACCCGCATCAAGGTCTTGAATACGCTGCTTAATCAGGTTACTGATTTCCGCTGGATTCAATTGTTGCATTGCCTTGTTTCCTTTAATTTATGATAACCCGCCCACTGACTTAATTGCTCTTATAATCATACAGTCAATATTTGACTGTATTGATGATTGGCATTAGGCAGTTAGCTGTGTTTTTAACTGTTGTAACTTGCCGCGCATCGAATCATCAATGACTTTGTCACCGACTTTGATTGTAGCGCCTGCCAATAGACTTGGATCAACTGATTCGTGAATCACTACACTAGCATTTAGCGAGGCAGCAAGACGCGTTTGTAGCGTTTGACGCTGTTCATCAGTCAATGGGTAGGCAGAGGTCACATATGCGTCAAGCTGCTTTAAGCTTATTGCCTTGTGACGGCGATAATGCTCATAAACTTCAGGAAGCAGCGCCAGACGCTCTTGTTCTGATAACTGTTTAACGAAGTTACTAAGTGCTACTGATACTTTTGGATAGCTTACGTTACTGTCAAGGCTAGTCCCTTGAGCTTCGCTTAATAACTGCTTAAAAGCAGAATCATTAGCGCTAGCTACTTGCGTATCATAAAGATCGACCAAAGCAGCTGACTTATGCTCAGCAGAAACAGCTGGATTGTCTAGCCAAGTACTGAACGACTTGTCATTGACAACAGTGCTAGCAACAAGTAAGAAGTTTTCCCACTCGTTGACTGCGCCGTTTTCGTTGGCATAGTCAAACGCGGCTTTAGCGTACGGTCGTGCTAAGGTTGATAAGTCAGCCATTATATCCTCACAATTACAGCTTCGCCGCCAGTTGGTCTAACATACTGGCATGTTTTTGCACATCGACTTTGTCTTGCAAAATCTTCTCTGCACCAAGTACAGCCAGTTCAGCAACTTGGGCACGTAATGATTCACGCGCTTGATTGATTTCTTGATCGATAGATGCTTGCGCTTGTTGACGAATGCGCTCGCCTTCCGCTTGGGCTTGCGATTTTGCATCTTCGACGAGCTGATTGGCACTCTTGTTCGCTTGCTCGATTAGAGCGGCAGCCTTAGTCTTTGCAAGATCAAGTTCCTGCTGGACATTTTGCTCCGCGGTCGCCAAATCTGCTTTTGCTTTTTCTGCGGCATTCAGACCTTCAGCAATTTTACGCTGACGCTCATTGATGGCACCGATAAGTGGTGGCCACACGAATTTCATGCAAAAAATCACAAATATTGCAAAAGCAATGGCTTGACCGACGAGGGTAAAATTGATATTCACGTGATCACCTCTTTGTTAATGAAAAATCAGTTTCATTGATCATGTTTGGTAGTCAAATCTTGACTATATTTGATAGAAAGTCTCCGAATACCAAACATTTACAACTGAGCTTTCGGATTAACCTGCTAGAGGGTTAGCGAACAACAATAGCATAGCAATACCAACACCGATCATCGGAATAGCATCAAGAAGACCTGCTACGATGAACATACGAGTTTGCAATTGTGAGCCAAGCTCTGGTTGACGCGCAACGCCTTCTAAGAATTTTCCACCTAGAATAGCAAAACCAATACCTGTGCCAAGTGCGCCAAGACCGATAAGTAGTGCTACTGCGATAACTGTGTAACCACCTAATACTGGATCCATTGATGTATCCTCATTTACCTATTGAATGTCTAATTAATGTTCAGTTGATGATGCAAGCGACATGTAAACTATCGTCAGCATCATGAATACGAACGCTTGAAGTGTAATAACTAAGATGTGGAAGATAGCCCACGGTACCGATAACGCCCATTGAATCCAAAACGGCATTAGAGCAATCAGTATGAAAATCAATTCCCCAGCATACATGTTGCCGAATAGACGCAAACCAAGTGATACAGGTTTGGCTATTAGAGTAACTGCTTCTAGGATGAAGTTAATGGGAATCAAAATCGCTTGTACGATTGGGTTTTTGGCGCCAAACGGATGCAGTGTTAACTCACCGATAAAGCCGCCCAAACCTTTTTCTTTAATGCTATAAAAGATAATCAGTGCAAAGACAGAGAACGACATGCCAAGCGTGATGTTAGGATCAGTCGTTGGAACAATCTTAAAGAAAACATGATGTGGATCATGGCCCATAGCGGCACCGATTTGCCCAGCAATACCTGGAATGAAATCAACAGGTATCAAATCCATCAAGTTCATCAAAAAGATCCAGACAAAAATGGTCAACGCCAATGGCGCAATCAGTTTTGATGTACCACTGTATGAATCACGAACGTTGTTATCAACAAACTCAACGATCATCTCAACTGCTGCCTGAGTTTTTCCTGGCACGCCTGAAGTGACTTTTTTGGCAACCATCCAAAAGACAGCGCAAAATAAGATACCTAGACCAATCGACCATAGCATAGAATCAAGATGGATAGCGTTAAAGCCCATTGCCCCTGCTTCTTCAGCAGTATGAGCAACTTTCCAACCTTCGCCCGGCAGATAGCCATACGTCCAATTCGTTAAGTGGTGAGAGATATATTCTGATGATGTTTGCTCGGATGCCATAATGTAAGCTTCTTATTAATCAACGATTTAATCAACTACCAAAAATATGGTTGTCATCTGATGAGGTGTAGTATTAATATCTATCTTGCTATTAAGCAGACAAATAAACCGTACTAAATCACTCATGTAACCAACAACATCCAACCCATAGTTCTATTACTAATATGCAATATTTGATAGCGTGAGATAAATTTTAGCTATCAAAAAAGGGCTTATGATAACTCAGTAATAGCCCTTGCATTTTTATACGCAAAATTATTATATATGTGCTTACCCACTGACCGTTTTTTACAATCGGCGCTTAATGTAGCGCTTATAAGCAAAATATTTAGCCGCCTATATTAATGCAGCGTTGTATTCGTGTAAAGTCAATTGTGATTTTTTTATCCACTGTATGAATAAGTTAGCCACCAGTCTTACTCGCTAATATAGCCACTAACCATAATCAGATAACAATACTCTAATTATCAGCAATACAGATAGTTGAGTAACCCCTACCCTCTCACTGCATACTACGTCTAACATTGAGACTCATAGTGCGGTCTTTATAATCACTGGTGCTATCCTAAGACAGCGTTGTGCTTCGACTTTTCGAACTAGTCATAGAGAAGCTGGACGGCAGGGTGACTTGCCAGTACTATTAATAAACCATCTGTTTAGCGATCATTTATTAGCGCTAGCGTATATGCCACAACATCCAACTGTGACTAATTTGCATTACCATAAAACCGATAAACAGCGCTGGCGCAGATAGGGGTTGTACGGTAATAAAAATTAGTGCAAAACCAAACACGGTCAATAACCATTTTGACATTTGACCCCGATATAGCTGGCTAACGATGTGTTGGCGCGCGCGATATCCGGTATACCAAAAAATAAAAAACGCAAATACTGCTTGAGTGATAAAACTTAGTAGCGCACCAATGGCGGCGCTTTTTGCTATCGTAAGCTCACTATGTAGCCAAATAGTATCTACTATCCAAGCAATGATAATAAGGATAAATAGTATCCATGCTTGTCGTTTAATATAGATGCCAATCTTGTCTTTTTGCGTGCGTTTGGCAGGCTTGGTCATCGGTATTCCTATAGCCCTTACAGCATTGGGACAATATATCATACTTATGATAATTTTATCCGTGAATGACTTACTCTACAGGCATTACCTTTCGGCCAAAATAAAACGCTACTTATTATAGGTAGAGCGTAACTATTAAGCAAGTAAAATATGACTTTTATCAGTCACCTAACGCATTTTGCTAAGATTATTATATTATTTAGTCTATAATAAATGCTTGAAGCGAAGCTATACAACCAACTCAAACAATCCTAGCAAATTGCTGTTTTTGGCTACATTACGAGATACATTGATATATCTGTTTGGCCATATTCTGCCAACCGCTGATAAAGTCATCGCTACTACTCATATCTTCTGGCTGTACCGTACTCTTCACTGGCTGTAGCTTCGCAAGTAAGCCTTTTGCTGGCTCACTTGGACTAACCAAACACATTTGCTTGGCTGGGCGTTGCTCATTTAACCAACGTAGTTGGCTTGCTTTAGGTGATAGATGATGATCCACGCTAAGGCTACCGACGAGCGTTAAGTTTAAACTATCTTCGATATATTGATAAGCATCGTGATAGGCCCAATAAGGTCGTGATTTTGAGGCACTTTGAGTAGAGCTTTGCTCTAATACAGCAACCTCTTTATCTAGTTGCTGTGCAAATTTTTTCGCGTTGGCTTGGTATAGATCTTTATATTGTGGATTTGCATGGCTATGAATTACGGCCAATGCACGAGTAATGGCTTTGGCATTTTCAGGATCTAGCCAAATATGTGGATCTAGTGTACCGGCGATAGCGTTGCCCTTTACATCACGTAATGGATGTCGATTGAATGCATCAAACTCAAATAAAGCAATGGCATTTGGGGCTGTTTTCAGGCTCGCTGCTAGATTGTTTTCTAGCGGCTCACCGAACCATACGACAAACTTACTGTCTTTGATTGCTTTGATATCACCTGGGCTGATACTACCATGATGTCCTACCTCCCCCGCTTGCAATAGTCGATTGGCTGATGGTGCGCCTTCTGTTACTGCTTCACTTAACAAGAATAGCGGATAATTGCTAACACTGACCGTTGCAGCTTGTGCATTCAATGTGAAAGACCCTAGAACGATCAGTCCTGTCATTAGCAAGCGCTGTAATGTGATAAGCGAACGTACGGAGTAAGTAAAAACAGCGTTCATAGTAAGCTCTTTTATTGTTAGATAGCATTGTTGGATAACGAACGTATGAGTAATAGTGTCCTGCCCCACTCCTGTAAAAAGGGTAGATATACAAGACTACTATAAGACAATTGACTCAGTTATTATTTTAGTATGTTATACTATAACAATAAAAAACGCTATCATAAAAAATGTCATGCGATTACCATGCTATTTTTAGGAGCTTGTACCATGTCTATTACTTCATCGATCTGCGAACATTTACATGATGTGCAAGATCTGACTCCGCATGATGTTCATGAACGCTTAGCAGCAGCTAAAGAACATTGCCGTGTAAATGGCGCGCGATTTACGCCTTTGCGTCAGCAGATATATCAATTGGTCTTGGAAGCAGATCAGCCGGTCGGCGCTTATGACCTAATCACTCAGTTACAGCAAATGCGATTGTCTATACCTGATGACAGCGATATTCAAAAAGTAGCGAGCTCACCAACACTGTCAGAAGACACTAAGACAACCAAAAAACGCGCACCGAAAAATGTCGCGCCACCAACGGTTTATCGCAGTTTAGAATTCTTACTAAGTGAAGGGTTGATTCATCAGTTAACCTCTATCAATGCTTATGTTCCTTGCTGTCATCCTCGCGCCCAGCATACAGCCGCCTTCTTAATCTGCGATCAGTGTCAACGAGTACAAGAATGCAGCAGCCTACCCGTTCAGGAAATGATGAGCTTTGCCGAGCAAGATGTAGGGTTTGTGGTTGAGCGTAGTGTCATTGAGCTTAGCGGTCGTTGCCAAGCTTGCCAGTAGAGCTACTATGGTTTGTGTAAACGTTTTAAGCATGATTCGTCGATTGTCTATTTACCTATGCGTTGTCATATTATGAATACCTCTACCCTACCTTCTAATCAGTCAAATACTGCTGTTGCGAATAGCAGTACTGTGAGTAATGCTGACAAATTATTGAGCTTAAACAATATCAGTTACCATATTGGGCCTCAACGCCTGCTCTCTCACATCGATATTGACATTGCTGTGAATGAGACGGTCAGCCTTATCGGTCCAAATGGTGCTGGTAAGTCAACGCTAGTCAAACTTATTTTAGGTTTAATTGAGTCAACTGATGGCTCTATGACAGCACATCAGCCGCTACAGCTTGGCTACGTACCGCAGCGATTTGCTGTGCCACCAATATTGCCACTGCGTGTCTGCGACTTGTTGGCGCAAGCAGATAAGAAACGTTTAACCCCTGAACAGCGACAGTTTATCTTTGATAACTTATCATTAACTCATCTACTATCACGGCAAATGCTGCATTTATCAGGTGGTGAGACGCAGCGCGTACTATTGGCCAGAGCGCTATTAGACAAACCCAATTTGCTTATTTTAGACGAGCCGATGCAGGGTCTCGATCCCGATACCGAAATTTGGCTGTATCAGTTCATTGATGGGCTACCGGATTTCTTACGTTGCGCCATGCTAGTGGTGTCTCATGATTTACACTGGGTCATGAAAGGCAGCCGCCGCGTCATTTGTTTGAACAAGCATATTTGCTGTGAAGGACAACCAAGCGAGCTGGCCATTAGTACTGAATTTCAAAAGCTATTTGGTCATCATTACGAACAGCCATACGTGCATCAGCCCCATGCCTGTGAACACCATGCCCCAAGCGAGTTATAGCGTCAGTAATCAAGGCTCGAAATCGCCAAAATCCAGCTCATTAAAGCCAAAAATATCAAACATATAAATGATACGGCTCTACTCTTTTATAAAAAATTTTACGGACATTCATTATGACTGCTTGGTTAGCCATCATTGCGCCTGCTTGGATCGCTGGCAGTATATTAGCGTTATTATCAGCGCCGTTAGGTTGCTTAGTATTGTGGCGGCGTATGGCGTTTTTCGCTGATGCTTTAGCCCATGGCACGTTGTTAGGTGTGGCTTTGGCTGTATGGTGGCAACTGCCAATGGGTATCGGCATTGCATTGATCAGTGTCATGGTCGTACTGGGACTGGTATTGATTGATGATGAGCGTCTGCCAGTGGATGCTGTATTGGCAGTCGTGTCGGTTTCACTCTTATGCTTAGGCCTACTAGCCTTAACCCAATTGACTGACCAACAAGCCAATGTGCTCGGATTTTTATTCGGCAACTTGCTAGACCTTGATTGGGCTGATTTGCCTTTGCTTGCTGGTAGCGTACTAGCTGGCTTGGGACTACTTATCTACATTTGGCCTGCGCAAATCAAGCTGGCAACACATGAAGCATTGGCACGTATTCAAGGTATCAATCCAACACGGCAACGACTGTTTTTTATGGGTGTACTGGCAGGATTTTGTGCGATTGCTCTACAGGCGGTTGGCAGTCTATTAATCAGCGGATTATTAGTGCTACCTGCACTGACCGCACGCCTATGGTCAGCATCACCAAAACAAATGGTGATTATAGCGTTGATAATCGCTCAACTGGGTGTGACACTTGGTGTGTGGGGCAGTATTTGGCTAGATATTCAAACAGGTCTTTCTATCGTCTTGATATTAGCTGCTTTATTTTTTGCTGCACTCATTTTTTCGAAGTTAATAAAGATAAAACTTTAGTTAGCGTCGCTGTAAATACGTTATAATAAATAAAGCATGACTGTTTTTCGCTATCTTTTTGTTGGACTTTATTTTATTAATATAATTAATACTTTAGCTCGATAATACTATAAGATGGCTTTAACTTTGATATTACTAGTTGATAGTATAAACATCGTTGATTAGAGTCAAAGTAAGCTCCAGGCAAACGCTCTGCTCTTTTATAGTAGATTAATAATAATTATAAATACCCAGTGAAAAATAGTAGCTCATTTATCCATACTCGCGCTAACAATACTTATTGTTGTGATTCGATAAGGGACTGAACCAATGCCAAACTATCCTGCCAATAAGTTAAGCACCTCCGACCAAACAATAAATATTTTACAGATTACTGATTTGCATTTATCGACGCCTGTCTTTGTTGATGAGAGTAACACCTATAGTGATGACTTGGCTTGTCAGCGTAGCTTTGAAGCAGTGCTTCAACAGGCACTTAGTGAAGATATTCGCTGTGATTTGATTATTGTGACAGGTGACTTGGTCAATCGAGTAAAGTCTTCAATTTACGATCATATCTTTACTGTATTACAAGCGACTCAGATTCCTTTTGCTTGTATTGCGGGTAATCACGATGTGACGGACGAGAATGGTAAAGACTTGCCGTTTTTTCAGCGAGAGCTTGTCGCTCAGCCTGCTGACTCACGTTTGTTAAGTCGTCATGTCATTGAGACTGAATACTGGCAGCTGTTGTTATTAGACTCATCCATTTCTGGTAAGGTCGCAGGCGAGATTACGCCTACTGATATTAATTGGTTATGTGAGAGACTCAGTACCTGTAATAAGCCTGCATTAATCGCCCTACACCACCATATTGTTCCAGTTGACTCTGACTGGATTGATACCCATATGGCAGAAAACACTGAGAGCTTTTGGCAGCATATGGCGCCATTTGAACAGCTACAAGTGGTGATCAGTGGGCATACTCACCAAGAGCAAGTTCGACTGCGCCAAGGCGTCACGGTGTATAGCACGCCATCTACCTGCTATCAGTTCAAACCCTATGAAGATGATTTTTCTTATGATGAGCATGCATTACCAGGATATCGCTGGTTGCAATTAGCCAACAATGGAACAGTTGCAAGCTGGGTTGAAAGACTGGATACTTGATGCCCAGAATTATTGGTACTGGTATAAGTCTTAGCCCTTTATACTTATAGCTTTCACCAATATTTTTTGATAAAAAATACAGTAATAAAAAAATAAAATATGCATTCAATATAAAAAATCACTTCATTATTATTACAAACAATGATACAACTTATGAAATAAAGCAAGGGTGGCCAAATATCTAATATGAAGCCACTGCACGATAGCTAGGATGGCCCATTAACCACAAGCTCAGTTTTCACAATCAATGACCTACGGCATGCTTTAGACAGTATTATTCAAACCGAAGTTTATATAACAACCTATCTAACAATCGGTGTATAACTGTCAAGATATAAAGTCTACGATATTATTTGATCAGCTGTGTTACTTGTATTACCAAGTGGTGAAACGTTTGATAAAAGGACAAATTGTAGCGTTTGTAGCATTAATAACGTCTTGTCTTTTGATACGTCGTTTTATTGAATTAATTTGAAAAAGTAGGATACCCATATGAGCACCCTGACCACGAATCCGAGTGAAGTTAAATTTACTCCTTATGTGCCGGCCAAAGACGAAGAGTATATGTCTGATGCGCAGTTGGAGCACTTTAAGGCTATTTTATTGGATTGGAAAAACCAACTGATTGGCGAAGCGGATCGTACCAAAAACTACATCCAAGATGAGTCAAGCGCCATGCCAGACATCAATGACCGTGCCACTCAAGAAGAAGAGTTTGCATTGGCATTACGTACTCGCGACCGTGAGCGCAAACTTATCCGCAAAATCGACAAATCTATGTTAGAAATCGAAAATGACGACTATGGATTTTGTGAGACTTGTGGTGTAGAGATTGGATTACGTCGCCTTGAAGCACGTCCAACCGCAACTCAATGTATCGACTGCAAAACCTTATCTGAAATCAAAGAACGTCAAAACCAAGGCGCTTAGATCAGATATTACAGATATAAATGTAAGCAGAAGCGACCTTATAATAGGTCGCTTTTTGTATTTTAGACGTTCACTATTTTGCTGCGTTTCTGACTTTACTCTGATAAATACAATCGCCTGAATAATGACATGACTAACAAAACAATCTCATTTAATGAATATCTTTTGATACTTATATTTATTATTCTATCTTTATTACCTCTTATAGACAGCCATTTATTTTGAAAACAATGCCTACCGCCATGCCAACTCAAACGACAATATCACAGCCTATTGGCCGCTTTGCGCCTTCACCAACGGGTGAGTTACATCTCGGCTCTTTAACCACTGCGCTTGCCAGCTTTTGCCATATCAAATCAATCGGTGGTAAGTGGCTGTTGCGTATGGAAGATACCGATACTGAACGCTGTGATAGACAGTTCACTGAGCAAATTTTGATGGATCTTGAGGCACTTGGATTGCATTGGGATGGTGATGTTATTTATCAGTCTGAGCGCATTGATATCTACAACGATTATCTATCATCATATCTAGGGCCGTTGACCTATGGCTGCCAATGCTCCCGTAAAGACTTAGAGCAGTACTGGGCGCAAGAAGAGATAAGTAGAAACCATAGTCCTGCCAGCTTAGCTGCGCTGACCGACCAGACATCGTTAGACGAACAAGTTTCATCAATTGACCAAGTACAACCAAATAGACAGCGGTATCCGCGTCGCTGTGTGGCAACTGACCTTGATAGACAGCAGCATAAGCTACGTATTCAGCTACCAGATTATCGGATTGGATTCAATGACGGTATTCAAGGATTGCAGTGGGATAATCCGCAGCAGACGTTAGGTGATATGGTTGCTCGCCGCCAAGACGGTATGATTAATTATATACTGGCAGCCAGTCTCGATGATGGTCTACAGCAGGTTACTCATATCATGCGTGGTCTTGATATCCTACCTATGACGACGGCGCAAATCGGTATCATGCAAGCCGCGCGCCTACCCACTATTGACCGATGGTATCATTTGCCATTGATCAATAATGCTGACGGCCAAAAGCTCTCTAAGCAAAACCTTGCTCAACCAATCGACACATCAGACCCGAGTCAACTTATTGTTGAAGCTCTATCACTACTACAGCAAGCAAAGGTCGATATCGACACCCCAGAAAACATGCTCAAACAAGCCATTGCGCAATGGGATAACACCCCGCTACAAGGTAAGCAGCAGTTAAATTTGTCTTATTAATGAGAGTTATTCCATCAAAAGTCATAACATAGACAATAAAAAGCGCCACTATTAGTGACGCTTTTATTGCAATAATGCTAGATGCTAGATGCTAGATGCTATATACCGAAACTCTGAATCTATGCAGAGACTATTATATATAGAGCCTATTAGTAATAACGGCATTGGCTTTTTTCTATTTCAGGGCTTTCTTTATATATCTTCAATAATAGCGCGACCATAACCAAGCTAATCAACATAGACGATCCACCATAACTAAAGAACGGCATAGTGAGACCTTTGGTTGGGATGGCACCCATGTTCATCGCAGCGTTAATAATCGTCTGGGCAATAAACACCACACCAATACCGAAAGCAGTATAGCTCATGCGCATTTGACGACGTTTCAGCGCGTTGTAACTGATCCGCATCGCACTACCGATGATCAACGCTTCAAGTATCAGTACCATGCTGACACCGACAAACCCTAACTCTTCACCTGTAATGGCTAATAAAAAATCCGTATGTGCCTCAGGCAAATGCGACAGTTTCTGTACACTTTCGCCATAGCCGACACCCGTGAACTGCCCACGACCAAAGGCGATCAAACTACGTGCCAGCTGATAATCGGTATCCTGCACATCGTCAAATGGATCCATAAACGACATCACACGCACCAATCGGTACTCGGCCGTAGTCACCATCAAGACAGCCCCGCCAACAGCAGCAGCACCCAATGCTAAGAAATGCTTGTAAGGCGCCCCAGCGATATAAAAAATCGCGAACAGCGTACCAATAATGACGACAAAAGAACCAAAATCTGGCTGCGACAATAGCAGTATCGTTATCAGCGCCACTACCAACATAATTCGTAAGAAACCATCTAGGCCATTACGAACTTCAAAAGATCGCCGCACCACAAAGTCAGATACAAACACAATCATGACCAGTTTGGCTAACTCAGCTACCTGAAAATTAAAGCCGCCTACTGTGAGCCAGCGTTTAGAGCCATTAATTGGTGTGCTAAACAATGTGGCAACAAGCAACAACCCCGTGATGCCCAGCAAAGCAAACTGGGTCTCGGTCTTATATAGTGTGCGTAAAGAAACGCCATAATAAGGAATAACCGCAACAATTAAACCAATCGTCATATATAACAGCTGGTTTTTGAAAAAATACAGCTCAGTCATACCGCGGCTAAGCGCAAAAGGGATAGAAGCAGAAGCAACCATTAGCAGACTAAGCACCATCATACAGCCGACGCTTGATAACAAAATTGCGCGCGCTGATGGCATAGACAGAACACCATCTGAGCCAGAGGTTTGCTTGGTTTGGGGCGAGGAACGAAAAAAAGAAGAGAGCGCCATAATTTTATATACACTAACAAACGAAAAAACACGGCGTCTATGAAACGCCACCGTTTAAAAAATCATAAAATAAATCGTACTAAATAGATTGTGATAGAAAACCTGTAACCATCGGCAAACGCCTTAGCTAGCACCTATTTCAGTAATCAAGATTATATGCTTGACAGTAGCAGCAATCTATAAGCAAAACAATCATTTATCCAGAAAATACTGGCTGTTGCTAGAGAGTAGACGTCTGCTATGCCAACCTATATAGCTGCTTAATATATTCGACTACCTATCAAGCTTCTGATTGAGCGGTGTCTAATTGATTAACCAGTTGGCTAAAGTGCTCACCGCGAGCCGCATAACCACTATATTGGTCAAAGCTGGCACAGGCAGGTGACAACAATACAGCCTGTACTTGCGATAAACTACTGGTAGTGACTTGTTGAATAGTCGCAAATGCATTCTCTAGTGTCTGACACTGATGTAGTGCGACATCATCACTCAATTTCGCAGCTCTTAGATGTTGTTCAATCTGCTGACCATCTTCACCAATGAACAAGACTTGGCTCACGTATCGATTGATAAAAGGCGTTAATTCACCAAACTGTTGCCCTTTACCTTGCCCGCCTAAGATCAATAATAGCTTACCGTCTTTTGGCGCATAGACTGCACCTAAGCCTTCGATAGCGGCCATGGTCGAACCAATATTGGTGCCTTTAGAATCATTGAAATAATCAATACCAGCAGCGTTGGCCACATATTGGCAGCGGTGTTCAAGACCTGTGAACTGCTGCAAAGTGGTTAGCATACTCTCTAGCGGTAATCCTGCCAGTTCACCAAGTGCTAGAGCCGCTTGCGCATTCAGTAGATTATGACGACCTTTAATCAACAGTTTGTCTGCCGACAGTAATCGTTCTGTACCACGAGCAAGATAAGTTTGGCCTTCTGTGTCGGTAATCAGACCATACTGACCTTTATCAGGGGCATGAATACCCGTACTAATTCTCGGTAGGTTGTCTGCGACCAATGGACGAGTAAGTGCATCTTCGCGGTTAATCATTACCGACTTGGCACCTTGGAAGATACGGTGTTTGGCTTGATGGTAGCCAAGCATATCTCCATGACGATCTAAATGATCAGGCGACATATTGAGCACAGTCGCTACTTTTGCGCCCAAGTTAGTGACGGTTTCTAATTGAAAGCTAGACAGCTCAAGCACCGCAAGTTCCATATCAGAATTATCTAGCAATGTTAAAGCTGGTACACCGATATTGCCACCGACACCCACGTTAACGCCAGCATCTGCCGCCATTTGACCAACTAACGTAGTGACTGTACTTTTAGCGTTAGAGCCTGTAATCGCTACGATGGGTGCAGTACACGCTTCACAGAACAGTTGAATATCACTAACTACAGGAATATTGGCTTGGCGAGCAGCAGCCACAGCGGCAGTTTCAAGAGAAATACCTGGGCTAATAATAATACGTGCGGCTTGTTGCAATAAATCGGCATCTATCTCACCAAACTGACGAATATCTATCTCGGCTGGCAACTGATCGGCCAATTTAGGGGTAACTTGAGCATCAGTGACTGCGACTTGATAGCCTTGCTTGGCCAGATAATGCGCGACTGACAATCCAGACTGCCCCAAACCCACCACGACTTGTAGACCACTACCCTTATGAAGTAAGGCTTCTGTTGCTGTATTAGTGGTCATATCTATTCCTTCTATATAAACGAGAAAAGTTGTATCAAATAAACCTGCTGTATAGCGACTCTAATCTGCGCTGCTAAGATATGCAGCATCTTAACGCCATCGTTCAGATCTCGGTACTGATTTTTTATGAGTTTATGCTATTATTCGCCTGTTTTTATATTAAGTGGCTAATGCTATAATAGTCAGCTTGATTAATATTTATCAGTATTTTGCTGAGCACATTGCTCAAGCATTTTAGTTTAGCATGTTGTCAGATTTATCGCGCGATTGTCACGCCTCTTTATCAACGATTCTTGTTGTAATAAGGGCGTATCAGACAATTTTGATAATTTGACGAGTGATATATCACCTTCTACTACAGCAAGTGATTGCTGACTCTATATATTATTGTAGGTACATCTATCTAGTCGCCTATTTTAAGCAATCTTTTAAAAAATATTTTTAGGTAATTTACTGCCCTTATCATCGTATTGATTATTGATGAGCGTATTTTTGATACCAAAAAAATCAGTAGATACCTTAGTTATTAGTTAGATATCTTGGTTATTAGTTAGATACCTCGGTTATTAGTTTCTCACAATCCAACACAGCAACATGACCTAGTGCATGTTGAAGTAAAAGAAAAATGAATAGCTATTATTAGCGACGCGATCATTTTATAAATGAGTAATGATTACTTTTTTTGCCTCTAACCCTATGTAGTTTACTTATGACATCTTTTATTGATAACTTGCGTGACGAGTGGTTTTCCAATGTTCGCGGTGACGTTTTATCGGGTTTGGTTGTAGCCCTAGCCCTTATTCCAGAAGCCATTGCCTTTTCTATTATCGCTGGTGTCGATCCAAAGGTTGGCTTATACGCCTCATTTTGTATCGCGGTAGTGATCAGTTTTGTCGGTGGTCGTCCGGGTATGATTTCGGCGGCGACTGGCGCTATGGCACTGGTCATGGTCGACTTGGTTGCTGACCATGGACTGCAATATTTGCTTGCCGCAACTTTGCTTTGCGGTGCCATTCAGGTCGTGATGGGCATTCTAAAACTTGGTAATCTGATGCGCTTTGTTTCTCGCTCAGTGGTTATCGGTTTCGTTAACGCCCTAGCAATATTGATTTTTGCTGCGCAATTACCAGAATTGAACCCAATGACTGAGCGTGTTGGCATGACTGTTTATATCATGACGGCAGCTGGTTTGGCGATTATTTATCTGTTTCCACTTATCCCTAAAATCGGTCGCATCGTTCCTTCACCGCTTATTTGTATCGTAGGTTTGACTGCTGTTGCAATGTATATGAATCTTGACATTCGCAACGTTGGTAGCATGGGTGATTTGCCAGATTCATTGCCAGTATTCTTGTTGCCTGATATTCCATTAAACCTAAATACCTTGCTGATTATTGCACCGTATTCTATCGCGCTTGCCATCGTCGGTCTTTTAGAGTCTATGATGACAGCAACGATCGTCGATGAACTGACCGATACACCAAGTGATAAAAACAAAGAATGTCGTGGTCAAGGTATGGCTAACGTCGTATCAGGTTTCTTTGGTGGTATGGCAGGCTGTGCGATGATTGGTCAGTCAATGATCAACGTCAAATCGGGTGGGCGTACGCGTCTATCTACCTTGATGGCCGGCGTCGTCCTTCTGATTATGGTCGTGTTCTTAAGTGAGTGGGTCAGTCAAATTCCAATGGCAGCCCTAGTTGCAGTGATGATTATGGTATCGATTGGTACGTTTAACTGGCAATCTATTCGCGAGTTTAAGACGCATCCAATGTCATTTAATATCGTTATGCTAGCGACTGTATTGACTACCGTCTTTACTCACAACTTAGCTTACGGTGTCGGCGTAGGTGTTTTACTGTCTGCTTTAGCATTTGCTAATAAAATTGGTCAGTTCCTAACCATCTTTAGTGAATATGATGACAGCAGCAATACCCGTTACTATTATGTTCAAGGGCAGGTATTCTTTGCCTCTACCACCCAGTTTTTGCATAGTTTCGATACCAAAGAAGCTGTAGATAGTATTCAGATTGATGTAAGCCAAGCGCATTTTTGGGATGTCAGCGCTGTTGATACCTTGGACAAGCTAGTGATGCGCTTGCAACGTGAAGGTATTGATGTCAAAGTGGTAGGACTCAACAATGCGAGTCGAACACTGATTGATCGCTTCTCTGTTCATGACCGCCGAGACATTGGCTTGTTAGACTAAGCGAAACTGCTAAGCGAATCTACGCGGTTGCCATGTGGCTATATTCTTAGTCTATGGCTAATGTATCGGATATTAATAGACAGTTATATTGGTAAAAGGGTTGGATGTATTTTTCATACGCCAACCCTAAACTGAAATAGCAGATTTTTATTACTAAAATGATGTGGTCGTTTTATGAGTAATTTAAAACCAGATAGTGTGATTGCTTGCTTGGACTGTCCTGATCATGTTCAAGCGGTACTAGAGGCCAGTATGTGGGCTTCTATTCGCCTGCGCGCGCCTGTTGGCTTATTGCACTCAATGCCAAGCTTGCAGCAAAAAGCCGCTATTAATTACTCTGGTTGCCTCAATATTGATGACGAAAATGCGTTACTCGAACAGTTCACATCTAAAGAACATCTGAGCAACTGTGAGCTAAAAGCACAGGGCCGATTGCTATTATCTCAAGCAACCTCGTATTGTGAGCAGCAACGCCATAAGCTAAAGACATATACATTGCATCGTCATGAGAACCTCAATCAGAGCATTGATTACGTCGATGACAAAGCACAAATGATCGTTATAGGTCATCATGTCACCTGCAAATCAACACTGAGCCAACTCATTCGAGTCAGTCACTGCCCCATTTTGGTGACACATGCACCATTTTTGCCCCCTACTACCGCTTTATTCGCGTTTGATAACAGTCCAACGTGCCATAAACTACTAAATTGGCTGTGTAAAACGCCACTGGTGCGTGCACTAACGGTTCATATTGTGATGGTTGGCAAGGAAACTTCTGATAACTGTGATGCTTTGCGTGAAGCCTACGCCAAACTCAAACAGGCGGGTATCAAATCCAAAAAGACATTGCTTGACTGCCGTGATGTTGCAGCAGCTTTGAACTACTATCAAAATCAGCATGATATCGGTTTACTTATGACTGGGGCTTTTGGCCAATCTCGTCTACGCGAATTACTACAAGGTAGCGATACAAAAAAGCTATTGGTCAGCACAAAAACCCCTTATCTATTATTTCCTAAAGCCTAACGACGTATATATAAACACGTCCAAGCCCTTTATCTACCTAGGCGCAGGGGTCTGACTACTATGTTAGGCTCTGCCGCTTATCTCTATTTTCTCTCTACCTTCCCGCCATTCATCTTTGATACGCATACATGAAACGGCCAAGCTAACGACCAAACTCAAGTTAGCAAATCGTCACATGAAATAAAGGGATAGCCTCCCCAAGCACTCAAAAAGTTGGTTATAATAAAGTTTTCGTTAGCCAAACGCTAAAGATTGATTCACCTTTATTATGCTTGTAGCGATGGCTCTAATCGTTGCATCGTAGCCCATACTCTATGTTACTACTGTCATTACTTTTTAATGAATAACGCCAATTCTACCTCCCCCCTTGAGTAGGTTGGCACGGTTCTTGAATAACTTACAGTAAGCAAGGCAGAGATATGATGATGCACCATAGTACTTCTATCAATCTGCGGCATCACACAAATAAGGAATTTTTTATGAAGCTAATCACTGCGATCTTAAAACCGTTTAAGCTCGACGACGTGCGTGAAGCGCTTTCTGACATCGGTGTTAAAGGTGTCACTGTCACTGAAGTCAAAGGTTTCGGTCGTCAAAAAGGTCATACAGAGCTCTATCGCGGCGCAGAATACGTGGTGGACTTTTTACCTAAAGTAAAAGTCGAAGTCGCTGTGATCGACGAGATGGTTGAGCCTGCTATCGAGGCAATCACTCGTATCGCTAGCACTGGTAAGATTGGTGATGGTAAGATTTTTGTCACTGCACTTGAGCAAGTTATCCGCATCCGTACGGGTGAAACGGGACCTGACGCTATCTAAATTTGAAGACCTACCTACGGGCATAAACTTATAGGTACAGACTCTTACAGCATTTTTATCTATCGGTAATGCCGATATCTATATTATAAATTCAAGGGGGAATTTAAATGGAAAGTCAAATCTTTGAGCTCCAATATGCGCTCGATACGTTTTACTTTTTGATATGTGGTGCGTTGGTCATGTGGATGGCAGCAGGCTTCACTATGTTAGAGGCCGGACTGGTCCGATCAAAAAATACAGTCGAAATCTTAACCAAAAACGTCGCACTATTTGCAACGGCTAGTATCATGTATATGGTATGCGGCTATGCGATTATGTATGGTGGCGATCTATTCTTAAGCGGAATTGCAGGCGGTGATACGTTAGTAGAAGACGCCCTAGCAGCCTCTGCTGAAAACGGCTTCGGTGGCGACTCTGTCTACTCTGCCGCATCAGACTTTTTCTTCCAAGTGGTCTTTGTAGCAACCTGTATGTCAATCGTATCAGGTGCTGTTGCTGAGCGCATGAAGCTATGGTCATTCTTATTGTTCGCTGTGGTCATGACTGGGGTTATCTACCCATTAGAAGGTAGTTGGACATGGGGCGGCAACGATGTCTTTGGTCTATTTAACCTAGGCGACATGGGCTTCTCTGACTTTGCAGGCTCTGGTATTGTGCATATGGCAGGTGCTGCAGCAGCTCTAGCAGGTGTACTACTATTAGGCTCACGTAAAGGTAAATATGGCCCTAACGGTGAGATACGTGCTATTCCTGGTGCTAACCTACCATTAGCGGCACTCGGTACACTAATCTTGTGGATGGGTTGGTTCGGTTTCAACGGTGGTTCAGTGCTTAAATTAGGCGACATCGCTAGTGCTAATGCTGTTGCAATGGTATTCTTGAACACTAATGCTGCTGCTGCTGGTGGTGCTGTCGGTGCCTTGATCTTAGCTCGCATCATCTTTGGTAAAGCGGATCTAACCATGCTCCTAAACGGTGCACTAGCTGGTCTAGTAGCCATTACTGCTGAGCCTTCAACGCCTTCTGCATTACAAGCTACTATCTTTGGTGTTATCGCCGGTATCATTGTAGTGCTATCTATCTTAGCCTTAGACAAAATCAAGATTGATGATCCAGTTGGTGCAATCTCAGTTCATGGTGTTGTTGGTCTATTTGGTCTGCTAATTGTACCTATCACTAACCCAGCATCTACCTTTATCGGTCAGATTGTGGGTGCTGCAACCATCTTTGCTTGGGTATTCGTTGCCAGCCTAGTGGTTTGGTCTATCATCAAGCTAGTTATCGGTCTACGTATCTCTGAAGAAGACGAGTACGAAGGTGCTGATATTGCAGAATGTGGTATGGAAGCTTACCCAGAATTTATAAGATAAGCTCCTTTTAAGTAAGCTAAAGATTGCTGTCAAATGCGCTGATACTACCCACTGTAGTATCGGCGCTTATAATTTTAGTGTTTAAAGATCTCCCCTATTGAAGATATGAAATATAAGTTCAAATCTAAAACGTAAAAATCCCGCGAGGCCTTTCGGTAACGCGGGATTTTATATATTAAACTAAGACTAACTTTCTAGTTTATTTCTTTTTCCACTCTTGGCTACGAGAGAATGGCCCGATATAGCCTTTTAGCTTTAATGTGTTGCCGCTTAAGCTTGCAGTCATGCGATAGTCTTTACCTTTTGCTGGATCAGTAATCGTACCACCACTATATTTACCACCACCGTCAGCTTTTAGACCTCTAATAATGGTCGTACCAACGTGCTTTTTGCCTTTCGCAGTATTGGCAGCAACAAGAGTACCGGTCAGAACACCATTTGACTCAGTGATTTTTACCGTACCTTTTGGTTCACCATCATCATATGTCTGCCAAGTAGTGTTGGCTAATGGGTCAGCGGCGAATGCCATGCTAGCAATACCAATACCAGCAACTGCTAAAGTGGTCTTTGTAAATAATTTCATAGATTGACTCCCTTCATACAATGATTACTCGAAACGTTATGTTTCTGTTGTCCTATGCTTATCCTTTGCTAGAACCTTTCATTACGAGCTTTACGGTTTCGACCTTTTTAAATGATAGTTACCATGACAACTTATAAGCTTTTGGTTAAAGATTCGAGCGACACAAGCGATGTCTTAACTCATTATAAGCAATTTTTAGGTTTTGCCTAGTAATTTTTTTACAGTTTCTTATTTCTGTAAAAATAAAACCATATCAAAGACTTATAGGAAAGGATTGTCAATATCTTTATCTAATTGGTCATCCTTTTCCTTTGACTTAGCATCGTTCTTACTATATAGATTTTCATCTGCAAATGCTTGTACGATTTTCCCCGACAGCTCATGTAGCTGTTGGGCTTGCTCGTATCCTAACTCGTCAAAAGTGAGATCAATATCACCATATATAATAATCTTGTCTTTTTGATTTTCAATGACAAGATCACCAATCTGCATGCTTTGATGGTCGTTGGCGAATGGCTCAATCATTTAATTATCCTTATTGTCAGTAACATTTTATATTTTTCGAAATGTGGCTATTTTAGGGGCTTACTGCCAAATTAAGCCTGCAACTGTGCAATTAACCACTCTAAAATAGCCCAGACAAACAGCATCCACTCAGGCTCCTCCACTGGTGCCTCAGGTGTATCTGAGCTCTCACCTGCCTTCAATGGTAAATCAAACGCTTGAGATTTGGACTGACTATCTAGCATAGGTAATACATCGATGCCAATCTCAGTGTTCAGCTCATCGATACTAATCACATCGATGCGTTCTGACTCATCATTTGGAGCGTAATACACGCCTGCTTGATTGGTTGCTGGGATATATACCGCTTTGAAGAAATGGCTAGGCACAAGGACACGGTTAGCGAGCTGCTTGGTTTTTTTATCAGTAAATGCCACACCTGTGATGGTATACACCTCACCGTATTGCTGCGTTAAATACCGAGTAGCAGATTCAATATTACGCCAAATATAGCGATTATTACGTGGTGACTGCGGGGCAATATTGGCTAAACTAAAACTATCGTACTGCTGGCTGCGATTGGCCATATTGGCATTGGGTGCCAAATGTCCTCGATCATAGCCAGAGCCTGAATAATCAGATAATGAGGCTCGTGCTGACTTTGGTAGCTTACTTTCTTCATGAAAGCTATCTTCACGATCGATCTGTTTAGCTTGTTGCAGACGTGTGCGATCGAGATATTCTGCTGACCATAGCGGTGTACGCGATACCCCTGAGTACATCACCGCAAAGCCATCCATGCATAGTGCTTGTGTGTCTTTTTTTAGCTTGGTATTGGTAAATTCAGGATAAACACCCCCATAAAAAGACTGGCTACATTGGGTCAAATCATCAGCGTGCGCTTGGGTAATACCCGTCGCGACAAGCAATACTGCCATCATCGCACTATTCTTACATCCGTACTTAAGCCTACTAAAACTTATCATTCAACTTTCAACCATTTATACTTGCCGTTACATACTTGCTATCCTAGCAGGCGCTTGCCAATAAAGAAAGATAGCGCGCAAGTCGTGACATTTTAAATGGTATCCGCTATACTTAGGCGTTCAAAAAACGGTGAAGTGGGTGAGTGGCTGAAACCGCACGCCTGGAAAGTGTGTATACGTTCATAGCGTATCGAGGGTTCGAATCCCTCCTTCACCGCCAATCTTGTGAAATCTTAGTTTTCCCACCTTGCCCCAATTCCACACATATACCAAGAAAACCCTTTATAAATAACGCGTCTAGCGTTTTTTTTATGCCTGCTATTTTCCCAGTTCTACCCAATGCGACCCACCTATCACGTTGCTTGTGTTGGTCTATTCTTTGGTCTATTATTCATATACATCGTAATTAGACCAACATTCGATCTAGATTTATACGACTTAGACCAACATAATTGCCTTAACGCTTTAAATGTATAGCTCGTAGGTACAAGGAATAGACCAACATGAAGTTGACTGATACCAAAATTCGTAAGCTTAAGCCCACTGATAAATGCACCCCTTCTTGTCCAGACAAATATAGTGATCAACAAGGTTTGCAGTTACTGGTACGTAGTTCAGGTACTAAAACTTGGATAAATGCATATCGCTTTAATGGTCAGCAGAAAAATATAACCCTTGGTACTTATCCTCTTATGTCTCTTTCTGAGGCAAGACAAGCGAATACTGATATCAAAATGCTATTAGCTAAAGGCATAGATCCAAAAGTTAAAAAGCGTCAAGATAAACTGGCTAATATCCACGCGCAGAAATTCAATGACTACGCATTAGATTGGCTAGCTGAACGCAAGCGTAACGTAAAGTCACTTACCTATAAGCAAGACTACAACCGCATGCATAAAGATGTGTTACCAAACTTTGAAGGTATTGCTTTAAAAAATGTAAGCTTTGAAGATTGCCGATCGATGGCAGATGAGATTGAGAAGCGAGTAAACAATAGAGGGGAACCACCACGTGAGGTCACCAGACGCACCATTGATTTGGTTGCTAATGTTTTAAAACGTGCCAAACGTGAACGTATCATTGAGCAAAACCCAATCGACGATCTAAAAGCACTTTACCCTAAAGCCAAAAGTCAGCACATGAAGCATGTAGATATTAATGAGCTACCTGCCCTACTACAAGCTATCGAAGGTTATCATGGTCACGACCAAACTAGATTGGGTATGAAATTCTTAGCCTATTCATTTTGTCGCACCATTGAGCTACGTATGATGAAATGGTCACACATTGATTTTGCTAACCGTTTATGGCGTGTTGATATCGACAATCTTAAAATTGCGCGTAAGCATGTCGTACCACTATCAGATCAAATGCTCGCAGTGCTAGAAGAGATGAAAGCCATCACAGGGCAATATGAATATGTTTTCTATCACACGGGCATGCATCAGCCGTATAGCGAAGAATTCATCAATAACGCGCTAGATATACTAGGGTATGCTGGTAAACAGACAGGACATGGCTTTCGACACATCGCTTCAACCAATCTGAACGAACTTGGCTACATGGGCGATGCGATCGAAAAGCAAATGGCCCATGATAAGAAAAGTAGCATTCGCGCGGTTTATAACCACGCGCAACACTTAGAAGAGCGCCGTAAGATTATGCAAGTTTGGGCAGACTTTTTAGACCTGCTTAGGGACACAGGCAAAGTCGTTGACTTTCAGACAGCACGGCAGCAGATTGAAAAGTCGCTAAATGAGCATAAAAAAGCATCACTGTCAGATATGGACAGCGAAGCTCTGATACAAGCGTTAATAGATAAAGGTTTAAGCACTGAAGAGATACAATTATCATTATCTAATAAAAATTAAGCCTTAATCAGCAAGGTGGCTTCTCAAAGACGTTGTTTCTACGAGGCTTAACATTTACATTATGGTGATTTTTTTTCTTATCTATAGGAGATGTAATTTCTATTGCTGGCTTAGTTGAATTTGAGTCAGGTAGCACCTCCTCTGTTGACGATATGTTCATATACTTTTCGTCGGCTTTATATTCTTCATAGTGCTCAAAAACTTGCTTCTCACTTTGGTCGTTTGGGGACAACATTTTCTTATGAACGTCTTCAATGTATTTATTTATCAGTTTATTTGCTGTCATCTTATTTTTCTTTGTGAGCTCGTCTAACTTAGCCTGATTTTTCTTATATATTTTTATAATGCCATCGCTCATTTTACTCTTAGAATCATATTGCTTTTGCCCATCCCATGCCTTCTTAATACTAAATAAAACATAGCTTCGTGGAGAATAACCCTTATTCTTTTCAGTTCCAATATCGTCACTTTCAATATTAGAAAGCCTATCTAAACTTGCTAATATAAGCTCATATTTTTCCTCAATGGTCTCAGGGAAAAACACACCTTCGAGAATAATGTGTTTATTCTTTTCAAGATAATCATACGCCCACTCGATCTGTTCATGGTTAGAAACATCAAGCCATCTTAATTCCTTATGCTGAGTGCGCCCTTTTAGGTACGTGGATTTAAATGATAATAAGTATGAAACTCGCCAATCCCCACCTCTTGATATTTTTTCCGAATAGTCTAGGCCAGTATTTACATTGCTATTAAAACTAATAATGTCATAGCGTAATAAATTAGTTATACCATCTATAAGTTCATATCTGCCTTTGTAAGCTTCAGCACTCAATGAATGACCAACTAGACTTGTCAAGAAAAGCGAGCAACGTAAATCATTTTGAAACCATTCAAGATATTTTTCAGGTACTTGATTTTGAGCTTTACATTGAATTAAAAAGTTGTATCTTTCAACAGGCATCTGCCAATTCTTAAGATGACTAATCAGTAAGTTCTTATAGTCATCATCATCATACTCTAAATTTTCCCAACTATTGCCTAATAAATTATTCTCTATAAATAGTAGTGATCTTGCGTCATGAGCGCTCAATCTATTCAGGCTTTTGTAAAATTCTTCAATTTTTCTCCTACCAGATTTTATCTCTTTGATGTAGTCATCTGTCATTAATTTCAAGAG
Source organism: Psychrobacter sp. NPDC078631 (assembly GCF_050268165.1). Lineage (NCBI taxonomy): Bacteria > Pseudomonadati > Pseudomonadota > Gammaproteobacteria > Moraxellales > Moraxellaceae > Psychrobacter > Psychrobacter sp. NPDC078631. The sequence continues at coordinate 9,053 of NZ_JBNNGG010000005.1, read as the reverse complement.
TTGCGATTGACTGTACATCATTGATGCTTGATCAAATGGATAGTTCTGGTTGTCGGGAAGCATAGTTAATTGTCCATCCATCATGTCATTTCCTCATAAAATATTATAGAAAAAGCATAGTATAAAACCTAGTTTTTATTAGGTTTTATACTATGCTTTTTCTAGTTTATTTCTAGCAATAAATCCATGGAAACCTTAAAACTAGGTAATATTATTCATCTATAGCTAATATATAGTACCTTACGATTAGAGTCTATATTTTACTGTCTATTAAATAATGGGATGGTTAGCTACAGCGATGAATGTTGCCAGTCTATACTAAATTAGCGTAGATGAATCTAAGTAATTACTAAGTTAGAATTTACTAGATATAAGAACTAACAGCTTTAATCGAAAGTGCTAGTTCAATAGCGAAAACATGCTTATCAAGCCTAGTTATAAATCAGAATAAATAGCTTTAAAAATTTGTGGTCTCTACCTGTGTTAAAATATTACAGCGGAAAATTGTTCAGTATAATTTGTCGCTTTGTTTAGCTAACTCCATCCCAAGAAACCACCTGTAGCACACAGCAATTTGAAATTACTTAGCGTGCGATTCTTCAACGTTAGCTGAAATACAGCTGCTTTCCGGCAGCTGATCCTTAATGGGTTATGTATATTATTAATACTCCAGTAGTCATTTATTCTATTGCTGAGAGCTCATCTCTCAGCGACTAACATTATAAAAATACGGACTGATCCCACCCTATGAAACTAACTTCATAGGAGTACCATAATGTCTTACTCACACCTAAACCAACCGCTAGTTGCTGCAAACGTCCATAGTCTGGTTACAGATATACTAGCGAACACCATCTGTTTTAACGAGATTATAAATCAACTGAACGAATTGTATTATCCGTTCATGACACACTTAAATACTGAGCTATTCTATTCACAGCCGGTTGTCGCATTTGTTCATAGCACCAACGCTATCGTTGGTGATTCATATCCCGTTAATGTCATTTGGGATCATGATAAAACACAACATTTTATCAACATGCTGTCATGCTATAGAAATGACATTGAGCGTGAACGCATCACGTTCAGCTATCAGGAGTCGCAAAATAGAAACAATTTAGCGAATTACGTAGGTAATCTGACCACTCATTACTCAAAACTGCTATTTATCCGCATCGACCTAAAGTACGCACAGCAGACCAGTCATCATGTATCTATCGAAGACTTTGACTTTCACATGAGCAAGTTCCGTGAGCTTATCGGTAATAAAAAGACGTGCTTTGAGCATTTGCAAGGCAATGCTTGGGCTTTAGAACAAGGCGGTATCGAGGGCGGGTTGCACTGTCATTTACTACTTATATATGATGGCTCAGAGCGACAGAACGATTGGTACTTGGCTAAAGAGGTGGGCGAAAAATGGAAGGAGGTAACCGCTGGTCTAGGCGAATACTATAGCTATCACGATAAAGAACGTAAGCAGCAGTATAGGCAACATGGCAAACTAGGTATCGGCATGATTCATCGTGATAACCCTCAGGAAGTCGAAAACGCTATAGCTTCAGCTTTATACCTAACGAAGCCAAGCAAGAGTGAGCAGCAACTTAAACTTTGGTTACCAAACATGCGTACCTTTGGTCATGGTATTTATCGTACAAAAAAACGTAGAGGCCTACCGCCCATATCAAAATAATCTCGGATATATAGTATTCCTATGAGAGCAGTCAGATAGCTATGCTTTTCTGACCGTTTAAACCCCATCCACCCTAACTAAAGGTCTGCTTAATCGCAGGCCTTTTTTTATGCGCTTAATTTAAGGAGCTTATATGCAAACGATCTGTCCTTACTGTCATTCATCAAGGGTGACGAGCAATACGGATACTGACAGTCCCTTTAATATCTTTGAGCAACTGTGCTCACAATCTGCTCTATCAGGTCTTGGTGCGAGTATCTGTAGGTATTACAAAATCAATTCAGCAATCGGTGTGGTCGTAGGTACAGCCCTTGCCTCTGCAATCAGCTTAGCTAAAGACAAGCTACAACAGCCACCCTTACTCGTTTTGACAGCAAAGCCCACTTATACCTGCAATACCTGCTCAAGAACCTTCACCATCTAAAGCACACATATAGCTAATACTCATAATTAAATCTAAAAGGAATATTCATATGGCACACTTAATCGAAACAATGGCATACGTTGGCGAAACCCCTTGGCATGGCTTAGGTAACGAGCTTGCGCCTAAGCAGCCTATCGATGTTTGGGCTAAGCAAGCCGGTATGGACTGGCGTATTGAGTCCTCAGACGTCAGTTACATGGCTAATGATAACAAAGGGCATAATTTGATCTTGCCCTTTGCTGAGCAGAAGGTTTTATACCGTAGTGATAACTTCGAGCCGCTATCGGTGGTCAGCCAACGCTATCAAGAAGTACAGCCGCGTGAGATTTTAGAATTCTATCGTGATCTTACGGAACAGTCTGACTTTGAGCTGGAAACCGCAGGTATCTTAAAGGGCGGTCGTAAGATGTGGGCGTTGGCTCGTACAGGCCAGTCAGCAACACTTAAAGGTAAAGATGTCAGTAATGGCTACTTGCTTCTTGCCACCGCTTGTGATGGCACGCTAGCGACCACGGCACAGTTTACATCGATCCGTGTGGTCTGTAATAACACGCTTGCTATTAGCTTAGCTAACCGAAGCGGAGGCGTAGTGAAAGTACCGCATAGCACTACCTTTGATGCCAAAAAGGTCAAGCAGCAACTAGGCGTGTCGGTGAAGCAGTGGGAAGAGCACAGCTACGAGATGAAGCAGTTATCTGAGCGCCGAGTTACTCAGGTAGAGGCCGCCAATTATTTAAGCCGTGTCTTCAATGATCAGGACAATGACCTCATTTTATTTAACAGCACTAAGAAAGAGAAAGACGCCGTGCCCAATGCCAAGGCGATGAATCAAGTGATGAACATGTTTAATGGTCAAGGTCGCGGTGCAGATCTTGATTCAGCGCGTGACACGGCTTACGGTCTGCTATGCAGCATCACTGAATACGTCGATCACGAACGCAGGGCAATGTCGAGAGACCATCGATTAGACGGTGCTTGGTTTGGCTCTGGCGCTAAGCTTAAACAAAAGGGTTTAGAGGAATCCTTACTGATGCTGGCTTAACCAGCCACGTTTAAAATCTGACAATACAATCAACCACGCCTTCGAGCGTGGTTTTTTATGTCGCTTACTTCATTGAATCCCAATAGTCAATTTATCTAAGGAATTTGCCATGAACATGATCGCATTAAACAGTTCTACTCAGCCAAGACAGGCCAAACGTGCCACCGTGAAGTTTAAATCATCAGTAGTGAAAACGAAGCAAAGCGATACTGCTGACAAACCTACCCAACTGAACACATCAACCACTGCTAAGCGCTTGGTCAACACTAAAGACTTAAGCCGTGAAGACTGGCTACAGTTTCGTAAGCAAGGCATTGGCAGCTCTGATGCCGCAGCCGCCTGTGGTATTCATCCGTATTTATCAATGCTTGAGCTATGGATGATTAAGACTGGTCGTATGACCTCAAACATCGATGAGAGCATCGAGGGTTATTCACCTTTGTACTGGGGCAATACGCTTGAGCCGATGGTGGCTAAGTATTATCAAGAGCATACAGGAAACAAAGTACGCCGCGTCAATGCCATCTTGCAGCATCCTGATTCTGACAAAGCTTTTATACTCGCTAACCTAGACTATGCCATTACAGGTAATGATGAGGTGCAGATACTAGAGTGTAAAACTGCTGGTGAACATGGGGCTAAATTATGGAAGCATGGCGTGCCGTTGTATGTGACGTGCCAAGTTCAGCATCAACTGGCAATCACAGGTAAACAAGCTGCTCATATCTGCGTGCTGCTATGTGGACACGAAGCCAAGATTTACAAGGTTGAGCGTGATGAGCGCTTGATTGAGTCCATCATCGAGCATGAGCGTCTTTTCTGGCAATATGTAGAAACCGATACGCCACCAACCCCTGATCATAGTGAATCCGCAGCTCGGGCCTTAAAGCAGCTTTATCCCGCACCTAAGCCGTCAAGCAAGGTTGATCTGAGAGATGACGATGGTGCCAATAAGTTATTTGAGCAGTTGCTTAGCTACCGTGACTATATGCAAGAGCTAGAAGAGCGTCATAATCAGGTAAAGCATCAGCTGCAAACGCTGATTGCTGATAATGAAGTGGCTGTGTTTGATAAAGGCGCGATCTCATGGAAGCGCACGAAAGACAGTGTCGGTCTAGATAACAAAGCCGTTATCAAAGTGCATCCTGAGCTATTAGCCAAGTTCAGTAAAACCAAGCAAGGTAGCAGACGCTTCGTTGTGCTTAATGACTGAGCTGAAGATCATTCAATTATCAATGCAGCAATCAAACAGTCAAAGCTAATGAATCAAAGCAAGCGCATAACTGCTCACCTAGCACAGGTGAGCTTTTTTATGGTCAAACATAATTTATTAAACACATAAGGAACACCATCATGATTAAAGGTCTAACGATAACCCCGCCAGTTCTAGGTCGTATCAGCATTGGACGTGTCATTCAAAAGGATGGCAAGCGTTTACCTGCCAAAGACGATCAATTCACCATTACCAGTCAAGTTCAGAACAAGGATGGCTGGATCAATCACCCACTTGATGCAAAGCTACGCGAAAAGAATGACGGCAAGCTGAGACAAATACCCGTACGTATGCTGTTTAATGATCCTGAGCTAAACCTACGTGCTGAGTACACGCTGTTTGATAGACAAACCGGTCGTCCACTATGTGTCGGTGATGGTGAACAGTGTCAGCGCAGAACCAATAATGGTGTCGAGCAATTACCGTGTCCATCCCCTGATCGCTGTCCACTAGCGCAAGGCGGGGCTTGTAAGCCGTATGGCAGACTGTACGTGAACTTGTCTGAGGACGATGAGCTGGGTACGTTTATCTTTCGCACTACGGGCTTTAACAGCATTCGTACCTTGGCAGCACGCTTAAGCTACTTTGCAGCAGTATCAGGTAATACGCTGTCGTGTCTACCACTGCAACTCACGCTACGTGGCAAAAGCACCACGCAAAGCTATCGCACACCGATTTACTTTGTGGATTTAACGCTGCGTGATGATGTGACACTCAAACAAGCGGTACAAGATGCACAATCGATTGATAAGGAGCTGATCGAACATGGCTTTGATCAAACGGCATTAGAGGCAGCAGCCAAACAAGGTTATGTGAATTCATGCTTTGAGGTTGATAACGATGGTCTACTCGATGTGGCTGAAGAGTTTTATCCCGTAGAGGCATGTGAGGCTAATAGTAATCATCAAGGAAGATCACAAAATGGTATGGCTCCCTACAATGTCGGTAATATTGAAAGAAGTCTAAGGGAGAGTGTGACAACGGTGAGCTAACGCTATCGGGCTATAGATGCAGAATAAGGAGGAGCTGAATGATCAGCTCCTTTTTTTATTGCTTCAACTAAGGCTTGTCATGGGACTACATGGGATGCCGTAAAAAAATATGGGACTTCGTAACTGTATGAGAAGAAAAATTCTCATTAACTTACAAAGGAGATAATCATGCAATTATTAAATGCGAACACACAACAAAACGCATCAACAGCTAGCACTTTACAGATACCTCGCATGCTACCGCTCAAGCAGGTAATGCATTATACAGCGCTTAGCAGTACTACAATCTATGAGATGCTCAGTGAAAAATCTGATCGTTACGACCCAACATTTCCTGTTCAGGTAAAGCTATCAAGGGGACGTGTAGCATGGGTTGAGAGTGAGGTGGCTGATTGGATTGAGAGTAAGATGGCTGATCGGATCCACTAAGCAGGAATGTAAAAACAAGCCGTATAGTGCGGCTTGTTCGTCTAAGTTCGTCTAAGTTCGTCTAAGTTCGTCTAAGTTCGTCTAAGTTTAGACCAATTTCCAAACCTTATCTTCAAAATAGATGAGGTTTTTCCTCTTCATTTTTTGAAGTAGGTTTTTTATTTTATGAAATTTCTGCTCATCCGTTAGAATATCAGGAAGCTTGTTAGATAAAAATTTATTGAAATCCGAACGCTGGGCTTGTTCAAATTGTTTCAGGAACTCTAAAATAGCAGTTTCATAATAGTCGTCGTTTAAACCACGCATTTGCATATACTCAGCTTGCTGCTCAGTATGCTTGGCAACATCAGCGGCGATCATGTAATTATTTTTACGACCTTCTATCAATGATTTTTTACGTAACGTTTCTGCTTCGTTTTCAGTGATTGCTTGCCCTTTTTGTACTTTATCTAGTGCAATAATGTCGTGTAATGCAAGGTTATCAACTTGCGCTAATTGCTTAGCGTACTCCTGATCAAGCACTTTACCAGTGAACTTCACTCGCACTATATTGTCTGATAGGTCATAATCTGGTAAGGGGAAAAAACGCTTGTACTGAATCTGATACATTTTTTTGATGCCACTACCAATGGTGTCCATCATATTTAAACTGACCATGGCATTAACCAAAAATGGATTACGATAGCTCGCTTCAGGCGCATCTTGTAGCAAGACGTTCTCGATGGTCTTAGGCATAAACTCACCACTGTTTTGAAAAATCAGTGTTGAGTCTTCTTTTTCAACTATAGTAATACGTCCGCCCAGACGATAGTCTTGATGACCAATAGCATTACTTAATGCTTCACGGATGATATAGGGATCATACTGCTGCACCTCTTCAGGAAACAGCGTACCAGCAGGCATGTAGCGGTAATTGAGATTGCGAATTTTGTTATATACCTCGTCTAAGGCTAACAAAAACGGTGGTTCAAAATGTTGATAGTCTTTTTCAATACCATCAACGCCCTTTAGAATCCAAGTAATATGCGCTTGCGCTGGGCTTAAGAAATACGTGGATTCATAACGTCCTAATAAAATAATGGCTGTGTTGGTGATCTGACCACGAATGGTAATTTTAGCTTTATTCAAAAAGGTAATGTCATCCCATTCTTGAATATCTTCAACCAAACGTTTGTTTTTATCAGCAAAGACTTGTCTAGCAACAGCAATGGCTTTAGGATCAAGGTCGTCAAGCGTTGCCTCATGGCAAATCTCGGCACTCCAGTCATCCGCTCGATTTTGCCACAGCTTACGGCTTTGATCAGGATAATGCTTAAGTGGTTTTGTGAAGCTACCAATACGAATATAAGGCTCATGTAAAAAGCTAATGGGCATATCTGTGGCTGCTGGAATTTCGAACAGCACCACCGCTTTACCATCAATCTGCAACTCATGAATTGTAAAATGAATTTTAGGACTTAAACGGCTAACCAGCCAATGCTCTAAGTCTTCGTTGCCTTTGGCTTTTTTTGTCCTTGGGCTAAAGCTTGTACCAACGATATTATGCGTGCCATCCTCTACGCCAAACACTAAATAGCCAAATTTCTTGCCAGATAAACAAGCACCATTGGCAAGCGCAGATATACGCTTACCAATCTCATCAGAGCTATGAAAGTTATGCTTAAACTCAAGCCACTCTTGTTCGGTAGGCTGTTGAGTTAGGCTTAGGATAAGGCTTTGATAGTGATCGGGCATAGTAAGATACTATATCTAGTTAAAGAGAGTGTGTATTGCGTCTATTTGAGCGGTATGATCTACTTATTTAGTTTAAACTAATTTGTCCATTTTCCAAATAGTCATTTATAAAACTGAATATAAAAAGTCTCGCACATAGCTGGAATGACCCATACAAAAAGACCTCACTTGTAAGTGAGGTTTTAAACAACTACCCGCAAGATCATTATTTTTTTGTGTTACCAATACTGAATGTACCAAGTGGCCTACCATTTGGAAAGTCTTGATCAGTCAAACCTTGCTTACCCATTTCTTGAATTTCATCATTTTCTTTTTGTTGATCAGCATCATTTAATTCTTCAGCATCATCGTCATGCTCGTCACCATATGGGTTACCCATCGTACTTTCCTTACATTCATTAAGTAAGAAAATAGTATCGAACGATTAATTCATTCTTTCAAGTAAATTTTCAATATTTTGTCTGGGAATGTAGATCATTATGTACTTCAATACTTTTCCAAAATAGAACATTAAATTCTCTAGCTCCAAACTTCACTCATTCAAATACAACTCAGCCATACCATCAAGTCTAGCCTTCACCTCTTTCCAGTTTGGCATTACTTGTGTTAATAAGCGCCAAAAGTGCTCGCTATGATTATGCTCAGCGATATGGCAGAGCTCATGTAGTATCACGTAATCAATGCACTCCTTTGAGGCTTTTGCTAAATGCGGATTGAGTATTAAATTGCCTTTAGTTGAGCAACTTCCCCACTGCTTTTTCATGGTCATTAATTTTATTGAAGGACTATTTTTCACCCATGAAGCCTTATATATCAAGGCTTCAAGCCTCTCTCTAGAGATCGATCTAAATTTATTTCTATACCATTCATCAATAAGACGTTTAACTAAGACAGCTCGTTCTTCAGCGTCCAACTCAGAATCGCTTTGAGACAATTCCACATTCAATTTACCGCGACTGAGCTTCACCGTGCTGTTTATCCCATCAGCAGTTTCTGCATCGGTTATCACTTTTAACACGTAACGGCGGCCTAGATAAAACTGGGTTTCACCGCTAACATAACGTTTGGGCAATACATGATCTTGTTGCTTGGCAAAGTCCTGTAGGCTTTGCCATATCCAGCGAGCACGCTTCATCATCGCGTTATGTATTACTTCTTCGCTGGCATCGATAGGTGCGGTGGCAACCACACGCTGATCAGGATGTACTTTAATGACTACTTTTCGAGGCTTAGCCTTTTTAGCAATCAGCTTGTCGCTTTCAGGCTTATTTATCTTTTCTTTATAAGTTGCTTCTTTACGCACGACTTCATAATCAATCTTATCTTGACCATAATAAAACACACCATTCTCAGTCATTACCTACTACCCTCTTGCTGCTCTTAGGCTACTTATCTCTTGAAAGTCCAAGACGGGTAGTCTTTAGCACTTCCTCGATGAGCTGTTGCGCTTTATCGATACCCAAATCCGT
>NZ_JBNNGG010000004.1:0-150347 GCF_050268165.1 Psychrobacter sp. NPDC078631 | reverse complement strand
TTGTTGCTAACGTATTGAACTAAGACTTAAGTCTCAGTAATGAGCTTATGAATTAGTCATAAAAAAGGCCATCCTATCTAGGGTGGCCTTTTTTTTGATAAAAAATGAATAATTTGGTCACTTACTTATATAATCTAAGTACACCCAAATGATGAGACTAATTAAATGAAAGGAACGTCATGTTTGTGATAGAAGCACTACCAACGAATGCAGTAGAACTTGAAAAAGTCATTCAAACTGTTGCCGATATAGAAGCGATGGTGCAACCAGATGATGCTTGGAACCAGAGAGCATTGACTGAGTTACTTGAGCAGGACAGTATTTGCCTATTGATTGCTTATGATCAAGCGAAAGAGGAGGGTGTCTCTCATCGTGAGATAGTTGGTTATTGCTTATATCAAATGACTTTTGAGCAAGCAGAGGTGTTGCGTATCGGAACTGATCCAGAGTATCAACGCCAAGGCATTGCTTCGCAGGTATTGAATAGGCTGCATGAACTGTTACAGCCCAATCAGGTCGAAAGTCTTTTGTTAGAGGTACGTGCAGATAATACAGCGGCGATAGCGTTATACGAGCAACAAGCGTTTAGCGTCATTCATAAACGCAAAGGCTATTATAAAGTCCCACATAAACCAGCAGTCGATGCATTGATCATGCAGCATAATTATATTTAATAAAGAAAATAAGGCTTAATAAAAAATAGGCGATTACGATAAAGGTAGCTATAGCAGCTACGATATAAAGCAGAATTAACTAAGGTTTAAGCTTTATTGCAAAGGAATTTTCTTTTTACAGACTTCCACATCAAGCTGATAATCACTATCGGCTTTCATTCGACCTAAAATATCCAAGCGTTCACTCAGTAGCTCAACCATTATGCTGATATTGGCTTGCTGTTTTTTAACCTGTTCTAATTTTTGCTGAGTGAGTATGAGCTGCGAATCAATATCCAAGTGACCATCATAATAATCATTTAGACTGTTTTTGATTTCGGTAAGGGTGAAGCCAATAGCTTGCGCACTTTTTATCAGCTCTATGCGTTCGATACATTCTGGATGAAATTCGGTATATAAACGTGAGCCTGCCTGACGCTTGCGAGATTTTAGTAGGCCTAATTGCTCGTAATGGCGAACCGTATCTTTGGTCGTATTGGCCTTTGCTGCTAGCTCTCCAATCAATAGAAACGATGTATCAAGTGCCATAATAACCTCTTATTTTTTTCGCTATGATAATCATAACTCTAGTTGCCAAGGCGATTCGCTATCCAGTAATGATACCGCTAACGGTTTATGCGAGTGCCTTTGCCATGGCACAGACTGGCTGCTTATTAAGTTGTCTAACTGAGCTAGGAAATCAGCACGCGGTAAAGTAGTCGCACCTAAACTCATCAAATGATCGTTCGGTAGCTGACAGTCAACGAGTGCGACATCACTTTGTTCACATAAGCGCATCAGACCCCAAAACGCTAGCTTTGACGCATTAGTTGCTCGATGAAACATTGATTCACCAAAATAGATGCCGTTTATCTTTAACCCGTATAATCCGCCAATCAATTGTCCTGCCTCGTCCCAAACTTCAATGCTATGAGCAAAGCCTTGCGCATGCAATTTGGTATAAGCTTCGATCATTTCATCATGAATCCAAGTATGCTCGCCTTCGGGCTGATTGTCATTAAGGCCATCGCTACGCGGTAAGCTACAGGCATGTATGACATCGTCAAAAGCTTGATTAAGCGTCACTTGCCAACGTTCGCGATTTGCTTGCTTACGTAGAGACTTACTCGGTTGATAGTCAGAGGGGACGATCACACAACGCGGCTCAGGACACCACCAGGCAATAGGCTCATCTTCGTTAAACCAAGGAAATAGCCCCTGAGCGTAGGCTGATATCAGCGTTTCAGGTGCTAGGTCACCACCCATAGCGACGATGCCAATACCATCAGGATCGATAAAAATAGGATCAGGAAAGTCATAACGCCCAAGACTTTTTAAAGTCTCAGGCGTAATGTGTTTATCGCACTGTTGAGTAAAGTTGCCCATTTAGGCTTCTTTATCTGCAGTTAGGGTTGAATCGTAAGTGTGGTCACGAGCGACGGTTTCGCCCAGTGCATCCAAGTACTTTTCAGCATCCAGCGCAGCCATACAGCCAGTGCCAGCAGAAGTGATGGCTTGACGGTAAACGTGATCTGCTACGTCACCTGCGGCAAACACACCTTCGATACTGGTCTGAGTAGCATTACCATTCAAGCCACTATTAACGATTAGATAGCCATCTTTCATATCCAACTGACCTTTAAACAAGTCAGTGTTTGGCTTGTGACCAATAGCGACAAACATACCCATTGTATCTAGTTGTTTGGTACTGCCATCAATCATAGATTCGATGATGACGCCATTGACGCCCATGTCATCACCGACCACTTCTTTTACTTGATGGTTCCATTCGATTTTGACATTACCATTTTTAGCTTTTTCAAACAGCTTGTCTTGCAGAATTTTTTCAGAGCGTAAGCTGTCACGGCGATGCACTAAGGTCACTTCAGACGCAATATTAGATAAGTACAAAGCTTCTTCAACCGCTGTATTACCACCACCAATTACCGCAACTTTTTGGTTCTTATAAAAGAAGCCATCACAAGTGGCGCAGGCTGATACGCCAAGCCCTCTGAACTTAGTCTCTGATTCTAGTCCCAAGTACTGTGCAGAGGCACCAGTTGAGATAATGAGCGCGTCACAAGTATAGCTACCGTTGTTACCGGTCAATTGAAAAGGACGCTCGTTTAGGTTTACTTCGTTGATATGATCGTAGACCAATTCAGTACCGAAACGTTCAGCATGTGCTTTCATCCGTTCCATCAATGCAGGACCTGTCAAATCATGCGCATCGCCTGGCCAGTTGTCGACTTCGGTAGTGGTGGTTAATTGTCCACCGACTTCCATGCCAGTGACCATAACTGGTTTAAGGTTAGCGCGTGCTGCATAAACTGCGGCAGAGTAGCCAGCAGGGCCTGAGCCTAAAATAATGAGCTTTTCGTGACGTGGAGCAGTAGTGTCAGTTGCCATGAGTTGTTCCTTGCTAAATATACGAATTAAAAATGTAAGTTATAAATATAATAAAATATGAATATCAAAAATGACTACGAATATGCTTCTTCTAATTGCTGTGTGATAATAACATAAGGGCACAGCGCACAAAGTGCAAGTTTGCTAAAACAAACACAGGTATCATTAGAATCAAAGAATAAATAACTTTGGAACATAAGTGCGAAAACAGAGACTATTTTATAGAGTTTAGGCAATACAGTTAGCCATATTTTGCCACTCGTGTTTCGCTAACCAGCTGTTTTCTTGCGCAAATTGTCTACTGATTTACTTTCTTACACGCTTTCTTGATAAGACTGTCGCCACTGCACCTATGTATTTGTTATTATAAGAAGTTATGCCAAGTGTAGTAGGAGCCAAGCGATAACGGTTGTTTCAAGGCTCTATGATCGGCACATGCCAAACAAACACTTCGCTCGGTACATTTATGTCAACACTTTATGTCAGCATGATTAGGCTTAGTCATGCATTGGCGACCATTTAGTATTAATAACAAGGCAGATCTTACGTGATATCAGCACCGCTTATTGAGTATTTAAAAAAGGGAATGTTTACCCTCCTTGGGTTAATACTGGCCGTTTATCTGTTTGTCATTTTGATGACTTATACAGGCAACGATCCTAGCTGGTCGCACATCAGTAGTGATATGACCACGATTAATAATATGGGCGGCGAGGCAGGCGCATGGCTGTCCGATTTGCTTTATAGCTTTTTTGGGTTTGGTGCTTGGTGGTTTTTGGCATTTGTGGTTTATGAATCTATCTTGATTTGGTGGGAAAACAAGCCAACGTTTTGGCTCATGCGATTGGTCGCTTATGTGTTTTTGCTATTAAGTGCTAGCGCATTATTTGCCCAATTGGTTTCTCTAGTCCAACAAGTCACGAACCCTGACGCAATCGGCCTCGAAGGTATCGCTGGTGGTATCATCGGGCTAGAGTTACAGGCGCGTTTGGCACAGCTGCTATCGCAGTGGGGGAGTGTGGTTTTCTTAGCAGTATTTGTTGTGATTACCGCTACGTTTGCCTTTAATATCCATTGGATGACGATATATCAAAAGGTTCGGGCGCTGTCGTGGCTTGGCTCAGGTGTAAAAAGTCAGGATGCTATCGAAGCTACTGAACCGAGCATTGCATCACAAGATGATACCCAGAGCTTAGATGAATCGGTAGATAAAAAAGTTGAGCATGAGCAGCTGCCACTGGAGTTACAGTCTGCGGAAAATACTAGCGGTACTCAAGACGTCAGTAATAGCGGACGTTTCGGTAGTGTCTTGTCAGACTTTTTGGCAACATCAGGATTGGCAGATAGTGTCAAAGCCTCCGTCATCGCAGCAAAAGCAGCGGCGACACCTAATAACTCAAAAGGTGAGCAGGCAAATACCGATACAGAAGCGCTTAACGCTGCTACTGATAGTACGGTTAATAGTACAGTCCAGCCAGTGTCACTAAACTTGACTGCACCTATTGCTCGTAAAGTTGAGCCAAGCTTTGCGTGGAATGACGCCAATACGGTCGATGACTTACTTGCAAGTGAGCAGATGGCTTACAGTGCTAATGGCATGGACAGCTCGGCTATGCCTGTACCTAACTATTCCCAAACGGGTACTAGTACCACGGCATCGTTAGAGAAAGCAGTATCTGCTACTGCAGTAACTACCACGACGGAAGCGGTTGCTCAACCAGATATACATAATAAAGAATCATTAGCTCAGTCATCAGTTGATGAGTCAGTGAGTAGTAATTTAGCCAGTCAGCCAGTCGTTGAACCTGCTGAGCCTAAAGTTTCTACGACATATGAGACTGCGGAAGTAGATAAGTTGGCAGAAGCATGGTTGGCAGAGCATGCTGATATATCAGAATCTGCGGAATCTGTTGTAGAAACGTATGAAGACTCTAAGCCTGTTCAGGAAACTGTAGCAGCTGAGCCAATCGTACCAGAGAAGACGCCAGAACCTATCGTAGAAGAGCCTATTAGCTTTGCACAGGATTCAGCCAATCAGCCGTTTGATACGCCTGTAGATTTGCCACATACTGAAAAGACAGCAGTAGTCTCTGAGCCTGAAGTTGCTCCGGTAACAGTAGAGACTGAGCCTGCGTTGTCAGATGTGCCAGACGTTTCAGACATGACACCAACCAATACGCCTCCTGCCAATCCAAAAGTAGCGCCAACGGTGGAAGTAACTAGCCCAGTCTCAAATGTACAGCCTGAGCCGAAAACGCCCGTGCAACCATCTGTTAGTTTTGCTGTCCCAGAGGGCGATAGCAGCAACCATATCACTGATATGATGCCAGAGGATGACAGTGATGTACCGGTCATGCCGCATATTAGTGATGATGCAGCCTTCAGTCAGAAATCACGCTCGATGCAAACGGCAGCTTATCGCAGCAGCCTGACGCCTATTCCAGAAGTGTCTATATTGGATAAGCCTGATCCTGACCGCAAGCCTAGCTACACTGTGGCTGAGCTTGAAAAACTGTCTGAGTTATTAGAAATTAAGCTTCAAGAATTTAACGTAAAGGCCTCTGTGGTTAATGCGATCCCTGGGCCTGTTGTCACTCGTTTTGAAGTAGAGCTGGCTGCTGGTGTGAAAGCTAGTAAAGTCACAGGTATTTCGCGTGACTTGGCGCGTTCACTATCGATGGCTTCTTTGCGTGTGGTCGAAGTGATTCCGGGTAAACCGTACATCGGCATCGAAGTGCCGAACAAGAAGCGTGAAATGGTACGCTTGATTGAACTGCTCAATACTGAAACGTTCAAAGATCCTAAAGCGCAGATTAGCATGGCAATGGGTAAAGACATCGGTGGTAACCCAATCATTACTGACCTTGCGCGTGCGCCGCATATGCTGGTCGCTGGTACCACGGGCTCTGGTAAGTCAGTATTGGTTAACTCGATGCTATTGTCGATGCTACTTAAGTATACGCCCAATGAGCTGCGTCTTATTTTGATTGATCCAAAGCAATTAGAGCTTGCTAACTACAATGATATTCCGCATCTGTTAACGCCAGTAGTTACCGATATGACGGAAGCAGCTAGTAGCTTGTCATGGTGTGTGGCGGAGATGGAACGCCGCTATCAGCTGATGAGTTTGCTAAAGGTTCGTAAGCTCAATGAGTTTAATAAGAAGGTCATTGCAGCGGAGAAATCAGGCAATCCTATGCTCGATCCTCTATGGCGTCCAAATGACAGCGTAAGTATTAGCCAAGCACCCAAGCTAAAAACCTTACCTATGATTGTCATTGTCGCGGATGAGTTTGCCGATATGATTATGCAAGTTGGTAAACAAGCCGAAGAGCTCATCACACGTTTGGCGCAAAAATCGCGTGCTGCGGGTATTCATTTAATGCTAGCGACTCAGCGTCCGTCAGTCGATGTTATTACAGGTCTGATTAAAGCCAACATCCCAGTGCGTGCGGCACTACGAGTCAACTCAAAAGTCGATTCACGTACGATTTTGGATAGTGGCGGTGCTGAGGATATGCTGGGTAACGGCGATATGTTGTTCTTAGGGCCAGGGCAAATCGAGCCAGATCGTGTGCATGGCGCTTACGTCAGCGATGAAGAAGTTAACCGTGTCTGTGATGCGTGGCGTGAGCGCGGCGCCCCTGATTATATTGATAATATGGCAGGCAATTTTGAATTATCTAGCCCAGGCGGTGGTAGTACAGCCAATGCCTCTGGTGAAGATGATGATTTATATAATGATGCCGTGGCCTTTATCATGGAAACACGTAAAGTGTCTGCCTCAAGCATTCAGCGTAAATTCAGCATTGGCTATAACCGTGCCGCGCGTATTGTCGACTCTATGGAGGAAGCTGGATTGGTCAGCTCTATGGGTAAAAGTGGCAAACGTGAACTATTGATGTAGGATTAATTATTAAGTTGATAACGAAAAAGCGAGTCATGTGAATGGCTCGTTTTTTTATGGAAGAAACTTAATAATACTTTCATAAATTGTAGGTTTAGAAGTAAGCTTTTATTGTTCAATACGCTCTAGGGCGTGTAGATTAGATTCTCATACTAGCTCATTAAATACTGAAACCATCCAGATGACTAACGAGTCCGTTTATCAAATATTAGACGTGGTTTTTTATACTAAACTGACAGTAGTTTATGGAAACATGGGCATCAGTTTTAGAAAGTATGCGTGCTACATAGTCTTAATAAAATTACTCTCCAAGGAAGGTCAGTTATGTTTAAAGAATATACTCAGTATGATGGGTTAGCCTTAGCGGCATTGGTCAATTCAGGTGAGGTCAGCGCAAAGGAATTGCTAGATGCTGCTGTCCATCAAGCCAATCAAATCAACCCTAAGCTAAATGCCATCGTGCATCGTTTTGATGAGCGTGCTTACAATGCTACGCAGGCAGGTTTGCCTTCAGGTGTATTTACTGGCGTGCCGTATTTACTAAAAGATTTGTCATTTAGCTTCGCCGACGAGCCGATTACGATGGGCAGTCGCAGCGTCAATATCATTTCAGAAAAAGACAGCGAAATCGTCAAACGGATGAAGGCGACAGGTGTTAATACCTTTGGCAAGACTAACACGCCTGAGTTTGGTTTGATTATCACGACTGAGCCAAAAGCGCATGGCGCTACTCATAATCCTTTTAAAAAAGGCTACAGTTCTGGCGGCTCATCAGGTGGTAGTGCAGCAGCAGTTGCGAGCGGTATTGTCCCGATGGCAGGCGGTGGTGACGGTGGCGGCTCCATACGTTTCCCATCTGCTTGGTGCGGTACGTTTGGGTTAAAGCCAAGCCGCGGACGTAATCCAATGGGCCCTAATCTTGGTGAAGGTTGGGAGGGGGCCGTGGCTGACCATGTGATTACGCGTTCAGTGCGCGATAGTGCAGCGATGCTAGATGCCACTAGTGGAGCAGAGATTGGTGCCCCTTATGTTATAGCTCCGCCAGACGGCACTTTTTTGCAAGCGGCAATGCGGGCACCGCGAAAGCTAAAAATCGCTTTGCATCAGCAGCCTTTGATAGCCAATACGACAGTGGACAAAGAAGTGCTGGCGGTACTTGAGCAAACGGCTAAGCAATTAGAGTCTATGGGTCATGAAGTAGTGCCAGCCGAGCCAAACATCAATATCGAGCAGTTTTGGCATGACTTTATCGTTGTGGTCTGCGCGCATACAGCTTTTACAATTGATAATATCGAGCGTGAGTTTGGTGCTAACCATATCAAAAACCTAGAGCCGCAAACTTATAATATGGCACTGCTTGGGCGCTCATTGTCAGCGGTTGATTTGGCACATGCCAAACACGGCTGGCATCATAGCCAGTATCAGACAGGTCTATTGCTAGAAGACTACGATATGATTTTGTGCCCGACTGTGCCCACGCCTGCGGTAAAGCATGGTGTGCTACCGCCTAGCCGTATGGATGAGATGATGATGCGTAGCGCCGAGGTGCTTAACAAGGGCTTCAATATGGGTAGATATGCATTTAACTCAGGCATGATAGAAAAGCTCAGTGCCCCTGTATTAGGTAAAATGGGCTTTACATTATTGGGTAATGTTACAGGGTTACCTGCGATGTCAGTACCCGTTAGTATGAGCAAAAAAGGCCTACCGATTGGTATGCAGTTAATCGGGCGCATGAATGATGAAGCGACATTATTCAGTGTGGCGGGCGAGATGGAGCGCGCAGGTTTATTTACCAAACACGCTTTTGAGAAGTAAGGTTAAGCTCTAGTGTTCGTATTGGTCGCACTCAATCAAAGCGATAGATATCCATACCCAAACTATGATGGGCCATACTTTGATGAACGACAGAGACGCGCTGACCAGTACCTAGTGCAAAAAACAACGGTAGCAAGTGCTCATCACTTGGATGAATGTCCTTGTAGTCTGGGTACTGCTGCCAGTCGAGCGCCGTGGGAATGTCTATTTTGAGCTGCTGTAGCAACCACTGCTTAAACGTTTTGGCTGCTTGATCGATGCTGTCGGCTTCCCAGCGCAATGCTTGCAAATTATGGGTAATGTTACCTGAGCCAATGACGAGAATTTGCTCATCACGTAGATGTGCCAACTGCGCGCCTAACTGATAGCAAGCAATACTGTCATAATGCTGCGGCAGTGATATCTGTACGATAGGCACATCAGCTTCTGGATACAGGTGACTGAGCGGCGCCCACACACCATGATCACAAGCACGTACTGGATTGACACTACAAGTAATGCCACGTGCGGTCAGCTGCTGCGCAAGTGTTTCAGCCAGTGCTGGCTGGCCTATAGCAGGATACTGTATGTCGTAAAGTTCAGGCGAAAACCCTGAAAAGTCATGCCACGTCTTTGGCTGTGGATTACTACTAATCTCTAGCTTTGCTGACTGCCAATGCGCTGACATAATGACGATGGCACGTGGCTTAGGTAAGTTTTGACCGATACGAGCCAGTGCACTGGTCGTCGCAGACTGCTCAATCGCAAGCGTAGGCGCGCCATGCGATATAAAGAGCGCTGGTAGCTTAGATGTGTTTGTCGCTACATCAGACGTATTTTCCCATGCGGCAGCCGCTGTGATAGGCGTCTGCACACTATGATGGTCATCACGTTGTTGAGAGGACTTAGAGGTGTTGGGTGTCGCACGTTTTGGATATTTCATGTTGCATTTATTAGGGCGTGCGCCAGTTTTTCAATCTATTTTAGGGTTGATGTTTCAAATCAAAAAATAGATTAGTATTTTATTTAATTACCACGGTGATAAGGGTGGTTATTGTTGATACTCATCGCGCGATACAATTGTTCCATAAGTACGACGCGTACTAGCGGATGCGGCAATGTCAGTGCTGATAGTGATAACTTTGCATCAGCCTTTGCCAATACTTCTGGCGAGACACCATCTGCACCGCCGATGACCAAGGCAATATCATCGCCTTGCAGCATGCCATCAGAGAGCTTATCAGCCAGTCCTTCTGTCGAAATCATCTTGCCTTTGACATCTAGCACCCATAATTGCTCTCGGCTTGATGCATTATGAGCGGCTAATATAGCCTGACCTTCCTGCTCACGGTACTGTGCCAAATTAGCATCTGAAGGGTTTTTTGCCCGCTTGGCTGCCGCAATTTCGACAATTTCTGTGCTTAGCATCGGTTGAATGCGTTTGTAATACTCGTCAAAACCTGTCTGTACCCAGCTAGGCATTTTATTGCCAACGGTCAAAATCCTTACTTTCATAATACTTACCATCTCGATAATTGAATTCAAGCTTATTAGGCCGTGTTCTTAATAGTTGTATCGCTCGTTGTTTATTGTCTGCAATTTACATCAGAGGGTTAATCGTCTCTGATACGTTGCTATTCGTGTTTTGATCATCGTCGCTTTTACCACTTTGGCTTGGCTTTGGAATGACAGTCAATTTTGCATCAGACTCAAAAACAATGGCTTCGACATCATCAAAGCTATTAATCCCTTCAGAACGCATGGCACATTCGATTTCTTGACGCGTCAAACGCTCATCGCGCATGGCATCTGGCAAAAACTGCCCTTGATAAAAAACGATACGCGGCTCTGATAAAATAAAGTTACTAAATTGAGGTGAAACAGACGCATATTTGGTCACCACAAATTGCAATAGGTACAATACTAAAATAGACGAAACCCCTTCAACAAAGGGAATGTCTTTGAGCAAAATCGTACTGGCACCTAACGAGCCGATCATGACTGTCACGATCCAATCGAAGTTGTTGAGCTGTGACGTTGAGCGTTTGCCAGAGACTTTGGTGACTGTCACGATCAACACGTAAACCATAACAGTCGTCAAAACAATACGACCAAGCTTGTCTATGTTGTCAAAAAAGATCATGTCCATAATGTTCGCTCCTATTATAAAGGTAAAACAAGTCATCGCTAAAATACTACTTACTAGGGCGCGTCTTACTTTGTCTCATTTTTAGTACTATTCTTAAAATAATGACATGCCCTAAACTTAGCCTAACGGATTTTACGCATTAGCAGGGGAAAACTTTGTAGCACCTTGTAGATGATGGTTTGTACTTACGTTGATTTGCGTATAGGGTCTAATAATCGATTGATAGACCATAGACTGATTCGCGCACTGACTAGAGTGAGAACTAGCATTAGCATCAGTGATGAAAGCAGGGGCAGTGGACGCTGCATCGCCATCTCAAACAATACCTCACGGCTTATCGTATCAAACAGCCAAAACCAGATGGCTGAAAAATAAATGACCGTCAGCATCCAAACAATCATAACCCCACCTAACATCAATTTATTAATCTCATCTCGCGCTAATGCTCGCTTCTGATGTTTGATAAATTTACTGACAGCGATGTAAGCACCCACGATAATAGAAACCACCATGACCAGTTGTGGATTGAGCGCAAGTTTGGTCTGTATCATCATAAATATGGTACTGGCGAGCGTGTATCCAATCGCAAAAAAACCGACATATCGAGCCAGTTTGGGCTGCACTTGCATAAGCGTCTGGGGTTTGTTGAGACTGGTTGTCTGGCGTGACATAAGCTAACCTTTATAAAGGTAAAAAATAGAGTATTGATAATAAGTCGACTTAAAGCATTAATTAAATATCAACGCTGTGCCGTCCAGTCGAGCATGGCATCTAGCACAGGCCTTGCTGCATAAGGATTTAATGCTTGCTCAGTATTGATTATACCGACGACAACATAATCCTGTCCTGACAGACCTTTGACGTAACCTGCCATTGAAGTGACGTTATTTAACGTACCAGTCTTTATCCATGCGCGACCAGTTGCTACTGATTCAGGCAAGCGATCGCTATGGGCGGCAATAGTGCCACTAACCCCAGCAACCCCTAACGAGTCGACATAAGCATCAAAATTTGGTCGACTATAAGCATAAGTCAGTAGCTCGCTTAGGTTGGCGGCAGTGATTGTACACTCACGGCAAAGTCCTGAGCCATTGGTCAAGTGAGGCGGCGGTGTACTGAGATTGGTTTGCCACCATTGATTGATGGTTTGTAAGGCTGCTGGATAGTCTGTCGTAGCAGGTTTACCAAACTGATATAAGCTAACAGCCTTTTTGCCATTAGCTTTAACAGCCGCTACCTTATTATCCATCTCATTACTAGTACTGGCTTCATGACTACTTGGACTAGTCGCAGTTGTGCTAGAAGGTACTGCTTGAGTCAGCCTTTCTTTATCGTAAGCGCCTATAGATAGCGCCACTTGCTCAGCCATGACATTGTTTGAGAAGTGATTAATGTCATGAATCTGCTCGGTTAAATTCAACGACGGATAGCTGACCATAGGTAGAGGCGACATCGCGATAGCCGTAAGTCCGTGCGCTCGTTTTGTCGTCTTGGTTACATCGTAAGGGGTTTCTTGTGAGATTACCTGTCCACTCAAAGTATTCCCTAATGCTTGCCATTTGGCAGCGATGACGTGTGCCGCAAACTCTTTGGCATTGGGATATGCCACGTAAAAGACATGCTCACCGCAGCTCTCTGGCAGACTGGTATTTAACATGAGCTGCGTGTTTTGCCACTGCGGTGCGAGGCTATAGCTTGCTTGCCCACAACTGGCTGCACGGGTATTAATTGTAGCAGGCAGCTGATAGTCTGCTAACCGCGGCTTATAGGTCACACTTGCTTGGCCATTATCTTGAGGGTAAGTTTTGATACCAATGGTGCTAAAGTTAACCAAAAACCCATCAGGACTAGCGTTATAGGGGCGTAGCGGTGAGTTATCAAAGGCGGCAGGGTCTTTACTAACATTTTTAAAAACCGTGCTGTCGATGATGATGTCACCATCGATATGACGAATACCTGATGCTTGTACTTTATACAGTAACTGCTTCAAGCGCTCGTGGGTCATTTTTGGGTCGCCACTTCCTTGAATAATCAAGTCACCATGTAGACGGTTGCCGATGACAATACCTGTGTGATACACCCGTGTATGCCACACAAAATCCGCTCCTAAAGTGTCCAAAGCGATAAAGCTAGGCACGAGTTTCATGGTGCTGGCAGGCGTACGAGGGATGTCAGACTGGTGATCTAGCAAAGGCGAAAATGAAATCTTTATAGAGGCTTTATTATTGCTCGCGGCATCTTGAGCTTTGGCATTCTGATCAAGCGTATGCTGAGGTTCGTCAGGGATAACCGTTGGAATGCTCTCTACGCTCTGATAAGTATAAGGGTCATCGGTATAAGTATGTATTTTTTGCTCGTGCTTTTCAATGGTGCGCTGCTCTATGGTAACTAATGTGCTCTGATGGCTCGGGTCGCTGGTACTTGTATCTGTAGAGGTGTCTGTAACTGGATGCTCATATACTATAGTAGTTGCAGGTTGGCTGTCAGATTCATCACTATCAATGACTTGAATAGGAGCAGGCAGACGGCTGGCAGCCTTGTCACCCACAGGTGTAATAACGATGCTGATATCCGCTTCTGTCAAGTCGGCACGTGCCAAAGCTTTTTGAATGGCTGCTGGCAACATGGCTTGTGCATGTATCGGTGCGACTATAACCGCTGCCAATAACGCTAACCTAGATAGACGTTTACTAGGTTGGTTCAGCGGCCGAAAACGACGACAAAGCGTGGTGGTTTTGGTTACAGCAGTAGAGTAATGACGGCGTTTAGAAGGGTATCGCATGAGCATCTTTCATCAGGTAGCAAAAACAGCCTATGGTAACATGAGTTGCTGTTTTCGCACACGATGTCAGCAGCACAACTTTAGGATGTGTCCTCAATCTGAACAGTAAACTTTAAATGGCTAAATCTTTGCCAAACTGCGTCAAGTAGCTGGCTGATATCCCGATATTAGCTGTACTCCTTTCCTTGTTTGGCTGCCGTTTATCTCATTTTTATCATTATTTTCAAAAAGAGGATAAACCCTAGCAATAACGACGCCCTTATTTAGATAACTAACTCTAACTATCGATTGAACTGAGAGCGTGTTCTATTGCTAACGCACATGTAAAAAAGCCATCGCTGTCATAACAGCATCGTTATAAGCATCGTGTGCGCCCAGTTCAGGAATGTTGTAATGGGCTAGGATACGATTCAGATGTTGGGCTTGGTTAGAGAGCCCTTGTGTATGTCCGCTGATACGCCGACTGTACAAATGCCGCAAATCTATGACTTCATTGGGTAGCGAGGTTCCCATATAACGTTTGACCAAAGGATTCAAAAAAGCCATGTCTAGCTGTGTGCAAAATCCAACGATTGGTCGATTACCTATGAATGGTAGCAGCATTGCCAACATGTCATTGTAACTCATGCCATGTTCAACATCGGCGGTACGCAAGCCATGAATGACAATAGTGTCGCGGTCTGGCATGACAGGAGGTCTGCAAACCAAATGCATGCCATTACCCGTATCGATGGTATTGCCATTAATATGTATCGCTGCTACAGACAGCAGGTGATGCTTTTTGGGGTTCAGTCCTGTCATTTCGCAGTCAATCGCCACCCACTGCTCAGGCGAAGGTGTTGTAAACATTGAGGCCAGCTCTGGACGCTGCAACTGCGTCTTTTGCCAAGCGCAAGATAACTGCTGTAACCAGCTCATATCGGTTGCTCATCCATATATGCTATTTTTGTATTTATAAAATTTCTCTATTCATGAAGCCTCTGTATTAAGACTGCCACATTTATGCGATTTCTAATTGATAGTGTTGACGCAACTGATTTTTAAAGCTTTTGACTACGGCCAGACACTCTTTGAGTAGGTCACGTTCAAGTGCAGTCAAAGTCGTTGGATCTACTTGCCGAGCATGCTTATCGTCGGTTGAAAGAGCCACAGATAAGCGCTGCGCCATAAAAAATTCTAATGCTTCAAGCAAAGTATCGGCGCGCTCTTGGGTCATAGCGTCAACCTGCACCAAAGCCTTTAAACGCGCCTTGGTACTAGGCACATCGAGCACATTGTTTTCTAATGCTAACGTGCGGATACCATGCACCAAGGGAAAGATACCGGCTTTTTTTAGGTCGATATCAGATGATGCTGATTTACCACCTAGTAAAGGTACAAACTTTTGCCACCATTGATTAACGTCGCCAAACTGTAGCGCTGCCCGCGCAAACTGCCTGACAAACATAGGATCTGCTTGGCTATGAGCAAGCTTTAAATGCTGACGTACTTGTGTGAGCAGTGACTCATCGCCGCAGACGTATTCACCATCTAATATCGCAGACAAGTAAATACCGTGCATCGGATCGGAGTTCCTAAACCATAGGCCAATTTGCGCAGTGAATGGCTTGAGCGGTTGTCGCCACATAGGATTGGTCATCATAATATTGCCATCACACAGTGGGTAGCCAAGCGTTGCTAAGTTGTTATTAAAAGTATCAGCGAACTGTGCTAGGTCAGGATGCGTATAGCCATCACGAATGATGAGCGCGTTGTCTTGATCGGTACGCATGATTTGCTCACCGCGCCCTTCTGAACCCATAACGATAAGGCAGGTATTGGTCATCACTTCATCAGGTACGATTAGCTGCCATAGTTTGGTAAACACTTGCGCATTTAGCGTCTGTACCATACGACTGATATTGCCGATTTTGACACCATTGTGATGCTGTGCTCGAATATAGCGACCGATTAGCTCAACAGCGGTATCTAGGCTCGATAAGTCTTGTGCCTGTTCGATTTGAATACTAATCAGCTGTGAATGATGGCCGATATGAGCGAGCATATCACTTTGCCCAAGTACACCGACGACATTGCCACTCTTATCAATGACTGGCAGTCTATGAATACGATAGCGAGTCATGGTTAGTAGCGCATCGCCAATCTCATCACTGGCTTTGATGGTACGTAGATTAAAATTAGCATAGCGCTGGCAAGGGGTGATAGCTGGATCTTGTCTGTCACTTACCGCGCGACAAATATCAGTATCGGTCAAAATCCCTAAGAGTAATCTTGTCTCATGTTGCGCTGTTTGTGAGCTATTCAAACCATCTAATTGCAAGTCATCTAAGCCATCTAAACGATGTAGCGGTCTGACCAGCACATGTTTTAATCCAGCTTTGGTCATAATGTGAGCCGCTTCGTACAAGCTATCATCGGCATCGACGATATGGACTGGTAATAGATGAACATCTATCACTGGCTGCAGCATGATTTGCTGTACTTCTTGTTGGTTGGTATAGCTGGCAGGATCTAGCGTTTTATTATGACGTCGTTGGCGCAATGCTTGTAATCGTTCAGACAGTTTGTCTGATAGCATTTGGCGTACCAAATGATTTTGCGCGCTGATTTTATCGATAGCGGCGCCAGCGACTTGGAGCAGTAAGGTTTCTTCATTGGCTCG
Organism: Psychrobacter sp. NPDC078631; assembly: GCF_050268165.1. Taxonomy (NCBI): domain Bacteria; kingdom Pseudomonadati; phylum Pseudomonadota; class Gammaproteobacteria; order Moraxellales; family Moraxellaceae; genus Psychrobacter; species Psychrobacter sp. NPDC078631. The sequence goes on along the minus strand of NZ_JBNNGG010000004.1, from coordinate 133,988 downwards.
GAATTGATAGGGCTGTATAGGAGTGCTTTCAGACTCTAGCTGATTATCCTTGGCAAGTGATTCAGGCAGGCGGCGACTATCAAACCAATCATTATTGTTCAGACCATCAGCGTGATTGCTCCCTACATAGGACGCGACAAACTCACCATCTAGTGATTGCTCGATTTGCCCTTTGATGACCACATACAGACATTGCAATTCTTCTGCAGGCAAGCTTTCATTTTTGGCAAGGTAGCGTATCTGGGTGTTTTTTCTAATGCTTTGACGCTCGGCTAAGCTCAATACATCAAAGGGCGGTTGGCTAAAATCAAGATGGGGCATGGCATCATCCTTGATGGCATATTTTCGGTAAAGACTTTACTATAGCACTAGGGCGTGTCCTCAATTCAATTGATCATATCTAAACGGGCTAAAAATGGCTAAATTTTGCCAAACATCGTTAAATAGCTGGTTAATATCCCGATATTATCTGCGCTATTTTCCTTGTTTGACTGCAATTTATCTCATTTTTATCACCATTTTTAAAATGAGGACACGGCCTAATAAAACCAAAAGCCTTCAATAACCCTATTTATATTGTGGTTATTGGAGGCTTTTTGCTACTGCGACATTTATTCCAGCTACATTAGATTTTTCTAATTAGCTTTAAGCACCTAATAATTTGCGAATACGACTGATTGCTTCTCGGCTCTCATCGACACTCGCGACCAGAGCGATACGCACATAACCTTGTCCAGGATTATGACCATCAACTTCACGTGATAAATAGCGCCCTGCCAATGCATGAATATTGGCTTGCTCATACAACGCTTTGACAAAGATTTCATCATCACCATCGAACTGCTCAGGTACTTTGACCCAGAAGTAGAACCCAGCATCAGGCATGCGTAACTCTAGCAATTCCCCAAGCTCAGACATCCATAGGGCAAACTTCTCTTGGTATAGCGCGCGATTATGAGCGACGTGTTTTTCGTCTTGCCACGCAGCGATAGAGGCCAACTGATGAGGTATCGGCATCGCACAACCTTGGTAAGTACGATATTGCAAATAAGCCTGCAAAATTTTGGCATCACCAGCCACAAATCCAGAGCGTAAACCCGGTAAGTTTGAACGTTTGGATAAAGAGTGGAACACGATACAGTTTTTGAAATCACGGCGACCGAGGGCCGCACAAGCTTGGAGCAATCCAATCGGTGCTGTATCAAAATACAACTCGCTATAACACTCGTCACTGGCAATAATAAAACCGTACTGATCTGACAGACGAATAAGGTATTCCCAGTCATCCATCGTCATGACGGCGCCTGTTGGATTATTTGGACTACAGACAAACAATAGCTGCGTACGTGTCCAAACGTCTTTTGGCACCGCGCGATAGTCACCTTTATAGCCATTATCTGATGTACAAGGGACAAAATAAGGCGTTGCCTGTGCCAGTATCGCTGCGCCTTCATATATCTGATAAAACGGGTTGGGCATGACAACCGTAGGCGATGCATTAGACGCTGGAGAATGGTTCTCTTTGTCAGCTACATCATGATCAACGACTGCTTGTACGAAGCTAAAAATCGCTTCACGTGTGCCCATCACGGGCAATACTTGAGTATTGGCATCGACATGATTTAGAAAAAACCGCTTCTCTAACCAGTGGGCGATGGTTTGGCGCAGCTCAAACATACCGTTTGTAGTCGGATAACGACTTATTTTGTCCAAGTTTTCGCGTAGGACGTCCAGCACAAATGCAGGGGGCTCGTGTTTTGGCTCACCAATACCGAGCTTTATTTCACTGTAACCGTTGGCAGGCTTGCTATCGGCAAGCAAGGTTGCCATCTTTGCGAATGGATAAGGATGTAGATGCTTTAAGTTGTGATTCATAAGTGTGATAACTATAATAGACAATTAATAATAAAGTTATAAAGAAAATTTACATTAGAGCAGTGTAGCACTTCTCTAATTTTTTGTCCTTTTCTTCTTATATCGTGAATAGGCATTTACCAAGCGTAAGCTATTCATTGTATGACTACCAAATAGGTAGTCGCTCAAAAGTCTTTTGAACCTTTCATAATCTATAACCTATAACAATATAAAAAATGACTACATCACAAACGTGGTAGATCGTTTTAAGGATAGTTTGATATGTCTAGTGTGCTAAATAATGATGATCTCATCGCTAAAGATATCAATAATGAAAAACTTGATAACAGTTTGCAGCGCTCTAACCTGTATAAACTGCTCAAAGAGCGTGAACAGAGCTGGTGGCAAGCGCGCCAGCAACTGATCGAGCGTCAAGAAAAGAAAATGTTTTGGTATGGTGAAAACAGCCTAATTATGTGGCTGTTGTGGCAATTGGTCGGCTACGTGGTAGTGGCAATGGCCTTGATGCTGCTCAATAATATATTCGGTATCTCATTACCGCTATGGCAATACGTCTCTTTATTTGTGATACAGACCATATTTTTTGTCAGCGCCCTTGCTGCTAAAGGCCAGTTGGCAAACAAACTACAGCGCAAGATAGACAACGATGAGCTGATGCGCGAAGAGGCGCTCAATGAGATGATTATTTTGGCAGAGGATAGTCTGTATCCTGATGTACATGCCAAGTCGCCTATTTCTTTAGAAGCATTAGACGATTATCTAGATGGACAGTTTCACCTAGCAAGCTTGCAATGTCTGCTACAAAAAGAAGTCGATGCTGGACGATTAATCATGGAGCAGCAGCCACATGAAGTAGGTGTTTTGCCGCCAGAGCTTGCTGATGATGAACTGAACGAACATGCTAGCGAGATAACCTATAGAAGTACACTATAAAACGTACTTCTATGATGACTATCAGACTACTTTTGCTAGTTAATATTCAAAATAATGGCTAACCAAAACTATCTAGCCGTATCAAAAATATATTACGCTATTATGCTCTTTCTGAACGGTAAGACTGGCTAATAGCGCTGCTTTCAATGCTTCAAGTCTATCAGGTGAGAGTGGCTTATCGTTTTGATCACTGATATAAAACATATCCTCCGCACGCTCACCTAGAGTGGTAATACGCGCAGCATGAACTTCGATTTGCTCTTGCAAAAACACTTGTCCAACTCGCGCCAATAGCCCCGGCTGATCAAGCGTTTCTAAGCTCATGATGTGCTGATCTGATGCTTCATTGAATTCAAAGTTAATCACCGTTTTCACTTCAAAGTGTCTCAACTGACGTGGCATACGCTTGTTCGTCAGTTTAAGCACAGTAGGGTCTTTGAACGAGTCAATTAAGCGTTGTTTTAGCTCTTGTTGGCTCTCCTCATCGACCAGCAATGTGCCACTAGGATCTAGCAATACATAAGAATCCAAAGCAAAGTCACGGGTCGCTGTGATAATACGTGCATCTAAAACATCAAGATTCATCTGATCAAATACTGCCATAGTAACGGCAAATAGGTTCATTTGATCTTGGGTATAAACAAATACCTGTACCGCATCAAGTGCCAATTCGCGATGTTCACGCAAAACGACCAACGGTGGACTATCAGCATTAGAAGCCAATCCAATCGGTGGGTGATTCAAAATAGCTTCGGTATGCCATAAAATATCTTCTGCAATCTCTCGCAAGAAATACTCATCTCCCAAGTCGTCCCACAGACGCAATACTTCATCGCGGTTCATGTGTTGGTTATTGACATTATCTAGCATCGTCAACGCTTGCTTGCGTGTGGCACTAATCATATCTTGACGATTGGTAGGCGCATCGATATCAGCGCGCAAGATGCGCCGAGTTTGTGAGTATAGCTGTTTCATGAGGGTCGCCCGCCAGCTGTTCCATAGCTGTGGGTTGGTCGCATTCATATCAGCCACCGTCAGTACATACAGATGGTTTAGATGAGTTACATTACCGATGAGATCAGAGAAGATCGTGACCACTTCTGGGTCTGAGATATCTTTTTTCTGTGCAGTAATTGACATGAGAAGGTGATAGCGTGTGAGCCAGCCTACTAAGTTCGCATCCGCCAAGCTCATACCATGCGATAAGCAAAACTCAATCGATTCTGTTTGACCAAGCTCACTGTGATCGCCGCCACGGCCCTTAGCGATATCATGAAACATCGCTGCCAGCACCAAAATCTCTTTACGCTCGATACGCTGAAAGATAGAGCTGACCAACGGAAAATCTTCTTGAAAAGCCGGATCTGTAAATCGGTGCAAAATTCTAATCAAAAACAAGGTATGCGCATCTACAGTATATCGATGAAACAAGTCATATTGCATGAGGCCAGTGACTTGCGCAAAAGCAGGAATATAGTTACCCAATACTCCATAGCGATTCATGGTACGTAGACGATGAAATAGGTAGTTCTGTTCTTTTAGATTCGATAAAAACAACGCTTTGTGAGTAGGGTTGTCTCTATATATCTGATCGATGCCTCGTGCGGCAATTTTGAGTGCGCGCAGGGTATGGGTACGAACTTTATCGATGCCATGCTGACCCATCAATAAAAACATCTCTAAGATAGACTCAGGGTGCTGTGCAAAAACTCGATGATGGGCGATGGCAATCTGGTTGCCAATACGGTTGAACCGTGCATTTATAGGCTGTTTTTTTGGACGTTCATCGTCAGGCAGCTGCGGCTCTATGATCGTTTCATAATAATGATTGGTCAGCATCTCAGATAGCGTTGATATCTGCATAGCACAGCGATAGTAGTCGCGCATAAACCGTTCGACCGCAGCATTAGGCTGGTCGTCAGGCTGAGTCTCGTAGCCCATCAACTGAGCAATCTCGCGTTGATAATCGAATAACAGCTTGTTTTCATTACGGCCTGTTAGTACATGTAAGTAATGACGAATTTGCCATAAATACCCTTCGGCAAAGCTTAACTCATCAAACTCTTTTTCGGTCAAAAAGTTCTGTTGTACCAAATCATATAGCTTACTCACGCGAAAATAACGCTTGGTGACCCAGCCGATGATATGGATATCACGTAGCCCGCCTGGTGCTGTTTTGATATTGGGCTCAAGGTTGTACTCGGTAGCATTGTGCTGCAAATAACGCGCTTTGGATTCTTCCATTTTTACATCAAAGAAGGCGCGCGGAGACCACTGTTTATTGACGATTTGAGCGGGCATGTCTTGCAATGTTTCGTTACCGATTAGGAGTCGAGCCTCAAGCTGAGCACTAGCAATCGTATGGTCAAGCGCAGCCTCTAGCGCATCATTGACACTACGTACAGAAAGTGCAGGCTCTAGTCCTATATCCCATAGTAGAGCGACCAGTTTGTCAATTTTACTACTCGCATCAGCACCTATTTCACCAGGAGACAAGAGCAAAATATCAATGTCTGAATAAAGCGATAGCTCACCGCGCCCGTAGCCACCAGTCGCAAAAAACGCCAAATCAGTTTTATCTAACTCAAACCATTTGAACAACGCAATCAATAGGCTATCGATAGCGCAAGCACGTGCTGCAACCAGTTGGCGAATGTTAGTACCACGTTCTAGTGAGCGGCTGATATCGTCGTTGATCTGGGCCAACCATTCAGGAATGCCAAGTAGGTTCTTATCTGTCACATTCTTGGCTGACAGTGGGGATGAGTCTGTCGCCACCTCACTTGGTAGTATCGGTAAAGGCGTCAAATCAACAGAGGCGATATCACAATTAAACATGAGTGTTATCCAGTTAAGAGTTTAGAAATAGAACGTTTAAGCTGAGCGCTATTGGGCATCTAATATGACGATGGCTAATAAAAGTCACGAATAGCAATTATCAATAAAAGTGCTGATAAATATATCAATAGAAGTTATCAGGTCATCTGAGTATAAAGACAAAGCGCCTATAAGCACAATACTCAATATGCCCTAATTAAAGACCAAAAAAAAGACCGCCTAAGCGATCTTTGATTGTACTACTGCGTCAAAAAACTTAAATCTTCTTCGGGGCGAGTAGTAAACACTTCACAACCATTATCTGTTACGACCATGGTGTGCTCCCATTGAGCAGATAATTTACGGTCTTTAGTAATCGCCGTCCACTCATCAGGCAAAATCTTAGTCTGCCACGTGCCTTGGTTAATCATAGGCTCGATGGTAAACGTCATGCCTGTTTTTAGCTCAAAACCAGTGCCTTTTTTGCCATAGTGCATGACTTGTGGCTCATGGTGGAATTCATCACTGATACCATGACCACAGAACTCGCGAACGATACTAAAGCGCTCAGGCTCGACAACGGCTTGAATAGCAGCGCCGACATCACCTAGGCGAGCACCGTTTTTAACTACACTCATACCCGCGTAAAGGGCATCTTGTGCCACTTTGCAAATACGCTGTGCCATGATAGAGCCGTTGCCGACGATCCACATTTTTGAGGTATCGCCATAGTAACCGTCTTTAATGACAGTCACGTCGATGTTGATAATATCACCATCTTTCAGCAGCTTGCTTTCAGTTGGGATACCGTGACAAACAACATGGTTGACTGAGGTACAGATAGATTTTGGAAAACCATTATAATTAAGTGGGGCAGGGATAGCCTGCTGCACATTAACAATATAGTCATGGGCAATCTGATTGAGTGCTTCGGTACTGACGCCCACTTTGACATGCTCGTCGAGCATAACAAGCACATCACTAGCGAGTTTACCGGCCACACGCATTTTTTCTATGGCTTCTGGAGACTGGATAAGGGATTTTTTAGTCATCATCGTATATCTTATAATTATGGGTTCATTGTGGATAGATTATACCATAAACGTACTAATGACACTTTTACGTTAAGTGATAGTGAACCTATCATTATCATTGATAATAATTGCTTTACAGCACGGTGAGAGCTTATATGACTCATTAGTCAGACTAATATATTCATATTTTGACAAATTAGTTGAATGTTGCAGAATATATAAGTAATGTAATTTTGCCTGCTAATGGAATTAGCAGCAATTTTTACTGTAGTTGTGCAGTAAAAATAACCAAATCAATGATAACAAGGATGTTGTTATGACGCTTTCTTTGTACATTCGTGCAGCTCTCACACCAAAGACATTTTTACCAATACTGGGTTCAATCAGTGCTGGTGTGCTTCTAATGACCATGCAAACCACTTCTGCTCAAGCTGCAGGACAATACTATAATTGTGCCAATGCTAACGGTTGCAAGTTGGTGGACAGTAAATACTTCACTTCTAGTTACACTAAAACTCAATATCCAGTCGTCTTAGCACACGGGCTTGGCGGCTTCACAACGCTATTCGGAGTCATTGATTATTTTAATGGGATACCGGAAGACTTGATGAAAGGTGGATCAGAGGTATATACCACCAAAACGTCAGCGGTCAATAACAGCGAAGTTCGAGGTGAGCAACTGCTACAACAGGTCAAGACTATTGCTGCCATTTCAGGTGAGTCTAAAGTTAACTTATTTGGACACAGTCAGGGCGGTATAGATATCCGTTATGTCGCTGGCGTCGCGCCAAAGTACGTGGCTTCAGTAACCGCGGTATCAAGTCCAGAGCAAGGGTCAAAAACTGCTGATTTTGTTAAAGATGTCCTTGAGCCAAATAATACTTCTGGAGAGCCATCTAATGTCACCACCCAGCTAGTATCAGGTGTATTTAATCTGATCGGTGGTTTCACAGATATTGGGTCAGGTATCAGTTTCAATCAAATTCAACAACAAGATGGCTGGCAAGCGCTCGTGGCTCTATCTACCGATGGTGCTGCTAAGTTCAATGCCAAATTTCCTGCAGCAATGCCAAAAAACTATTGTGGTCAACCGACTAGTACTGCGGTCAATGGCATCAAGTATTATTCATTTAGCGGCGTTGGGCAGATAACGAGCGCACTTGACCCTAGCGATTATCTATTGGCCGCAACGGGCGTACCGTTTGCAGGTGAGTCTAATGATGGATTGGTATCTGCTTGCTCAAGTCGTCTTGGCTATGTGATTCGTGATAATTATAGAATGAACCATTTGGATTCCGCCGATCAAGTCTTGGGTCTGACGGCATGGGGAGAGTCTGAGCCAAAATCTATCTATCGTACTCAAGTAAACCGTCTGAAAAACGCCAACCTATAAGCTGAACTGTAAAATAATAATGCTCATTGACTGAGAAATATCGTTTATGTCAAATAACCGCCGTCCAGCCTATGCAACAATTGCTATCATCGCCGTGGTTATCATCGCCACAGCGGCGGTTATTTTGTGGTTCAAGCCTAGTAACGATGTAAATTCAGCTTCAATCAAATCCTCCGTCTCTGATAATGAGACTAACGAGTCAGTGATAACTGAGTTGGCTGCGGGACAAGTCGTGAAAGCGACAACGCCACCCAGCCAGTCTCAATTTGTCACAGGATTAGAAAATTTACCACGCTCATTAAAGGGCACCCACATTGATGGTGAAATCATCATTGATGAAAATAAACAATTGGTCGTCACTGAAGGTCTGCGACGTTTGTTTGATTATTTTTTATCTGCCCTAGGTGAGGAAGAAGAAGCGACTATATTTGCCCGTGTGGAGAGTTATATTCGCCATCACACACCAGAGCCTGCCGCTAGCCAAGCGGTCACTATTTTTAATCAATATGTTGCTTACCTTAAAGCACTTCCTGAGATAGAAAAGCGCTATGGTAATCTGCAATTACAGGCGACCAAAAGTGGTGAGCTGGACTTGAATGCAGTTGCCCAACAAAAACAAGATATCGCTAATCTACGTCAGCAGTATTTTGACAAGTCAACCATTACAGCATTTTTTGGTGCAGAGGATGACTACGATAACTATAGTATAGAGATGGTAAGAATTGACCAAAATAAGCAGATGTCTGATGCACAGAAACAAGCTGCCCGTCAGGACTATATCAGTCGATTGCCAGAGAATGCTACTAAAAGCAATATTATGCAACAAGCCAATATTAGCGAGTTGATGACTCGCACTGAACAGATGAAAGCTCGCGGTGCAACGCCCGAGGAGTTATATAATATGCGCCGAGAGCTAGTAGGCGCACCAGCAGCAGAAAGACTGGCACAAATAGATCAAGAAGACGCCAATTTTGACCAACGCTTCACCCAGTATGAAACTCAAAAAAATCGTTTATTAAGCCAAGGTGTCGATGCAGCCCAAGCGCAAATTCAGATAGATCAGCTTGAACAGCAACTATTTAGTGACACTGAGCGTAAGCGTTTGGATGGTTATGCGGCATTGCAACGACAGCAAGCTGTCAATAATCCCTAATTACCGTCAATAGTTATCGTCACTAGCTATCGTCAACAACCATCGTTGATACGGATAGATAAAGTAAGCAAGATTATAGTTAGCAGCTCATTTAGGTACTGGCAAGAGCAAGTAGTCAGATATTTGCAAAGTAGTACAAAATGCATTCCGAATAACTACCCAGTTTATGATGACACCTCCCTATGAGTCATGCACAATATTGCCATTGTTTAGAGCATTAAATAAAACAATAAATGAATCATAATAAGTCTGAGCTTTTACTATGTTTATTAGAGCTAATGGCTCAAGCAGATAGGATGTCTAGTAAAAGTATCGGATGCAATAAAGCGAGGAATTGATATGAAGAACATGACTAAAGTAATGATGGCCGCGACATTGGCAGTTGGTACACTTGCTGCGGGTTGCCAGACGACGAATTTGCCTGCGCCAGTTAACCAACCAATCACTGCAGATGTCCTGCAAGCACACAACTGGCAGCTTGTTGATGCCAAACGTAGCAATGGTGATAAAGTAACGCAGCTATTTTTTGACCCAGCCAAGCCGTTAACATTGAATTTTATGAATGATAACGGTAGAGATTACGTGGCATTTATGAATACCTGCAACAACATGGGTGCTGGATATAGGGTCATAAACGGTGAAGTAGAGATTAAAAACGGCATCAGTACTATGATGGCATGTCCTGAACCGCAAGCCAGCTTTGATACTGCCACACTAGCCACTGTACAAGGTAAGTATAGCCTTAGTAAGAATGCCAACAATGTGCCTATCTTGACCATTAAAAATGATGATCAAGTCGCTTATTTTAAGGCCGTTGCGAAGTAGCTTAATGATTGAGTAAACAGTTTGACTGGTTCGTGAACTTAAGCAATTAGAGTTGCTCGTTTGAAGTTACTCATGTGAAGTCGCTCTTTTTGAAACGCAAAATGCCTCGCTATCAAGTGGGGCATTTTTTTATCCAAAATTTAGTCCAGTTTAGGTTACACTAGAGTAATGTTTCTGTAATATCTTTGATTTTTTAAATTGATGGTGATGGCTCTGAATTTATGTCGATAACGATTACCTTTTTAAATATTTATAAGACTTTTATCATCAAGCTCTGTTGGATATGACGCTATGCTGAAAACTGCCATAAATAAAACAACCATATGTAAAGGGAGTCTATCTAAATCAAACATAGATAGACTAATGATAAAAGCACCTATTGCCATCGGCGTATTTGCTGTGCTTACCGGTTGCCAGACATTACCTAATACCTCAGTAAAAAAGCCAATCAGTACAGTTGAGACCAGTCCGCTGACTGCACGTATGCCAGTGATTGATCGCCAAGGATATATTGCCTATATAGAAGAGCAGGGCGTAGGTACGGCGAAAGTATCGACACTCTATAGTATTCGTCCTGACGGTAGCGATCGTCAGCTCATCGATCAGCTTAACGGCTATATCTATGCGCCAGCATGGTCGACAGACGGACAGCTGCTTGCCTATAGCAAACAAGCCCCGCGTGAGCATCCCAAAATTTATATTTATGATCGTAGTAGCAATACGCGCAACCTAGTGGTAAATGCTGAAGGCAGCAATATGTCAGCGTCATTTTCACCCGATGGTCAAGATTTGCTTTATAGCTCTACTGTTGGTGGTAATGCTGATATCTATAAGATGCGTCTGAGTGATGGCAATACTCAGCAGTTAACGACTCTGCCGAGTACAGAGGTACAGCCAAGTTACGCTGCTGACGGCAAGAGCTTTGTCTATACCAGTGATAAAGTCCGTGCTGGACGACCACGAATTTATCGTTATGACTTCGCTACGGGTAATGCGACACCTGTATCAACAAATGGGTATGTGGCCAGTCCTCAACTTAGCTTAGATGGTCAGCGTATGGCTTATCTAAATGGTCGCAAGGCGGCTGTCATGACCTTGACGACTGGACAGGTGGTCAACTTGGCAGAAACAGGGCTTGATGAGCCCGCACGTCTATCTCCCTCTGGCAATTATGCCATCTATCCAATTCGCCACTTGAATGTGGGCGGGCAAGCAGCAAGCCAAAATGGTGGTAGTCTAGTTATCCATTCGCTGTCAGGCAATATCAGCTATGCCATTAGCGGCCAAAATGGTGGAGTCGTGCGCTCACCGATATGGGGTCGTTAGAGAAGTATGTCTTATGCCATGATATGTATATAAACTTGTTTGTAAAACAACATAAGTTTATAAATATTAAGTGAAGAGCCTCAGCTTTTGTAGTAGGTTATTACAAATAGAAGATTAGGTTCATAAAGGGAGAACCCGCGTAATGCAAGAGGCTTTTTTCGTGTTCATCACCAAAATAAGTTTATATCCAACGATTGTTTTCACCGGTCTTGTGATGTTCGTTACTCTATATTGGGTAGTATCTTTACTCGGCATGGCAGATATGGACAGCGTGGATATTGGAGAGACAGGTAGTGATGCTGCTGTCTCTGATTTATCATCGACCGGTTTTTTTACAGGCCTCATGTTGAAGTTTGGTCTCTACGGTGTGCCTCTAGTCATTATATTGAGCTTAGTTAGTTTAATCGGTTGGTTATTGAGCTATTTGTATACCAGTTTCTTACATCAAAATTTTGACTCTGGTGTTCTGTATTACGTATTTGGCACAGGGGCACTAATATTCGTATTGGTCGTTTCTATGTGGCTGACAGGCATGATCATTTCACCCATCCGCAAAAACATTGCCAGAATCCCCAAACGTAATTCTGCTAATAATGTAGGCAAAATCGCGATTGTGCGCACACTTAGTGTGACGGACAAGCACGGTGAGGCAGAATTGAATGATGGCGGTGCAGGTTTGATACTCAAGGTTCGTTCAGACAACAGTACTAGCTTACTGAAAAAGGGCGATAGAGTGATGTTGGTCGCGTATTTAGAAGAAACAAATACCTATCAAGTCGCTCCTGTTGAAGATAAATAATTATAAATCGTTTAGTCGATACGACTTTCTATCATCGCTTTTAGCATAGAGTAAACTCGAAAATAAGATAAGCCTTGATAAATAATAAACAGCCACTGAGCTAAAAAACTTCTATTTTTTACATCATACGAACGGTTTTAAATTTAGTTATTGTTGGTTCAACTAGTTCAGGTATGAGAAAGGCAAGTGAGACTGCTACATAGAGTAGTTGAGCAAGCCGGACCGAACATCTGAAGGATATAGAACTGACTATAGAATGTTTCAATTAAAGGAATAAACATGGACATACTCATTATCGTCGGCGTGGTTGTGGTGCTGGCGTTTGTTTTCATTATGGCAGCACTGTTGATGCTCAAAGCCTTTTACTTCAAGGTTGAGCAGGGCAAAGCACTAATTATCAACGGTGTGAGCAAAATAGCCGTACGTTTTGATGGTGGCTTTGTTTGGCCAGTTATTAATAAAAAAGAGCTGATGAGAATCTCGCTCATCACGTTAGAAGTTGATAGACGCGGTAAAGAAGGACTGATTTGCGCCGATAACATGCGTGCTGATATCACAGTTGCATTTTATCTACGTGTCAATGAAACCGAAGAAGATGTATTAAAAGTTGCCAAATCGGTTGGGGTTGAGAGAGCTTCAGATAAAGTCGCTGTTAATGAGCTGTTTAATGCCAAGTTTTCAGAAGCGCTAAAAACAGTTGGTAAGCAAATAGATTTCGTTAAATTGTTTGAAAACCGCAGCGAGTTTCGTGACAGTATCGTTCAAGAAATCGGTAACGATCTAAACGGCTATGTCTTAGAAGATGTCGCAATCGATTATCTAGAGCAAACACCGAAAGTGTCGTTGGACTCAAGTAATATCCTAGATGCTGAAGGTATCAAAAAGATTACTCAACTAACGGCTTTTCAAAACGTTATTACCAATGAGCTTGAGCGTGATGAAGAGCTAGCGGTTAAGAAAAAGAACGTTGAAACCAGAGAGGCGATGCTAGAGCTTGAGCGTCAACAAGCCGATGCTGAAGCTAAGCAAAAACGTGAAATATCGTCAGTGATTGCCCGTGAAACGGCTGAAACTCGTAAGATTGAAGAAGAAGAGCGTAAGAAGTCAGAAACAGCCGTCATCATGGTTGAGCAGGACTTAGCGATTCAGCGAGAGAATCAGCAACGTGAAATTGAAGTAGCAGGTCAAAATCGTCTGCGTGCAGTTGTCATCGAAGAAGAGAAGGTTACGCGTGCCCGTGACTTAGAAATCGTCTCTCGTGAGCGTGAAGTTGACTTGCAACGCATCGAGGCTGAACGTGCGATTGAACTTGAGAAAAAAGAAATCGCCAATGTTATCCGCGAGCGTATTGCGGTCGACAAAACAGTGGCGCAAGAAGAAGAGCGTATCAAAGAAGTTCGCGAAGTTAGTGAGGCTGAGCGCTCTAAGCAAACACGCGTGCTAGCAGCAGAAGCGGATGCTGAAGAAATCAAAGTACGTCAGGTGAAAAAAGCCGAAGCCGAAGAGCTGTCAGCCAAGCATAAAGCCGTTGAAATCACTACGCTTGCTACGGCTAACCTTGAAGCCTCTGCCAAAGAGTCAGAAGCCAAAATCAGAATGGCTGAAGGTATTAAAGCCGAAGAGTCTGCACATGGCTTTGCTGAAGCTGCTATTCAAGAAGCCAAGTCGGTCTCTATGGAAAAAGAAGGCATTGCTAGAGCCAATATTATTAAAGCGACTGGACAAGCTGAAGCTCAGTCAGAGCGTGAAAAAGGTATGGCAGATGCTGAGGTTATCGCGGCTCGCGGTGAATCTAAGGCAAAAGCTGAGCGTGACATCGGTATGGTCGATGCAGAGATTATTGCTGCTCGTGGTCAATCTACTGCCAAGGCTGAACGTGAAAAAGGTATGGCAGATGCTGAAATCATCGCAGCTCGCGGTGAGTCTAATGCCAAAGCAGAACGCGAAGTTGGACTGGCAAAAGCCGAAGTCACTCGCGCACATTTCCAAGCCGAAGCAGATGGTCTGGTCGAGAAATTCAATGCAATGGGTAGCATGAATAAAGAAGCACGTGAGCACGAAGAGTTCCGCATGAGTCTTGAGACAGCCTTGCAAGAAGCACTGGCATCGATCGACGCAGGTAAAGAGATAGCCAAAGAAAATGCTGAAGTATTGGCAGTAGCACTACAAAAAGCCAAAATCGATATTGTTGGCGGCGAAGCGCATTTCTTTGATAACTTTGCTAAGTCACTATCTATCGGCAAAGCCATCGATGGCCTAGCGGGCAAGTCAGATACGTTGAGTGGTATTATCAATGGCGTAATGGCCAGTCAAGCCATGAAAGCAACCAAGCAAAATGATGATAAAACGACTTATTAATAGGGTCTAAAGGCCTAGTCTTAATGGGCAAGTATTAGTGAGTAAGTTTTTATCTAACAGTATGAATAAGTAATATTCTCTGAAATACAAAATCTGTCGTGTAGGCGGCAGATTTTTTTGGCTAACTCAAGGTGATTCAGAACGACGAATTATGATGAGTTGGCTAATCTAAAAAAATAGCAGTGACCACTTGTTTTTTTAGATTAGCCAAGTGCTTCTTTACTTTCAATGATTCTTTATTGCCCAAAATTCTCTTATAGTGGATTCAGTTTAAAAGAGATACAAGGAAACCGAGTGCAGATGTATATGTAATACTTCAAGCGAGGTTAACGCTGTAGCTCTTTTATAAAGGATTGACTATATTATGTAAAAACAGAAACGGACGAGCAACGATGGCGGACACGCAAAACCTAACCACTCCAGATAGCAATGACAACCCTAATGCTAGTCAAGCAAGCCAAACTGATCAGGCGGTTGCCTCGGGCAATGCTTATGAGCTCATCAAAAAACGTTTGACAGAACAAGGTGCTCGTTTAGAGCAACAGACGGCCACGCTAAATACTGCACGCCTTGAAGAGTTCGGCAGTACTCAAATGCAAGTCATCGCCCGTACGCGTATCCGTACCGAACATAACTGTGTGGCGCAGGATATGGTGCAGGTCGGCGATTATTTGCTATTTGGCTACAACGTTTTTATGGGACTCAAACGTGCGAGCAATGTTAAGGATGTATTGTCGCTATATCGTTTGATTGAGCCAGTCGAGAGTGAAGAAGAGTACCAACTTGAAGAGGTCGATTTAACAGGCACTTTTTTGGGTCAAGATGCCTTTGTCCAAGACTTCAATGAGCTGTACCGATATTATAAGCAAACGCGCTTAATTCAAATAACGGTGAAAGACAGCAAATTGCTATTGGCGTTTCAGATTGGAGAGCGCATCACTGATATTCGAGTGTTCCGTTTCGCGCTAGATTTTAGCCAAGGCACACCAGAGTCTGCTCAAGTCGCTTACGTCGACAATCGCGGCGAGCGTGACATTGAACTGCCGCCTGCCTATGATTTTGACTGGATAGAAACCACACGCGATCAGATGATCAACGGCAAATATCCGCATATGAATATCTTGGATACGATATTTGTAGAGACGGTCGGTGGAGATCTGACCATCAAGATTGAGGATAATACGCAGTCAGGGCAGGGTATCTATAGTGAGCCTGTCGAAGATCGTACTCAGTCGTTGACCGATGCCGAGATTGCTTATGCCAAAGTTGGCAGTTTAATACTGCTCAAAATATTGCCCTATCGTGAAGAGGACTACCGTTATTTTGTTTATAACACCTTGACCGAAGCGGTATTACGTTTGGATGCGATTGGACAATCGTGTGTGCAGCTGCCAGAAGACCACGGCATCATATTTCCGGGTGGCTACTATCTGCAAACGGGCGAATATAAGCTGTTTGATGCCAATAATGTGGACGCCAAAGACTTAAAATTCAAACGTAAAATCATATCGCCAAATGGTGAAGATGTTCTATTTTTATTTTATGACAGAGACTTGGGCGTCACGGGGTTGTTTCCTTATAATTTGATCAAAAAGCAATTAGCAAACCCTATCTATTGCAACGGTATGGCTTTGGCTGAGAATGGCCGTTTGGTGCTGTTTAGCGATCAAAGTGAGCCATCTCGTATTCACCCGATGCAGATATGGCATACCCCTTATGCCTCACACGAGTATGTGAGTGAGCTGCCAGAAAGCACGAGCTTCTATGGCAAAATCGGCAATAAAGAGCTGGTACGTGGTATCTCAGACCTGTATAGCATTACTCGCCTGATTGATAATCAAAGTGTCTCTCAAAAGCTCTATGAAGAGTTGGCTGACAATACCAGTCGTCTCTTTGACAGCTATTATTGGCTGTCTGAGCCTGAGCTGAGCGAAGTCGCCAGTAGTATCAAGGAAGTGACGGCCACGGCTGAGCTTGTCATCGATGAGTTCGCCAAAGTACAAAGTATCCAAAAGCAAACCCAAACTGCGCTAGCCAATGCTGATACGCAGCAAAGTGAGATTTTGCGGCAGATACGCGTTACTAGTTTTGAGTCTGCCAGTGATTATGTCGATCAGTTGTCAGCGTTAAGACGACAAAAAGGCCGTTTGGTCAGCTTGGAGGATTTGCGTTATCTAGATGCTGATAAGTTACAAGCATTGCAAAAGCAATTAGAGGAAGCAGAGAGCGAGCTTGCTGAAAAAACGGTGCTGTTTTTAAGTGGTGAAGAGGCGCTATCAAGCTACGAAGGCATATTGGTTGATGTCAGTGAGCGCTTAAACACCGCAGAAACCAATGCCGAGCTAAAACCCGTACTGGAAAAAATTGATGAAACAGCGCAAGGGTTAGATTTATTAACTGAGTTGCTAGGGACGCTAGATGTAGCCGATGCCACGGTACGTACGCAAATCATCGATGACATATCGACCATTTATGCTAGCCTCAATCAGAGCAAAGCAAAGCTCAATCATAAGCGCAAAAATCTAGGCTCAGCGGAGGCCGTTGCACAATTTGGTGCACAGTTTAAGCTGTTTGGTCAATCTATTGCCAATGCGTTATCCATTGCCAATACGCCTGAGAAATCAGACGAGCAAATGGCAAAATTGCTGGTACAGCTGGAAGAGTTAGAGAGTCAGTTCGCTGATCCAGAGACCAATAGTGGCGATCAGTTTTTAGCTGATATTATTAGTAAACGTGAAGAAATTTACGAAACCTTTGAAAACCATAAGCAGCAATTGCTTGATGCTCGCAATCGTAAAGCACAAAACTTAGGTGATGGCGCGCTGCGGATGCTTGAGAGTATTAAAAAACGTACACAAAGCACTGGCGTCACGGGATTTACAGAAGAAGAAGCGTTAAATACGTATTTTGCGGCTGATGGTCTGGTGCAAAAAGTCCGCAACATCGCAAAAGAGCTACAAGCAATGGGCTTTAGTGTCAAAGCAGATGACATCGATGCGCGTCTAAAAGCCATCCAAATCGAGAGCTATAAGAGTTTAAAAGACAAGTCGGACTTGTTTGAAGATGGTGGCCAAATCATCAAACTGGGTAAGCATCGTTTTTCGGTTAATACTCAGCCATTAGATTTGACCTTATTGAGTCGTCAGCAGTCAGATGGCAAGCGTGTGCTGAATTTGCATCTAACGGGTACCGACTATTATGAAGTGCTTAATAACACTGAGTTAAACGCCTTGCGCCCGTATTGGGACATGAATATCGCCTCCGAGTCTGACAAGGTGTATCGCGCCGAGTACTTAGCCTATAGCATTATCGAAAGTGCCAAAAACAGCCAAGATGGACTAACCGAAGCCCGTTTATATCAAGCATATGATGCGACTGTCATTACCCTAGATGTTAATGGCGACATTGATAATGACAGTCCATTGTCTAAACTGGTCAAAGCTTACGCCACCCCTCGCTATCAGCTTGGCTATGACAAAGGCATTCATGACCATGATGCCACGCTATTATTGATGCAAATATTGCCAACGTTGCGTGAGGCAGGGCTACTGATTTATACACCGCAAGTACGAGCATTGGCACAATTATTTTATTGGCAGCTAAACATCGTACAAGCGCTTGGTTTAGATAGTTTACGTCAATTTGGTTATGACGCTTGGTTAAATGAGTCCGTGCTGACACGCGCAAATAACTGGACGGATAGAGCCGCTACCGCCGAGCAACTGCGCCGTGCATTGGGCAGCGATACTGCGAAGTCTCTATTGGTCGAAGACATGAGCCAAGTGATGCGTCACTTTGTTATGGCTCATAATGATGACAGTCTTAGCGCTGATAACGGTACTGGCATTAATAATGGCGCCGGCAAGCAGTCAACATCAAAACCAGAGTCAGATTCAAATACCAGTGATGTTCATAACGCCAACATTTTCAAATCAAGCTACGTTCAGCTTGCTTGTGAATATTTGGTGAGCGTCATGGGGCAGTCGGCGGAATCAAGTGCAAGCGCATCTAACACAATAAACTGGCAAACCAGCCAACAAGCGCAGCAGTTGTGTGAGCAGCTAAGCCAAACGCTAAATAGTGCCTCAGGTAGCACGCAAAATACCGCCAATTTTGACCAACTACAGTCTTCAGTCGGCAAGCTGGGTTTTCAGCCTAAGTCAGCCTATGAGCTATTATCCACATGGTTTCATGCACTACTTGATAAAACCTATGGTGGTAATGAGTCAGCTGATGGTACGGATGATGCAGGCGAGACACTCAGTGAAGCACAGCTTGCTGAGAGTAAAGAAAAAGAAGCGCTACGCCAGCAACAGCTAGAGAGTGGCCGTCATTATGTGCCGGAAGCGATTGCTGTTTTACTTACCCAGTTAAATGATGCTCAGCGTGAAGCCTTGGTGCAACGACTCATTGATTCAGGTGCTAGCTTTAATAAATGGCTAGGTAACAAAGGGTTGGGTAATCAAGGTTTAAGCAGTAACGGACTAGGTAACCAAGGCGCAAGTAGCAAACCATCGGCCTTGTCATTTTCCTCAATCACCTCATCGACTACATCATTGACCAGTATTAATAATCCGCTCAATCAAGTACAAAGCTTTGAGCGTAGCACGGGTAAGGTATCGCTTGAGAGTCAGGTTAATAACCTGCTGGGTGAGCATATACGTATTCATCAGCAGACCTTAACCTTTGCGGTTGATGATTTCTTAAATCGTTTGCATCATCATGATACGCAAGTCATCCCTGCCTACAGACGTTATTTGGCCATGCGCTCAGAGATATTGCATGACTCAAAAGAGACGTTGCGACTGGACGAATTTATGCCGCGTCCACTGTCTTCATTCGTGCGTAACCGTCTGATTAACGAGAGCTATCTGCCACTTATCGGTGACAATCTTGCCAAACAGATGGGCACGGTCGGCGAGGATAAGCGTACTGATTTGATGGGTATTCTCATGATGATATCGCCACCAGGGTATGGTAAAACGACTTTAATGGAATACGTGGCAAATCGTCTTGGCCTTATCTTTATGAAGATTAACTGTCCGTCACTTGGTCATGATGTGACGTCTTTAGATCCCGAAAAAGCACCCAATGCCACTGCGCGAGAAGAGCTGAATAAAATCAACTTAGCCTTTGAGATGGGCAATAACGTCATGCTGTATCTCGATGATATTCAGCATACCCATGCAGAATTTTTGCAGAAGTTTATCTCATTGGGCGATGGCACACGCCGTATCGATGGTGTCTGGCAAGGCAAAACCAAGACCTATGATATGCGTGGCAAAAAGTTCTGCGTGGTCATGGCAGGTAACCCATATACTGAGAGCGGCGAGGCCTTTAAAGTGCCAGACATGCTTGCCAACCGTGCCGATATCTACAACTTAGGCGATATCATGAGCGGTATGGAAGAGGTGTTTGCCCTCAGTTATATCGAAAACTCGCTGACCTCTAATACCGTCCTCGCACCAATGGCCAACCGTGACTTAAGCGATGTCCATCGTTTGATTAAAATGGCGAAAACGGATAATGCGAATCTTGCTCAAGCACAAAGCAGTGATCTGACGTATCCGTATAGCACTTCAGAAGTTAACGAAATTATCGCCATCTTGCGCCATATGTTTAGGGTGCAAGAAGTCATTTTGGACGTCAATCAAGCCTATATTGCCTCCGCCTCGCAAGATGATAAGTATCGTGTTGAGCCGATATTTAAGCTACAGGGCAGTTATCGTAATATGAACAAGATGACCGAAAAACTATCGGCGGTCATGAATGAGAGCGAGCTGAACCAGCTGATAGATGATCATTATCTGGGCGAGTCACAGCTATTGACCCAAGGCGCAGAGAGCAACTTGCTCAAGCTTGGCGAGATGCGTGGTGTCTTAACTGACGCAGAAACAGAGCGTTGGGCGCAAATCAAAGCTGACTTCTTACGTAACAAAGCCATGGGCGGAGAAGACGGCGATACGGGCGCGCGTATCGTTGCCCAGTTGGTCGATTTGGCCAGTGGCTTCAATGCCATCAGTAGCCAGTTTGAGACATACTTAACGAAAAACGATCCAGAGCAAATCGCTCGCTTACGAGAGGCAGGTCAGCAAGCGCAACTCGATGCCCAGCTAAACGCTCAATTAGAAGCACAGAAAATCCTCGCCGATAGCGTCGTTAACAATGCCAAAGTCGTCAGCGACAGTATCGATAATGGCTTTGAGAAAAGCGTGAGTCAATTGCTACAAATATATAAGCATGACCACAATGCTGGAAAGGCAGAAGGCGAGTATCTCAAGCAAAACCAAGACGTGCAAAAAGCACTGATGGTGCAGCTAGTCGATGCCGTTGAACAACTGGCGCAAAAAATGGCGGATAGCTTGTCCAATAGTTTCACTGAGAGCCTAGCTAAGAGTGATGAGAATCAAGCGGCAGATAGTGATATCCCTGATATTCATCAGCAGACTGCATTGATGGCAACTGCCCTCAAGCAAGCGTTAGAGCCATTGACGATGCGGATGGATGAGAAGCTAGCGATTGATACCAGTACAGATCAATCTGGCAAGTTAATCGTCAATAGTCTCAACAGGCTAAATAAAATATTTGACGATTATGATTAATCACTACTGATTAATAGCTGACGATTAACAACTAATGATTGATTATTAACGCTTATGAGCAATGCTGATGATTAGCACTTATGAATAGCACTATAAATAGGGCTTATGATGAAGAGACAATGGTAATATAGTCGGCAACAGCTACTTTGGATACAATGACAGTGAGTAAAATTGCTACAAACAGTAGGTTAAGCAAGACTGACACCGTATCTGATGGTAGTGAATCGACTATATCAAACCAATGAGAAAATTATGGCGCACAAAAAGAAGAACGTTCGCAAAAAACTCTGCCCTGTCTGCGAGCGCGAGTTTAGTTGGACTAAAAAGCTGGATAAAAACTGGGAGAGCATGGTCTATTGCTCAGACCAATGCCGACGGGTGAAAAAATATGAAGGGCTGGATCATCAAAAAGAAGATAAGTAGGCAGTAACAATTAACCATAGATATTAGATATACGGCACAAAGGAGCAGATGATGGCACATAAAAAGGTAAATCTACCGCAAAAAACCTGTCCTGTCTGCCAGCGCCCGTTTACGTGGCGTAAGAAATGGGAGAAGGATTGGGAGCAGGTGATTTATTGTTCTGAGCGGTGTCGGCGGGGGAAGGGTAAAGATTGATTTATAAATTAGGGTTTTTAATCAAATTTCGCTCATAAATAGTGGCATCATCTTCGTCAGTCCATAAATGACCATTATCTATAATTAATTTGCTTTGAATCAATGTATCAACTATATGGTCAGTAACTTCAACATATTCGTTGATATTATGCCTGAAAGGCTCTAGCGCAGATTCATAACTGTCATATTCTGGTAAAAATAAAATGTCGTCACCGCTATTTTTTAACATATACCATGTGACTATTAAGCATGCCACATCGCTAGCATAAATTTCATTGGGCTTGCTAAAGGGTAAATGAGCAAATAGTAGATACTCTTTTTTAGTTCGATTAAATAAAGTTTGAGATGCTGGCATTCTTTATCCCTTGATATCTGATTTGTTTATTAACTATGATGTTAGTTCAAGTTGATGGAATAAAACAAAAACCCTATTTCGTTTGCCAGCGTTCTCTTACATGACGTAAGAAGTGGGAGCAGGTGATTTATTGTTCGGATGGGTGTCGGCGCAATTGTATTGATTTAACTGAATAAAGTAGGGTGGATATTAGTTTTAATGCTAAAATAGCGAAAAATATGTTTTAAAGTATAAAAAAATTAATGAAAAAAATATAATTAAGCGCAATAAAAGCCAAAAACGAGCTGTAAAAAAACCAACAAGATATGGCAAAAAAAGCATTGAAAGTAAAATGCAGCTCTTTAATAGAGCTTCCCATAGTCAACAGTTTGAAAACGATTGGGCAGTACAGCAAGACTTTACTTGTGTTCGATTAGGACTACTTAGGTTTACTCAGATAATAGCCATTTTTCTTATATTCTTCAGTATACCTATTGCGGGCTATCTCATGCACGTTATTAAGGAATATGACATATTTATAGTAATTGCTATGTTTATTACTGCTATATTATCAGCTGTTTTATTGATAAATCCGAGTGTGATTTTTAGAGGTGTCAAATGGTTACAACAAGGCAATATTAAATTGAAAGGGGATAGAATTGAGTTAAGGATAGACAATAAAATACAGTATATATCAGTGCCGAACATAAAAAAATTCAGATGTTACAGAATTAATAATTACAGATCCAAAGTCGAAGTTTTAAAGATTATTATAAAAATGAAAGATGGTTCTAATTTTTTTTTGTATCAGTCAACCAATTTTACTGAGAACATATATATATTGTATAGTGTTGGTGTAATGATAGAGTCCGTATTATCAGATAATTTTGAAAAGATAGATAAAGGCGCTTGGTTACATCGAAAAGAAACCATTCATTATGCAAATATACTGACAGTTTTTTTTGTCACTATATTTACGGGTATCGTGATTTATTTTAAAATGTACGATTTTTTATTTATTATATCAATGCTTGTCTTGATTATCATTGCTCCTCGTTTCACCCTTTTTATAATGGGTACACAGCATAGCGGTGATACTTATATACACTACATCAACAGAAGATAACTTTGAACACGATAGTAACGCTATCTAAAATAGTTGCTTTAGACATGGCAACTACTGTCGCTATAATGATGGAAATATCCGATACCAATAATGACACCATTGGTAATATCTCAGTGACGAACTCGATCTTTTTACTCAAAAATTTATGAAAGATAACACCCAGTAAGATGGGCAAGATTACGATTTTTGTAATGGTTATCATCATACTGGCCAAATCGATATCAATTAGCTGCCCACAACTGCTTTGATCTCTAGAGACTAATTCTTATTTTTTATAAGATGTTTAATGGATTGGCTGACCAAAAGTTTATACTCAACACTCTAGATAGTTAAAAGCTCGTTTGAAAGTAATTTTAAATCATAATCAGGCTCGTAAAACTCTATACACATAGTTTAAAATTTACTCCAAAATCACATCATAACCATAAAATTACTTATATAAAGTAAATTATAACTCTATAAAAAATGGCTTACTTATATTAAATAAGTAAGCCAAAAATAACTATCAGGTTTCTATAATTGCATTAGCTAATCCACTATAAATTCGGATTTAACCACTTCTCAGCAGTCTTCATATCCCAGCCTTTACGCTCAGCATAACTCTCTAACTGGTCACGGCTGATTTTACCGACATTGAAATACTCACTATCAGGATGTGAGTAATAGAATCCGCTGACAGATGACGCAGGCCACATCGCATAGCTTTCGGTCAAGGTCGTACCGATCGCCTCTACTGTACCGAGCCAGTCAAACAATTTGCCTTTTTCGGTATGCTCAGGACAGGCAGGGTAGCCAGGTGCAGGGCGGATACCCACGTATTTCTCTTTAATCATCTCATCATTGGTGAGTGACTCGGTCGGCTGATAGCCCCAGTACTCTTTACGGATGAGCTCATGTAGATGTTCGGCGAATGCTTCGGCTAAACGGTCAGACAGCGCCTGTACCATGATGGCATTATAGTCATCACCTGCTGCTTTGTATTGCTCAGCCAGTGCTTCTGTACCGACGATAGAGACAGTAAAGCCGCCTAAGTGATCGGTATGCGTTTCTGATGGTGAGATAAAGTCCGCCAAGCTAAAGTTTGGCTTGCCACTAACTTTGTCGCTTTGCTGACGTAAGTGTTCGAACTGATAGGTTGGGCTGCCGCCATCAGCAGGCGCATCGTCATACACAGTCACAGTATCTGCGCCAGTACGGCGAGCGGGCATCAGTTTAAAGACACCTTTCGCTACGATTGATTTCTCATCAATCATCTTTTGTAGCAGCTCTTCTGCATTTTCAAACAGATCACGAGCTGCTTCACCAACCACATCATCTTTCAATATTTTCGGGTATTTACCGGTCAGACCCCAAGAGATAAAGAACGGTGTCCAGTCAATATAAGGTAGCAGATTCGCGATTGGATAGTCATCCAATATCACTTGTCCTAGCTTATTTGGCACTGGTGGCACATAGGTTTCCCAATCATACTGAAAGCCAATCTTGACCGATTCAGCATAGGTGACTTTGGCAGCTTTTGGTTGACGCTTGGCCAGACGCTCACGCACTTTCACATATTCTTCACGGGTCTCATCGATGAGCGCTTGACGGTGCTCTTTCGACAGCAATTTGGTCACCACGCCGACTGAGCGTGAAGCGTCTGATACATAGATGACGCCATCATTTTGATATTGTGGCTCGACCTTGACGGCAGTATGTGCTTTAGACGTCGTTGCACCGCCGATCATCAATGGTAGTGTCATGCCGCGCTCTTGCATTTGCTTGGCGACATAGACCATCTCATCGAGACTTGGGGTAATCAGACCAGACAGACCGATGATATCGACTTTTTCTGCGATGGCAGTATCGAGGATTTTTTCACATGGCACCATGACGCCCAAATCGACGATATCATAGCCGTTACAGCCAAGCACCACGCCGACGATGTTTTTACCGATATCATGCACGTCGCCTTTGACGGTTGCCATTAGGATTTTACCTTTGACTTCGCCTTCGACTTTTTCCGCTTCGATATATGGGTTTAGCCATGCGACAGATTGCTTCATCACGCGGGCAGATTTTACGACTTGCGGAAGGAACATTTTACCAGCACCGAATAGATCACCGACGATATTCATACCGTCCATCAGTGGTCCTTCGATGACTTCTAGCGGTTTAGGATACTTCTCCCATGCTTCTTTGGTATCCGCTTCAATAAAGGTCGTCACGCCTTTGACCAGTGCGTGGGCGATACGTTCTTCTACCGTACCTTCGCGCCAGCTCATATCGACGGTGCTGTCTTTTTTCTTGCCGCCATCTTGGTAGTTTTCAGCGACGGTCATCAGACGCTCAGTCGCATCTTGACCAGTTTCACCTTGGTTGCGGTTGAGCATGACGTCTTCGATAGCGTCACGAGCTTCTTTTGGAATATCATCGTACAGCTCAAGCATGGCTGGGTTGACGATACCCATGGTCAGGCCATTGGTAATCGCATGAAATAAGAAAACAGAGTTGATGGCTTCACGGATCGGGTTGCCACGGAAACTAAACGAGACGTTAGACACACCACCCGATACCATCGCGTTTGGCAAGTTATCCGTAATCCACTTAGTGGCGTTGATGAAATCAGCACCGTAGTTGTTGTGCTCAGTGATACCAGTGGCAACGGCAAAAATGTTCGGATCAAAGATAATGTCTTCAGAAGGGAAACCGACTTCGTTAACCAACACATCATAGCTGCGCTGACAGATTTGAATTTTACGCTCGTAAGTATCGGCCTGACCATCTTCATCAAATGCCATGACGATAACGGCAGCACCATAGCGCATACACAGTTTGGCACGTTCAACGAACTCAGCGTGACCTTCTTTTAATGAGATAGAGTTGACGACAGATTTACCCTGCGTACGCTTTAGGCCTTCTTCGATAATGTCCCATTTAGACGAGTCAATCATCAGTGGTACACGGCTGATATCTGGCTCACCTGAAACCAAGTTGACGAAATGAATCATCGCCTGCTTGGAGTCGAGCATGCCTTCGTCCATATTGATATCGACGATTTGCGCGCCGCCTTCGACCTGATCGCGAGCGACATCAAGCGCTTCGGTATAGGCTTCAGTTTTAATCAAACGTAGGAATTTTTTAGAGCCTGTAACGTTGGTACGCTCACCGACATTGACAAACAAGCTATCAGAGTTGATGGTAAATGGCTCTAGACCAGACAAGCGGCAGGCAGGGGCTATCTCAGGAATGACACGTGGTGGATAGTTTGCCACGACTTTAGCGATTTGACGGATATGCTCAGGTGTCGTACCACAGCAGCCGCCGACGATGTTTAAGATACCTGCTTTGGCAAAACCTTCGAGTAGGGCAGCGGTTTCTTCAGCGGTTTCGTCATACTCACCAAACTCATTGGGCAGACCAGCGTTTGGATGCGCAGAGACAAAAGTATCAGCGATGTTTGACAATGTCTGAATATGGGGACGCAGCGCATCAGCACCTAGCGCACAGTTAAAGCCAACAGACAGTGGCTTGGCATGGCGAATAGAGTTATAAAACGCCTCGGCTGTTTGACCCGATAGCGTGCGACCTGATGCATCAGTAATCGTACCCGAAATCATGATTGGTAACTCAAAGCCAATATCATCGAATACACCAGTGATCGCAAATATCGCGGCTTTGGCATTTAGCGTATCAAAGATTGTCTCAATCAAAATAATATCGACGCCGCCTTCTATCAGGCACAAGGTCGCTTCACGGTAGTTGAGTACCAACTCATCAAAGGTAATATTACGAAACGCAGGATCATTGACATCAGGCGATAGTGAGCACGTACGTGACGTCGGGCCCACGACGCCCGCAACGAAACGAGGTTTCTCAGGCGTTCTTGCGGTAAATTCATCCGCCGCTGCTCGAGCAATCTTGGCCGCTGTCCTATTTAGTTCTGGCACTAGATACTGCATGTCATAGTCAGCCATCGACAGACGCGTACCGTTAAAGGTATTGGTCTCGATGATATCAGCGCCCGCTAGCAGATGATCGTGATGAATGTCTTTAATCATGTGCGGCTGAGTCAGTACCAGCAGATCGTTATTGCCGCGTACATCTTGGTCGATATCAGCAAAACGCTCACCACGATAATCCGCTTCTTCTAGTTTATAGGTCTGAATCTGCGTACCCATCGCACCGTCTAACATCAAAATGCGTGATGCCATCTGTTCAGTGATACGGGTACGAGCGGTTAGCTGCTGCTCTTTAAATGGAAGCACAGTAGGCGGCGTTAATATAAAGTCATTAGTGGATGAGGAACTAGAGGCGGTATCGGTATAAGAATCGGTTGGTGAGGTCGTCGTTGGAATCATAGGTGTGCTGCTTATATCGTAATTATTAAAAAAAGAAGGAATAACAAACCAGTAGCGTGCAGAGTCTCACGAAGAGGACCGCAAATTTGCATTATTTTAGCATGAAAAGTTTGCTACATAGGGATACTGCATATTCCTCTTTGGCAATAGATAAATAAGAGGAGAGCTAAGTAACAAAGTAAGGTATCAGAGTCTATTTCATAAAGCAGATAGGCACAAATGAATATCATTTCGCTAAGGGCTTACATAAAGCTTTTCTTTTGCAAATGAAAGCCAACGGAAACGCTCAGAAGTCAGACAAAATTTACATCCATACCACAAAAAATTGCGCAAAGGCAGGTTGATAAAGATTGCTTACATGTTAATTTAATTTCAGAAATACAAGGTCTTAGTAAGTCCTACTTATAAATACAGGCTCATTTATTAGCAATAACTGGTATCAAAAGTATCGGTATTAGCAGTGCAGTACAGTGAGCAAATGGCATTAGCAGGCAGGATGATCTGTAAGACAGTAATATCATAGTTGAAACAATACCAATCAAAGAAATTCAAATCATTAAGGAAAATGTTATGAAACTTACTAAAATTGCCACCATCGGTACATTGGCTATCTCAATCGCAGGTCTGAGTGCTTGTAATAATATGATGCCAGCAAAGACGGGTGATATGAAAGCACCAATGCACAGTCAGAGCATGGCTAAGATAAATGTTGTACAAATTGCGCAAAGCAATCCTGATTTCTCAGTATTGGTAGAAGCGGTACAAGCAGCAGGCCTAGTCGATATGTTGTCTGATCCTAACGCCCACTATACGGTATTTGCACCGACCAATGCCGCCTTTATGCAAGCATTGCAAGAAACAGGTATGACCAAAGCACAGTTATTTGCCAATAAGCCATTATTGACAAAAGTATTGGGTTATCACGTAGTGGCTGGTGATATGGCTATGTATGCCAAAGATGTGAAGCCTGGTAATGTAATGACTGCTAGCAAAGACACGTTGATGGTAACTAAAGAAGGCAAATTGATGGATGAAAACGGCCGCACAACAAACATCGTGAAGACTGATATCGCTGCCAACAATGGTGTTGTCCATGTAATCGATAGAGTATTGTTGCCTAAATAAGTATTAACTGAGGCATACCAACTGTATTTATTATAAGACTAAGCAGCCATTGTTTGTGATGATTTCATTATCAGACAATGGCTGTTTTAGACTTTAGAGCTTTATCTATATAAGTTTCTGTTTATATTGAAATTTTAAAACAGACATCTAAAAGTAGTTAATCACCATCATTTTGTCTCAAATATCGCAATAACTGATATACAAGCAAACAATGCTATATACGTGATTGATACAGTGTTGCTACCTAAGTAAATACCATTTGAAAATTAAACAGTTAGACTGAGAACTATCAATATAACGGACTAAATAGTATGACTAAGTAATTGATACATTTATCAATCATTGGTCGCCATTATATTTATCGAAAGTTATTAATTTAAATAAATCCCTTAATCAATTATTTATCCAAAAAGGAATTACCTATGTTAAAGAAGAACTTGTTATCTATCGCAGTTGTAACCGCAGCCATGTCACTAGCAGCGTGTAACGACACTGAGACTGTTGCAGAGCCAACTGAACCAGAAGCGACTGAAGAGATGGCAGTTGAGCCAGTTGCTGAGACAGAAGCTGTTGAAGCAGAGCCAATGGCCGAAATGGACATGGAAGCGACTCAGACTATCGCTGAAATCGCAGCAGAAAACGAAAATCTAACTATTTTAACCGCTGCGCTACAGGCTGCTGGTCTTGATACTATGCTAATGGAAGAAACTAAGCATACTGTATTTGCCCCAACTGATGATGCGTTTGCTCCAGTACTAGAAAAACTAGGCGTGACTAAAGAAGAGTTATTGGCCAATACAGACTTGCTAAAAACGGTCCTTCCTTACCATGTACTAGCAATGGAAGTTAAAGCAGCTGATATCCCATACGGTACTGAGATCGAAACAGCGAACGGTAAAACCATCACTATCAGTGAAGATAACGTGATTACTGATGCTACTGGTAACACAGCAAATATCACTGGTACAGATATCATGGCAACCAATGGTGTGGTCCACACTATCGATGCAGTATTAATGCCTGAATAAGCTATTATTAACGCGTAGATTTATAATCTGTAAGTTATTTAAAGAAAGCCTAGCCATCGTGCTAGGCTTTTTTATGTCTGTGAATTAAGAACGCAGAAATCAAGAATAGGGAAGTTAAGGCGCAGAAGTTTAAGCGATGATATACGCTATTGTTTAAATATATCGGTAGAGCTACCTAATTAGTATAAGGTTGTAAAGTGCCAAAGCACGCTCTGTAAAGAAGTAAGCTTTATAAAGAAGGCAGCCAAAATGCAAAATGACAGTTATATGTTGTGTCAAATACAAGTTAATTTTAAAAGTTAGAAGGGTGATTTTAAGGTATTAAATCAGCTCGTATGAACGTGGGCTTCAATGTTTTTTCGGTAAGCTATTCTGTAGCAGTGTATAAAGTTAACCAAACAAAAAAGCCCGAGAACAGAGTCTCGGGCTTTTTATTTATTCAATAAGATTAAATAGCAATCCTATTAAATCGACTTACACTTTATCTTTACGTAATGGATCAGCGTTCATGCTTTTTTGTTGTGCTAGATGACGCTCTTCCCAATACGGTGCGTTTTTGATACCGAATTTAGCAGGATCAAAACTGTAGCGAGTTACGCCAGCTTTGCGCTGAGCTTCATAGTCTTTAAGCATAGTAAGTGTTGGACGAGCCACGATGAAGATGACAAGAATACCAACAATGTTAAGCCAAGCCATAAGACCAACACCGATATCACCGATTGCCCAGATATAACCAGCTGAGTTTAAACCACCATAAGCAACCATCGCCATGATAAGAATTTTCACTAGGAATAGACCAGTTCTGTTCGCACTACGACCAAGGAAACGTGTTAAGTAAGCCACGTTTACTTCAGCAATGTAGTAGTAAGCCAGAATTGTGGTAAAGGCAAAGAAGAATACAGCGATTGCGATAAAGGCATTACCAAACGTACCGTATACAGATTCCATTGCCATTTGCGTGAACGCAGGAGCATTGATTTCAGTAGTAGCAGCAACGTTTTGTACGATGAACTGACCATCTGGTAGCGTACCTTGAATGTTGTACATACCAGTAGACAAGATCATGAATGCAGTAGCAGAACATACTAGTAATGTATCAACATATACTGAGAATGCCTGAACTAGACCCTGCTGTGATGGATGCTCAACTTCAGCAGCAGCAGCAGCGTGAGGACCTGTACCCTGACCAGCTTCGTTAGAGTAGATACCACGTTTCACACCCCAACCGATCGCAGCACCAAAACCTGCTTGTGCAGTGAATGCATCACCAACAATCATACCAAATACATCTGGAATCAAGCTAAAGTTGCTGAACATGATGATTAGCGCTAGGGCAATATAACCTAATGCCATGAAAGGTACTGCAAACTCAGTAAAGGTTGCAATACGCTTAATACCACCGAAGATGATGATACCTAGCACGACTAAGATGATAGCCAAGCCGACCAAACGCATAGAGCCAACTTCTAGGCCTGCAACGTTCATGATCGTACCTTCGCCCATTACCTGTGCAAATGCACTGATAACACCGTTCGCCTGTACACCAGGTAAGAACATACCACATGACAGAATAGAAGCGATTGCGAAGAGAATACCGTACCACTTTTGACCAAGGGCACGTTCAAAGTAATAAGCTGGGCCACCGCGATATTCGCCAGTTACCACATCTTTTTCTTTGTAAATCTGAGCAAGAGTAGATTCGACATAGGCTGTAGATGCGCCTAGGAAGGCTACGACCCACATCCAGAATACGGCACCTGGGCCACCGAAGCCGATAGCAGCAGCTACCCCAGCGATGTTACCCATACCCACACGACCGGCGAGTGAGACGGCAAGTGCCTGAAATGATGAGATACCCTGTGCACTAGATTTACCAGTGAATAGGAGTTTGATCATCTCACCGAATAGACGTACTTGTACAAAGCGCGTCATAATGGAATAGAACAGACCGGCACCCAAGCAGAGATAAATCAGCGCTGGGCTCCAGATAATTCCATTTACTAAGTTAACTAAACCTTCCATATTTATGTTCCTAGTACTGTCTCAAGGTGGCACTGTTTGCTAGGAGTAAACTAACTGGTTAACTTACTTATTTAAGTTAAGCAGTTAAAGTCTCTGCATCGACTTATTTGTTGTCTAAGTCTCATGTGCTTGGCCACCAAGAATGGACTGTAGTTGTCTGTATTTACCCGCGTATCTCGTCAGTAATACGGACTATTTGCATAGCGCTTATCACTGACAATATTAATATCAGCTGCGTTTACTATTATTCTACAACCTCAACTACTGCGGTCTTCTATCAATCATGTTATACATCAGATGAGTCATAAGTTGACCGGCGGATAAAACAGGCGGTTATATAATTAAATATCCATCACCATGATGGCATTCAACTTACTATGAGCTGTCTTGAATGACTACATGACTGGTATGGCGAATTGACAGTATTTAGCGATAATTTGACAGTTAATTGATGTTTTTATTAAGAAATTAACAACTCGCTAATACTAATCAAACTATAAGTCCACTACCAAATGTATTCAAACCGTACGGCTACGTAACTGCAATTTGCCATATTTTTGTACTAATTACTAGAAATTTCTTTATAGACGGTAGATATATTCGTATTTTATTTGGCTGATACATTAGCAAGATTTGGATTATATATAAATAATTGTTTGTACTTTCATAACATTTAGTCTGATTGCGCCAGACTGCTATATTTTTGCTCTATATCTATCATGATAAAAACGCGTTATCGTTAACGCTATGCGGTTGTGTTTTGGTAACGGTCAATTGTAAAAAACCGTATATAACGCCATCATTAGGACAACTTCTTTTGATATCATGCTGATAGAGTGATGCGCAGATATACAATATATAGAGCGTATGACTGCCGTATGAATACCAAGAAAACTTAAAAATATTAAAAACGTGGTACTGGATATTTGTTATTTATCATTATTAGGAGAATCAACAATGACGCGTAAATCTATTATGAAGCCGATGTTGCTAGCCGCTTTATTGACAACTTCTACGGTTGGTCTAAGCGGCTGTGGCTACAACAACTTGCAAGCACAAGATGAGCAGGTCACTGCTTCATGGTCAGAAGTGGTTAACCAGTATCAGCGCCGTTCTGATTTGGTGCCAAACCTAGTCAAAGTCGTACAGCAATATGCCGAGCAAGAGCAAGAGGTCTTCACCCAAGTGGCAGAAGCTCGCTCACGTGCAGGTGGTATCACGGTGACGCCAGAAGTGCTTAATGATCCAGAAGCGATGGAGCGTTATGCAGCAGCGCAAGAGCAGATGACAGGGGCATTATCGCGTTTGATGGCAGTGTCTGAGCGTTATCCAGATCTAAAGTCAGATGCACTTTTTCAGGATTTGCAGGCACAGTTAGAAGGTACTGAAAACCGTATTGCTGTGGCTCGTAACCGTTATATCCAAGAAGTGCAAGGATACAATACAACGGTACGTCAGTTCCCAACCAACATCACTGCAAAAGTATTTGGGATGGATACTAAGCCCAACTTTAGTGTAGCAAACGAAGAAGCGATTTCAACCGCACCAAGTGTTGATTTTGGCGACTCTGCAGAACAGTCAGCTGAATAAAATTTAGAATGAACGTGACGACAGAGCAGCATAGGCAGCTCTGTTCATTTAGCTAATGGTTCGACAATGATTAGTTAAGAGTCTATCAATTGGTAAAGATGTTATCTGAGGTGGTATAGATTAGATGAATAATTCAAAAGCAATCTTATCAGCATTACTGTTTACGTTAGGTGTCGTCAGCGTGCCTGCATTGCATGCTGCACCCAATGATACAGCGGTGGCGACAGATAACACCTCGAATCTGCAAAACCGTAGTGTCGAAGAGTTGGTGGCCGTTGCTAAAGCAGGCGAGTCTAACGAAGCAATCAATGATGCTGTATTAAGTAACGATGCTATCAATGAAGCGGTGCTCGGCAACGACGCTATCAATCAAAATGCAGATAACCAAAGCGCAGCAAATGGTACTGCCAATACTCAAACAACCGCTAAGCCACCTGTACGCTCAAGTGCCGAGGGTGTTGACGCTGATAAATTGATACTGAATGAACCAGTCGTTGATCAGGCCAATATTCTAAATCCTCAAGAGAAGCTACGTCTAGAGGCACAGCTTCAAAGTATCTATCAGCAGGGATTAGCACAAGCAGCAGTGGTTATCGTACCAACTACCAATGGCGTACCGATATTTGATTATGCATTGCAAGTTGCTGAGAAGTGGGAATTGGGTGATGAAGCTATCGATGATGGTCTGCTAATTGTCGTTGCTGTTAATGATCGTGATATGTATATCCTAACGGGTTATGGACTAGAAGGCGTCTTGCCTGATGCGGCAGTCAACCGTATCATTCGCGAAGATATCACACCGTTATTTAAGCAAAATAACTATGGTGCAGGGATAATAGCTGGCGTTGAAGCGCTCAAAACGCGCTTAACTGCTGATCCTGAAGTCTTAGCCCGTGCTGATGCGCAAGCTGCAGAGCGCACTGCTCAGGAAAGCTCAGACGAGCTGCCGTCACCTATTTTCTTATTTATCATGGCGATGATTTTCGGTAGCTTTATTACTAATATATTGGGCCGGGTATTTGGTTCTATTATTACCGCTGGCGGGTTTTTTGCAGGTTCAATGGCATTAGGCGGCGGTTTCTTCATGACGCTGATTATGGCAATATTCATCTGGATGTTTTTGATCTCACGCGGCGGTGGCGGTGGAAAAGGCGGCGGCGGTAAAGGTGGGCGCAGAGGCGGCATGATTTTCTTACCCGGTATGGGCGGCGGCAGTGGAGGCGGCTTTGGCGGTGGTGGTTTCGGAGGCGGCGGCTTTGGCGGTGGCGGCGGTGGTTTCGGCGGCGGCGGTGCAGGTGGCTCGTGGTAAGTATTCCACATACGCAAACAAAATAAACTCTACATAACCATCGAAAACGACGTACTTGAGGAAATAATATAATGGTAGAAGACAACGCTTCAAACCCCAGTTTTGCCCGCTGGTGGCGCCAAGTTTTGTTCGTCCCTTTATTACATAGTAAGTGGCTAACAACAGAATCCAAGGGGCGTCTAACAGATGCTGTGACACGAGCCGAACGTGGGCATCGTGGTGAAGTATTCTTAATCGTAGAAAACCATCTGCCTATCCAAGAGGCCTATCGCATGAACTGCCGTGAGCGTGCGATTGATTTGTTTAGCGAATATCGCGTCTGGGATACTGAAGAAAATACGGGCGTCTTGATCTATGTCAATATATGCGAGCGTAAACTAGAGATTGTCGCAGACCGAGGTATCAGCGCTCACGTTAGTCCAACAGTATGGAATGCAATGTGCGAAAAGGCAGTATCTGGTATCGCTACTCAAAAGACAGAAGAGAGCTTGGCTGAACTGCTGGATGAAGTGGGGCAGGTATTACGTCAGTATTATCATTTAGAGCACGATCCAGAAGGCAATGAGCTGTCCGATACAGTGGTGTTTTTAAAGTAGTTTGCGCCTTGTGTTGTTTTATTAAGAAGGCTACTTTTATAAGTAGCTTACCTATACGGTCAAAGGGTTTTGTTTTAGGCGATACGCTTTTAGTGTTAAAATGACTATTCTGGGACAGATACCGCCTCATATATGTATGGTTTGATTATCCTACTGTGCAACATTCACTAGGGCTCGTCTCGATAACACCATTATTGGAATACTATGATTGAATTAATAAAGAAACTACCGAAAGCCGAACTTCATCTACATATTGAAGGTTCGCTAGAGCCTGAGCTGATGTTTAGATTGGCCAAAAAGAACAACGTAGAGATACCTTATAAAGATATCGAAGATGTACGCAGTGCTTATAACTTTACCAATCTACAGACCTTTTTAGATATCTACTATGCCGGCGCAAATGTTTTACTCACCAAAGATGATTTTTATGATTTGACGTGGGAATATATTCTTAGATGTGTCGAAGACAATGTCATCCACACAGAGATATTCTTTGATCCGCAAACGCATACCGAACGCGGCGTGCCTTTTGAAGCGGTCATCACAGGTATCAAAGAAGCGCTCGCAGATGCCAAAGCAAAATACGGTATCACGTCATGCATCATCATGTGTTTCTTGCGCCATCTATCGCAAGAAGAAGCGTTTGAAACGTTAGAGCAATCGCTGGATTATAAAGATGACATCATCGGTGTTGGCCTTGATTCATCAGAATTAGGTAACCCACCATCGAAATTCAAAGAGGTCTTCAAAAAGGCCAAAGAGGAAGGTTTTAAACTGGTCGCTCATGCAGGTGAGGAAGCAGATTTTTCATACATCTATGAAGCGCTAGATTTATTGAATATCAATAGAATCGATCATGGTGTGCAGTCTATAAAAAGCCCAGAGTTGATGCAAAGACTCAAAGATGAGCAAATGCCATTGACGGTTTGCCCGAACTCAAATATCGAGCTAAAAGTCTTTGAGACTTATAAAGAGCACAAT
The DNA here is from genome assembly GCF_050268165.1 of Psychrobacter sp. NPDC078631. Taxonomy (NCBI): domain Bacteria; kingdom Pseudomonadati; phylum Pseudomonadota; class Gammaproteobacteria; order Moraxellales; family Moraxellaceae; genus Psychrobacter; species Psychrobacter sp. NPDC078631. Next base: position 97,804 of record NZ_JBNNGG010000004.1, on the reverse strand, counting down.
ATTAAAGAGCTTTTAGACTATGGTCTGAATATTAGCGTTAACTCAGATGATCCAGCGTATTTCAAAGGCTATGTGAATCAAAACTTTATCAATCTATATGAGAATTTACCGATTACGGAAGACGATGTTATTACATTAGTAAAAAACTCGTTTAAATCGGCATTTATTAGTGATGAGTTAAAAGAAGCTTACTTGGCGAGAGTTGATCTTGCATTGAAATAAGCTACAACGAGCTTATTATTAGTAGCAAAGGCTTAACGGTTTATATAAATCGTTAAGCCTTTTTTATTGTCTATCATTCATTCAGTAATATCTATAAGTAGTAGCAATTATAAAGCCGTAATCTCTTCTATAAGCAGCGGCAAAACGATTCCTGCTTTTTCTGCTAATGTGATATCGACGATAGTATGTGGCGTTGGGTCAGGATTTATTTCAATAACTTGCGCGCCATTCTGTTTGGCTAATTGTGCCAATCCAGCAGCAGGATAAACCAAGCTTGAGGTACCGATACTGATAAATACTTCGCAATTAGCCGCAGCTTCTTCGGCAGTCTGCCATGCCTGTACAGGTAGAGCTTCGCCAAACCAAACAATATCTGGTCTGATATAACCGGCGCAATGCGGACAGCTAAGCAGTGTTTTATCAAAGCTCATGGTGCCTTGATTATCGTACGATACTCTCGATTGATCTTGATAGGGTATCTCACACTGACCACAGCGATTGCGCCACAGATGACCATGCAGGTGAGTCACTGCGCTACCAGCTTGCTCGTGCAAATCATCGACATTTTGGGTGATGAGTGTCACCTGCTGATCGGAGGTTTGCGCATGATACTGCCACTGAGCCAACGCATGATGGGCTGGATTTGGCGCTTTGTCTGCGACCATTTGCCGACGCCATTGATACCATGACCACACCAGCTTTGGATCACGAGTAAACGCCTCAGGGGTGGCCAAGTCTTCGACACCGTAGTTCTCCCACAGCCCTGTTTGCTTATCCCGAAACGTTGGGATGCCACTTTCTGCTGAAGTACCAGCCCCAGTCAAAATGCAGATACGCTGTTTGGATGCCAGTAGTTGTGCGGCAAGTTTTACTTCTGCTATTAACGCTGGTGATAATTCTGCTAACATGAGCCAACCCTTGCTAATAATGGATATTTTTACTTATGATAGACGGAATTTGGTGGCTTGTCATATTGTTCGCTGTCATCGCAGTTTTATGGCTCGTGGCAAAATCGCGCGGTGCAAAAGTAGGCGAAAAACATAGCGGTGCAAAATCAAAAAATGCAACACCGAATGATGCGCTGCAAAAAATATCAGCGATATTAAAGCAGCATTTTGCTGATTATCGAGTCACACGTAAGGCAAATCACTTACTCGTTAGCAAACAAGACAAAAAAATTGCAATGATTACGATTGATAAAAAAATTGCTGAAGGTCAGCGCCGTTTGGGTGATGTGCCAGTGATTAATTATCACCGTATACCTAGCCGTGCTCAGCTAACAGCTAATTTACAAGATGCAGAGTAAGTTATATATAGATGAGAGCACTAGAAATATATAAGCACAGAAAAACCGCAAACATTTTGATATGTAGGTTTGATGAATATAGGTAGTTTAAGATAGTAATAAGGGAAGGGCAGTGCTAAGGAAGTGATAGAGCAAGGTTGGAACATAATGATTGGTGCGCTCGGCGGGAATCGAACCCACGACCCTCGGCTTCGGAGACCGATACTCTATCCAACTGAGCTACGAGCGCATATGATAACGATATGTCTGACTGTCACGCTTAGATGCGCATGATAATTAGCATAAGGTGTCTAGAAATAAAGACCGCTTAGTCTAACAAATAAAAAGCATAAAGCCAATAAATGACAGTCGCGATTGAGGTTTTTTAAGAAAAAACAGCCAAGTCATTAAACAAGCATGGCAATTTACCTGCCTTTTCCCTTATAATGTTGGGGAGAATTCATATTTATAATCACCGATTGCAAGTGCGCTGGCACGCGGGATGGCTGTCTGCTATTGAAGACTTAGAGGTCGTCAAAGGAGGACAGACAGAATGTCCGAGCCGTGCTAGTCCTTGTATACGTAATAAGAGAACGTGACGAATGAGAAAAGTAGTTATGTTATCGGCAGCTGCCATTCTAGGAATCGCTAGTATCGCGGTGAGCCAAGCTGAAGATGTTGTAGACACGCCTGTAACTGCGTCAGACGTAGCAGAAGGCCAAGAGGTCGTAGAAGCTGCTCCTGAAACGCTAGGTGACGATACCCAAGCTGCTGCAGATACGACAGATGGTGCTGCGCCCACTGACGAAGCCGCCGCAGCAGAAGGCGAAGAAACTGCAGCAGCAGCGTCTGCCGCTGATGAAGAGCCAATTCCACAAGATACGCCGCAAGTACAGAAGCTAATTGCTTTGTATCCTAATCTGATTGCGCGTATCCAGCCTGTTGCCAATATCTGTTTTGAAGATGGTGAAGCTTGTGATGTAACGGCACGCTCATCTGGCCCAGCTGCTGGCGACGGTCCTCGTGACGGTAAAGCGGTATATAATGCTGTATGTCATACTTGTCATACAGCAGGCTTGCTAGGCTCTCCTATCTTTGGTGATGCTGGCGCTTGGGGCCCACGTATCGCGAAAGGTAAAGATACGCTATATACCCATGCTATCAATGGTTTCAATGCGATGCCTGCCAAAGGTGGCGCGGATATTCCTGATGAAGAAGTTCAAAATGCCGTAGATTATATGGTCGCAGAAGCAAGCTAATCTTTGTTGATTACCTTCCAAGCTTTTACGATAGTTATCTATAAAGCGCCTATTTCAGTGATGAGATAGGCGCTTTTTCATGATGAGTATTATTAATATGGTACTTCGAATATAAGGCAGTTGAAATTCACTATGAGTAGCCTCATTTTATGAGATTAGTTCGTTTATTACCGTACATTGTCACCTTTAGATAGTAGAGTGTGTTGAACATTCTTATACGGCTTTTGCCTATATGCTAATGATAGTCGAATGTTCAACACGGCCTATTATTCTAAAATCGCATTTTGTATAAATTGATAACAAATAAAGAGGTCTTCATGTCTGATGCACCAGCACTCTCCATAAAAAACCTATCCAAGACCTATGACAATGGGTTTTCGGCATTAAAAGGGGTTGATTTAACGGTACCACAAGGTGGATTCTTTGCGTTACTTGGGCCAAATGGCGCAGGTAAATCTACCATGATTGGTATTATTAGCTCATTGTTTAAGCCAACCACTGGTAGCGTCCATATTTTCGGTACAGATCTGTTAGAGAATCCTTCGATTGCCAAGCAATATCTTGGTGTTGTACCGCAAGAATTTAACTTTAATATGTTCGAAAAAGTCGAAGATATCCTGATTACGCAAGCGGGTTATTTTGGTATTCCGGCAAAAGAAGCCAAACCACGCGCAAAGAGACTATTAACCGCGCTAGGACTATGGGATAAACGCGACAGCAAATCTCGTGAGCTATCTGGTGGTATGAAACGCCGTCTGATGATTGCCCGTGCATTAATTCACAAACCAAAACTATTGATTCTTGATGAGCCAACGGCGGGTGTCGATATCGAGCTTCGCCGCTCGATGTGGGAATTTATGCAGCAGATTAATATCGAAGAAAATACCACTATTATTCTGACGACTCATTATCTCGAAGAAGCTGAGCAATTGTGTAAACGCATTGCGATCTTGGATCATGGTGAGATTCGAATCAATACAGAAATGAAAGAGCTGCTGGCGCAGTTGTCTGTAGAGACATTTGTATTTGATTTGGATACGCCGCTCACTGAGCAGTTGGCTCTGACAGGAGTCACAGGGGTCTCGCAACCAGATGAGCAAACGCTAGAAGTTACCTTGACAGAAGGTGAGTCACTAAACGGTGTCTTTGATCAGTTGTCTGATAAGGGTATCAGTGTGGCGAGTATGCGCAATAAAGCCAACCGACTAGAAGAGTTATTTATGCGCTTGGTAGACAAAAACATTCAGAGTGCAGATAGCATGAAGGAGGCGGGATTATGAGTCAGGAACTAGTCGATCATAATAAAACCATGTCATTGAGTAAGAAGTGGATTGCGTTTCGTACTATTTGGTTCAAAGAAGTGCGCCGTATTTTACGTATTTGGCCGCAGACGTTGCTACCGCCAGTTATCACGATGAGTCTGTATTTTGTCATCTTCGGTAAAATGATTGGCTCGCGTGTGGGTGAGATGGGCGGTGTGCCATATATGCAGTTTATTGTGCCTGGTTTGATCATGATGTCGATCATTACCAACAGTTACTCTAATGTGGTCTCAAGCTTCTTTAGTGCTAAGTTCACGTCTAGTATCGAAGAGCTTTTGGTCTCGCCCGTATCCAAGCATGCTATTTTGATGGGTTATATCAGTGGTGGTATCTTCCGTGGACTGGCCATCGGTGTGATTGTCTCAATAGTGGCGCTGTTCTTTACCGATCTTGGTATCGAGCATTTATTTGTGACTGTATTTACGGTACTTGGCACGTCTATCCTATTTTCGTTAGGCGGCTTTATCAATGCGGTATTTGCACGCTCATTCGATGATATCTCTATTATCCCGAGCTTCGTATTGACACCATTGACCTATCTTGGCGGTGTGTTTTATTCGATGGAGAATTTATCGCCATTTTGGCAAAATATCTCGCTACTGAATCCTATCGTCTATATGGTCAACTCATTCCGTTACGGTATTCTTGGCTACTCTGATGTCAATGTTTGGTATTCGATGGCGGCTATTTTTGTGTTCTGTGCGATATTTTATACCATCGCCTATCGCTTGCTAAGTAACGGTTCACGTGTACGTTTGTAGTGTGTATTATTCGCTAAGCATATTATTTAGAGCAAATTTAAAACGGTTCAATATTAGGAAGACAGATGAGTATTCACGGTATCTTGGGTGAGCAAACCACAGACTATCCAACTGAGTATAGCCCAGAGACGCTATATCCTATCGCCCGCAGTATGGGGCGTGATGCAATTGGCTGGCAAGATGATAAATTAACGGTTGGCATCGATTGGTGGCAGGCGTTTGAGATGTCTTGGTTGAACACGCAAGGTATTTCGCAAGTGGCCATCGCGCGCTTTGCGATTCCTGCTAGCTCACCGTTTATCGTGGAATCAAAATCGTTGAAATTATATCTAAACAGTATTAATTTTACCGAATTTCCCAGTTGGGCAGCGGTGCAGACGCTGATTGCCAAAGATTTATCGGCTTGTGTACAAGCAGAAGTCACTGTTGAGTTATTTGGCTTAGATGACAAGCAAGGCAATGAGCAGTTGGGATTATTAATTACACAACCTGAAGGGATTTGTATTGATGATGCCTTGGCAAACAGCAGTGAAAAAGTAGCGCTGTGTGAGCATCCTGATGCATCACTGCTGCGTGATAATGAAGCAGAGACGAGTGGCGAGAGTGTGATAAGTGACAGCACTCAGCCTTATACTTTTTATTCTAATTTGCTGCGTAGTAATTGTCCGGTGACCAATCAGCCAGACTGGGGAACGTTGGCAGTATCGATTACGACGGATAAGCCTGTTAATGCGGCTAATATACTGCGTTATATTTTAAGTTTCCGTCAGCATAATGGCTTTCATGAGCAATGTGTCGAGCAGATATTTGCTGATCTGAGTCGATATTATGAACCAAGTGCCTTGATGGTTCGCGCATGGTACACGCGCCGAGGTGGTATCGATATCAACCCTTGCCGTGTCAGTGATATAACTCTATTGCCACAGCCAAGCCGTTTAATTCGTCAGTAAATAAATATCGATTTCATGAGTTGCGGTTACGTCCTATAATCAATTAACTTTCTTCATCTAAGGTAAGGATACCAGTATGAAATTGATAACTTATGCTATAACGGTAGTGGGCGTAGCTGTGCTATCTTTGTCTACGATATCATCAGCGCATGCAGCAGCGGCTGACAGAGATTATGTTTGTGAAAGCTTATACATGGAGCAGTCATATGATTGTGCGATAGAGGCCGTTATAGTAGAAAAAAAGAGGCTTAATAAAATATACATGACTGCATATCGTACTTTAGATAAACATGAAAAAGAGCAGTTAGATAAAGAACAGATAGCATGGCTAAAAGCTCGCAGCGAGCAGTGTGACTTTGAGCATGACGGCCCCATGAATAACACCGTGGTATATGCCATGATTAATTCTGATGTCTGCACCGCTAACGAGACACAGAAACGTAGCAAGGTCATGGCTAAAAGATATAATATTAAGTAGTTTTTTTTAGCTAAATCATACGCGAAAAAAGCGCCTATCTCATTGAATGAAATAGGCGCTTTTTATGGCACAGTTTTTAAGATTAGAACTATTTACCGCTTACTTTCGCCATGACCTCTTCACGGCTTAGCATTTGCTTTTCTGCTTCACGGCGATTGACGTATTCGTACTTGCCTTCAGCCAAGTTACGGTCTGAAACCACGATACGATGTGGAATACCAATCAATTCTAGATCAGCAAACTTAACGCCTGGACGCTCGTTACGATCATCTAGCAACACGTTAATGCCTTGCGCTTTTAGTTCTTCATACAGCGCTGTTGCCGTCTGCATGACGGTCTCTTCTTTTGACTTCATCGGTATGATAGCGACTTCAAAAGGAGCGATTGAATCATCAACCGTTGGTGTTTTTGGCCACATGATGCCGTTTTCATCATTGTTCTGCTCGATAGCAGCGGCAATGATACGGCTAACGCCAATACCATAACAGCCCATCATCAAGGTAACAGGTTTACCATCTTCACCAGAAACCGTACAGTTCATCGCTTGTGAGTATTTATCACCCAACTGGAAGATATGACCGACTTCGATACCGCGTTTGATTTTTAGGCTGCCTTTACCATCAGGAGAAGGGTCGCCTTCTTGTACATTGCGTACATCAACGATGCGAGTAATGCGAGTATCACGTGCCCAGTTCATACCGATAGTATGTTTGTTCACTTCATTGGCACCGCAAACAAAATCTGATAACGCAGCTGCCGAACGATCAACGAATACAGGCATATCTAAATTAACACCGATATAGCCTTTGTGCAGGCCTGCCGCTTTTAGCTCTTCGTCAGATGCTAACGTCAATGGTACGTTGGCTTCTTCAATTTTCTCCGCTTTGATAGTATTGAGCTGATGATCGCCTCGCAACACGATAGCAATCAGTTGTGGCTCATCATTCTCAGTATGACCATGAACGATCAAAGTTTTAACCGTAGTTTCTAACGGGATATCCAAGTGTTCAGCAACCATTTTGCAGCTGGTCATGCCTTCGGTTAGAACGTCTTCGCGCTCCATTTTCGGCGGTTGACGCTCAGCGGTGCTGACAGATTCTGCTAGCTCTACGTTGGCTGCATAGTCAGATGAGTCCGAAAATGCAATATCGTCTTCGCCGCTATCTGCCAATACATGGAACTCATGTGAAGCAAAACCACCGATAGAGCCTGTATCTGCTTGTACCGCACGGAAATCTAAGCCCAAGCGGGTAAAGATGCGTGTATAAGCGTCATACATATCATGGTAAGTCTTGGCCAATGAGGCTTGATCCACATGGAAAGAGTAAGCATCTTTCATGGTGAATTCACGGGCGCGCATCACACCGAAGCGTGGACGAATCTCGTCACGGAACTTACCTTGAATCTGAAAGAAGGTAATCGGTAGTTGTTTATAACTACGTAGCTCGCCTTGTGCTAGATTGGTGATGACTTCTTCGTGCGTTGGACCAAGTACAAAGTCGCGATCATGACGGTCTTTGAAGCGTAATAACTCAGGACCATAATCATCAAAACGTCCGGTCGTCTGCCAAAGCTCAGCAGGCTGAGTCATCGGCATTAGCACTTCTTGTGCGCCGACGTTTTGCATCTCTTCACGAACAATGCGTTCGACCTTTTGCAAGACGCGCAGACCCATAGGCAACCAAATATACAATCCAGAAGCAATCTTGCGGATAAGACCAGCACGCACCATCAATTGGCTTGAGGCGATGTCGGCGTCACTTGGGGTTTCTTTTAGTGTGGCAAATAAAAATTGACTGGCTTTCATAAATAAAGCGTAACCTTATCAACGATAAAAAAATAAGAAATAGTAGGATGTTGAGCGTATGGCTAATCGTTTCATTGCCGCCGCAAGCTTACCTTTATCACTTAGCAATAATCTAGGGTATTTCCTAGTTACCAACCTGCTTATATACAAAGCACATCAGTAAAAACCACTCTCATAAAAGAGAGGCAAATTTGATTTGATGTATCAATATGCCAAAAATGCAATATATTCAGGTCAAAACCCTGATAAATGCTTTAAGACTGACATTTTATTCATACAATCTGACTATGTTAGGTAAAGTTCGCCTAAGACGCAATGACTTTTTGTCTTTTCAGACCGAACGTGACGCAAAGGCTTTGATAACAGCCGGATAATTAAGTTATCCCTATGATTTTGTGGCAAACCGTAAGACACTTTATAGCTAGCTCAGCTAGATATTATGTAGAGGAATGGTAGCCATTACTTGAAGTTACTGCACAATAGTCGCATTTATGGCTCAGGTATTATAGAGTTTTGATAATACAGTTAGCCTTGTAAAAACAATGCAACATTATAAAGGTAGCTTCTATGAATAATCCTGATATGAATAACGCTAATGCCACTCAAAAGCCTGAGAAACGTCCTATTGCGACAATGTCGTGGGTGATATTACTCATCAGTCTAGCAGCGATTGTCTTTGCTATTTATAGCGCACAAAACAAACCAGAAGAAGCGCCGATAGAAACCATTACTCGCGAAGGCGTGGTTGCGCAAATTCAGCAGTTAAATCGTTTACATACTGTCGCATTCAGCGTTGATACAGTGATTACGAGCGAGCGACCTGGGAGCTGGATGAAACTGTGGCAGGATGAGCAAAAGGCATTATTTATCGCTCATGGTCGCGTAGAGGCAGGCGTTGATCTGAGTGCGTTGACGCCTGAGATGGTACAAGTAGTGCAACCTGCTCAAGTTAATGCAGACGAAGAGCAAGTAGCTAATGCAAACTCATCAGCTGCCACTATGCCTCAAATCAATATTACTTTGCCGCCTACAGAGATATTTTCAGTATATCTGGATGATATTGAGATTTATGACTGGCAGACAGGGGCTTTTGGTATGATGCAAGTTGATCCTAAAATATTGGCACAAGCACAGACCATGGCAAAAAAAGAAGTGCTTGAGCGTGCCTGCCGAGGTGATGTCATGAATATGGCACTACAAAATGCGCAAACGCAATTGCAGCAGCTATTTGCGCTCACGGGAGCGGTAGTGGCGGTTACAACTCAGGGCGCAGGCGCGTGTCAGTTGCCAGTCACTACCAATAGCTAGTCTGCTAGTTGTTTTCTAAAATTAAGCTTCTTTTTTAAATTCGGCGATAGCTAGCTTGCGTACTGATTTATGCTCGACCATCGGTGCAGGGTAGTCAACATCGGCAAACTTACCACCTTTTGCCAATTCTTTACGCATCTTGTCTTCGTTGTGCAAGATACTGTTAGGAATATCTTTTAACTCTGGTAGCCAATTTTTAATGAACAGAGCTTTAGGATCGTGCGTATTGGCTTGGCTAAAGGGATTCATAATACGGAAGTAGGGCGCTGAGTCCGTACCTGTCGACGCGCTCCATTGCCAGCCACCGTTATTGGAGGCAAAATCTCCATCTATCAGTTGCTGCATAAAGTAACGCTCACCCAAGCGCCAATCAATCAGCAAGTCTTTGGTCAAAAACATCGCGGTGACCATTCGCAGGCGATTGTGCATAAACCCTGTCGCATTTAAACAGCGCATTGCTGCATCTACGAGCGGCACGCCTGTCTTACCAGCACACCATGTCTCAAAATCATCGTTGTCATATGACCAATTAACCTTAGTGTCAGTATCTTCTTTATAAGCCTTATGACGAATCAGGTTTGGTTTTTCTACTAGCACATGGCGATAAAAGTCTCGCCACGCAAGCTCACTTATCCAGCGGTTGATGTCTTCGTTATCGCCGTCATTGCCGTGTAGCTTCTCTTGTGCTTTGCTCGCTTGTAGATAGCAGAGTCTAGGACTGATAGAGCCTATAGTGAGATAAGCCGATAGCTGACTGGTTGCATGCAAATGGGGGACATCACGGCTCACATCATAATCATTAATATCATCATCGACGAATGCCTCTAGACGCTGGCAAGCGGCTGACTCACCTGCAGGATAAGCGTCTCTTGCTTGGTCAAGCTGAGCTGTCATATCGATATGTTGCAATGACTCGTTCTTTTCTAATGTCTGCTGATAATCACTCAGCACCTTCTCGCTTAGTGCTTCGATATCGTCGATTGTATTGGCAAACGTTTGCGATGATGGTAGTTTGATTTTATAATCGCTATCTACTGCGGGTGCTTCATGCATTTGAATGGTGCTGACGTCCAACGTATGTCGCCATTTTTTATAAAATGGGGTAAAGACTTTATACATGCTATCGCCATCATTGGTCGTGATACTTTGCGGTGGCAAAATGCATTGGTCATGCCAGCGGACGAACTCGATGTCGTCTTCAGCAAGTTGGTTGCTTAACTGTTCATCACGATCAATCTCATTGCCTTCGTACTCGTGATTGGCCATGATGCAGCTGATTTCATTGTCATTGCATAAAGTCGTGAGCGCCTCTATACAGTCAGCAAAGCTTGGGCAGAGCTGTACTGTTAAAGTGATGTTCAGTTTTGATTGTAATTCCTTCGCTAGAATAGGGAGCGTGCGAGCAATATGATCGACTTGTACAAGGGATGTATCGTGTGCTTGCCACTGCTCAGGTGTCAAAAAGGATACGGCAGACACTGAGGCGTTGTCTTCTTTTGCACGTTCGCAAAGCGCTGCTAAAGCAGTATTGTCATGGATACGTAGGTCACGACGAAACCACATCAGGTAATGCGGTGGATTTTTGCTAGTAGCATTGTCGCCAGTATCAGTATTATTAGCGGCTGTCTGTGCAGTCTTAGACATCAAAGTATCCCTATATTAATCAATCGCAATCATAAACAAAACTAAGGATAAAAGTATGCTAGGATAAGTTTTTGGATGCAATGGCTTTGCCGTTTGGTTAACAAAACCTCATCACATCTAACGATTTATCTTTAGCTTGAACCTATCTGATACCGCTATAATCGGTGTCATGTTCAGTACCATGAAACGCAAGGTCACAAAATGCACGTTAAGTTTTGCGGGTTTACTCAGCTTAGTGATATACAGACTGCAGCACAGTTAGGCGCAGATGCAGTGGGTTTGGTGTTTTATCCACCAAGTCCACGTGCGGTCACAATAGCGCAGGCGCAAACTCTGAGCGCTGCCGTACCTGCTTTTGTCAGCGTGGTGGCACTGGTAGTCAATATGCCCAAAGATGAGCTGATTAAATTAGCAAATAACGTCTCTTTTGATATTATCCAGTTCCATGGTGATGAAACACCTGAACAGTGCCAACAGCTGGCAGGCATGGTCAATAAACGCTGGATTAAAGCATTGCGTATCAATACAGAGCAAGACACCCTCGATAGCGTTCGCGCCCAGATTGCTCAATTTGCAACCGCAGGTGCCAGTAGTATTTTACTGGATGCTTATCATCAGCATAAGTATGGCGGTACTGGCGCACGTTTTGACTGGAGTCTCATTCCACGTGACAGCGAACTGCCAATCGTTTTGGCCGGTGGACTCGATGCCGACAATGTTGCCGCTACATTAGATTTGCCGATTTATGGCGTCGATGTGAGTGGTGGTATTGAAGTTGATAAAGGTAAAAAAGACGCTGCCAAAATGCGTGCCTTTATGAAAGCGGTCAAACGCGATCGATGGCAAAACGCTACGGTCACTGGCGCCATCTAAGTGGGTGTGTATCTAGCTATTTGCTATACATAATCTACTTAGTTGATCGTTATTCCGATGTTTCTGCTTAAATCTTATTAGATTGTTATCCTTTTTATTATTTTCTCTCTATTTATCTAAAGTTATCTAAAAAATACCACTTATTACAGTAGGAATTATCATGAGTCATGTCGAGAACAAAGATTTATCTGCTACCGCACAATCGGTTAATACTTTTACCAATCCTGAAAACGTACAGGACTTTAACCAGTATCCTGATGCGCGTGGTCATTTCGGTGTACATGGGGGGCGTTTTGTCTCTGAGACGCTAATGGCTGCTCTAGAAGAGCTAGAAACGCTTTATACCAAAGTAAAAGCAGACCCAGCATTCTGGGAAGAGTATCACAACGATTTGGTCAATTATGTCGGACGTCCAACGCCACTGTATCATGCTAAGCGTTTGAGTGATGAGATTGGCGGTGCGCAAATTTACTTCAAGCGTGAAGATCTAAACCATACAGGCGCACATAAAGTAAATAACACCATTGGTCAGGCACTACTTGCCAAAATGTGTGGTAAAAAACGTATCATCGCTGAGACTGGTGCAGGACAGCATGGCGTAGCGACGGCAACGATTGCGGCACGCTTGGGGCTAGAGTGTATCGTCTATATGGGTGCTGACGATGTCGAGCGTCAAAAGATGAACGTCTATCGTATGCGCTTACTTGGCGCAACAGTTGTACCCGTCACTTCTGGCTCACGCACGCTCAAAGACGCAATGAATGAAGCCATGCGTGACTGGGTGACCAATGTAGATAGCACCTATTACATTATCGGTACTGTGGCAGGCCCGCATCCTTATCCGCTATTGGTTCGTGATTTTCAAGCGATCATCGGTAAAGAAGCGCGCATTCAGCATCTAGAAAAAACAGGTAAAATGCCTGATGCATTGGTTGCTTGTGTCGGTGGTGGCTCAAACGCGATTGGTTTGTTCTTTGACTTCCTAAACGATACTGAAGTGAAAATGTATGGCGTCGAGGCAACGGGTGATGGTATCGAGTCAGGTCGTCATTCAGCACCATTGGCTGCTGGTCGTATCGGCGTGCTACATGGTAACCGTACCTACCTAATGGCAGATGATGATGGTCAGATTCAAGAGACACATTCTATTTCAGCGGGTCTTGATTATCCTGGTGTCGGCCCAGAGCATAGCTTCCTAAAAGACATGAAGCGTGTTGAGTACGTTGGCTGTACGGATAAAGAAGCGTTAGAAGGCTTCCATGAGGCAACTCGCAAAGAAGGTATCATTCCTGCGCTTGAAACTGCTCATGCTGTCGCTTATGCATTGAAACTGGCTAAAACCATGACTCCTGATCAGACGATTATCGTTAATATGTCAGGACGCGGTGACAAGGATCTGCATTCAGTGATGAAAGCAGAAGGGATTGAGTTGTAGTAACGAGTATCTTTATAAGTTATCAAATTTATAAGTTATTAGATTCTTCTTTATAAGAGAAATTGTTTGACCTATTATTGTTCAATATAGATTATTAAATGAAAGGTCAAACAAGCCAGTTTATAACAATTAAGAGACCACTATGACCAGAATTGAAAGTACCTTTGAAACCTTAAAATCACAAAATAAAAAAGCCTTGATTCCTTATGTAATGGCAGGCGATCCTAATCCGACCACTACTGTAGGCCTGTTGCACGACTTAGTGAAACACGGCGCCGATATGATCGAAGTCGGTCTGCCATTCTCTGACCCAATGGCAGATGGTCCAACCGTAGCATTGGCTGGTGAGCGTGCATTAGCAGCAGGTACGAGTACTCGTGATGCATTAAAGATGGTTGCAGAGTTTCGTCAAACAGATACGCAAACGCCAATTATCCTAATGGGTTATCTAAATCCTGTTGAAATTATTGGCTATGACAATTTTGTCGCGCTATGCGAGCAGTCAGGCGTTGATGGTTTATTGATGGTAGATCTGCCACCAGCAGAAGCGGGCAGCTTCACTCAGCATTTGACCGATCATTCGATGAATGAGATTTTCTTGCTATCGCCAACCACCTTACCTGAGCGCCGTGAGCAAGTATTGACTCATTGTGGCGGCTATATTTATTATGTATCACTAAAAGGTGTGACTGGTTCAGCCACGCTAGATACTGACGATGTAGCGACCCAAGTACAAGCAATCAAAGCAGAAACAGACCTGCCAGTATGCGTCGGCTTTGGTATCCGTGATGGTGCTTCTGCAAAAGCGATCGGTACTCATGCAGATGGCGTTATCGTCGGTAGTGCATTGGTACAGAATTTTGCCGATATTGATGCCAACGATGCCGCTGCGGTTGCAAATGCACAGCAGAACATCATGGCAAAAATGGATGAGCTACGTGCAGCATTAGACAGTTTAAGTGCTTGATAGCTATTGCTTCCATATTATTGTTACTTGAAGAGATAGTTATTTGAAGAAATAGTTATTTGAAACGGCAAAGTCAAATCGAAGCTATTGTTTACCTAAAAACTTTACTTAAATGCTTTACGTGAAGACAATACTAAATGGCTTTGCTAAAATTAGTTTACGAGTGTAAACTAACATCACTATTATATGGTGTCTGATAGCAGTAATTTATTCGTCATTTTGATTGGCAAATACATTATCTATCAACAAGCGCATAATCAAATTACCGACATACGGGATTTATTTATCAGTATGTCGCATGATTGCTCATGTTATGACGGTATTAGACGCTTTGTTTAGACAACCATTAAACTCTCAATGACAAGCGAATGAGCAAACTTGTCAATAAGCCTTTTATGATGGCAAATAATATGACTGATACAATAACAAAACCCGATAACAATACTGCTAAAGCCGCGCCAAACAGCAATACGGATAGGCAGTCATGGTTTAACCGTCCTATCCCAGGTATCAAACAGCATTTGACTGCGCCACTGTCTGCGGTAGAGACTGAACCGTCAACTAAGTGTAGCAATTGTCACTCGATGATTACCAACACAGCGCTGATTTTTAACTGTTATGTGTGCCCGCATTGCGATCATCATTTACCGATGAGTGCTCGTGAGCGTTTAAACTGGTTACTTGATCAAGTAGACGGCGAGAC
Organism: Psychrobacter sp. NPDC078631; assembly: GCF_050268165.1. Classification (NCBI taxonomy): domain Bacteria; kingdom Pseudomonadati; phylum Pseudomonadota; class Gammaproteobacteria; order Moraxellales; family Moraxellaceae; genus Psychrobacter; species Psychrobacter sp. NPDC078631. The sequence continues at coordinate 82,790 of NZ_JBNNGG010000004.1, read as the reverse complement.
AGGACAAGAGTTTACGGCGAAAGATCCATTGAGCTTTGTGGATAGTAAGCCATATCCTGCGCGTATGAGTGAAGCACAAGAAAAAACAGGTGAGACTGAGGCGTTGGTTGCTATGTATGGCAAACTGCGTAACCTTGATATCGTCGCCTGTGCTTTTGACTTCCGTTTTATGGGTGGGTCAATGGGTTCAGTCGTTGGCGATCGTTTCGTTCAAGCAGCTGAAAAAGCGCTAGAGCAAAAAGTACCTTTGGTTTGCTTTGCTGCCTCTGGTGGTGCACGTATGCAAGAAGGCCTACTGTCATTGATGCAAATGGCACGCACGGCAGCAGCGATTGAGCGTCTAAGAATCGCTGGGATTCCTTACATTGTGGTATTGACCAATCCGGTATACGGCGGCGTAACTGCATCACTGGCGATGCTGGGTGATATTCATCTAGCAGAACCAAAAGCGATGATCGGTTTCGCTGGTAAGCGCGTGATTGAGCAGACTGTACGTGAGACGCTAGAAGAGCCATTCCAGCGCGCTGAGTTCTTATTAGAGCATGGTGTGGTGGATGAAGTAGTACATCGTCATCAGCTAATCGATACGATTTATCGTCTACTTGCAAAACTATGCCGCGTACCAAATGTAGATGCTCAGTAAAATGAGATGCTCGATAAGGTGACTCAGTATAATGAATCATTTATTGAGTGCATAATGACTTAGCTGCGTGCTAACATCTACTGCATATGCAAGACCCCTAATAGCATTTATCGTCATTGCACGGTAAGTGCTATTTTTGGTTTTAGCTAACACATATATTTTTATCTCTTATTAAATTTTATATAGGTTCTATTCATGTCTGACCTTTTAGCATCTGACCTTCGCAGCCCTAATGCCCATAGTCCTAATGAAAGTGCTAGCCTAACTGAATGGCTCGATTATATGCAGCAGATTCATGTGTCTGCAATCGATATGGGATTGTCACGTGTATTGCCTGTTGCAGAAGCATTAGGCGTGGTGCAGTCAGCTAAAGATGACGCTTATGTATTTACTGTGGCAGGTACCAATGGCAAAGGCTCTACAACTGCTGTCATCGCCGAAATGTGTAAAGCCGCAGGTTATAAGACGGCACTATATCAGTCGCCACATCTGAGCGTTTTCAACGAGCGTGTGCGTATCAATGGCGAGATGGTCAGCGACCAGACGCTGATTGAGGCCTTTAGCAAAGTAGAGGCGGCACGCTTACAATGCGAGTTGACGTTGTCGTTCTTTGAGATGACCACACTAGCAGCGCTATTGATATTCGCTGAGGCAGATTGTGACGTGTGGGTATTAGAAGTAGGATTGGGTGGACGCCTAGATGTGGTCAATATTATTGATCCTGACATGGCGGTCATTACCAATATCGGTATCGATCATGTTGACTGGTTGGGTGACAATGTTGAGGATATTGGCCGCGAAAAAGCAGGTATCTTGCGCAACGGCATTCCTCTGATTTACGGTGCTACTGAGATGCCATCCAGCGTGCAACAAGCCATCGATACTCAGCAGGCAACTTGCTATCAGATAGGACAAGATTTTAGCTACCGCGATATTGATGCAACGACTTGGCAGTACAGTAATGCAGCGGTTACCTTGCAATTACCACGTCCTGCGCTATCGTTAACTAACACGGCCAATGCACTATCAGCAGTATTAGCAAGTCCATTAGATATTGATATCAATGCCATTGAGCAAGCGCTACAAACTGTCAAACTGGCAGGTCGTTTCGATTATCGTGAGAGCCATAGTCGCCATTGGTTATTTGATGTGGCGCATAATGAGCAAGGCGTTGAGTTCTTATTAGCGCAGCTATTACCGTTTTGGCAGCAGCATGTAGCCAAGCAAAGTAATCAAGATAGCTCAGCGAATATCCCTACACCAAAGATAAAAATGCTATTTTCTATGTTAGGTGATAAGGATATTGATAAAGTTGTGCAGCGCTTAACCCAAGCAGGTTTACCGGTTAGTGATTGGTTTATCGCTGAGATTGATTACCCTCGTGCCGCGACTACTGAGCAGCTGCAAGATGTCTTGGTTAAATATATCGATAGCACCAATATATATGAGTTCGATGGTTTGCATACAGCGACCCATGCAGTGATAGAGGCGAGCCAACCGCAAGACCTTATCGTCGTATGTGGCTCGTTTCATACGATTGGGGAAGCGTTAAGTGCCCTTAGCGTATGATAATTTAAGTTAAAGTAGTGCCTGTTTAATGTTAATCTTAGTCATAGCCTGATAGCAGACAGCATGAAAAATATGCTTTATAATCAAAATGATTTGCCAGACCAGTAGAAGATGGGCGGTATAAATTTTGAACCCTGATGGCATTAACTGACAGTAACTGGCGGTAAGAGATCATGATTAAAGCGATTGGATATACTGCTTTGAGATAGTCGCTGCACCGCTCAATCAACCTTATTACCAACTAAGAGACGTAAACGGATGAACTTTTCGAGACAAGCCTTATTGGGCATTGGGATGATTATCGGCGGTAGCGTGATGCTATACGCCATGGTGCAACAGATTGGCGATAGCGATCAACCGGAGCCGATGTCAGCGATGGTCGACAAATTAAGCTCGGAGCAAGAGTCTCCGCAGCCGCTCACAACTGATATCGAAACGGAAAAACGTATCCTTGCGCAAAAGCAAAAAGAGCGTGCAGCCCGCGTTGCAGAGCAAGAAAAACGTGCAAAAGAGTTTCTGACAGAGCAGGAAGTTGCTGAAGCAGAAGCATTGGCTAAGGCACGTGCTGAGAGCCAACAATATGTCGATAATAGTGCGCCAGCTACTGATGAAACCAGCAGTACCGAGTCTACAAAAGACGTTACTACAGATCTAACGGTTCAGCCTCGTACGGAGAGTCAGTCTACTACTGATACTACCAAGTCTAGCGAAGCCGAGAAGCAAAAAGCGGCTCAAGAGCAACAAGAAGCTCAAAGGCAAGCGGCTATCAAAGAGCAAGCGGCTGCCAAAAAACTTGCCGAGAGTAAAAAACAAGCGGAGGCAGAGAGACTAGCCGAAGCAAAAAAGCAGGCTGAAGCCCAAGCAGCGGCTGAGAGAAAAAGAGAAGCAGCGGAAGCGGCTAAAAACGAGCCACCAAAATCGCCTTCTGAATACCAAATCAAGAAAGGTGATGGACTTATCAAACTGGCAAGACAATACAACATGCCTGTAGAAGTATTGGCTCAAGCCAACAACCTATCACCATCGGCAGCGCTACAATTGGGTCAGAGCATCACCATCCCATCGAGCAAACAGGTACAACGTTTAGAGCGTGAAGCGGCGGCCGCTGAGCAAGCGCGTGAGAAGAAGCGCCAGCAAGAAGAAGCGCTGGCGAAGAAATCTGCCGATGCAAAACGTGAAGCGCAGCAAAAACTGAGTGAAGCGCGTAAAGAAGTCAAAGAAACAGACGCTAAGGGTAGCTTTGGGGTGCAAGTAGCTCTAGCAAATGACCAAGCCAAAGCGGATGAGTTAGCGAAAAAGTTCCGAGCAGCAGGTTATCAAGTCAAGACCAGTGCCACTAGTCGTGGAGTGCGTGTCGTGGTTGGGCCTGAACGCGGCAAAGTCGCAGCATTGGCACTAAAAGATAAAATCAATAGTGACCCTAAAGTAAATACGACCAGCGCTTGGGTGCTTTACTGGCGTTAAGCTAGAGCTTTGCTAACGGTCTGGATTCGGCTTTTAACTACTTTATATAAAAACACGACAAATACTGTCGTGTTTTTTGTTTTATAGATTGCTGATTAGCGCAGCCTTAGTTAAGATGAGCGCCATTTTTATAATCCGTTGTTGTATAACCTGTCAGCCTATATAGGTTGCCTTGTCGTGGTCGGCGCATTATTCATTGCTATCAATAATGACAAGTAGCCCATCACTCTCATATTGTATAAGGTAGAACCATGTCATTTGGTGTTATATTTTTAATATTGGCCGTTGGGTTTTTGGGGCTGATTACGTTACCGAAGCTGCTACCAACACTACTGACGAAGCGCCCTGTCGTTGAGCCAGATCCAAAACCTGTGCGCGGTGATGAGTTGGCTATTTGGCCATTTGCGCCGATGCCAATCATGACCGATACGGAAGTGATATTTTTTAATAAGTTAAAAAATGCGCTGCCGGAGTATCACATATTTGTCCAAGTACAGCTGTCACGGATCATTGAGGCTAATAGTAGCGAGACATCAGAGCGTAGCTTTTGGTTCAATCGTATTTGCCGTCAGAGTGTTGACTACGTGATTGTGGATGTCGATGCTCAGACTACCTTGGTGGCTATCGAGCTTGATGACTGGACACATAGTAGCAAAGCCCGCCAAAAAGCGGATGACAAAAAAGATAAGGCGCTTGCCAGTGCAGGTATTGCGATGGTGCGCTTCCACGCTGAGCGTATGCCGAGTGCCGACATGCTTAGATATGAGCTAATGCAAGTGATTGAGAGTTATTAAACATTCTGTGAAAGCTGTCCAATTGTTAAGACCAGAATATTATCTAAGCAGTTTCATCTTAAAACTTTAGGTTAGCTAAATTTATTCATCGAGTTGGTCTGACTGCCTTGGATAAATGACGATTGGTCGATTACCTTCAAAATATAAACCTGTTTTAGGTAGCTCGCTATCTGACCAAACTATCGGCAGCTGGAGACTATCATAAGCATTTCGCTCATCATAAAAGTCGCGCTTGGTGAACCATTCAATATAATGCGCGGCTCGCAAAGCGGTAATGTCAATCGTTGCAAGACCTGCCATGTCCCTCTTATCACACCACTCATGTATTGGAAAACTCGGCGTTAGCCAGTATGGCCAATCATAATCACCGCAATCAGCTGTGTTGATCGGTAAAAAGAATCGCCCTTTGATCACGCCATAACGTTTATCAATTTTTACCTGTCCATGATTTTCTGTATCTACCCACACCGCTCGAAACTGCTTGGTTTGCATGTGCGTCATTTTACGCTGTAGATTATCATTGGAATTGATTCCAACCCAGTTCACAGGTTCAAAAGGTGCTGACCCCATAAAAAACTTAATGGCTAGCTCCCAATGTTCAACCAGCTGTTCTGCATGGTTATACAAAATTAAATCAAGCTCACCAGTCGTCTGCTTACCATTATAGAGCTGCACATTGCTAGCCAGTGTCTCATACGAATGCAGCTTGCGCGCAAACCCATCGTCTAACCAAAATGACAGTAAGCCTTCAAAATGAAAACCTAGACGATTGGGGCTAGGGCGTTTGAGCAAATAGCGAGTCAGCTCTTGATAGGCGGCAGTGGTGTCTAGCTCTGTTAATCGTCGCTCATACGCCTCAAACTGCGTCTGCCAAAATTGTGCGCTATGCACGGCAACCGTATGTGTATTCTGGTGCGGCGCAAAGTCTAGCCATTGTGTTAAAACATTGGGGCATGCCAGTACATAAGCTAAATCGCGCACATAGGGTCGGCGGTAATGTTCCCAAGGAGCGTCATTCATGAGGCAGTTAGATGTAGGCTGATTGACAGGCTCGGACATAGGATAAACCAGTGTAAAGGTGTAGCATTTACCCTAACGGCTCGCTCTATAAAAGTCTATAGATGACAAGTATCCGCTAGGGTAGTGCTCGGTTTTTTGGCTTTAAAACAGGATATTAATGTGATGAATATGAATGTTGATATCAGGCGGTGATAGCAGGTAGGGTAATAGAATGCTAACTACCGCTTTAAGTAGAGAGAGTTGCCATTTAGACTGATATTGAGATGGCTTTTGTTTTGGCTTAGTTGGGATATGATTTCTCTGTTTCATGTGTCTAGCTCCATAATTTACCGTAACTTGATTGCTGCGGCTGGTATGGATTTATTCTATGAAATATGGTTAATCAAGAAAATTCCCTTAACCTATGTTTATATAGATTAAGCTAGGTTGAGGTAAATTTAATTCATGACTTTGGTCTGCCTGCTTCACTAGCATAGCTAGGTGATACTTCTTTGATCCAAGGTCTTAGATTATCTATATGGTTAGGCAGCTCTTCAGAAAGATTGTACTCTATTAGCTTAGCCCATACTATATTGCACATCTCACCAATTTTTATTTTATTTTCAGTGTCTTGCCCCACTGTTTTTCTGCTACATGCTTTGCGATTTCTTTTGCTAAAGTCTTCTTATGGCTTACACCTTTTCTAGATACGAACTTACCTTTGCTTTCAATAGGTTTATTATTCAGACTTTCTTCTTCAAGGCTTAACAAATCATTATGCAAAATTATTATATCGCTTAGTTTAATATTAAATTCAACGAAGGAGAAATCAGCTCTTTTGTTAAACGAACATGAAAAAGGTGATTTTTTAGCAAACTTAGCTAAATCTTTGTCATTGACAGAGTCAATAGTAAAGTTTATATAACTAATGTCGGTTAGTTGGTAGCTTTTATCTTCTACGGTTATCTGCCACTCTGCAAGTTGTCGTGGCCTATACGGATCATCATTATAATTAGGTCTTTGAATGAAGCCTTCCATTCCAAATAAAAATATTTTATCGTCAGGATTATTACTCAAGGTCATATTAGATACAGTTTCCTTGCTTACTCTAAACAAAAAAGAACCCATATATAAATCATCTATAATTCTATTAGACACAAATGTTTCTAATTTCTGCAAAGTATCAACAATAGGCTTTAACTGTTTTTCAGACAAATCATAAATATTTGGATACGTAGGAAATACGTTTGAGTTATAAAATTCTATTTTTGCGCGTAATGAATTATTAGGAGAGCTATCCATGCGAAAGTGAATGAACGTATTGATATCCCTGCTAGATATTTTTTTCAATAATTTTTTCTGAGTGATATTATGAATCTTATATTTTCTGTTTAAGTAGTCACAAGCTTCTTGCAAGCTATAATATTCTGCCGTATCAAAGCTTAACGCTATATTGTTATCGTTCACAATTCAGACCTTAATATTCTTAAATCAAAATAAATAAGAAGCTAAGAAAGTACAGGAGTGCGAATAGCTTCACCTTACCCAATCAACCTTAAGCCTGCTCAAACTTTATTATCTCTTCCTTAAATACATCATACAGTTACCTATCAAATTTAGCACAAAAAAAAGCCAACCATTGAAAACAATGATTGGCTTTTCTTATTACTGCTATGTTTGGTCGGAACGGCAGGATTTGAACCTGCGACCACTACACCCCCAGTGTAGTGCGCTACCAGACTGCGCTACGCCCCGAGTGACTGACTATTTTACGCAAAATTATGTATATTGCAAGGGCTATTTATAGCAGCCAAAATCTACAATATTATTCTGCCTAGCATAGTCAGTATAATCGCTTAGCAGCTAATGTTAACCCAATAATTCTTTTAGAATTTGGTTCACTTGCTGTGGGTTAGCACTACCGCGACTGGCTTTCATGACCTGACCGACCAGACCGTTAAAGGCTTTTTCTTTACCGCCGCGATATTCTTCGACCATCGCTTCATTTTTTGCGATGACTTCTTCGACCATCGCTTTGATAGCCCCAGTATCAGTTTCTTGCTTAAGGCCTTTGTCTTTGATGATTTTATCTGCTGCATCATCGCCATCGCCGCCTTCGCGCTCATATAGAGCACTAAAGACTTTCTTGGCCAGTTTGCCAGATAGCGTGTCATCTTTGATACGCTTAAGCATGCCAGCCAATTGTTTGGCGCTGATAGGGGAGTCGATGATGTCGGTGTCATCTTTGTTCAGGGCGCCAAGCAAGTCGCCCATGACCCAGTTGCCAGCCATTTTGGCATCTTGCTGTCCGATTTCCGCTACCACATCTTCGAAATAGTCAGCAATTTTACGACTACCAGTTAAGATACGAGCGTCATATTCTGACAGACCAAGCGCTTCTTCAAAGCGTGCACGACGAGCAACTGGTAGCTCTGGCATCGCTGCTTTGATCGCATCAACCGTATGCTGCTCGATACGGACAGGCAGCAAGTCAGGATCAGGGAAGTAGCGATAGTCGTTGGCGTCTTCTTTGGTACGCATGGTACGCGTTTCATCACGCTCTGGATCATATAGCATCGTTGCTTGTACGACTCTGCCGCCATCTTCTAAGATATCAATTTGACGCTCGATTTCACGATTTATGGCACGTTCGATAAAGCGGAACGAGTTTAGGTTTTTTAGTTCAGTACGTGTACCAAGGTCAGCGCCTGGCTTGCGCACAGAGACGTTACAGTCACAGCGGAATGAGCCTTCGGCCATTACTGCGTCTGAGATACCTAGCCACGTGACTAGCTGATGGATGGCTTTGATGTAGGCAAGTGCTTCGTGAGCAGAGCGCATATCTGGCTCAGAGACGATTTCAATCAATGGCGTACCAGCACGGTTCAAATCCACACCCGTCATACCATCGACTGCGTCATGGACAGATTTACCCGCATCTTCTTCTAGATGTGCGCGGGTGATACCCATACGTTTAGGATATTCGTTCTTTTCGCCTTCATTGACTACGACATCGATATAGCCTTCACCCACGATAGGATTGGCCATCTGGGTGATTTGATAGCCTTTAGGCAAATCAGGGTAAAAGTAGTTTTTACGGTCAAATGTATTAAACAGACCCAGCTCAGCATTGACACCGATACCGAATTTTAATGCGCGATCGACCACACCAGCATTTAGCACTGGTAATACGCCAGGCAAACCCAAATCGACGATGCTAGCTTGGCTGTTTGGCTCATGACCAAAGTCAGTCGGCGCACTTGAGAAGATCTTACTTTCCGTATTTAGCTGGCAGTGAATCTCGATACCGATGACCACTTCATAGCCATCGACGAATAGCTCTTTACGCACGGCGTGTTCACGGACGGCATTGTTATCAGTAGTAGCTGTACTCATTATACCGTCTCCTTTGCGATGGTAGAGTGTTGTAGGTGATGATCAGTATGCTGCTGGAACAGGTGCGCAGTCGTGAGCAGTTGACTCTCTTGCCAGTGCTTACCGATTAATTGCAAGCCAATAGGTAGGCCTTCTGTCGTCAAACCAACTGGCTGACTGAGTGCAGGTAGACCTGCCAAGTTGACCGCGATGGTATAAACGTCACCTAAATACATCGTTGCAGGATCTAGGTCTTCACTGAGCCTATAGGCAGCCGTTGGTGCAGTTGGGCTAGCAATCACATCACAGCTAGCAAAGGCTTCGTCGAAGTCTTTGACGATTAAGCGGCGAATCTTCTGTGCTTTAGTATAGTAAGCATCGAAGTAACCAGCCGATAGCGCATACGTCCCTGTCAAGATACGGCGCTGTACTTCAGGGCCAAAGCCTTCAGAGCGTGAACGTGTGTATAGATCAATAAGATCCGTTGGGTTTTCACAGCGATAGCCGAAACGTACGCCATCAAAGCGTGATAGGTTCGATGACGCTTCAGCAGGCGCTAGCATATAGTAAGTGGCAAGCGTGATTTCAGGGTCAGTGATGTTCACTTCTACAATCGTTGCGCCTAGCTCTTCGTATTTTTTTAACGCGGCACGTGCTGCTTGCTCGACTTCGCTATCAAGCCCTGTGCCAAAGTATTCTTTTGCCACACCAATACGAAGATCTTTAAATGGCTTATCACCAGCAGCAGCTTCTGCATCATTGATGTCTTGTACATAGTCAGGCATCTCGTACTTGATAGAAGTTGCATCGCGTGGATCGTGACCAATCATTGGTTGAAGCAGATAGGCGCAATCTTTAGCGCTGCGTCCCATGCTACCTGCTTGGTCTAGACTTGAAGCGTAGGCAATCATACCAAAGCGTGACACACGGCCGTAAGTAGGTTTGATACCTGTTAGACCACAGAATGAAGCGGGCTGACGAATGGAGCCACCCGTATCACTACCGGTAGCAACAGGGACAAAACCAGCGGCAACAGCAGCAGCACTACCACCTGATGAGCCACCAGGGACGCGCTCTAGGTTCCAAGGGTTCTGTACCGTACCGTAGTAAGAGCTACTGTTGTCTGAGCCCATCGCAAACTCATCCATATTGAGCTTACCTAAGCTAATCATGCCAGCTTTGTCGATGTTAGAGACGATGGTCGCGTCATATGGTGAGACAAAGTTATGCAGCATCTTTGAGCCACAAGTGGTCAGTACGCCTTGGGTACAAAAGATGTCTTTGTGCGCCATTGGTACACCAAGTAGCGGACGCTGATCGCCCTGAGCACGCATCTCGTCTGCCGCTTTCGCTTGTGCGCGTGCTGTCTCAGAAGTATGAGTGATAAAGCTGTTAATCTTGCTGTCTAGCGCATCGATACGCTTAATGTAATGCTCGGTTAATTCTGCGCTGCTAAATTGTTTGTTTTGCAAGCCAGTAATGAGCTGCTCGGTACTTAATAAATGAAGTTCAGACATAAGGTGTCGTCCGTCAAAATGTTAATAGCATAAAATAAAATAGGATAATGGCAAATGCGTGATTGTATTATTCAGCCACTATTATTCAATCACCTGAGGCACTAGATATAAGCCTTCTTCTACGGCAGGTGCGACTGACTGATTGCGCTCACGATTGATGTCGTGTTTTGCTACATCAGCACGCAGCTCTTGGCAAGCTTCATGGATATTGGCTAGTGGCTTGATGTCTGTGGTATCAACGTTAGATAGCGTATTCATCAGTTTTAATACTTTACTGATATCATCAGCATAGCTATCGGCTGTACTTTCATCGACACCTAAGCGGGCAAGGTTGGCAACTTCTAGGATTTCTTCACGGCTGACGTTGCTGTCAGACGTTGCTGGCTGCTGAGACATAGTTTCTCCAGTTAAGGACAGTTTTTGTTAGAGTAGTTGATTACGAAAACGAAAATACGTAAGCGCTAAAATAGAAACAATTAAAATATAAACAAATAGTAAGTGGGCTTATTATAAAGCATCTGACTCAAGTTTACAGAGCATGACGCTTGATTGATGCACAATCTTAACCAAGAGACTGAATTGATAAAGACGTAATATTAAATAAGATATGGTGCTAGCCAAGCTATAATGCCAATTAAGACACAATGATTTACAGAGAATTGCAAAACTGACCCCCTAATTCATCATTGTTCCTCAATTGCTCTCCAATTAGCTTCTAAAATACGTTACAGTATGCATCTGCTATTAAGCAAAACATTCATCTGCCTGTAGAGCCTTGTTAGTTATCAGATTAAATGATGTTTCATTGAGTTGAATGATATTCACTACTATTTCAAACTTTGTAACAACTTTTGGCGTCTAAGACAAAAATCCTTACTTACTGATGCAAATATCTATGTTTTTTTTGAGCTAAATCGGTATAATTTAGCTCAGTTTTTTCATTTCATCATTATTGTTTGTATTTTGACTTGTTGGGATGATTAACTGTTGCCACAAGTAATGTTTAACGACGACCTGCTCAACACTGACGAGTAACACCTCAGTCAATCTCATTCGCCTCATTCGTAAGACGCTGGATATATTAGTCATGAACCTGTTTGGATTTTTATCAAATAATATCGCTATCGACCTCGGTACTGCGAACACCCTAATTTTTATTCCTAATAAAGGCGTCGTGCTTGACGAGCCTACGGTGGTCGCGTTACGAAGCAATCGTACTCAAAACCCGACCGTCGCCGCTGTTGGTATCGATGCCAAGCAGATGCTAGGTCGTACGCCTGCGAACATTACAGCGATTCGCCCGTTAAAAGACGGTGTGATTGCTGATTTTGAAGTGACGCAAAAAATGCTTAAGCACTTTATCGCTAAAGTAAAAGCCAAGCGTTTTATGGCACAGCCTAACGTCGTGGTCTGTGTACCATGTAAGTCTACTCTAGTTGAGCGTAAGGCGATTCGTGAGGCAGTGTCATCAGCAGGCGCGAGCAAAGTACTATTGCTAGAAGAGCCGATGGCTGCGGCTATCGGTGCTGGTATGCCAGTTCATGAAGCCAGTGGTTCTATGGTGGTAGATATCGGTGGTGGTACAACTGAGATTGCTGTTATCGCACTGTCTGGTTGCGTATATGCTGAGTCGATTCGTATCGGTGGCGATATGTTTGATGAAGCGATCATCACTCATGTACGTCGTACGCATGGTTGTGTCATCGGTGAGACGACTGCTGAGCGCATCAAAAAAGAAGTCGGTTCTGCATTGAATGAAGACAGCCAACTAGAAGTAGAAGTTCGTGGTCGTAGCATGGCAGAAGGTGTGCCAAAGACCTTTACTGTTAATTCAGAAGAAGTACAAAAAGCGTTGACTGATCCATTGAGCGGTATTGTTAGCGCTGTAAAAGTAGCACTTGAGCAGACTCCGCCAGAGTTGTCATCTGACATCGCTGAGCGTGGTATTGTATTGACAGGTGGCGGCGCACTATTACGTGACTTAGACAAACTTATCTCACAAGAGACCGGTTTGCCAGTGACGGTAGCAGAAGACCCACTAACCTGCGTTAGCCGTGGTGGTGGTATCGCGCTTGATTTCATCAATAACAAAAGTTTAAACATGATTTTTGTTTAAGTCATCTCTATCATTAATTGCTATATAGTCTTGGCAATATATGATGATTTATGTAAATGATGAAATTATAAATATAGTCGGTTTAATAGAATTTGGATACAAGAAAGCCGAGCGAAAGCACTACACATAGTAGGCTGAACGTGACTGACACCGTACCCAATTTATAGAAAATTGACTATATATAAAATTAAAGGTAGCCGATTGTGCTACCTTTAATTGCATTCATTTGTGCTAGAACCCAATATCCTCGATAAACACTCATGCTATAAATAAGTGCTATTGTTCATTTTAGAATCCTTAAATCAGACGACTTATGACTCCAAGTATTTTTGCTCGCCAGCCGTTATCACTTCGTAAGACTGTTATTGTATTGATAGCAGCCTTGATTTTGATGTGGTTTGATAGCAAAAACTCTGATTGGTTTAAGCCTGTACGTAGCACCAGTCATGCTGCCATGCAGCCAATCTATGAGCTGTCTCTACTGCCAAGCTATGCCAAGCATTGGGCTGGTGGTAGTCTGCAATCAAAAGAAGCACTGCGTCGCGAAAACATGCAGCTAAAGTCGCAATTGATACACGCGCATGCCAAGCTACAACAGCAAGATTATATTTTGGCGCAGAACGCACGCCTGCAAGGTATCTTATCTACCACCAAGCCTGAGCAGTTTGATCTTAATTTGGCGCAAGTCATCGGTACAGATACCAATTTGCTCAGACAGATTGTGGTGCTTAACAAAGGTGAGCAAGATGGCGTACAAGTTGGGCAAACGGTCATCGATGAAGACGGCGTATTAGGACAGATTATCAATGTCTATCCGAATACTAGCCGTCTGTTGTTGATTACAGATGAGCAGCAGTCAGTTGCGGTTACTGTCAAGCGTACTGGTCAGCGTGCTATCGTTACAGGCCAAGGTATTCCATCTTCATTAAGTCTTAATTACGTCTTTAAGACGTCAGATGTGCGAGTAGGTGATGAGCTAGTGTCGTCAGGACTGGGCGGACGTATTCCGGCAGGCTATCGAGTAGGGCGTATCGCGCATGTCAAAGACGAGCAAACCGACAACTTTAGAACGATCGAAGTTACTCCAGCGGCTAATTTTATCGATAATGCTTATGTACTAATACTTCAAGACAAGCTGCTAAACGAGAACAATGCTGCCGCTAGTGCTCCATAGATAACGACGTAAGCCACAGTATTAACGTTTTAAAGCTGTTTACTTATGGTATTCACCTTGCCAATATCCAATCAACAATATAACCGCAACCATCAAACACTCGCTAAGGTAAGTACCCATGTCGTATCCTGATTCTGAGAATGCCACGGTACTATTGATAGTTGTGATTGTTCTAAGTTTCATCGCTGCATCCTCACTCAATGTCTATCCATTAAGCCCAAGTATGGCAACACTGCGTCCCATGGTCATGATCATGGTGCTGATCTATTGGTTGCTGTTTCAGCCGCGCTATGTGGGTATCTTTACTGCATTTACCATCGGGCTTATTGCAGATTTGCTGATGGACACCCATTTAGGTCAGCAAGCCTTTGCTGCTGTCGTGGTGGCACTAGTGATCAAAATTACTAGTATCTATGTTAGACAATTAAATACCATCAGCGCATGGTTGATAGCCAGTTTAGGATTAATTGTTTTCCAGCTAAATTTATGGATGCTGCAGATGTTTATCCAAAATACCTTTATCGCAAAATCTGCTTTGTCGCTTATGATGAGTATTATCAGCTGGCCACTTGTCTTACTGGCTCTACGCAAGTTTGCGCGTTAATGAGTCATCAGTTATCAAGATTACTTTGTTTAACAGCTTAGCTTGCTCGGCCCACAATACTGTATGACCACCCACATCATAAATTTATAAATGAAGAGAATATCGATGGATATCGTTTTGGCATCTGGCTCTCCGCGTCGTCGTGAGCTACTAGAAAGAGCGCAACTAGACTTTACTATCTTAAGTGTAGATATTGATGAGACGCCGTTAGATAATGAGTCGCCGACAGACTATATCGAACGCATGGTCGCAACCAAAGCCGATGCCGCGATACAACAGTTAAGCGACACATCTCAAGCAAATCACGATAGCCTCACATCACCATTTATTATTTTGACTTCTGATACAATTGGCGTGCTGTCGGATGGTAAGACAGTCTTGGTCAAGCCCGTCGATCGCGAGCACGCATATAGTATGTGGCAGTGTATGTCTGATAGCGTCCACGAAGTATGGACTGCCGTTCAAGCGACTCAAGTACAGCTATTGCCTAAAGCAAAACCAAGCCCATCAGAACCTACACATTCATTGCAAATTATTAATCAGCAGCGAATCACTGAGCGTACGGAAGTGACTTTTATACCACTGACGACACAGATGATGAGCAACTATTGGGATAGTGGAGAGCCAGCTGATAAAGCAGGTGGGTACGGCATTCAAGGACTGGGTGCTGCCTGGGTCAGTCGTATCAACGGCAGCTACACCAATGTTGTTGGTCTGCCACTGGCACAAACACTGGCACTAATCAAAGAAATGACAGAAGGCAGTATGGACACAGTCAACCCGTTATAATGGGATATGCACATAATGACACGGTAGGGTAATGGGCAAGAGCAAGCCGCATTTGTTACACTGTCAATCTAATAGGCGATGACCGTCTAATAAGAAAGCTGAGAGATAAGAGAAAAAACTATGTCCGAAGAGCTGCTGATTAATATTAGTCCAATGGAATCCCGTGTTGCGGTTTTAGACAATGGTATTTTGGGCGAGATTTATATTGAACGACATCACAAACTGGGATTGGTCGGCAATATCTATCTGGGGACGGTCGTACGTGTCCTTCCTGGTATGCAGGCAGCCTTCGTAGATATTGGTCAATCGCGGACCGCATTTCTACATGTCAACGATATGCAGCGTGAACCACGTCCTGTTGCAGAAAAAAACAAAGCGGCTAAGGCCACTAAGCACGAGATAAATGAGGACGATGCGACTACCAACGCTTCTGCTGATAGCTTGGCTGTGACACCGCCTATTGTCAGTGCGCAAAGTACAGAGATCGTACCAGCGTCTAAAACATTGATTCAGCATCGTCTGCATGAAAGTCAGCGTATTTTGGTACAGGTAACCAAAGACCAGTTAGGAAGTAAAGGTGCTCGTCTAACGACCAACATCTCACTACCATCACGTTATCTAGTATATTTGCCATCGAGTGATCATATTGGCATATCGCAGCGTATCGATGGTGAAGAAGAGCGTAGCCGATTAAAGACCGAACTTAGCAGCCTAATGCAGACGGTCAATCTAAAAGGTGGACTGATTGCCCGTACCGCTGCTGAGCGCGTTCCTGTCGATAAGCTAGAAGAAGACATCTATTATCTATTGCAGCTGTGGCGTACTATCTGTGCTCGTCGCCAAGAGATTAATCATCATCAGAGCTCAGAGCTGATCTATCAAGAACTGTCATTACCATTACGTTCTATCCGTGATTTGGTTCACGCTGATACTGAAAAAGTCATTATTGATAATACACAGATTTATGAGCAAGTCAGATACTTTGCCAAAGAGTTTGTTCCCTTCGTCTATGATCGTATTGTGCACTACACCGCTGAGCAGTCGCTATTTGATGTACACCGTGTCGAGGACGACTTGCGTGATGCATTAAAACGCCGTGTCGATCTAAAGTCTGGCGGTTATCTGATTATTGATCAGACGGAAGCAATGACCACGATTGATGTTAACACAGGCTCTTTTGTGGGTGGTCGCTCATTAGAGGATACAGTTTATAAGACTAATTTAGAAGCCACACATGCTATCGCTCGTCAGCTACGACTACGTAATCTAGGTGGCATTATCATTCTAGATTTTATCGATATGCTTGAGCAACAGCATAAAGATGACGTGCTTGAGAGCTTACAGGCGCAGCTTACCCAAGATTATGCAAAAACTAAAATTACGCAGGTTAGTGAGCTTGGCCTAGTAGAGATGACACGTAAGCGCACGCGTGAATCATTGGGTCAACAGCTTTGTGAGCCGTGTTCGACTTGTCAAGGTCGAGGGTTTGTCAAAACCGCAGAGACCGTTTGCTTTGAGATCTTCCGTGAAATCATGCGCTGCGCCCGTACTTATAATTCTCCCAAAAAGTTCACAGTGGTGGCTCATGCAGCAGTCATTGATTTACTACTCACAACAGAGTCAGACACAGTGGCTGATTTAGAGTATCTACTAGGTAGAGTGATTACTTTTGATGTAGAGAATCTATATACTCAAGAGCAGTATGACATTGTTTTAGATTAATATTATTCAAAATAAATAATAATTTTAGATGAAAGTATTTGTGTGATTAGTGGTCAGTCTAAGAAAGAGCATCTCTAATGATACTAGAGATTGCTCTTGCAATACCTAAAATACTATGTATAATATACACCACTGAATTATATATGCGCAGCTGAATAAAAAAAGCTGGCGCTATGACAGCTAGAGCATCGTTTCTAGCACTATTTCATTATGCCTTTGCTACTTTCCATTTAATAGGAGGGTTGGCGGGGCTTTAAACTATTTTGCTTTTGGCACGCTATAAGTTCGGATAAAGAACTCATTCTGGTTAAGAACAGAAGGCCGCTTTAAGTGAATATTTAACCAAACTGCTTTTGATCATGGTCTTGCGACGCAAGAATGACAAAGGCACATATTAGGAGCTTGCTGGCATGGCTAACCAGAGAATCCGTATCCGTCTTAAGTCTTTTGATCATCGTCTGATTGATCAATCTGCACAAGAGATTGTTGATACTGCAAAGCGCACCGGTGCGCAAGTTTGTGGTCCTGTACCGTTGCCGACTCGCATTGAGCGCTTCAACGTTCTAACCTCACCACACGTTAACAAAGACGCTCGTGACCAGTACGAAATCCGTACTCATAAGCGTATGGTTGATATCGTTCAGCCAACTGACAAAACTGTGGATGCGCTAATGAAATTAGATTTAGCGGCGGGTGTTGACGTTCAAATTGCTTTGGGTTAATGCACATTAAACACCCAACCCATTAATATAAGATATAAAGAGGTCTAAAATGGCGATCGGTTTAGTCGGTAAAAAGTGCGGCATGACCCGTGTCTTCACTGAAACAGGCGCATCTATCCCTGTAACAGTTGTTGAGGTCGATGCAAACCGCATTACTCAAGTAAAAAATACTGATGTAGATGGTTATCAAGCCATCCAAATTACCACAGGTACTCGTCGTGACAGCCGCGTAACAGCTGCACAGAAGGGTCACTTCGCTAAAGCTGGTGTTAAAGCTGGCCGTGGTGTTTGGGAATTCCGTGCCAACGAAAGCGATCTTGAAGGTCGTGAGATTGGTGGCGAGATTCTAGCTGACTTGTTCGAACAAGGTCAGATGGTTGATGTGACAGGACAGAGCAAAGGTAAAGGTTTCCAAGGCCCTGTTAAGCGTCACAACTTTAGTATGCAAGATGCTACTCATGGTAACTCAGTGTCTCATCGTGCGCATGGTTCAACTGGTCAAAACCAGTCACCAGGTAAAGTATTCAAAGGCAAGAAGATGGCGGGTCAGATGGGTAACAAACGTGTTACCGTTCAGGGCCTAGAAGTGATTTCGGTTGATGCCGAAAAAGGGTTACTTGTCATCAAGGGTGCTATCCCAGGTGCCACCGGTGGCGATGTTATCGTACGTCCGTCAGTCAAAGCCTAAGCAAGGGGATTAACGTGGATTTAAAAACAGTTACAGGTGCGGCGGTTGAGCTTTCTGATACGGCATTTGGTCGTGAATTCAACGAAGCACTAGTGCATCAAGTCGTCACCGCTTATTTAGCTGGTGCTCGCCAAGGTACACGCGCACAAAAAACACGTGCCGAAGTTTCTGGCGGTGGTATTAAGCCATGGCGCCAAAAAGGTACTGGTCGCGCTCGTGCGGGTTCTATTCGTAGCCCAATCTGGCGTTCAGGTGGTCGTGCATTCGCTGCAAAACCACAAGATTGGTCACAGAAAGTAAACCGTAAAATGTATCGCGGTGCGATGCAGTGCATCCTAGCAGAATTGATTCGTCAAGAGCGTCTGATTTTGGTAGAAGAGTTGAGCGTTTCTGGGCCGAAAACCAAAGAACTGATTGCTAAGTTAAACGATTTGAATGCACCTCGTGCACTAATCGTTACTAAAGAAGTTGATGAAAACTTATACTTAGCTGCTCGCAACATTCCACACGTCAATGTACTTGGTACAAATGAAGTGGACCCAGTGAGCTTGATCGCATTTGATAAAGTGATCATGTCAGTTGAAGCTGCGAAACAATTTGAGGAAGCACTAGCATGAATAACGCAAGACTTTATCAGGTCTTAAGAGGGCCTGTATTCTCAGAAAAATCTCAAATGCTTGGCGACTCACTTGGTGTGCAGGTATTTAAAATTGATTCTAATGCTACTAAGCTTGAAGTCAAGAAAGCAGTTGAGTTGATGTTTGAAGGTGTTGAAGTTACTAAAGTAAACACTTTGAATGTTAAAGGTAAGACAAAGCGTTTTGGTAAAAGCATCGGCCGTCGTAACGACTACAAAAAAGCCTATGTTACCTTAAAAGCTGGTCAAGATGTACAAATGGCTGATGCTGGTGAAGAAGTAGCGAATACTACTGATTCTACTAGTGAAACAGCGAATAACGAATAAGGATTACACTCATGCCTATCGTAAGAGCAAAGCCAACATCACCAGGCCGTCGTTTTGTTGAAAAAGTAGTGCATCCACACCTGTACAAAGGTCGTCCGTTTGCAGCACTTCTAGAATCAAAAAGCAAGTCAGGTGGTCGTAACAATAATGGCCGCATTACTACTCGTCACATTGGCGGTGGTCATAAGCAACATTATCGCATTATCGATTTCAAACGTACTAAAGACAATATCCCAGCAACGGTAGAGCGTATCGAATACGATCCTAACCGTACTGCTCATATTGCTCTACTTAAGTATGCTGATGGCGAACGTCGTTACATTATCGCTGCTAAGAAACAAGTAGTTGGTGATACAGTAATGTCAGGCGAGACTTCTCCAATTCGTCCAGGTAACTGCTTACCGCTAAAAAACATCCCATTGGGTACTGTGATTCACAATATCGAGCTTAAAATCGGTAAAGGTGCACAGATGGCTCGTTCTGCGGGTGCTAGCGTTCAGTTACTAGGTCGTGACGGTGTTTATGCTATTCTACGTATGCGTTCTGGCGAAACTCGCCGTGTACACGTAAATTGCCGCGCTGTTATTGGTGAAGTTTCTAACACTGAAAACAACTTGAAATCACTTGGTAAAGCCGGTGCTTCACGTTGGCGTGGTGTTCGTCCTTCTGTTCGTGGTGTCGCTATGAACCCGGTTGATCACCCACACGGTGGTGGTGAAGGTCGTAACAAAGGTCGCCATCCAACCAGCCCTTGGGGTCAGAAGTCTAAAGGACTTAAAACGCGTCACAATAAGCGTACTGACAACATGATCATCCGCCGTCGCGCCAAGAAGAAATAAAGGAAGAATTTCATGCCTCGTTCATTGAAAAAAGGTCCATTCATAGACGCGCACTTGTTTGCTAAAGTTGAGAATGCATTAGACACCAACTCACGCAAGCCAATTAAGACTTGGTCGCGCCGCTCGATGATTCTGCCACAAATGGTTGGCCTAACTTTATCTGTTCACAACGGCCGTACTCATGTACCGGTTATCGTGAGCGAGCAGATGGTTGGTCATAAACTAGGTGAATTTGCCCCGACTCGTACGTATCGTGGTCACGGCATTGACAAAAAAGCTAAGAGATAAGGTGCTTACCATGGAAGTAACTGCAAAATTACGCGGTGCCGCCATATCGGCACAAAAAGTTAGACTCGTTGCTGATGAAGTTCGTGGCAAATCTATTGAGCGTGCTTTGGATATCCTAACGTATAGCAATAAAAAAGGCGCTGTGTTTGTTAAGAAATGCCTTAACTCAGCCATCGCCAATGCCGAACATAATCACGGCTTAGATATTGACGACCTAAAAGTCGCTACTATCTATGTTGATGAAGGCATTACGCTAAAACGTATCCTACCACGTGCCAAAGGCCGTGCTGATCGTATCAGCAAGCGTACTTGTCACATCACTATAAAGGTAGGAGAATAAGTTATGGGTCAAAAAGTACATCCAATCGGAATTCGTCTTGGTGTTGTAAAAAAGCATAATGCAAACTGGTATGCTAACCCTAAACAATACTCAGAATACCTAATCAACGACATTCAAGTTCGTGAATATCTACGCAAAAAGCTAGACAACGCTATGATCAGCAACATCATGATCGAGCGTCCTACTGGCGCTGCTAAGATTACCATCGCCACTGCGCGTCCTGGTATTGTTATCGGTAAGAAAGGCGAAGATATCGAAAGACTTCAAAAAGAATTGACCAAAATTATGGGCGTACCTGCTCAGGTCAACATTGAAGAAATCACGTCACCTGACCTTGATGCACGTTTGGTAGCAGACGGCATCGGTAGCCAGCTTGAGCGTCGTGTTATGTTCCGTCGTGCGATGAAACGCGCAGTACAGAACAGCATGCGTTCTGGTGCTAAAGGTATCAAGGTTGAGCTGTCTGGCCGTCTAGGCGGTGCTGAGATTGCTCGTAGTGAATGGTACCGTGAAGGTCGTGTGCCATTGCATACACTCCGTGCTGATATTGACTACTCGTCAATTCGTGCAGAGACAACTTACGGCACCATCGGTGTTAAAGTTTGGATTTTCCGTGGCGAAATCCTTGACGGTATGAACAGTGTATATAATCCCGTCAAAGAAGAGCAGACTCGTGCGCCAAAACGCCGTGGTCGTGGAAACCGTCGAAACTCAGACAGAGGTTAAACTATGTTACAGCCAAAACGTACCAAGTTTCGTAAAATGCATAAAGGTCGTAACACTGGGCTAGCTCATCGTGGAAGCACCGTTGCATTCGGACAAATTGGTCTAAAATCATTGACGCGTGGTCGTATGACAGCTCGTCAAATCGAAGCAGCACGTCGTACCATCACTCGTAAAATTAAGCGTGGCGGTAAGATTTGGATTCGTGTATTCCCTGACAAACCAATTACTAACAAACCATTAGAAGTACGTATGGGTAAAGGTAAAGGTCCAGTAGAATATTGGGTATGCGAAATCAAACCTGGTAAAGTGCTATATGAAATTGAAGGGGTATCTGAAGAGCTTGCTCGTGATGCATTAACGCTCGCTGCAGCAAAATTGCCCTTTAAAACTACCATTGTTAAGCGGACGATAATGTAATGAAGATCAGTGAATTACGTGATAAATCATTAGAAGAACTGACCCAGTTACTTGATGAAAAGCAACTTGATGCTTTCCGTATTCGTATGGCTAAAGCAACTGGTCAGTTGGGTAATACCCATGAAGTTAGAGCCAATCGTCGCACGATTGCCCAGCTTCAGACTTTGATTAACGAGAAACAACGAGGCGACTCATGAGCGATAACAATCAAACAGCTACCAATGCTAGCGTATTGACAGGACGAGTTGTCAGCGACAAGATGGACAAGTCCATCACAGTTTTGATTGAGCGTCTGGTTCGTCATCCTTTGTATGGCAAGCAGCTTCGTCGTTCTACGAAAATCAAAGCTCATGATGAGAATAACGTTTGCCAACAAGGCGACCTTGTCCGCATCAAAGAAACGCGTCCAATCTCAAAAACTAAGTCTTGGACTTTAGTTGATGTGGTTGAAAAAGTAGAAAAAATCTAAGTAAATTGCATTAAAAGCCAGAAGCTGTTAAAATAGCCGCCTTTTTAAGGATGCTGATTGCGCCGAGCGTATATCACTCACATTAAGAGTAAGTCGCGGTTATTTATATTAAAATGCCGTCCTACTCATTCTGTGCTAGCGGCAGCAACTGGTTTTTATTGCTCATACGTGTGGAGTAACGCTATGATTCAGGTTGAGTCAATGCTGGAAGTTGCAGACAATAGCGGTGCAAGGCGAGTTCAGTGCATTAAAGTACTGGGTGGTTCTCATCGTCGTTATGCATCAGTTGGCGACATTATTAAAGTAACGGTTAAAGAAGCCATTCCTCGTGGTCGTGTTAAAAAAGGCGACGTGATGAATGCAGTAGTTGTACGTACCAAAAAAGGCGTTCGTCGTCCAGATGGTTCTGTGTTACGTTTTGATGACAATGCTGCGGTATTGTTGAACCAAAACAAAGCGCCGATTGCAACTCGTATTTTTGGACCGGTAACTCGTGAACTACGTGGTGATCAGTTTATGAAAATTGTATCACTAGCACCAGAAGTATTGTGAGGTAATCCATGTCAAAATTACGTAAAGGCGATACAGTTATCGTGATTGCTGGGAAAGACAAAGGCAAGCAAGGTACTGTACAAGCTGTAAAAAACGATCGTATTAAAGTTGAAGGCATTAATATTGTCACTAAACATCAGAAGCCAAATCAGGCAACTGGCGTTGAAGGTGGCATTCTTAAGCAAGAAGCTTTTCTGCATATCTCAAATGTCGCAATCTTAAATGCGCAAACCCAAAAAGCAGACCGTATTACTTATCAGTTTGGCGAAGACGGCAAGAAACAACGCGTCTATCGTTCAAGCGGTGAAGTAGTGGCGACTGCGTAAGACACTAAGGGTGTAATGGTAATGGCAAGATTAAAATCTTTATATAACGATGAACTAAAGCAGCAAATCAAAGAAGAGCTTGGTTTGGCAAATGTGATGCAAGTGCCTAAAATCACTAAAATCACACTTAACATGGGTGTAGGCGGCGCGTCTCAAGACAAGAAATTGTTGGAAGGTGCTGTAGCTGATATGACCGCGATTGCTGGTCAAAAACCTGTTGTCACCAAAGCGCGTAAATCAGTTGCTGGCTTTAAGATTCGTGAAGAATGGCCAATTGGCTGTAAAGTAACGCTACGCGGTGAGCAAATGTACGAATTTTTAGATCGTCTCGTTGCCATTGCAATTCCTCGTATTCGTGATTTCCGCGGTTTTTCACCTAAAGCCTTTGACGGACGTGGTAACTACTCATTGGGTATCAAAGAACAAATCGTATTCCCAGAAGTAGATTTTGACAAGATTGATCGTATCCGTGGTATGGATGTGACAATCACCACGTCAGCTCAATCTGATGAAGAAGGTCGTGCGTTGCTTAAAGCATTCGGCTTCCCATTTAAATAAGGTAAAGACGTTATGGCAAAGAAGAGCATGATTAACCGCGAATTAAAGCGCGAAAAAATGGTTGCTAAATATGCTGAAAAGCGTATCAAGCTAAAAGAAACTATCAGTGATATGACTGCAAGTGACGAAACTCGTATGGAAGCGATGTTAGAGCTACAAGCTCTTCCGCGCAATTCATCACCAGTACGTCTGCGTAATCGTTGTGCTATCACCGGTCGTCCTCACGGTTACTTCCGCAAGTTTGGCTTGTCACGCAATATGCTGCGTGAGCGTGTCATGCAAGGCGATGTGCCTGGTGTTCGTAAAGCAAGCTGGTAAGGAGTAACTATATGAGTATGCAAGATACCGTTGGGGATATGCTAACCCGTATCCGTAACGCACAAATGGCTAACAAAGTATCGGTAGCAATGCCGAGCTCTAAATTACGTAAATCAATTGCTGATTTATTAGTTAGCGAAGGTTATGTGGCTAGCGCTGTTGTTGCTGAAGAAGAAAACAACAAAGCAACCCTTACTATTGAATTGAAATATTTCGAAGGCCGTGCTGTCATCGAAACTATCCAACGTTATAGCCGCCCTGGTTTACGCCAGTTCCGCGGTAAAGACGAAATCCCTACTGTTAAGCAAGGTATGGGTGTTGCTATCGTATCTACTAGCCAAGGTATCATGAGCGATCGTGCTGCACGCGCTGCTGGTATCGGTGGTGAAATCGTCGCATTTGTAGCGTAAGCTATACGACGATGAAGTCTATTTGATGGTTGTTAGGCTTCTATTGATTGAGTAATATTAAATTATTTTGAATTGATAGATGTCTAACACAGTCAACTATGCTAAACTAACACGCTTTTTAGCCTGTTAGTTTTTTCGCTAATATAAAGAAGTTAAATTTTTTAAGGAATATTCCTATGTCTCGTGTGGCTAAAGCCCCAGTGACGCTGCCAAACGGCGTAAGCGTTACTTTGAACGATCGGCAGGTCGAAGTTAAAGGCAAGAACGGTACTATGTCTTTACGCCTGCATGAATTGGTCGAGCTGAAACAGGAAGATGATGCTATCATTTTCTCACCTACAGTCGATTCAAAAGAAGCTATGATGCACACTGGCACCATGCGCGCTCTTGTTAACAACTATGTTACTGGCGTAAACGAAGGCTTTGAAAGACGTCTTCAGTTAATTGGTGTTGGTTATCGCGCGCAAGTTACTGGTAACAAAGTAACCTTGAACGTTGGTTATTCTCATCCAGTAGAGTATACGTTACCTGAAGGTGTATCAGCTGAAACGCCAACGCAAACTGAAATTGTTTTGAAATCAAACAATAAACAGCAGCTTGGTCAAGCAGCCGCCAACATCCGTGGTTTCCGCCCACCTGAGCCTTATAAAGGCAAAGGTATTCGTTATAGTGACGAGCATGTGATTCGCAAAGAAGCTAAGAAAAAATAAGGTGAGTTGAAATGTTTGATAAAAAAGCAGCTCGTCTGCGTCGAGCTAAGAAAACACGCGCGCATATCCGTTTCTTAGGCGTTCATCGCTTAACGGTTAACCGCACGTCAAAACATATTTATGCCCAGATTATCTCTCCAAATGGTGGTGAAGTGATTGCTCAGGCATCTACCTTAGACAGCAGCTTGCGTTCAGGCGCGACTGGTAATGCTGATTCAGCAACGTCTGTAGGCCAAATGATCGCAGAACGCGCAAAAGCAGCTGGCATTACTAAAGTTGCCTTTGACCGTAGTGGTTTCAAATATCATGGTCGAGTTAAAGCTTTAGCAGAAGCTGCTCGCGAAAACGGATTGGAGTTTTAATCATGGCTAGAAATGATAAAAATGATAAAAATGAACAGACTGACGGTCTAGTAGAACGCTTAGTTACCGTTGATCGCGTAGCGAAAGTTGTTAAAGGTGGTCGTATTTTCTCTTTCACTGCATTGACTGTAGTGGGCGATGGCAATGGTCGTGTTGGTTTTGGTCGCGGTAAAGCACGTGAAGTGCCAGCTGCTATCCAAAAAGCACTAGAAGCTGCCAAACGTAATATGATTACTGTTGAGCTAAATGATGCAACTTTGCATCATCCAATCAAAGCACGTCATGGTGCTAGTAAAGTCTACATGCAGCCTGCATCTGAAGGTACTGGCGTAATCGCTGGTGGCGCAATGCGTGCTGTATTAGAAGTTGCTGGTGTCAAAGATGTTTTGACTAAATGTTATGGTTCTACCAATACTGCTAACGTTGTTCGCGCAACGTTTAACGGTTTACGTGATATGTCAACTCCAGAGAAGATGGCAGCTAAACGTGGTAAATCTGTAGACGAAATCTTGGGTTAACTTAGACTAGGTGAGTTACGATGAAAAAAATGAAAGTCACTCAATTTAAATCGGGTGCCCATCGCCTAAAGAGCCACAAAGCGAGCTTGAAAGGATTGGGTTTACGCCGTATTAATCATACTGTAGTAGTAGAAGATACTCCTTCGACTCGTGGTATGGTCAATCGCGTTAACTACATGGTAAAAGTGGAGGAAGCGTAATGGGTCTTAGATTAAATGAATTATCACCAGGTGTTGGCGCAAAGAAAACTGCCCAACGTCGTGGTCGTGGTATCGGTTCAGGTCTTGGTAAGACTGGTGGTCGTGGTGTAAAAGGTCAGAAATCTCGTTCAGGTTCTAGCATTCGCTCAGGATTTGAAGGTGGTCAGATGCCTCTATATCGCCGTCTACCAAAATTTGGTTTTACCAGTAAACTGGCTATGAAGACTGCTGAAGTACGTCTTTCTGAACTGAATAAAATTGAAGGCGATGTAGTTAGCCTTGAAACACTTAAAGCTGCTAACCTTATCCGTCACGATATGAAACGTGCTCGTGTAATGCTATCAGGCGAAGTCACTAAAGCTTATACTTTCAAAGGTATTAAAGTGACTAAAGGTGCTAAGCAAGCTATCGAAGCTGCTGGTGGTAGCATCGAGGAGTAGTAACGTGTCAAAACAATCAATGTCATCGGCTGGTATACCGCTTAATCCATTCGCATTTATACGTAAGTATGATGAGCTATGGACGCGTTTATTATTTTTAATCGGCGCATTGATTGTTTATCGTTTAGGGTCACATATTCCAGTTCCGGGTATTAACCCAGTTAACTTGGCTGATCTGTTTTCGCGCAACGAAAACACCATTCTGAGCATGTTTAATATGTTCTCAGGTGGTGCGCTAGAGCGTATGTCTATCATGGCGCTTGGCATTATGCCATATATCTCAGCATCGATTATCGTACAGATGATGTCTGCAGTATTGCCATCGCTTGAAGCCCTCAAAAAAGAAGGTGAAGCGGGACGACGTAAGTTAAACAAGTATACCCGTCAGGGAACACTTGCTTTAGCACTAGTACAGTCATTAGGAATGTGTGCTGGCTTAATCAGCCAAAACCTTACTTTATCTACTGGTCTTACCTTTTATATTCCAGCTGTTACTTCTTTAGTAGCAGGCGCAATGTTCTTAATGTGGCTTGGTGAGCAGATTACAGAACGCGGCGTAGGTAATGGTATTTCAATGCTCATTTTTGCGAGTATTGTGGCTGGTACGCCAGGTATGATTTCGCAGTCTATTGAACAGGTCAATCAAGGTCAGATGAACTTGATTGTTCTATTTATTTTTGTACTGCTAGGTATCGCGGTTACTGCGGGTATCGTTTATATTGAACGTGCTCAACGCCGTGTTCCTGTGAACTATGCACAAAAACAGCAACAAGGTCGAAAAATTTATGCTCAGCAGCAATCACATTTGCCGCTTAAGCTAAATATGGCAGGGGTTATCCCAGCTATTTTTGCCAGTTCTTTGTTATTGTTTCCTGCAAGTTTAGGGCAGTGGGTTGGTCAATCGACTGATCCTACCTTTGTACAGAAAATACTTCAAAATATGGCATTGGTGTTGTCTCCAGGACAGCCGCTATATTTAGTACTGTTTGGCGCAATGATTATTTTCTTCTGTTATTTTTATACGGCATTGGTATTTAGTCCGCGTGAAGTAGCAGAGAACCTTAAACGTAGTGGTGCGTATATCCCAGGTATTCGCCCAGGACAACAAACTCAGCGTTACCTCGATCATGTATTAAACCGACTGACCTTTATTGGCGCGATGTATATGACGGTTATTTGTTTAATGCCAATGGTCGTCCAGTCATCGTTTGGTGTGCCGTTTCAACTCGGTGGTACGTCTTTACTGATTATGGTGGTTGTGGTAATGGACTTCATCTCGCAAATTCAAGCGCATTTGATGACCCATCAATATCATGATCAGACGTTAATTCAATCGCCCACTCAACCTTAAATGAGCGGTACGATATTTCAAGGAGCATGCTATGAAAGTTCAAGCATCAGTTAAAAAGATTTGTGGTAGCTGTAAAGTTGTGCGCCGTAAAGGCCGTGTACATATTATTTGTACAGCAGAACCTCGCCACAAGCAACGTCAAGGTTAATATTTAGTATTAGAAAACATTTAGTTTTCGCTGCTAATTAAATTAATACTTGAAAAATAACGGCGGATGCGATATCATCCGCCACTTGCCGTGTTTATACAAAATCTTTTATAATAGAATCGATGAGCAGACTTATAGTCAAAACATCGATAATGACTATAAAAGCTCTAGTATTAACAGCAACAAATCTGAAGAGTAAAGCCTTATCGCTAGATAACGCTTATTTTTCTTTAATGGAGAGAAATCAATGGCTCGTATTGCCGGCGTAAACATTCCGGATAATAAGCATGCTGTTATTTCACTAACTTACATCTTTGGTGTAGGTCGTACCACTGCTCAGAAAATCTTAGAAGCAGTTGGCATCGCCCCTACTACTAAAGTCAGTCAGTTAGATGATACACAGTTAGATGCTATCCGTGCACAAGTTGCAAACTACATGACCGAAGGTGACCTTCGTCGTGAAGTTTCAATGAACATCAAGCGTTTAGTTGATCTTGGTTGTTACCGTGGCATCCGTCATCGTCGTAACCTACCAGTTAGAGGTCAGAACACCAAGAACAACGCTCGTACTCGTAAGGGTCCGACACGCCCTCTCAAAAGATAATTAACTTAGGAAGCTAAAAGATGGCAAAAGACACTCGCAGTCGCAAAAAGGTGGCTCGTCGTTCAGTATCGGAGGGCATTGCCCATATCCATGCGTCTTTTAATAACACCATTGTTACGATTACCGATCGTCAAGGTAATGCATTGGCTTGGGCCACTTCAGGTGGACAAGGCTTCCGTGGTTCACGTAAATCTACACCATTTGCAGCTCAGGTTGCAGCTGAAGTCGCTGGTAAAGCGGCCCAAGAATATGGTGTTAAGAATATCGATGTTTTGGTCAAAGGACCAGGACCGGGTCGTGAGTCTGCGGTAAGAGCACTAGGTGCATTGGGTTATAAAGTTAACAGCATCTCTGATGTAACCCCAATCCCACACAATGGTTGCCGTGCGCCGAAAAAGCGCCGCGTCTAATATTAAAGACGAAGCTTTTTATACTAAAAGCTTATAGGAGACATAACAATGGCCCGCTATATTGGACCAAAACTGAAATTATCACGTCGTGAAGGTACGGATTTAGGCCTTAAGTCTGGCGTTAAACCGTATGACGTAAAAACGAAGAAAGCTGGTCGTCCACCAGGTCAGCATGGCGTAAGCCGTAACAAGACCTCAGAATATGCTCTACAGTTGCGTGAAAAGCAAAAAGTTAAGCGTATTTATGGTGTACTAGAGCGTCAATTCGCGAACTACTATAAAGAAGCTGCTCGTAAGCGTGGCGCTACTGGTGAAAACTTGCTAGCAATGCTTGAGAGCCGTCTAGATAACGTTGTATATCGCATGGGCTTTGGCTCAACTCGCGCAGAAGCACGTCAGCTAGTCAGTCATCGTACTGTTATGGTAAAAAAAGCTGGCCGTGATGAGTTTGTTCGTGTGAACATTCCTTCAATTCAGCTTCAAGATGGTGATGTCATCGCTATCCAAGAGAAATCTCGCGAACAGCTACGTATTAAAAACGCTATCGAATTAGCGACACAACGTGGTATTCCAGAATGGCTTGATGTTGACCACAGCAAACTACAAGGCACGTTTAAACATGCGCCTGATCGTATTGATCTACCTGCTGAAATCAACGAAAGCTTGATCGTTGAGCTATACTCTAAGTAATGACGTAATGCTCAATGTTATGAAAATGGCATTGAGCAATTAACGTTAATTAAACCAGTTTAATAAATCGAGGTGACATCATGATGCTAAATGCAACTGAGTTTCTAACGCCGAATGCCATTAATGTGGATACGGTTAACGAAACGATTGCGAAAGTCACGCTCGAACCGTTAGAACGCGGCTTTGGGCATACCCTAGGTAATGCTCTGCGTCGCATCTTGTTATCTTCATTACCTGGTGCTGCAGTCATTGAAGCTGAGATTGATGGTGTTGACCATGAATACTCAACGCTTGAAGGCCTGCAAGAAGATGTACTTGATTTGCTTTTGAACCTAAAAGGCTTAGCAATTACACTTCATGACCAAAATGAAGTATTTTTGACCTTGGATAAACAAGGTCCAGGCACTATTACTGCTGCAGACATCGCGTTGCCGCACAATGTTGACATCATCAATCCAGAATTGGTCTTGGGTACATTGAGCGATCGTGGTCATCTTAAGATGCGTTTGCGTGTAGTGATGGGTCGTGGATATGAGCCAGCAAACCAGCGCCGTGAAGATGGTGATACTAAAGCAATTGGACGCCTAAAGCTTGATGCAAGTTTTAGTCCTGTGCTTCGTGTTGCTTATCAGGTTGAGAACGCTCGTGTAGAGCAGCGTACTGATCTTGATCGTCTTATCATTGAGCTTGAAACTAATGGCACTATAGATCCAGAAGAAGCAATTCGTAAAGCAGCCACTATTTTACAACAACAGATTTCTATCTTTGTTGACCTAGAAGCTGAAGAAGCGCCTGAGCCTGTGAAAGAGAAAGAAGAGGTTGATCCGGTGCTATTACGCCCTGTGGACGATCTTGAACTAACGGTTCGCTCAGCCAACTGCTTGAAAGCTGAAAACATTTACTATATCGGTGATTTGGTACAGCGTTCAGAGACTGAACTTCTAAAAACCCCAAATCTTGGTAAGAAATCATTGACAGAAATCAAGGACGTATTAGCGTCTAAAGATTTAGAGCTCGGTATGCGCCTAGATAACTGGCCACCAGCTGATTTACGTGTTGATGATCGCTTTTCTTATCGTAGCCGTTAAACTTTAAGGATTTTTGACTATGCGCCATCGTAAGAGTGGAGTCAAGCTGGGTCGTACCGGCAGTCATCGTAAGGCAATGTTTCAGAACATGACTAACTCATTATTTGAGCATGAACTGATTAAAACAACTTTACCAAAAGCTAAAGAACTACGTCGCGTTGCCGAGCCATTGATCACTATGGCTAAAGAAGACAGCGTTGCTAACCGTCGTTTAGCATTCAGCCGTATGCGTAGCAAAGCTATGGTAGGCAAATTATTTGGCACGTTAGGTCCTCGTTACCAGACGCGTCCAGGTGGTTATTTGCGTATCGTAAAATGCGGTTACCGTGATGGTGACAATGCGCCAATGGCTTATGTAGAATTGGTTGATCGCGACTAGTTTTACACCTAAGACATATTCCATAAAAAAGCTCCAATGCAATTGGAGCTTTTTTTTGTCTTAAATTTGACTAAATATACTAGTAGCTGTTTAGAGCAATAATTAGCTGCTTAGAGTAATAAGGAATGGACATCAGCCGCACCTTGTCTGATAACTTCAGGAACGCTGCTAGTCATATCTACGATAGTAGTAAGCTTGGTCGTCTTTATACCTGCATTGATCAATCCATCGATTTGGTTACCTAGTAAGTCTTCAATCTCAAACGGGTCATCCAAAATATCGTCTCGATTAGGCAAAATCAGTGAGCTGGTTAAGATAGGTTCATCCATCGCTTCTAATAATGCTTGAGCAATAGGGTTACTAGGCACACGAATACCAATGGTCTTTTTCTTTGCATGCGCCAATTTTCTTGGTACGTCTTTAGTAGCATTAAGAATAAAAGTAATCGGGGCAGGGGTGTGGGCTTTCAACTGTTTAAATTGCACATTATCAACTGTTGCATAATTGGCAATCTCGCTTAGGTCACGGCACAGTAGAGTAAATTGATGCTTATCATCGAGTTCACGGATTTGCTTAAGCTTAGCTAGGGCATCCTTTGCACCCAAACGGCAACCAAAAGCGTAACTGGTATCAGTTGGGTAAATGATTAACTGATCTCTGCGCAATAGGTCAGCGGCTTGCTCAATGAGACGTGGCTGCGGATTATCGGGGTGAATATAGAAGACTTCCATAATGGTTCCTTATTTTATAATTATTGGTTTTTAATTGAGACAAATTCTTCATTGATTAGATGTAGTTCAATCATAAGTTATATTAGAAAAACTATTCTAGAACTAAAGCAGATCGATATCTTCAAAATACCACTTCAGTTACCAGTATAGCTCAAAGTAGATATAAGTTTAGTGGCAAGGCGTTACCAACCGTAGAAAATCGTTAATAAGTAGGAACGCTTAGTAATTTAAACTAAGCGCTGATCTCAGATGGAAAAATGCAAGCGCTAAGTAACGCAGTCAGTAAAGTCTTAGCGTCACGCGGCAGAGTATGAGGTTTGGCTATATAGCCTTCTACCTGCTGATAGACATCAATAGCAAAGGTGCTACTGCTAGTGTCGAAGTCGGCAAACAAGTTATCTTGTGAGACTTGGAAATTTCGCCCACACGCCAAGGTGAATAAACACTCTAATGCTTGAGGTTTGATTTCTACACGCTCAAATGCCTGCTGCTGCGCCGCTGATCGTCCATCTGGAGCATACCAGTAGCCAAAGTCAGATAGTTCTCTACGAGCGTCACCAGCTACGCACCAATGGCTAATTTCATGTAAAGCACTGGCAAAAAAGCCATGAGCGAACTCAATTCTGGCAGGCTTATCATTTTGAGCTGGAAAATACTCGGGTTCGTCATTGCTACGAACCAATATAACTTGCTGATCAGCGAATAAAGTATTAAATAGCTGTATGAGCCAATCGGTAGTTAATCGTTCGCTATCAACTACCAATTCTGCTGTATGAGTATCGTCAGATTGATTACTAGACAATTCTTGCCACTGACTCCTTAATTCATTTAAATACTTATCTTTATCAAGATGCAGTTTGTTATTGGCTGAATTTTCAGTATGATTCCCCAACTGAGTAAGCTGTTGTAGCAACGAACTTGCTTCAGTAGGAGAAAGTAAATCAGAAAAATTAATTTTATTATCGGATAGATTCATAGAGAAGACATTGACTTAATAAATACTAAAGACAAAAAACTTTAGGTAAAAAGGTAAGTAGTAAAAGAGCTTAAACAAATTTATTATCAAAAAATCTTAACATACTAGCGCTAGCAGAATATGGCACTTTCCGTTAGTATGGCAGGCAATATTATACACCGTTTTTATGAATGAGGCCGCGCATGTCAAGCACTCCAGAAACTAAACCGTCAGCACCTCACGCTGACAATAAAAAAGCGCCTGTATCTACTGGCATGCCTGAGCACATCTCTTTAGATAAGTGGGCAGACACTGGTTATGAATGGTCAGGAGAGGTCAAACCAAGCTCGTTTGATCGTCTTGCTACTACTCTGAGCACTGAACATGAGCAGTCAGATATACAGCTCAACGCTAACTTGTATCGTCGCAACAACGTCTTGCATTTAGCATTTACTTTAACAGGTGATGTTTGGCTAACTTGTCAGCGCTGCTTACAACCAATCGCGATAGACTTATCTGATGATTATGACATCGCGCTACTAGAAAACGATAGTCAGGTTCGCCTAGTTAAAGATGAACAAGATTATTTATTGCTGGATGAAATTGTTACCGAGCAATCTCCAGAGCGCCTGTTACCATTTAAGAAGTTGGTAGAAGACGAGATCTTGCTCAAAACACCAATGGCACCAAAGCATGACGATTGTGAGATGTCTGTTGAGCAGTTTGGTGAAATACCAGAAGAAGAGGAAGGTGAAAATCCTTTTGCTGCTTTAGCCTCGCTAAAAGGCAAACTATAAGCGTCAAAATTATCTACTCAATGCATTTAAAAAACCTTTTATCAGCTTTGTACAGAAGAGTGCAAGGCAGGGCTTTATTAATTTAATAAACATGCGTATAATGTCCGGTTTATTGCATTCGAGCAACCTGTTGCTTGCTGATAGAAACTGACTGGGTAAATTTTTTATAGGATTCAGCCTTGGTCAGTGCTTTATGTGAGTGGCAATCTATTTAACTAATGATGCTTAAGACTTAGGTTGTTATGATTATATAGCCTCTGTCAGTATCGACTTAAGCTGAATTTCAAGCTTATCCCTTTTAAGTATAGGAGCTATATCATGGCTGTTCAAAAAAGTCGTAAAAGCCGTTCTCGTCGTGACATGCGCCGTTCACATCACCGTATGGAAATTGCTGAACTAAGCGTAGATGCTACTACTGGTGAAAAACATCGTCGTCATCACATGACTAAAGATGGTTTCTACCGTGGTCGTCAACTGTTCAAAGTCAGCCAAGACGCCTAAGACATTGGCTCTATGATAGCTTAGGCGAAGATAATAATAGTACTGGTGACTATTATTATTTTTGCCTAGTTATCATTAGTCAATAAGCTTTGAGCTGAAAAAAGCCAAGTTATTTCGCTATCATATATTATGTGGCTGGATAACTTGGCTTTTTGTTATTTATAGCTAGACTTATTGCTTAATTCGCTTGTTATGTTTAGTAGATTTAAAAATGTGCTGATATAATCTGCTCCTTTAACTTGGGCAGCGTTACTCTTGCTGTTTGGTTTGCATCCGCTATGATAATCGTGTCTGTCAGTGTATAGTTTACTGACAATCCGTTTTCTTGCATAAATACTTGAAGTAGCGGCTTTGTATAACATCTAATAATATAATACACCCCATTGTTTTTAGGGATATTTCTAATCAGATAAGGAATATTGGTTATGGCTTCTGTACCCGATATGGTAAAAAAGCAACCCGCTCGTATCGCGGTCATTTTTCCTGGACAAGGATCTCAAGCAGTCGCAATGACGAGTGAGCTTGCTGAAATCTATCCAGAGATACGCGATACATTTACCGAAGCGAGTGATGCGCTTGGTGAGGATTTGTGGGCAATCTGTCAGGACGAAGAAAAACTCAATCAAACCCAATATACTCAGCCTGCGCTTTTGACAGCTAGTATTGCTATTTGGCGTGTCTTACAACAAAAAATAGAAGAGACGCCTTGTTATTTAGCTGGTCACTCTCTAGGCGAGTACAGTGCCCTGTGTGCTGCCAATGTGATATCGCTTGGTGATGCCGTCACTTTAGTACATAAGCGCGGTCAGTTGATGCAAGAGGCCGTTGTAGGTGTAGATACTGCTATGGCTGCAGTATTAGGACTAGAAGACAACCGAGTCGAAAACCTGTGTGAACAAGCAACCGAACACGTCGAAGATGCAGTAGTCGGTGCAGCCAATTTCAATAGTCCAGGACAAGTGGTTATCTCGGGTAACGCTGCTGGTGTTAATGCTGTTATTGATAAAGTCAAAAATACTGGCAAAAAATCTGTTCCTCTAAAAGTGAGTGTGCCGTCTCATTGCGCACTTATGGAACCTGCCAGCAATGCATTGGCTGAGATACTAGCGGGTATCAAGTTTGATCAGGCAACCATTCCTGTTATACAAAATCGCTATGCACGCGTCGAAACCAGTGCGGTCGGTATCAAGCAAGCATTGACCGAACAGCTGAGCGAGCCAGTACTGTGGTCAAAAACCATGCAAGAGCTGGCTGACAAGCAAATCAATATCTTAATTGAATGTGGCAGTGGTAATGTACTGAGCAATTTGGCGAAGCGTCAGGCGCAGCCAATCGCCAGCTATCCTACTGACAAGCCTGCCCGTCTAGAAAAATTATTGGAGGTGTTATCATGAGCCGTACGATTACATTAGTGACTGGCGCTAGCCGAGGTATTGGCAAAGCAGTGGCCAAACGTTTTGCCAAAGAAGGACATTTTGTCATTGGAACCGCGACCACTGAAAAAGGCGCTGAGCTTATCGATGACTACCTTCATGACACTGGTGGTATTGGTCGTGTTTTAGACGTACGTGATACTGCTCAAATTGACAAACTGTTTGAAGAGATCGAAAGCGTCTATGGCGCGGTGCAAGTATTGGTTAACAATGCAGGTATCACCCAAGATGGTCTACTGATGCGTATGAAAGATGAAGATTGGGAAAATGTCATCGATACCAATTTGACATCGGTATATCGCATGAGTAAACGTGCCGTACGCGGTATGATGAAAGCACGCCGTGGTCGTATTATCAACATTACCTCTGTCGTCGCTCAAATGGGCAATGCAGGCCAATCTAACTATGCGGCGACCAAAGCTGGCGTAGAAGGGTTTAGCCGTACGCTTGCCCGTGAGATTGGTTCACGCCAAGTGACCATTAACTGCGTGGCACCAGGCTTGATCGAAACGGATATGACAGATGAGCTTGATGAGCGCCTATTGAACTCTATGTTAGATGCTGTACCTATCAGCCGTCTTGGTCAGCCAGAAGACATCGCTGCAGCGGTACATTTCTTGGCTAGCGACGAGGCCAGTTATATCACAGGTGCTGTCATTCCTGTCAATGGCGGCATGTATATGTAGTCAATATACGAGCGTTACATAGTTATAATAAAAAACTGTGTGAACGAGTGTAAACTATAATAAAGGGTGCTATAATGACGGATACTTTTGAGTCAAAGCCCTGTATGATAACAGGGCTTTATTAGACATCAGACAAACTGTATAACATGTCATAGAGTACTCAGACAGCATTGCTGGTCTGGCAAACGCATTTTATATACCATGCTATAGCGTTAAATAAGGCGATATAGCAGTTTATTAAAAATAATAGATGATAACGGAGTGATCTACATGAGTAATGATATCGAGCTAAGAGTAAAAGCAGCAGTAGCTGAGCAACTAGGTATGAATGTTGAAGACATCAACAACGATGCTTCATTCATGGAAGACCTAGGTGCAGATTCTTTAGACCTAGTTGAATTAGTTATGTCATTTGAAAGTGATTTTGGTATCACTATTCCTGATGAAGATTCTGCAGAATTGACTACTGTTCAAAAAGCAATCGATTACGTACAAGCCCAACTATAATTTGCTACTTATTTAGCAGATTTATAATGCCGCTTATCTGATTAGATAGGCGGTTTTTTTATGGGCGTGTGATTATTATCTTTAAACGCAGCAATCGAATTTAACATTGACTACGTCAATTCAACATTATTCAACATACTATTACTATCTACATCGACTCACTTTATCTATACTCGTAACAGTAAGTCGTAGAAAAAGATGCCAGTTAGACATTTAAAATATTGTTTGATTGCGTGTTTTATTAAAAGAATGACAAATAATAATATTTCAAGGAGTAGATATATGGGTATGTTTAGCTTTGCAAAAGATATCGGTGATAAGATTTTTAACCGTGATGACGAAAAACATGATGCTAAGACAGAAACGAAAGCAGATGCTAATACACCAGTACAAAGTAGCGAGCCGAGTGCACAATCAGTGGCTAATATTCTGTTGCGCCGTATTCAGCAGCAAAACCTCAATATCAGTAACCTAAAAATTAAATATAACGGTTCTACAGATACCGCAGAAATCAGTGGTAATGCTAAAACTCAAGCTGATCGTGAAAAAGCAATTATCGCTATCGGTAACGTGCAAAACGTTGCAAAGGTTATTGATAACATCGATATTGAAGAAGATGCGCCTGAATCTACGATGTACACGGTAAAGTCTGGTGACAGCTTATCTAAGATTGCTAAAGAAGTTTATGGTTCATCTGGCGATTATATGAAGATATTTGAAGCAAACAAACCAATGTTATCTGATCCAGATAAAATCTATCCAGGTCAAGTATTACGTATTCCAAAGCCATAATTCTAGAAGAAGCGTATAGAAAGATAATATTTTAAATGTGACATTCTAATCAAAAAAGCCTCTTATTATTAAGAGGCTTTTTTTATGTTGTACACTTCAAATAACCATTTTATCTCAGGGATATTTGATAGTTATTAAGTGCTTGGTTAATTGGTTGAGTCTAGCCTACTATGCTGCTCAGCTAGAGCCCATTCGATATGCTCATCTAGCATGTCATTATGTATGGTTAATTTAGATTTTAACTGTTCAACTATTTCTAAGCTGGCATTAGCATTGCCAAGTCCGATAGCGATATTACGTAAAAAATTCACATAGCCGGTGCGTCTTAGCGGGCTACCTTGAGTGTTCTTCATAAAATCGGCTTCTTGCCACTGCCATAGTTCAAGCAAGCTACTATTATCCAATCTGTGCCTTGGTGCGAAGTCGTCAACGGTCGTAAGATTGGCATAACGATTCCATGGACAGATTAACTGGCAATCATCGCAGCCAAAGACCCTATTGCCAATCGCGCGTCTATATTTGGTATCGATGACGCCATCATGCTCGATAGTCAAATAAGAGATACAAGCAGAGGCGTTGAGCTCATGGGGCGCTACAATTGCTTGAGTAGGACATATATCAATACAAGCGCTACAACTACCGCAATGCTCCTTGACTGGTTTGTCGTCGGGCAGCTTAAGGCTCAAAAATAGCTCACCGAGCACAAAAAAC
The DNA here is from genome assembly GCF_050268165.1 of Psychrobacter sp. NPDC078631. Lineage (NCBI taxonomy): Bacteria > Pseudomonadati > Pseudomonadota > Gammaproteobacteria > Moraxellales > Moraxellaceae > Psychrobacter > Psychrobacter sp. NPDC078631. Next base: position 44,394 of record NZ_JBNNGG010000004.1, on the reverse strand, counting down.
GAGCCAGCTTGCTTATTTATCAGTAGTGTATGTTTACCTGTCCAACCGAGACCTGCTGCATCTGCAATAGGCCGCTCAAAGATAGGCGCCGAATCGCTAAAAGGTCTAAACACAAATTCTTTTTCTAAACCGATTTCCAAATGTTGCCATTCAGGAAGCATTGTTTCTATCTTTAAAGCCAATTGCTTTAAACGACTACGCATTGTTTTATGGTAGTCACGCCCTCTTGCATAACGCGCAATGATGCCTTTATTAGGGTGATCGTTATCAGTGACAGCACGCGGTGTGGGTGCTTGAGTTAGATAGTCCATACGTACGCTAATGATGGTCTTTGCGCCCTCGACTAGCTGATCAGGATGAGCGCGCAGATCATGATTATTATGCATAAACTGCAGTTGACCTTCATAACCTTTATCTAGCCACTTCTGTAGTTGTTCAATCTGCTTAGTAAACAAAGGATGATGTACGGATAAAAAACCACAATCAGCAAATCCTAGTTCCTGTGCTTGTGCTGTAATCCACTGCTTAACATCAGCTGTGGTTGTAAATACAGTTGGATTGGTAATGGTAATTTTGTTTTTATCAGTAGGCATAGAGAGTAGGTGCTTATTAGATGTTTTCTCGTTTGTTTTAATCAGATTATTCATATCTGACAATCAGAGATAATGTAAATACCGCTATGATAAGCCAGTGAGCAATGAGTGCAAGTATAAAAGAAAATAAACTCACATTCATATTGATACATAAGTCGAGGTAAGCTTTTGCTAAGCTGATATGAGAGATGAGCAACCAACTTTAGATAAAATAAAAAATGAGTAGAAACATCAAGGATAAGTTATGAGAAATAATACCAATTTATCACCTATAAAAAATACAAAACCTATTGCGCTATATAATAGTGAGCAGGTTTATGCGATGGAGCACGCTTGGTTTGCACAAGGATACGACAGTTTTGGTTTGATGAAACAAGCCGCTTGGCAAATGACACAGCAAATAGAACAGGTTTATGAGCGAAAAACCGTCAGTGCCAACCATTCTACTAATACTAACGTTTATCACCGTAGTGTTCATCCTCGTCGAGCAAGTATCTGGGTAGGGAAAGGTAATAATGGTGGTGATGGCTGGTTTATCGCTCATTATTTACAGCAAGTTGGCTGGCAAGTAGAAGTAATAACGGTTGGCTTTAGTAAAGATGATTTGATTATCGATGACCAACCAGTAACTTCTAAAACTCCTAGCAATAAAGATAGCGATAGTGGAAATATAACGGACGCGACAAAGGCATTACAGATAGCCCTAGCTAGCAGCTGTCACTATAAATGCTTTGAAGACATTATTAGTCACCATGATGCGGATAAAGGAAACTTGCCAGCTGATGTTTATATTGATGCATTATTTGGTATTGGCTTAGATCGTGCACCAGAAGGTATTTATGAATTAGCTATCAATACCTTCAATAGTCTTACTCAGCAAAATAACGCACTGGCAATAGCAGTTGATATTCCGAGTGGGTTAGTGGCCTCTACTGGTGAAGTTTTCGAGCGCATAGCGATACAAGCTGACGTAACTCTATGTTTGATTGCGCGTAAGTTTGGTCTGCATACTAAAGATGGTACAGACTATAGCGGAGACATAGTCGATATACCGTTGATACCTCATCAAATGGCATGTCCGCAAACAGCTAGCCATTATATGGTAGCTCAGAAAAATGCCAGTCAAGTATTTGAGCCAGTTGCCACGCTGCTGACGGCTGCGCATAGTATGAAGCCACGTCGCCAGAACAGCTATAAAGGTAGCTATGGTCATGTGCTAATTATTGGTGGAAATCGCGTTGATGGCTCTCAAGGTATGGGCGGTGCTGCCATACTGTCTGCGGCCAGTACGATGGCGACAGGTGCTGGTAAAATAACAGTTGCCTGCCATGAGGCTTTTCATGGGTCACTATTGACCTCATTGCCAGATGCGATGACCATTAATCTACATGACGCAAGCGGCATAAAAGGTTTGATTAAGCAGGCTAGTGTCGTTGCCATTGGGATGGGCCTTGGCCGTGATAAAAAAGCCAAAGCATTATTTATTGATTATGTACAGGCTGCTATAGAGAATGAAAAATCAATCGTGATCGATGCAGATGGACTTTATCACTTAGCATCGCTGCACATGGACAGTCATGAACTGGCGACAAAGCTACGAGAATATAGTGCTAATCATCGGGTTTGCTTGACGCCGCATAGTGGGGAAACAGCTAGATTACTTGAGCAAAAGATAAGTGAGATTGAGTCCAATAGACTGCAAGCTATAAAACAGTGCGCTGCAACATATGGTGGTGACTGGGTATTAAAAGGGGCAGGATCGTTAGTGTTAGAACAAGAAGAGGGAAAAGAAAGAGTATATGTCTGTAATGTGGGTAATGCTGGTATGGCAACCGCTGGCATGGGTGATGTGCTATCTGGGGTAACCGCTGGACTATTAGCACAGCAAGATTTATCAGCAGAGGCACGTAGCTTGCATCAAGCGGTTCTTATACATGGGTTTGCAGGAGATGTATTAGTCAATCAAGCGAATAGCGACACCAATACATTGCTAGTGGGGCAACGAGGGCTACAAGCTCAAGATATGCTAGCAGCCATTCGTCATGTAATGCAGCTTATGATAGTTTGATGTATTGCTTGAGATAGAGAGTTAAGTAGAAGAGTTAGCACAGTATTGATCAATCGCCTGCTGTACACGCTCGCGCTTAAGCTCAATTTCACGACCATCTAGATATTGACGCTTACCGTTGGCATCCATTTCATAGATACGGCCGCCGACATTGAGGTTAGTTAAATTGTTACGTAGTGATTGGCAGCGCTGAGCATTTTCTTTTGCATCTTGCTCTTTAATACGTGCTTCTAGTTGTGCAATTCTTTGCTCTTCTGCAGTTTGGGCATTATTACTCTGGTTGGGATCTGTTTTTCCTGCCATTTGGCCTGCGTTACTTTGTCTACCGTCACTACGAAATTCAATCAGTTCGATATTTTTACCGATCTGAGGGGCATGTTGACTATATTTAACTTCGCCATGCGCTCCGATAGACTTATAAACCTGAATAGCCTGACTGGCGTTCATAGACAACATTAGCATACACGCGGTACTCGTTAATAATTTGGCTGCGGTATTTATCTTAGACGCATATGCCATAATAGCAATCCTCTCATGTAGTAAAAATCAAATGTATATAGGTGTAAATATAACACTTGAGCGTTTAATTAGTAGTAATAATGTATCTACTTCTGATTCTAGCAAATAATACTTATCAATGTATATTATTTAATAACTAATAGTTTGGGATAGGCTTTAGAAGTTTTTCTTGACAATAACTCGTAAACCATCGAATATAATAGCAGTTGATTGGTCAGTGAGCGGCTTTTACGATGTTGCCGTGGCACTTGAGAATGAGAACTACGAGTTACTTATCGGTAGCTTACGCAGTTTTATTTCCTTTGTGATAATGATATAGCAAGCATAGTGGCACAACGACTACTATTGATAGCGATACATTGTCTCCGGACTTATCTGTCTACAATGACTAAGATAAACTTATTATTTGAAATGTGCTAAATGTGTTTTTAGCAGTTGTATCAAACGCGATATAGTACGCCGTTAAGAGGTTTCACCAAAGCCTATTGTAAGTTCTAAAGATCTTATAATTTGGCATTGGCTATGAAGTTTTTTTGCTTGTGTATATCGATACATCTGTACAAATAAAGTCACTATAGGTACTTGCTAGTATCGAATCTCAATAATAAGCGTCTTCTTTTATAGATGCACTCGCATCTTGTCACTGTATGTCGATAAACATCCATCACAAAGCTGACCTAAAATACACTGCTATGTTTGATTAGTATTGTCCTATGAGACAGTGTTAATTAAACCTATTGGGCAGATATTCTTGATATGGACAAGAATTAGCGATCATTCAGTAAGTAAAAATAACGACGGTAAGTAGTTATTTTTACTCATGGAATCCCGCAAATTCTCGCCGCAAAAAAAGGTGATGACAGTGACGCAAACCACGCAAAGTCCGAACATGACGGGACATACCCAAACGGGTAATGCCGCCAAAAATTTTGAACAAAAGCAACAACGTCTTGCAGAAGGTAGTGCACAGCCTGTGATGCTATCGGGCGCTGAAATGCTGGTGCAAGCACTGACTGACGAAGGTGTCGAATACATCTTTGGCTATCCAGGTGGCGCGGTCCTACACATTTATGATGCGCTGTTTCAGCAAGAAAATATTGAGCACATCTTAGTACGTCACGAGCAAGCAGCGGGCCACATGGCCGATGCTTATTCGCGAGTGACTGGTAATACTGGCGTCGTCTTGGCCACATCAGGCCCTGGTGCGACCAATACCGTGACAGCTATTGCTACTGCCTTTATGGATTCTGTACCAATGGTTGTAATCGCAGGTCAGGTGCCAAGCAGCCTAATTGGTGAAGATGCTTTCCAAGAAACAGATATGGTAGGCGTATCACGTCCTATCGTTAAGCATAGCTTCCAAGTACGTCATGCTAGCGAAATTCCAATGATTGTAAAAAAGGCATTTTATATTGCCCAGACTGGTCGCCCAGGCCCTGTCGTCATTGATGTGCCAAAAGACATGACTGCGCCTAGCGAAAAATTTGCTTACGAATATCCAGCAGAAGTTTTTATACGCTCTTATCAGCCTTCACTCAAAGGCCATAGCGGTCAAATCAAAAAAGCAATTGAAACGCTATTAGCAGCGCAGCGTCCTGTTGTATATGCAGGCGGCGGTGTGATTTGGAGCAATGCGCACGAAGAGTTAACAGATCTTGCACATCGTCTGAATTTACCAGTGACCAATACTTTGATGGGTCTTGGTACATTCCCTGGCTCTGATCGTCAGTTCTTAGGTATGCTTGGCATGCACGGTACTTACGAAGCCAATATGAGTATGCATCATGCTGATGTGATTTTGGCTGTCGGCGCGCGTTTCGATGATCGTGTGACCAACAACGTCAAAAAGTTCTGCCCTAATGCAACCATCATTCATATCGATATCGATCCTGCGTCAATTTCAAAAACGATTCTTGCGCACATTCCTATCGTAGGTGATGTGAAGTCAGTCTTAACGGACATGCTAGATATTGTTGGTCAAGACAAGCAGTTAGAGCAGCACGCATTGCTCGATTGGTGGTCACAAATTAATGAGTGGCGTAAGCGTCATGGCTTGCGCTATGACACCAGCACAGATAATGGTATTAAGCCACAAAGTGTCGTGCAAGCTTTAGATAAAGTGACTAACAGTAACGCTATTATCACAAGTGACGTCGGTCAGCATCAGATGTTTGCGGCGCTTTACTATACTTACAATGAGCCACGTCAATGGCTGAATTCAGGTGGTCTTGGTACCATGGGTGTTGGTCTGCCATATGCAATGGCTGCCAAACTTGCCAATCCTGAGCGTGATGTGGTTTGTATTACTGGTGAAGGCTCTATTCAGATGAATATCCAAGAGCTATCGACCTGCTTGCAATATAACTTACCAGTTAAAATTCTGAACATTAACAATGCGCAGCTTGGTATGGTGAAGCAGTGGCAAGATATGCTGTATGAAGGTCGTCATGCCCAGTCTTATATGAACTCCTTACCAGATTTTGTCAAATTGGCTGAAAGCTATGGTCATGTCGGTATCAAAATTACTGACCCTGCGACTATGGAAGCACAATTGGCTGAAGCAATGGCTATGAAAGACAAACTGGTATTTATCGATGTTTACGTCGATCGTAATGAGCATGTATATCCAATGCAAATCGCTGGACAGGCCATGCGTGATATGTGGTTAACAAAAGGGGAGCGTACCTAATGCAACAACAACATCTGATTTCGGTATTGATGGAAAACGAAGCGGGTTCGTTGTCGCGGTTAGTCGGCTTGTTCTCACAACGTGGCTACAATATCGAAACTTTGAACGTCGCGCCTACTGATGACCCAAGTATTTCACGTCTAACGGTTACGACCATTACGTCACCTGAAAGAATTGAGCAGATCACCAAACAATTGCATAAATTGATTGAAGTGGTTAAAGTGCTTAATCTGACGGAGAACGTACACGTTGAGCGTGAATTGATGCTCATTAAAGTCCGTGCAACAGGCGGTGTTCGTGAAGAGATCAAACGTAGCGCAGATATTTTCCGCGCACAAATCGTCGATGTAAATTCGAACTTATATACGATTCAAATCGTGGGCGACAAAGCCAAACTTGATGGTTTTATCGATGTGATTGGCCGTGAGCGCATTATGGAAGTGGTTCGCTCAGGTGTTATCGGTATTGCCCGCGGTGAAAAAACCCTAAGCATTTAATTATTTATCAAAACCAGTTTAAACCAATAGTTATTTATCTAATCAACAAAGCGCTTATCTTAGTTATTATATCGACTACAGCATAAGCGTTTACTATCCATGGCAAGCCATGATTGAGAACAAGGACTCTATTTATGAACGTTTATTATGACAAAGATTGTGACCTATCTATTATCCAAGGTAAAAAAGTTGCTATTATCGGTTACGGTTCACAAGGCCATGCACACGCGCTTAACCTACAAGATTCAGACGTCGATGTAACTGTTGGTCTACGTGCAAACTCAAGCTCATGGAAAAAAGCTGAAAATGCTGGTTTAAAAGTCGCTGAAGTAGAAGAAGCGGTAAAAGCTGCTGACGTTATCATGATTTTGACGCCTGATGAGTTCCAAAAAGAGCTTTATAATGATGTGATCGAGCCAAACATTAAAGAAGGCGCGACATTAGCTTTTGCTCACGGTTTCGCAATCCATTACAACCAAGTTGTCCCACGTGGCGACCTTGATGTCATCATGGTTGCACCGAAAGCACCAGGTCATACTGTACGTTCAGAGTTCGCTAAAGGCGGCGGTATTCCTGATCTTATCGCTATCTATCAAGACGCTTCTGGTCAAGCCAAACAGTTAGCATTATCGTATGCTGCTGGCGTTGGTGGTGGTCGTTCAGGCATCATCGAAACAACGTTCAAAGATGAGACTGAAACGGATCTATTCGGTGAGCAAGCCGTACTTTGTGGTGGTGCAGTAGAGCTGGTTAAAATGGGCTTTGAGACGCTAACAGAAGCGGGCTATGCACCAGAAATGGCTTATTTCGAATGTCTACATGAGCTAAAGCTTATCGTTGACTTGATGTATGAAGGCGGCATCGCTGACATGAACTACTCAATCAGTAACAACGCTGAATACGGCGAATACGTTACTGGCCCTGAAGTTATTAACGAGCAGTCACGTGAAGCCATGCGTAATGCACTAAAACGCATCCAGTCTGGTGAATACGCGAAGATGTTCATCTCTGAAGGCGCAACCAACTATCCATCAATGACTGCGCGTCGTCGTAACAACGCCGATCATCAAATCGAAATCACTGGTGCTAAGCTACGTGGCATGATGCCATGGATCGGTGGTAACAAAATCATCGATAAAGACAAAAACTAAGTTTTATACAGATAAAAGTCTTATTCAGATAAAAATCTGATTTAGATGAAATAGCCCATGTTATCACTTGATAGCATGGGTTTTTTTATGCAAAGTATTTGATAGATACTTTTCGCTTTGATTTGAATCTGGGTTATCGGTTGAAAACCATTAATTGCTGCCCAATATAAGCAGGCACCTTAACATTGGCCAAAGCGCCTTTGCGATTAACATTCATCATTGTTCTTACCCGTTTCTAAGTATTCGAAGCGGGCGGATGCTTCATTCTCACTTTCTATAAATAATAGGTTGTATGCTGTGCAAATATCTTATTCAGACTGGCTAACGCCGCAATTCGTATATATTACTCTTAGCGCTGTGGTAGCAGTTTTAATTTGGATAGAAGGGGAGATGCTCAAACAGACCGATGGTAAACTGCCTCAATCTAAATTCTTCAAAGTCAGTTCATTGTTAGATACTCTATGGTTCTTTATATCGGTAGTGATTTTATACGTTATTGATTTGACCCCGTTAGCTATCGCAGTGCCTGCTGCATATGGCATATACACGACCTTTGGTTGGATATATGGCACCAAGCTACTGAAACGCAAAGGCATCCCTGACTCTCCTAAAGACTTGGTCATTCCAACCAAGTATATTGCCTATAGTCAGTCGTTTTCACTGGTGTTTTTTGCGTTATGTTTGCTCGTATTGAGTTCAGCATGGCTACCAACATCGCCATTGCAGTGATTGACATTCCAACCTACTATCATCTATGTTGACTTATTTAATTAGTGGTTTACTGATGAATTTGTATTACGTCTATAAATAAAAACTATTTTATATCAATAAGATATGGAACTGATTACTATCGATGTTAACTTGCAACAATGGTTAGTATTTATTTACAAAAATCAGCAATTTAGACTGTTCCTACCATGGAAAACTGTTATAATCAGACTGTACTCAAAATATTTGAGGCAAAAAATCCAAATTTTCTTTAAGATTATTTAGCATTTTTGGTCGCCGCATTTAGCAGAAAATATTAGGGTATATATCAATTAATCGGTGATGACACAAGTCTCGCCAACAGTTAAAGAGTCAGGAAAATTTATGTCAGATAAAGTTGAAGGCACTGTAAAGTGGTTTAATGAAGCTAAAGGTTTTGGTTTTATCGCTCAAGATAACGGCGGACAAGACGTATTCGCTCACTACAGCGCTATCCAAGGTAACGGTTTCAAAACTCTAGCCGAAGGCCAAAAAGTGTCTTTCATCTTAGGTGATGGCAAAAAAGGCCCACAAGCTGAGCAAATCGAAGCTATCTAATCTCATTTATTATCAAGCTAACTGTTTGCCAGTAAGCTTGATAACAACAAGATTATCAATATGCATTGATTACTTTGTTTGTTAAAACAATAAAAATACTGTATCGACTTTAAAAAGAAGCAACCTCTTATCAGGTTGCTTTTTTTATGGGATTTTTTTGGTATGCCAAAGTGTTGCTAATGTAAAGTGCTATTGATTTTGACAGTCAATATCATCAGGTAATAACGAACAATAATTTAATAAAGATGAAATAGATAAGGTTGTATTATGAAGTGGGAAAACTGGCTTTCAATTGACTGGCAACAAGTGCTCGGTATTTCTTTATCTGCAGTAGGCTTTTATGTAGGGCTGATGTTGTTTACTCGATTGATGGGTTTACGCAGTTTTTCCAAGTTATCAAGCCATGATTTTGCAATGACCGTTGGTATTGGTAGTATATTGGCGTCGACGGTATTGTCAGATAAACCCTCTCTATTTCAAGGGTTATTTGCTGTTGCGGTGTTATTTTTAATTCAGGGCGTTATCTCAGTTATCAGACGTAAGATAAAGCCATTAAAAGCTCTGATAGATAATCAAGCTATTATCCTAATGGCTCATGGTGAGTATCTAAAAGACAACTTAAAAGAGGCCAATCTTAGCACCAGCGATGTCCAAGAAGTGCTGCGTAAAAATGGTATCAAAGCGAAAACAGAAGTGTTTGCAGTGATTATGGAGACGACAGGTGATATGAGTGTCATCAAGAATAATGACGTTGAACCTGATTGGTCTTTATTTGATGATATACGTGATAGTGAATTATTGCTTGGTGCTAGTAAGAATGGTAATTCGCAGATCTGACTCGATTAACTATTCTTATCCGTTAACTTTGAAGAGATAAATAATAACAAAATATTAAGTAAAGCTAAGTCTTAGAATGCTATAAAGGGTATGAGTATTTTAAGCTACTGAACCATGAAAATCATGAAATGATGCGCTTATAGACTATTTATTATAGAGTGTTGACAAATTTATGACGCATTATTCACGGCGTTGTCTTGACCTTATCTGCCTGCTGACGCAAGATACATAGGTCTGATAATAACGGTTGGCTTAGCTTTAGCAGATTTCATTAGTAAGAGATACAATGCTAATATGCTCTTAGATATTGGCTCATCTTTCTTAGTTAACAATATTCTGTTGATGTAATAATAACCTTGAGCAGTATTTTGAACGACAATTTGAACCACAACGAACCTTTGGTTCTTAACTGACAATTTTTAACTCATAACATTAATAAACGAGGAACGTATGAAAGCATTAGTAGCGGTCAAGCGTGTCATTGATTATAACGTAAAAGTTCGTGTAAAAGCCGACAACTCTGGCGTTGACTTATCAAACACTAAAATGTCAATCAACCCTTTTGATGAAATCGCAGTAGAAGAAGCGGTTCGTCTGAAAGAAGCTGGCGTCATTGATGAGATCATTGTTGCTTCAATCGGTCCAAAAGAGTCACAAGAGCAGATTCGTGCAGCCCTAGCGCTAGGTGCAGACCGTGGTGTGTTAGTCGTAAGTGACGAAAAACCATATCCACTACAAGTTGCTAAGATTCTAAAAAGTATTGCTGAAGCTGAAAGCACTGATATTATCTTATTAGGTAAGCAAGCGATTGATGATGACAACAACCAAACTGGTCAGATGCTAGCGGCATTGATGGGTATCGGTCAGGGTACATTTGCATCAGAAGTAAAAGTTGAAGGCGACAAAGTAAACGTAACGCGCGAAATCGATGGTGGCCTACAAACTGTTGCTCTTGATTTGCCGGCGGTTATCACGACTGATCTACGTTTGAATGAGCCACGTTATGCTAAATTGCCTAACATCATGAAAGCGAAGAAAAAGCCACTTGATGAGAAAACGCCAGCAGATTTCGGTGTTGATATGACATCTAAGCAAGAAATTATTAAAGTCGTGCCACCTGCTGACCGTAAAGCTGGTATTACAGTAGGGTCAGTTGATGAGTTGGTCGATAAGCTAAGAAACGAAGCAAAAGTCATTTAATGTTTTAATGATTGGATACTTCGCTACGGCATATCCTGTACAAGGCTATGAGTTTGACTGCTTTATCTTAGATTAAACGATAGTTGCTCAAGCAGCTTTGTACACAAACAACCGCATGAATAGATAATACGAATATATAAAGGATTAAAACCATGGCAATTTTGGTATATGCAGAACATGACAATGCCAGTCTAAAAAAGGCAACTTTAAACACGATCGCTGCTGCTAAACAAATGGGTGATGATATCCATGTATTGGTTGCTGGTAGTGGTAGCCAAGCTGTAGCTGATGAAGCGGCAAAAGCAGAAGGCGTGACTAAAGTACTATTGGCTGACAATGCTGCTTATGAGCATCAATTGGCAGGTAACGTGGCGCTGTTGGTTGCTGATATCGCTGGTGATTACAGCCATATTCTAGCGGCTGCGACCACGACTGGTAAAAACTTTATGCCACGCGTTGCTGCGTTACTTGACGTCAGCATGTTGTCTGAAATCTCCGGTGTGGTAGATGCGCAAACGTTTGAGCGCCCTATCTATGCAGGTAATGCAACAGCGACAGTCAAAACGACAGAAGATAAAGTCGTACTAACAGTACGTACTACTGCGTTTGACCCAGTGGCAAGCGAAGGCGGTTCAGCTACTGTTGAAACTATCGATAACGTACAAGAAACTGGTAAAGCTAGCTTCGTTAACGAAGAAATGGCTAAGTCTGATCGTCCAGAATTGACCTCAGCTGGTATCGTTGTTTCTGGTGGTCGTGCATTGGCAAACGGTGAAAACTTCACCAAGTATATTGAGCCATTGGCTGACAAGCTAGGCGCTGCTGTTGGTGCATCACGTGCTGCTGTTGATGCAGGATATGTACCAAACGATATGCAGGTCGGTCAAACGGGTAAAATCGTTGCACCGCAGCTATATATCGCAGCTGGTATCTCGGGTGCAATTCAGCATTTGGCTGGTATGAAAGATTCTAAAGTCATCGTTGCTATCAACAATGATCCAGAAGCACCTATCGCTAGCGTTGCTGATTACTTCTTAGAAGCTGATTTGTTCGAAGCATTACCTGAGCTAACTAGCAAGGTTTAATATATAGTCACAGAACTACTAAACGGCTACAGCGTTACCTTCCTTAGATGTACTACTTGTATAATCTGCAGTTGGTTGCCTTGTATCCGTTTTAGACTTCTTTAACTATATCAGTAGTAGACAGATAATAAAAAACCCACTATCAATTGATAGTGGGTTTTTTTATGCTTGATAGATAGGGTTTTAATAGCAATTACAAATGGAGACTAAGAGTATCGTCTTTGGCGTAAGGTTTCATACAGACATAAAGACCCTGCAATCGCTACATTTAAGCTCTCTTGACCATTTGGCTGCGGTAAGGCTATTGGCGTGGCACATTGCATTAGCTCATCGCTAACGCCTTGACCTTCATGACCCATAATCCATGCCACAGGCGCAGATAAATCGTGCTCGTAGATGATAGTATCTGTATGTGAGCTAGTCGCCAAAAGCGGCACTTGTACGTGATCCAAAATATCTTGCGTACTCAAGTCTTCATAAATAGTCAGCGCAAACTGTGCCCCCATACCTGCTCGTAGCGTCTTGGGAGACCACGCTTGAGCGGTCGCACTGGTGCATAGGATGTTTCGGATACCAACGGCTGCTGCTGTGCGTAGTAGCGTACCAACATTCCCACTATCCTGCACGTCGTTCAAGATTAAGCAGTCTTCATCGATCATCGATAGACTAGGCGTTGGTACTTTGATTATCGCCATGATATCGATGCCAGTACCCAAGCTACGAATACTCTCATAGAGTGCGTCTGACAAAGCAAGAATAAGCGTATAAGTGGGCAGGCGAGTCAATACCTGTTGAACTTCAGGATGGTTATGCGCTGACTCAGACAATAGTATCTGAGCGAAAGGATAGTCACTACGTAGCGCAGCATCTATCAAATGGACGCCTTCTATGACTGTCTGACCGTTCTTTTTACGCTGGCGTGCTTGGGACAACAGTGCTTTTACAAGCTTCACTGTTGTGTTCTTATCTGAGGTAATCAGCTCGGTGGGATTTAATACCATAGTGGATCGCTTAGAGAAGAGTAAAGGAGTTGTTTAAATAACCAGCATAATGCCTATTATTGATTTAGCATTATGTTGGCTACTCTTAACAGGTGCGTCAATCAATTATTTTTCAGAATAATTTACGTGTAAGTCTTTCACGTAATTGACTTCGTTTTTGCTACCGAGTACCACAGGAACACGCTGATGAATATCAGTCGGTTCGATATCCAGGATACGATTGACGGCGTCTGTCGCACCGCCACCTGCACGTTCAATCAATAGGCTCATTGGGTTGGCTTCATACATCAAGCGTAGTTTACCCGCTTTATGAGCATATTTGGTATCAAACGGATAGGTGAACAGACCACCTCGGCATAAGATGCGATGAACGTCACCAACCATGGCAGCTACCCAACGCGTATTGAAATCGCGTCCACGTACACCTGTCTCGCCAGCGATTAACTCATCAATGTACTGTTGCATCGGTGCACGCCAGTAGCGATAATTTGAGCTATTGATAGCATACTCGCTGGTATCGGCATCGATTTGCACGTTGTCTTCTATTAGCACATAGTCAGAAGTCTCTGGATCTAGGCTAAACATCACGACTTTATCAGCGATGGTTAGCGCTAGGACAGTAGAGGTACCATATAGCAGATAACCGGCTGCTAGCTGTTTATTGCCTGCTTGCAAATAGTCGCTATTTTCACTGGTTTGACCTTGGCGCTCATACGGTAAGATAGAAAAAATCGTACCCACTGCCATATTGATGTCGATATTTGATGAGCCGTCTAATGGGTCAAATAGTACCAATAGGCTACCATCGTCATTAGCAGGGGTGGCATCATCGAGCTCTTCTGACGCAACACCGGCACAATGTGTATTTTTTGCCAATGCATCTAGCAATAAGTCATTAGCCAGTACATCTAGTTTTTTCTGATCTTCGCCTTGGACGTTTTGATTACCAGCTTCGCCCAAAATGTCTGCTAAAGCACCTTTTCTGAGCAATTGTGAAATTGTCTTGCCGACATCAGTGACGGTGGTAATCACGTCGTTAAGTGCAGGGCTAGTGGCATGTTGGTTTAGATAGTCTGCTAAGGTCGTCATAAGGCTTCCTAATAAAGGGTATGGAAAGTAAAAGAATGGATAGGTGTCAAAGTAAAGAAGTAGGAGGCATTTAGCACACCTGAAATAGGTAAATTCTTAAATAGCTAATACGGCATCTTTGTCCCGACCACAAAATCGGCTACACTATATCTATTGTTATTCATTTATAGTTTTGTCAGAATTATTCTCTATGAGAGTACAGCATGTCTACTCACGCTTTCTGATTGTCTGCTGAGGCTATTTTTCGGTCGAATTTGATTACGGTAAATTGTAGCAAATAAGCGTCAAAATGTCCTTTGTATCTATGCCTATCAGTGATAAATGATCGAACAAAGATGAATAAGTGATTACTATAGACTCATATAAACCCACAATAAAGACTCGCCATTATGTCAAATTCTATCGATAGTAGCGCTACACAACCAGTCTCACCGACTGATTATGCAAAATTTGATCCCAATACGATTCATCAAAGGCTCAATACGTCACTAAGTCGTCCGCAGCTCAATACCGATGGCAGTATCAGGCATTTCTTAGGTGTTGAAGGTCTTAATAAAGCACAGCTCAAAGCAATTATCGCAAAAGCAGAGACTTTTTTTGATGAAAATGGACAGCTAATCAATCGTCCTGAGTTAGACGGCTATACGGTCATGAATTTGTTCTTTGAACCATCGACGCGTACCCGGACGACATTCGAGGTCGCCGAAAAACGCTTGGGTGCCAATGTACTCAATATCGATATCGAACGTTCTAGTACTAAAAAAGGCGAGAGTCTGCGCGATACGCTGTGGAATCTACAGGCGATGACGGCAGATATTTTTGTGGTACGCCATTCAGCATCAGGTGCCGCGCATTTTATGGCGACAGAAGTGACGCCTGATATCGCTATCATTAATGGCGGTGATGGCTGGCATGCGCATCCTACTCAAGGAATGCTCGACATGTTGACCATTCACCGTGAAGCTCCGCGCCCATTTGAAGAGCTGTCTATCGCGATCGTTGGTGATATTAAGCATTCACGCGTGGCACGCTCTGATATCAGTGCACTGCAAACACTAGGTGTGACAGACATCCGTGTTTGTGCGCCGCGCACTTTACTGCCCAAAGGTATTGAGCGTTTCGGTGTACAAGTATATGAAAACATGGATGAGTGTGTCACTGACTGCGATGTGATCATGGGATTAAGAATACAAAATGAGCGTATCGGTTCGCCGCTATTGGCTTCATCAAGTGAATATTACAAGCATTATGGAATCACGCCAGAGCGAGTAGCTCTTGCCAAGCCTGATGCACTGGTGATGCATCCGGGGCCGATGAATCGCGGTGTTGAGATTGCCTCTAGTGTGGCTGATGGCGCACAATCCGTTATCTTAAAGCAAGTAAATAACGGTATTGCCATTCGCATGGCGGTCTTATCGCTTGCGATGGAAGGTCAACGTGCTCATCAAGCGGCTGGCAAGTAACAGGCTGCCGAGCGACTTATTCTCATTTATTTCATTTTATTGATACGGTAATAACGTTATGTCTACCATGCTTAATACGGATGCACCCATTCTTGACCATTTACCAAAAGTATTTAAAGATGCATTGCCGCAAACTGCAACAGAAAAACTGTCTACACTCGATTCTGACCGTGAGATGTGGTTATTGCCACCACTAGTAGATCTATGCGCGCGCTTGCGTGAGCCAGGCCAGCAGCAACACGGCACGCTAAAATCAGAAGGCAGCGCAGCTCGTGGTAATGGATTTTTGCATGTAGTCACACCTCCTGATACCAATCCTATTTTAGAAAATGGTTCACTTTTAAAGGGCTTGCGTGAGCGTGCCTTAAGTGATGGCGGGATTTACTTACATATTTTGGGTGCATTGACCACAGGGTTAGAGGGCGAACGACCGTCTAACATTGCAGGGCTTAAAAAGGGCGGCTGTATCGCAGTATCCAATGCGCGTAGACCGTTTCGCAATGATTTGGTGCTGTTACGTACCCTAGAATATGCAGCGACCTTTGGTATGAAGGTGTTCTTTTATCCTGATGAGGCAAGCCTGTCTGGAGATGGGGTTGCACATGAGGGCTATATTGCTTCTTATCATGGTCTGCAAGGGATTCCTTGGATTGCGGAAACGGTTGCATTGTCTACGCAGCTACTGATGGTTGAAGAGACCGGAATCGCTGCTCATTTTAGTCAGTTATCATGTAAGTCTTCGATTGAGCTCATGCGCTGGGCAAAAGACAAAGGTCTGCCTGTTACGTGTGATGTTGCGATGCATCAGCTTTACTTAACCGATGATAACTTGGAAGGCTTCAATGCTCAGGCGTATGTGTTGCCACCACTGCGTAGTAATACTGATCAGCAGGCAATCCGCCGTGGCTTAAAAGATGGCACTATCGATGCCATTTGTAGTCATCATGAACCATTAAACAGTACGGCCAAAAAAGCACCGTTTGCTGAAAGTACACCAGGTATCTCAAACTTCGATACGTTTATGGCGCTGGCTTGTCAGCTGGTAAATGATGAGGTATTAACACTCTCGCAATTAGTAGATAAAATTTGCCTGAATCCTGCAAAAATCGCAGGTATTAGCGAGCAGTATGAAGCTATCGGCGGTGCAGTGTTGGTCGATCCTAATCTTGAGTGGCAAGTAACCGCGCAATCTATGCTATCGAGTGGTAAGAACACGCCGTTTTTTAATCAGCAGTTGCAAGGACGTGTTGTGGAGACATTTTTTGGCTAATTTGCCCCGACAGGATGACCGTCTGCCGCCACCCTCGAAGGATAAAGGGGTTGCTATGAATGGTCAACAAGAAAAATCGCGCAGTACGGCGAGTGAGTCTATCAAAGCAGTGGCCATTTATGAGGTGGTGAAAGGTGTTGGTGCGTTACTAGGAGCAGGGGCATTATGGTGGTGGCATACCAATCTTGAGCATTGGCTGACGACGGCAACGGTTACTTGGCAGCGCAGCTTCGGGCATATGCTTGCCCCGCAAATAGACAGTGCCGTACGTATTGCTCAGCAGGCAAGTAAAAACTGGCCGATGTTTTTATTATTGATATTTGCTTATGCCAGTTTGCGTTTCCTCGAAGCCTATGGCTTATGGCATGACAAAACATGGGCGTATTGGTTTGGGGTATTAGGCTACGGGGTATTTATTCCTATAGAAATTTATTATCTGATCGTTAGCCCATTTGACTGGTTTAAGCTTGGGATACTGGTTTCTAATCTGCTCATTATTATTGTGGTTTATCGTAATATGAAACGAAAGGGCTTGATATAACGTTTAAATTTAAGTTAAAAAATCCAGCATAAGACAAGTATCTGATGCTGGATTTTTTGTGCCTGCTATATTTTTAGTCTATACGTCTACTGTTTTTTCATCCGTACGAATGCTTTTAGCGACTTTTCCAACGCTCAGACCTTGCACCAAGATAGAGAAAATCACCACCGCATAAGTGAGTGCCAATAAAATCTCTCGTTCAGCCCCGATTGGTAGCTGTAATACTAACGCGACTGAGATACCTCCGCGTAAACCGCCCCAAGTCAGAACTTTCCATGCGCCCGTAGGCAAATCAAGCTGACGGTGAAAGGTTTTGGTCGTCATGCCTACCACGATAAATCGAGCAACGAGCGCAATCAGAATCGTCAAACCGCTCGCTATAAATAAATTGCCTGAATAAGCAATCATCACCACTTCTAAACCGATGAGCACAAACAAAATGGCGTTTAAAATCTCGTCAATCAATTCCCAGAACAAATCAATATAGTGCCGTGTCTTGTCACTCATGGCTAGCTCGCGACCACGATTACCAACCATCAGACCCATCATGACCATGGCGAGTGGCCCTGATAAATGCCAATGGCTGGCTAGCGCGTAGCCACCGATGACGCCTGCTAATGTTAATAACACTTCTTCTTGATAGCTATCAATGCTTTTGAGCAAGTAATACAAAATCGCCCCAAGTACCAGTCCGAATACAACGCCGCCACCAGCTTCAACCGCTAATGTATGTGCGACATAGTTGGCAGTAGGAATATCACCGCTAGATAAAATCCCTAGCAGTAAGACAAAAATAACCACGCCGATACCATCATTGAACAATGACTCGCCAGCGATGACGGTCTCGATGCTCTTTGGAGCGCCTGCTGACGACAGGATACCCATGACAGCAATAGGATCGGTAGGGGAGATAAGCGCACCAAATAACAGGCACCAGAGAAACGGCAGGCCGAAACCGAAGAGCGGCAGCATAAAATAAATCGCAGTCGCAATGAGCATCGCCGATATAATCGTACCAAGTCCGGCAAGGATGCCGATAGGTAACTTGTAGCGTCTTAAGTCACCAATATTAACGTGTAATGCGCCTGCAAATAGCAACATCGATAGCATACCGTCTAAAAGTACTTCGGTAAAATCAAGCTGCTCCAATAAGCTGACTTCGTAATCGATCAGCTGATCAAACCCTAAGAAGCCTAAAAATATCGCACCGATTGACAGTAAGATAGAGATGACCATGACACCGATAGTGGTCGGCAGACCAATAAAACGGTGATTAATATAAGTTAACGAAGCAGTAATCGACAAAAATATGGCGCTGATTTCTAGGATGGTAAGACTGGTTGCAGATGCCATAAAAAGTAGGTCTCATATGAATATAAAAAGTATCTAAAGCGCAGGGCTTATAGGGATGTTATAAGTGTTGTTGGCTATAGGGGTTGTGATTATAAGTAATGTGTTTATAAAGACTGATATTGCCATCTATTTAAACAGTTAATTGGTCATATCATTAACTAGACTGTGTCTGTAACGCTTGACGAATATCCGCTTCAAACTCACTCACGTAATTAAAATGCTTGTGTTGCGCATCGTTATCAAGGATAAATTGCTTGGCTTGTTCGCACATAGCGACCAAGTCATCGACTAATTCTTGATAATTTAAATTCTCTTCACCAGCGCGCTGAATCAGATGCAATTCATGTAATAGCGTTTGCTGCTGTGCGCTGTTTACCCGTGCATAGTTCAAATTGACCATTGCCTGACATAATGCTTTTAAGACCATGAGGTCAGCAGCTGCATAACGACGTATCTCACCGAGTGATACATTGATAAAATCAGAAATCTTTGGGATATGAGTGACTAGTGCCAATATGGCCAGACGCTTCTGTTTGATAGTAGTTTCAGAGCTATCGTTAGTGTCTGATTGCGGTATGTGAAAGTGATAAGGGCTCGGTGGCTGGCGACGCATCATAATACTCAGACAGCTGGTTAGAGACTGAACGCAATTGACCGCAGTCTTTGGGTCATTGATACCAGGGGATAGAGCGCGTACAGCAATCTCCGTCATCTGACCTAGGCTATAGGCGATGTCGTTAGAGTGCGCTAATCGTTGCTCAAGTCGTAGGCAACCTGCAAGACGTTGCCAAAACAGTCCATCAGGCGCTCGCGGTATTACTGCCAGATGCGGGGTTGCTGTCCTTTGGCGGTTATTTGGATGAGATGCAGGTCGCTGATAAAAGTAACCAATGACGTTTTTGTCAGTGACGTAATTACCAAGGTTGACATGCATTTGTACCACGCCACCATAATCTTGTGACAGCGTAATCAATGACTCAAGATAAATCTGCTGTAGATAACCTGAATTTGGTGAATAAATCGGCATAGCAGGCCAGTTTTGGAACTGCTCGATATCATGGTGCTCAGCATCGCGTTGATGTTGAATATCACATCGATCGTTATACCAATAGTAAATGTTTGCAATTGCATCATTGCTAGCATTTTGAATGACATGTGACGCCTGAATAGCATGCACCATATGCTGTACAAAATAAACTAAAAGCAGCGCACAGATAATCGCCATGATAATGGCAAAAGTTACTGCCAATTGCGGTACACCAAAAGCTACGTCAGACTTATGGATAGACTTTAGTACCAGTAAACTATAGCTAAATGTACCGATAAAAGCGCCAAGGACAAACTGGTTTGGAGTGTCAGTCAAAAAGTTACGTAGCAGTCTTGGACCAAACTGTGAGGATGCCATCGACAGGACGGCGATTGTAATCGAGAACGTCGTACCTGCCACGCCCAGTACCGCACCAGCGATGGCTGTCATAATCGCGCGCGCCGCCTCGTCATCACCAGTAAAGGCAAAGGAGATTTCTTTTACCGTTTCACGATCAAAATGCTGATCAATCGCGACTAGTAAAGGAGCAAGTAAAATACCGACAATGACGCAAGCGGTTGGAATAAACCAGTAGGAGCCAATCAGCCATTGCCACAAGTTATTTAAACGATCAGGCAAGTCGGTCAGCGTTTGTATCGACCACAACTTAGTGAACTGCTTAAGCCTGTTTTGACCTGCATTGATCGTACGTGTCCAGATGCTGTCTCCGTCATTTTTATTCACTGTGATGAGCCTTAGGGTTATCTGCTTCTGTAATAATAGCGTTTTTATGCGTACGTCTGGTCATATCTGTCTCAGCATGACTCTCACTAGTCCCTAGAGGTATGATGGCCTCATTGTCGTGATCGTCATATTCAATATCACTGTCTTTGTCATAAGCCATAGGCTCTAGGTGTGGTGATGCTTCTAGATGTGGATCATTACCGTTGTAAGCACTCTCACCATGTCTATCTAGATTATCATGTCGTTGTACATTTTCAGTGGCGGCAGAGGTTTTTCTAAATAGTTTACGGTCATCGCCATGCTTACTAGTAGATTGTTTGCGCGGTTCACTATTGGCAAAAATAGCATTTAGCGGCAGATGCAGTTGCTGTTTGGCGTACGCTTCAGTATTCTCAAAGCGTTTTACCAGTAAACTTAGCCAAGGCTTTTGACCTTCCAGTTTCATCTCATCCAACTCGTCCTTGATAGGAAGTGGGTAGGGCAAGGTACGATAAAAGTCCCATAACGTCATTCTACTCAGGTCTCTTTTGAGTACGTAGTCATCATCATCTGTCATGGTGATAAGATTGCTGTCTTGCAGGTAGTTGATATAGGTATACCATTTCGGCAGCTCTTTGCGACCTAAGACATTGCGCAGTGCTTGTTCGCTAACGGCTTCACCTTTTAAGTGGTGGGTATAAACCAAGTTCAACATATCTAACAAGCTGAGTAACGGGTGACGAGGGTAGACTTCTTCTGTCTCAAAAATCGTCAAGGTATAGCTGATCTCAACGCCTAATAAAATCAAATTCCACGACAGATAAATCCATAGTAGAAAGATAGGCAAGGCAGCAAAAGCGCCATAAATCGCTTCGTAGCTGGTAAAGTTAGCCATCACTGTACCAAACAGATGCTTCATCAATTCAAAGACAATGGCCACGAACACGCCAGCGATGGCTGCATTTTTTGCTGGTACGCGCGCCTTTGGAATAAACCAGTACATACCGATAAAGCCTGCCATCGTAATACCAATCGATGCCATTTGTACCCAAAAGCTCCAATCGATACCGTAGCCTGCAATTTGACGATTGAGAAAGCTCAGACTCTGTACGGTACTTGAAGCGATAAAAGCGGTACCCAACACCAGCGGCCCTAGGGTAACGATAGTCCAATAACGCAGCATGCTTTTGATGCCACCAGAGCGGTCTTCTACTCGCCAAATCTGGTTAAACGCGCGCTCGATAGTGGTCAAGGTCATGATAGTCGTAAAGAATAAAATCATGGCACCGATAATGGTTAGGTTAGATGACTTTTCAGCAAAGCTATTAATGTACTCACTAACTTGCATGCTCGACTGCGGCAATAGATTGCTATAAATGACGTCATAAATCTGCGCTCTAACCGATGCGAGAGCTGGTACAGATGACAAAATCATCAGTAATACCGTTAATACAGGCACAATCGACAGCATAGTGGTGTATGTCAGTGAAGCTGCCTTCTGTTGGCAATTATCTTCAAAAAAATGCCGAGTCAAAAACCGTAAGAACTGAAACCAGTGCTGTTGTAAAAACGGGAGTTTTTGAGATAGTTTTTCCATGTCGACCATTAAGCAAAAGTAAGAGTGACAATAGTGTAACAAAGATGGACGGTTATCATCTGCGGTTTAATTGTGTCAAAATGCACCACGTAGCACATCAGATACAATATAAGTCAGGTTATCAATCATGGTTATTTGCATGACAGTGAAGGACTCGGGCATAATGTGCACATATTCTACAATGCCAGTTAGTTGTATATTTCGCCGCATTTTTGGTGGCCAGTACGACTGACGTTTTTATAAGGAAGCTTTGCTAATGAGTCAGACCGACCCTTATGTTTTGGTGCTTTATTATTCTAATTACGGTACGACTAAGACATTAGCATATGCTATCGCTCAAGGTATTGAAGATGCTGGCATGACTGCGCGTATCCGTACGGTACCGACAGTGGCACCTGAAACCACGTCAAGCAAGCCTGCGATACCTGATGAAGGCGACTTGTACTGTACGATGGACGATCTAAAAGACTGTAGCGGTCTAGCGCTTGGTAGCCCAACGCATTTTGGTAATATGGCCGCACCCATGAAGTATTTTTGGGATAATACCGTGACTTTATGGCTGGCAGGGAACCTACAGAACAAACCAGCCTCAGTATTTACCGCGACAGGTTCCATGCATGGTGGCCAAGAAACGACATTGTTGACGATGATGTTGCCGTTGATGCACCATGGTATGGTCATCGTAGGGGTGCCTTATGCAGAGCCAGCATTGAACCGCACTCATCGCGGTGGCACGCCTTATGGTGCCAGTCATGTCAGCGGAGCATCGCATGATCAGCCAGTATCTGCTGATGAGCGAGATTTGGGTATTGCGCAGGGACGCCGTTTAGCGATTACTGCGGCTGCATTAGCACAGGCTAATTGGAACCGATAAGTAACTTTTATAAACCTGCGGTCTAGAAGCGTCTGTGTCTCAAAGTCTATGATTCAATGCTTATGACCACTTGATTATAAGCAAGCACTAACTATTCATATTCAGCAGTATATTATTCATTTAGGAAATCAAAATATCTAATGGCCACAACCCGCTCTAATACAAAGCCTCTTAAAACGGTTAAGCCTATCGCACCTATTGCACAGCGCTTGAAGATTACGTGGTTAATTTGGCTCGTTTATAGACTGCTCGGATTGCCTATGTTTATCAGTATCTTTAATCCTAGTAGCCCTGATATCGTTGGCGGTATTGCTTGGCAGGCGTTATGGCTAGTGCCAGCGTTGATTTTGACGCCATGGATATTGCGCGGTCGTTCCCCTTATGCGTTGTTGATAAGCAGTATGTTTACCTTAGTATATTTGGGTGCAAGTGGCGTGGTGCTGTTTACTCGTATATATGGCAGTAGCTGGGCTGAAATCGCTGTGTATTTAGCGGATTTCTTACTATTGCTTGCTATCAATGTTTGGCTATTTATTCTGCTTAAACGCCTGCCTTCGATGAACAACGTTGTGAAGAAACCTCGTCAATAATTGAGTTTACCTGAAGCCTAATAAGTTATACCTATCAATCTAAAACCATAAAAAAGCGGCGCCCCATCTGGGGCGCCGCTTTTCTGTTTATAACTTTCAAGATAAGTAGATTAGTTAATCTTAGTTAATTCTAAATCCATTTTCTTACCATCGTTAATTTGGCTAACTTTAACTGGCATATAGTCCAAGCTTGGGGCTAACCAAAAGCTAGTAGAGCGGCTATCGTCATCGTGGACGCGGTCAACACGTACTGTATCAAAGGTACCCGCTGGTACGGTAATCTTAGTACTGCCTGATTTTTTAAACGGCGTCTTCTCGATTTTATCTTTTTTTGCCATGTAATAATTACCAGAGAATTTACCGTTTAATAAATCCTGACGAATCTGTACCTCAAGGCTCAAATCATCAAAGGCTTGTTGCGACATATTCATAGTCGTCGACTTACCCTTATAGTTACTGGTGACTTTTTTGCTGCTTGGGTTAAAGTCTAGTTTGTGCGTGCGACCCATGCCAAGTAGTTTGTAAGTGGTGCTCGCCTGCGTGGGACTGACATTGTTGCCATTAAGCGTAAAAGTGCTGTTTTGCGAGGCGCTAGCCACACCAGCGACGCGAGCCTTAACGTTATATTTCCACGTATTACCAGATTTGCTTAGCGTACGAGTTGCTGTGCCTTTGTATTTGTCCTCAACGGTAAAACTATAATCGGCAGTTGATGGTTGGACAGTTTTTGCACTGGCAAGGGTAGGTGTGGTCATACTCAAAGCTCCAACGGTAGAGATACTGATTCCTGTTACTAAGGCAGATAAAAATTTAGATGGACTACGTTTTGCGTTATTAGCATTATTAACATTGTCGCTTGTTGACTCTTTGTGCATTGATGAAAAACTCATAGATACCCCTTCATTAATTTATTGCCGTTATAGCAATTTTTTTCGTTCGTTCTTATTATGTTTACCAGACCTATAATGGTCATACGCTGTTACATTTTCAAGCATGGTGTCATACCGCTTCGTGTAGTGCTTGTAGCAAATGTTTCTATAATTGATTTGGCATTGGCCAAAATATAAATTCAGCTCGCTAATATTTTAAATATTTCTACTTCTTGTTCCTTATTTGAGTAGCATCTTGGCTTTACTAAACCTCATTCATTTATATGAAACGTCGGTTGATCAATTTTTGCAAAATAATCTTGTAAATTTTTGGGCTTTACACTTGAACCGAACTCACCTTGCCCCCACTTTTTGTTACAAGCTCAAGGCTTATCTATAAAGCGTTGTTTTTGGCAGCGTTTCCTATAGACACTGGTATTGAGACCATTAATTCAAATAAACCCTTAATTTTATTAACCAACTTTTGGAGTCATATCGATGAACATTCGTCCTTTACATGACCGTATTGTCGTCCGCCGCATAGAAGAAGAAACAAAGACTGCTGGTGGTATCTTGCTTCCTGGTTCAGCACAAGAGAAACCTTCACAAGGTGAAGTGCTTGCAGTTGGTAATGGCCAAGTTCGTGACAATGGTGAAACTCGTGCGTTAGATGTAAAAGCTGGCGACAAAGTTTTGTTCGGTCAATATGCTGGTCAAACCGTAAAGGTTGACGGTGAAGAACTATTGATTATGAAAGAGTCTGATGTATTGGGTGTGTTAGAAGGCTAGTCCTTTTGAGTATTATTTTATACTCAGCACATTTTGATAGCAGTTTCTAATAATCGCTTTTGATAAGCAACTATCAAATCAATCAATTGTATTCTCATACTTATAATAGTGGAGTAATTTAACATGGCAAAAGACGTAAAATTCGGCATTGATGCCCGTAAACAAATGATGGACGGTGTAAACGTTCTAGCAAACGCAGTACGTGTAACATTAGGCCCTAAAGGTCGTAACGTTGTTATCGACAAATCATTTGGCGCACCTACCATCACTAAAGATGGTGTATCCGTTGCCAAAGAAATCGAGCTAGAAAACAAATTTGAAAACATGGGTGCACAGCTGGTACGTGAAGTAGCTAGTCGCACTAATGATGTCGCTGGTGATGGTACAACAACTGCGACTGTATTGGCTCAGTCAATCCTACAAGAAGGCATGAAGTCAGTTGCTGCTGGCATGAATCCAATGGATCTTAAACGCGGTATCGACAAAGCGGTACGTGAAGCGGTTAAAGAAATTCATAAACTATCAACGCCAGCTGACGATCACAAAGCAATCGCTCAAGTTGGTTCTATCTCTGCAAACTCAGACACCAAAATCGGTGAGCTGATCTCGCAAGCGATGGAAAAAGTAGGCAAGCAAGGCGTTATCACTGTTGAAGAAGGTTCAAGCTTTGAAGATACCCTAGAAGTTGTAGAAGGTATGCAGTTTGACCGTGGTTATATCAGCCCGTATTTTGCTAATAAGCAAGACAGCCTCACTGCTGAATTTGAAAACCCATATATCTTGCTAGTTGACAAAAAAATCAGCAACATTCGCGAAATCGTGCCATTACTTGAGCAAGTAATGCAGCAGAGCAAGCCGTTGCTAATCATCGCTGAAGATGTAGAAAATGAAGCACTAGCAACTCTAGTTGTAAACAACATGCGTGGCGGCTTGAAAACTTGTGCCGTTAAAGCACCAGGTTTCGGCGATCGTCGTAAAGCAATGCTAGAAGACATCGCAACGCTAACTGGCGGTACTGTAATCTCTGAAGAGATTGGTCTAAGCTTAGAGACTGCTACCCTAGAGCAACTTGGTACTGCTAAGAAAGTGACTGTCGGTAAAGAAAACACCGTTATCGTTGATGGCGCTGGCAACAAAGCTGACATCGAAAACCGTGTTGAGTCTATCAACCGTCAAATCGAAGAGTCTACTTCTGACTATGACAAAGAAAAGCTACAAGAGCGTGTTGCTAAACTGGCAGGTGGCGTAGCAGTAATCAAAGTCGGCGCAGCAACTGAAACTGAAATGAAAGAGAAGAAAGACCGTGTTGACGATGCGCTACATGCAACTCGTGCAGCGGTTGAAGAAGGCGTTGTACCTGGCGGCGGTGTTGCCTTAGTTCGTGCGATGAATGCATTGTCTGAACTACGCGGTGATAACGACGACCAGAACGCTGGTATGAACATCCTACGTCGCGCGATGGAAGCACCACTACGTCAAATCGTAACCAACGCTGGCGAAGAAGCTTCAGTTGTGGTTAACGAAGTGAAGAGTGGCAGTGGTAACTACGGTTATAACGCAGCGACTGGCGAATATGGCGATATGCTAGAGATGGGTATCCTTGATCCAGCTAAAGTTGCTCGTTCAGCACTAGAAAACGCTGCATCTGTTGCAGGCCTAATGCTAACGACTG
This sequence comes from Psychrobacter sp. NPDC078631, assembly GCF_050268165.1. Taxonomy (NCBI): domain Bacteria; kingdom Pseudomonadati; phylum Pseudomonadota; class Gammaproteobacteria; order Moraxellales; family Moraxellaceae; genus Psychrobacter; species Psychrobacter sp. NPDC078631. The sequence continues at coordinate 17,592 of NZ_JBNNGG010000004.1, read as the reverse complement.
AAGTTATGATCACTGATTTACCGCAAGGTGATGACGGTATGGCTGCTATGGGCGGCGGTGCTGGAATGGGCGGTATGGGTGGAATGGGCGGCATGATGTAATTTATGCCTCGACTAAATTTGTACGACGTTGTTAACCTCGCTCGATGTACTATCAGTACAATCTTCACTTGGTTGCCTAGTCGTACGGCTTTAGTCAACTCATAAATCGCTTTTCGCTATAAGTATGATTTTGTCATAAAATCTATTTGACTATTAAAAGCTCTGTTATCGAAAGATAGCAGGGCTTTTTTGTGTCTAGTCTAATAGGGTAGTGGATTCATATAGAAAAACCCTTATAGGCTGAGCTTATCGTGATTTTTTAGGGTTGAAAGATAAATATTGATCATTGGTTTGAAACTCTTAAAATTAACAGCCATAATGTAGAAACAAAACAGTTGTTAAACTTACACATAAGATTGTAATCTTATTTATATTTTTGGAAAGTTAATGAAGAAAGTATTATTCACCGCTCTCGTTTCGCTTAGTGTCATGTTCGTTCCATACAGTTCTAGTATTGCTCAAAGTAATAAAATGAACGATCTCGCGAGTATTGATCAGATGTATAGCTCTAAGTTAGTTGGTACTTGGAACTGCAATCCTGTCGAAATGGAAGTTGAAGATGCAACTGTTACTATGAAAGGAAAAGCTTCGTATTTCACTAATAAACGAAGTAATACATTTGGTACGATGATAATAGATTATCCTAAAGAAAAAATTACGCTTGAATACGATTATTTCGGTACAGGCACTTGGGAGATAAACAATAAAAAATTAGTTGAAATATTAGAAGATATTAAGTTGACTAATATAAGTCATCCATACATGGACCAGTCATTCAATATGACTGATATGTTCCCAAAAAATATAAGTGCATCTTCCTCAATTATATCTTTGTCACAATCAAGTATGACTTTGAAAGAGGATACTGAGGGCGTAATATTTACTTGTTCAAAAAATAATTAGATAAAGAACTTCTCTCATGAGCACAAATTATCTATACAAATAAACCTCTAGTTTTAACCCATATAGAAAAACCCTAGCGAGCTGAGCTTGCTAGGGTTTTTCTATAAAATTTTAGTCTATTTTAGCTAATGATTACGCATCTATCGCATCCCTTCTAAAAATCCACGTCTTATCATCAGACACTTCTTTATAATAGCAATATTCTGTCAAATTCAAATGAACTCATTATGGGCCTTGCTACTCACGAATGATCGAGTGAGACATTGTTCTCCTAATCGGTATAAAAGAATCTCACACAAAAATAGGTAGAGTCGTCTTATTGATTACCTTTCTCACCGATAAATGAGTGTGTATATCTTTTACGCTAGCAAGCTTGTGTAGCTTACGGGTGAACCGCTCATAGCCATCAAGATTTGGGCTCACTACCTCTAATAAATAATCGTAAGAACCCGATACCACATGTCCATTAATCACCTCATCCATGTTGGATAGAGCTCGTTCGAAGGCTGCGATAGATTCTTCTTGGTGGCTGTTGAGACTGACCTCCACAAAGAAACTCATCGCAATACCCGCTTTGGCTTTGTTTACGTTTGCTTGATAGTTCTCTATATAGCCTTCGTCCTCCAAACGCTTTAGGCGTCGCGCGCAAGGAGAAGGCGATAGCCCTATACGTTCGGACAGTTCGGCTGTAGATAAGCGCGCTTCTTTCTGGAGCACTTCCAAGATATGGCGATCGATTTTATCCATAATTTACCTTTTGACTTTTTAAGCCAATAATTTTAATTTAATTGGCATTATCCACCAAATATTTGCAAAATTGCAATGAATAAATAGAGATAAAAGCGCGTATTTTAATCGATAATTGGTCTTTGTATAGCAGGATAAGACACGACTATGAATACGATATTCCACCCCTCATCGCGCAAAAATCCTTTGTTCATTATGTCGCCACTGACCAAAGGCTATGTGGCTATGAGCGTCGTATTATTGATTTGGTCAGGATTTGCGTTGACTGTGCGAGCGGTTGGAGCATCGTCGCTAAGTATTGCCGATGTCATGCTCATTCGCTTCAGTGTACCGCTGGTCTTGTTGACTCCTTGGGTACTCTCTAGTTGGCATGAAGTCAAAAACATAAGACTGCCAGATATCATGTTTATTTTACTTGGTGGCGTACCTTTTCTTTTATTGGCTGCTTTTGGCGCAAGTACGGTGCCAGCAGCTTACGTTGGTACTATTTTGACAGGTACGCCAGTTTTCTTTGCCGCATTATTGTCTTTTATTTTTTATCGTCAGCGAATATCATTAAGAAAATTTGCCGCATTAATCCTTATTCTCTTCGGTATCGCTACGATGATTGGCGGGCGTGCACAGTCAGTGCCTAGCAGTCTTCTGTACGGTGTGGGGTTACTGTTGATGGCAAGCCTGATTTGGGCGGGTTATACCTTGGGGTTAAAAAGCACCAAGTTGAGTCCAATCGCTATTGCTATCGTGCTCTCTTATACCTCGTTTTTTCTGACATTAGTGATGGTTCTGTCTGGTATTGTGGAGACCAATATAGGTTCTGTATCTTTTGATGAAGCGCTTCCGTTCATCCTAGTACAAGGGCTTGGTGTAGGGGTGGTATCAACCATTGCGTTTTCTTATGCAGTAAAACAGCTGGGCTCCATTCGTACCTTATTACTTGGCTCTTTATCCCCAGGATTAACCGCTATACTGGCTATGCTGATACTCAGTGAGTCTCTATCAGTCATTATGATATGCGGCATCGTACTCAGTACTATTGGTGTTATCTTGTCCAATCGAGCGCAATAAATTAATTAAGGAAGTATCATGATGTTAAACAATATGCCTATCATCAGTGGCGATCCACTGTGGGCGTTGTTAGGTAGGTTTCGCGCTGACCAGCGTAAAAATAAAATAGATCTATTGGTTGGTGTTTATCGAGATAAGCATGGCAATACGCCCGTGATGAAAACAGTGCAAGACGCAGAAGTACATCTTGCTCATGAAGCTCATTCGAAGGCTTATGGCATGCTATCGGGTAACGCTAATTTTAACCAGCAAATGGCAAAATTTGTACTGGGTGACAGTCCAAGTCTAAAAGACCAGTGCACGATTCAGACGGTTGGGGCATCAGGTGCATTACGACTCATTGCTGACTTTATTGCCACGCTCTCTCCAGATTCAACTGTTTGGATCAGCGACCCTGGCTATATCAATCATCGTCCGCTGATGGAAGGTGCTGGGTTAGCGGTTAATACGTATCCTTGGCAAAATAAAAATGGTCAGTTAGACATTGATGCGTGTTTTGCCGCGCTAGAAAAAGCACAAGAAGGAGATGTGCTGTTATTACATGCGTGCTGCCATAATCCTACTGGTATAGATCCTTCTTTAGAGCAGTGGCAACTGTTTTCTGATAGGTGTAAACAGAAAAATATTGTTCCGTTTATTGATATGGCGTATCAAGGTTTTGGAGGTGATCCTGATACCGATGCTGCAGGGCTTCGTTTAATCATTGAAGACTCTGACTTTGCATTTATTGCCGCTAGCTGTTCAAAAAACATGGGGCTGTACAATGAGCGGACGGGTATTGCCACGGTGATGACGACGAACCATGAGCGTCACGCAGATATACAGACACTTTTAGAAACTATCACACGCGCCAATTACTCCATGCCGCCCAATCACGGTGCCGCAGTGGCTTCTTATTTGCTAGACAGCCCAGACGCTTGGCTAGACGAACTGACAAGCTACCGTAGTAGGGTAGATACTATTCGACAAGCATTAGGCGCAGCATTAAAAGATATGGGTGCACCTGCAGAGTTTTTGGACATTTCGCACCAAAAAGGCATGTTTTCTCTATTGCCGCTAACAGAAAATCAAATGCTGTTATTGCAAAATGAGTTCGCGATTTACGGTATGCCAAATGGTAGAATTAATATTGCAGGTTTGAAAATGACGGAAATCCCTCAACTAGCGGACGCTATCATGTCGATTATTTCACGTTAGAGAATAATCTTTATAACTCAGTGCAATGGTTTTATCTATTAATTGCCACAGCAAGAAGGACACGATTATTTATACTTTATATTGGGATAAGGGTGGCGCTAACATGGCCACCCATGCTGTCTTCGAGGAGCTAGGCGCATCTTATGAGATGATAGAAATAGACCTGTCTAAGAACATGCAAAAATCAGCTGAGTATCTAGCCATCAATCCAAATGGCAAAGTACCTACGTTGGTGCATCAGGGGCAGGTCATTTATGAGTCTGCGGCAATTTTAATGTATGTGTTAGATCAGCACCCAGAGTCTGGGCTAGCACCTGACACAGGATGCCCCAAGCGCGGGGTTTATTACCAGTATTTATTTTGGATGTCTTCTACACTGCAAGAAGCCGCTAATCACTGGGCACATCCCGAGCAGTACATTAGCGGTGAGCACAATTTGCAACAAGTGAAAGATAAAGCAAATGATGTGTTAACCCACTGCTGGGGTATTGTTGAAAAAGGATTGGCGAATAATGGTCCATGGTTATTAGGCGATAAATTAAGTGGGGCTGATTTTCATTTATTTATGATTGCTTACTGGAGTCAGCGATATGCGAGTCGAGCACAAGACTGGACACATTTAAACGCACATTATCAAGCCATGCTAAACCGCGCCTCGGTACAAGAAATGATGGCACAAGAAGGGTTGTTGTAATCTGTTCATATGTTCAACTAAAAGATATTAAATGACTGGGCTAGAAGCACTGAATGCAATGCTCCTAGTGGCTTCTAACGATTGTAGTAAATGTATTTTATATCAAGCTACTGATCTACCGCATCTCTTCTAAACATCCATGTCTTATCCATCAGACGCCTCGATGCAGTAGTAATATCCTGCCAAATCAAACTGCTTTAGCTGCTCAACCTTTCACTTTATATTGACCATTTTCTTACCTTTCTCGATAAATCGCTTTTCGCTAAAAGTATGATTTTGTCATAAAACCTATTTGACTATTAAAAGCTCTTTATCGGAAGATAGCAGGGCTTTTTTGCGTCTGATTTTAACGCTGCGCTCTGTTTAACGTTTATTAATATATATGCTATTATAAGAATATATAATGGAATGATAATTTACTTAAAAGGAATTTGGACACGTGTTACGGGTCAGAATGCGCGAAATATCGTGTGCCATTTAATGTGATAACGATGAAGAAGATTAGGCTTGGAATCCTTGTAGAAGATAAGACCTTGGCGTGGTACAACTTTGAACCACTTAAGTCATTAGTGGATGAAGGAGTTGTCGAGGTTTGTATCGCTATTCAACGAAATATAAAACAAAAACGCAGTGTACTAAAGTCTATTCCCCTAATTAATCAAAAAATATTCTCTTCTCTTTCTCGAACTAAGAGTAATGCTAAACATTATTCTATCCACGACTTATCAGAAAATGGCTCAATGCCTACTATCATGTCTATACCGAAGCAGGGTGAGTACACTGAAGAAATTGAAGATTCAGTGATTGAGAAAATCGAAGCTGCGGATTTAGATTACCTGCTTAATATTGGTTTCGGAGCGCTGACAGGAAAAATTTTAAGTATTACAAAAAATGGCGTGCTTTTTTTTCATTATGGCAACAATGCAATACAACATGATAAGCCTACGTTATATTGGCAGTTTGCTGAACAATGGGAAAGTAGCGTCGTTACTTTGCAATTATTAAATGAACACCTTAATGTAGATAAAGTAGTAGGGGAAGGTTATGGCACGTTATTTTACTGGGATTATAACTTAACTAAGCGTAAGTCAAATGGGATAGCAGCATCGATATTATATTGGTACTTCCACAGGAATAGAGTTGGAGTTAATACCGGAAAGTCTATTAAGACAACTGACGAACACACGGTTCATCATAAACCTGACTTATCAATGACCATCAAACACTTACCTAGATTCTTAAAATACTATACTGTCAAAACTTTTTATAAGAGTTTTTATCTCAATCAGTGGAGCCTTTTTATTGGATCTGTTGATCAACCAATACACACATATACAGAAATACCGCCTGCGAAAGGCTGCTTTTGGGCTGATCCCTTTTATATTGAACACGACTCAAGACGTTACATATTTTTTGAAAGCTTGAACTATAAAGAGAATATTGGTCGAATAGAGTGGATAGAACTAAATAAAAACCGTCAAATTATTGACACTGGTCCCGCAGATTTAGGTATTAGCACGCACTTAAGCTTTCCCAATGTGTTTGAGCATAAGGGTGCGGTATATATGATTCCAGAAGCTGCAGATACTCATTGTATCAACTTATTGAAGGCAGTAGATTTTCCCCGAAAGTGGAAGAAAGTTAATGATTTAGTTTCGGGCATTCAGGCAGCAGATAGTGCAGTCATAGAGCACAATGGATTATGGTATCTTTTTACAACGCATGGTTCAGTTTCAAATATGACAATAGATTTAGAGCTGCATATCTATACTTCTGACAGCTTAGAATCAGATAACTGGGTCATTCATCCTTGTGCACCATTCAAGATTGATGTGCGTGGCTCACGACTAGCGGGAGCACTATTTCGAAAAAATGGTCAGTTATTTCGTACTGCTCAAGATGGAACCATTAGATACGGGCGTAGGATTGCTTTATACCTAGTAGAAGAGCTAACACCGACGTTTTATAAAGAAACCTTTGTACGTTATATTGAACCTGATTGGGAGACTGATATTGATCGTCTCCATACCTATAATGTTTATAATGAAATAGTGGTACTGGATGTATCAAGGGATAAATTGCGCTTTAGAGTATAGGATATAAAGCGTTTAGTGGTTGGAGGATAAAAAACCCATCATAAGTTTCGGCTTATGATGGGGTTTTTATAATTTTGACTCGTATTATATCAAGCTACTGATCCGCCGCATCTCTTCTAAACGTCCACGTCTTATCATCAGACGCCTCGATGCAGTAATAATATCCTGCCAAATCAAACTGCTTTAGCTGCTCAGCATTGGTCAGCTTATTATCAGCAGCATATTTAACCATCAGTCCACGGGCTTTTTTGGCATAAAAGCTAATCACTTTATATTGACCATTTTTCTGGTCTTCAAATCTTGGCGTGATGATGTCTGCCTTCAGTGCTTTTTTCTTTAACGCCTTAAAGTATTCATTGGAAGCCAAATTAACCAATGTTTTGTCATCGCTGTCAGCCATACGCGCATTGATAACGTTAGTCACTTCCTCACCCCAAAACTCATAAAGATTGTCACCGCGCTCATTTTTCAGCTTGGTGCCCATCTCTAAACGATATGGCTGGATCAGATCTAGTGGCTTTAGTACTCCATACAGTCCAGACAAAATACCTAAGTGCTCATTGACATAAGTAGCGGTATCTTTGTCCATATGATACATATCAAGTCCAGTATAGACATCGCCATCGAATAAATAGCCTGCAGGCTTAGCGGCATTATCAGAGGCATCGTTAGTAAATGGTTGCTCTTCGCTCCAATGCCATTGTTGATTGCGCGTAGCATTAAGCTGAGCCAAATCGTCAGATATACTCATCAATTCTTGTAGGTCAACGGGCTCTTTTGACTTCAGTACTTTCATCAATTCTTGTGAGCGCTCGATTAGCTCGGGCTGGCTATAGTAGTTGCCTAAGTTTAGTGGTATAGCGTCTGTTTCGTTCAGAGATTTTGCAGGGGAAAGCAAAAAATACATAGTTATTCCTTATTATAATGAATCGATGACGAGTTTTTTCGAGTGTCAAGTATTCTTATTATACGGTATGCATGGGTGGAACTTGACTTAACCTTGCTTATTTTATGTTTATTGACGTTATTTGTTTAATAAAAGAACGGATTTAACATTAGGAAATAAATGGAGGTAGGCCTGTATCTGTAAGGGTTAAGCGTTTTTTGGAAAAATAAAAGGCTTTAATATACCAACAAAAAGTATGCCAATGGTGTAAATACCTAAATTTTTATTTTACTTGTGGGTCATCATTAGACAATGAAACTTGACGAACGATATCTCTATAATAAAAAGGCATGATGGTAAAGTAGCTATCATTTATTAAATTGATAACCTTTGGTCGCTGTAATGGATTAATCATGATCAATGGGTTTTGTCCCCTGTGCTTTTTAGATGTGCGTTGAGGGTATTAAAGGTAGTCGTGAGACGTAAATATAGTCATTGGACGTAAGTAAGGAGACGGTATGAAAATCGGTGTAATCAGTGCAGATATCACGAGCGAGAGCCGTGTAGCCATAACCCCAGACGCAGTCAAAAAATTGCGTAAACTTGGGTTTGAAGTCGTCATTCAGTCAGGTGCAGGCCAAGCAGCATACTATGCTGATGAGTTGTATCAGGCTGCGGGCGCCGACATTGCCAGTAGTCGTACCGAGGTGATTACCCAGTCTAATATTATTACCACCGTCAATGACCTACCAGCGGAAGCCACTGAAAGCTTATCGTCTGGTCAGATCGTCATTGGCATGCTCGACCCGTATCGCAACACTCAGCTTGATACTTATGCAGCCAAAGGCGCAACAGTATTTGCGATGGAGTTATTGCCTCGTACACTGTCACGCGCACAGAATATGGACGTATTGTCGTCACAAGCCAACCTTGCTGGTTATAAAGCAGTATTGCTCGCGGCCAATGAGTATTCACGTCCTTTCCCGATGTTTATGACGTCGGCGGGTACGGTTAAGCCAGCCAAAGTCGTTATCCTAGGTGTTGGTGTTGCAGGTCTACAAGCGATTGCGACAGCAAAGCGTCTGGGTGCAGTAGTAGAAGCCAGTGACTTACGTCCGACTGCTCGCGAGCAAGTGGAGTCACTCGGTGGTAAATGGCTTGATGTACCGATGAGCGCAGAGGAGGCTGAAACAGCTAAGTCTACCGGTGGTTATGCATGGACGCCATCAGAGCAATATGTCAAAGATCAAGCAGCTGTCGTGGACAAAGCATTGAGCAACGCTGACATCGTTATTACCACGGCGCAGATTCCTGGTCGTAACGCACCGCGTTTGGTACATGGCGCAACGCTTGCCAAAATGAAAGCAGGTTCCGTACTGATCGATATGGCGGCCGGTACGGGTGGTAACGTCGAAGGCAGTGTGCCTAACGAAACCATTACCACAGACAACGGCGTACGTATCGTTGGTGCCGCCAATATTCCATCTATGCTAGCCGCACAGTCTTCAGATTTGTATGCCAATAACCTTGTTAACTTTATTACGACATTGATTGCACCTGCTGGCAATGACGCATCAGCTAGCTTGGCACTTAACTTAGACATGGAAGACGAGATTCAGGGTGCACTGGCAGTGACACATGACAGTCAGGTACGACTAGCCAAACGCTAGTTTGAACAGTTTATTACCACATATTTTGTCACTACACATTTGCCAGTAATGAATAAATTTTTAGGAGGATTAGATGATTGCCACTATTTTAGCTGCAGCGCCAGCCGGTGCGGCCATGAGTAGCACACCATTTGTAGCGATTTTCACTGTATTTGTGCTCGCTATTTTTGTCGGATACTACGTGGTTTGGGGCGTTACGCCTGCATTGCATACGCCATTGATGGCGGTAACCAACGCTTTATCAAGTATCGTCATCGTGGGTGCGATGCTACAAACCGTCACGATTGATGGTTCAATGTTTACACCGACCAGTTTGCTTGGTGCCTTTGCGGTATTTTTAGCCAGTATCAATATTTTCGGTGGCTTTGCTGTGACTGAGCGTATGCTTGCGATGTTTAAACCGAAAGTAAAAAAAGCACCAGTAGCAACCACTGATGTTGGAGGTGACGCATGAATGATTTCTCAGCAATGATTGCAGCAAATGCAGATTGGTTCTATTTAGTCGGTGCTATCCTCTTTGTTTTAACGTTACGTGGTTTATCTAGCCCAAAGACAGCGATTCGCGGTAACCGTTTTGGTATGGCAGCGATGGCGATTGCTGTCGTCACGACGTTCTTCTTAGCAGAAGGCCCTGTGCTTTGGTTGATTATCGGGGCGATGGTGTTGGGTGCCCTCGTTGGTATGTGGAAAGCGAAAACAGTCGCGATGACTCAAATGCCAGAAACGGTTGCTTTGATGCATTCATTCGTCGGTTTGGCAGCGGTTGCGATTGCACTTGCGACAGTATTACACACTGAACAGCAGCATGGCGCCGTTGCTCGCATCGAGCTATTTATCGGTTGCTTCATCGGTGCGATTACGTTCTCAGCTTCAGTCTTTGCCTTTGGCAAATTGGCAGCGAAAAGCTGGGCGAAAACATTGGTTGGCGGCTGGGTAAAACCAGTTCAAGCGCTACTATTCATTGCGATGATTGGTTTCGGTGGAGTGTATTTCGTCACTGACTCATTACCGGCGTTTTATGCGATGGCTGTGATTGCCGTTATCTTCGGCTGGATGTGGATTGCGCCAATCGGTGGCGGTGACATGCCAGTAGTTGTATCACTACTGAACTCATTCTCAGGTTGGGCAGCAGCAGGCATTGGTTTTACCCTTGGCAACTCGATGCTGATTATCGCAGGTTCTCTGGTCGGTTCATCAGGTGCGATCTTGTCTTACATCATGTGTAAAGCCATGAACCGCTCACTACTTAATGTCTTGTTTGGTGGCATGGGTACGTCAGCTGTTGCCGCAGGCGGCGATGATGGGGCACCGAAGAACTACAAAGCGGGCTCAGCAGAAGACGCGGGGTTCCTCATGTCTAATGCTAGCAGTGTGGTCATTGTACCAGGTTATGGTATGGCACAAGGCCGTGCACAGAATGCAGTAAAAGAGCTATATGAGCTATTAAAAGAAGAAGGTGTTAACGTTCGCTTTGCTATCCATCCAGTTGCTGGTCGTATGCCAGGTCATATGAACGTCCTATTGGCTGAAGCTGATGTACCTTATGATGACATTTTAGAAATGGACGAGATTAACTCAGACTTTGCGAGTACAGATGTGGTCTTGGTTATCGGTGCAAACGACGTTGTAAACCCATCTGCGAAAGATGATCCTACCTCGCCAATCTTTGGTATGCCGATTTTAGAAGTCAGCAAAGCCCAGACGGTTATGGTCATCAAGCGTTCAATGAGTACTGGTTATGCGGGTCTGGATAACAGCTTATTCTACATGGACAAAACGATGATGATCTTTGGTGATGCCAAGAAAATGGTAGAAGAGATGGTACGTACTATCAATGGCGGCGGTCATTAATCTCTAAGCTATGTTTTTAACCATTATTATTTGCAGATAAGTTTTTAGATAAAGAAAGTCACTGAGGTGGCTTTTTTTGCGTTAAAGTGGGCGGCATTTATGAACCGACTATGGACTGAGATTATTTCCAATTATGGTGAGTTTTTAATGATCATAATATTAACTGTGCTTTATGTACTCACTATACGGTATGCGCCTGATTAACCTTTTAACCCATCTGAACAGCTTCAACGATAGACAATCACCAATTATAAATACGATGAAATAAGAGAAAGATTTATGAACATGTTACTGCGTTTTTTTATTATGGTCAGCTTACTTAAACAACAGCTCAAGCATCAATCGACGAGCGAAACTATCAGTCTAGAGACATTGACTGCACCGACCGTCCGCCATTATCGAATTTTGCCACACGATATGGGATTTCGCGATCATTTACCCAATTATCGTTATTTATCATTTATTGAGCTAAACGTGACACGCTGGGTAAAGGCGTGTTGTCACGAAAAAGGCATTAAACCGCTGAATTGGGTGATTGCCATGCAAGAGATGATTTATCTCAAGCAAATTAAATTTTTGGATAAAATGACGCTTAGCAGTGCAGTCGCAGGATGGGATCATAAATACGTGTATTTTGAGCATCGGTTTTTTGTCAAAAATCAGCTGATGGGCGTTGGTATGACCAAGTTTGTTTTTACAGATAGTAAAGGTATGCGCACACCAGAAGTATTAGATATGATGGGTGAGCAGTTGACGGATACCATTAACACATGGAATGAGCACCAAGTCGCGGTAAAATCGACTAAATCAGCCTAAGCCATATCGCAAAACAGTATTGAAAGACAACATCGTAAAATAACTTGGCTATAATCATTTGCTGAATTTTGGTAGGATAGAGCCCATCAAGTCGTCAGTATTAGGACGATGGCATCGTTTTTAATATGATGATTCTCAAAACGACTAAAAAAAGGTACCGTTATGACCCCACAAAAATTAAAATGGACAGACAGCTTAGATATCGCGATTGAGCTTTATGAGAAATTCCCAGAAACAGATCCGCAGTACATTCGCTTTACTGATTTGCATCGCTGGGTAACTGAGCTTGAAGGCTTTGATGATGATCCACAAAAATCAAATGAAGGCATCTTAGAAGCCATTCAAATGAACTGGATTGATGAAGCCGATTAATCGATTCGGTCTGCCAGCATTGCTACAAACAGAAAACTAAATAAACAGATAGAAAAGGCCGCATCATGACATCACAAATTAAAGAGCTACCAGAAGCGATAGCTTGTAGCGGTATCAGCGTTCGTACCACCAATAATGCTGAGATAAGCCATGACACTGCCAAACTTGGTAGATTATGGCAGAAGTTTTATCAAAATCACGCGGGTGAACTCCCTGAAGGTGAAGATATTTATGGTGTCTATCACAACTATGAAAGCGATGATCTGGCAGGAGCCTTTGACGTTGTGGCCAGTTGGAAAGTAGCCAGCGAGCAAGATGCACAATCAGAAAGCGACAGTGTAGCCAGTACTAGTAACGTAGTGACGGTTGATATTCCTGCGGGAAAGTACTTGGTATTTTCTGAAGAAGGTTATATGCCTAACACTGTGATGAATGCATGGGAAAGTGCTTGGGAATATTTCAATACGCCAGATTGCGAGCATACCCGCACTTTTAATGTAGACTTTGAGCATTATATCGGTGGTAACTTAGAATACGGTCAAGTTGATGTCTATATTAGTATCGAGTAAAGTTAGTAATTGGCTTAAGTAACTTAAGCTGCTCGATCCATTATCGACAAAAATAATGACAAAAAAAGCGCTAACCTAAATCAGGTAGCGCTTTTTCTTTGGCCAGATGTCATAAATTAGACAAGTGCGATTAATCTTGAAATCAATCCAACAGTAGATTTTCCAAAATACCTTCGTAAATTTGGGCAAGCTTTCCTAGATCATCGACTTCTACTTTTTCATCTACTTGGTGAATCGTCGCATTACGCACACCCAGTTCGACCACTTGGGCACCAGTTGGTGCGATAAAGCGTCCATCGGAGGTACCACCAGAAGTTGATAGTGTGGTATCGACATCGGTCACTTTTTTGATGGCGTTCTGACAGGCCGAAACCAATTTTCCTTCAGGGGTCAAAAATGGCTGACCAGATAATTTCCAATGAATATCGTAGCTTGCTTTACTGTTGGCAAAGTGCTTATCAAAGATAGCATGCGTTTTTGCTTTTAGTTCATCTTCAGTCGTTTCAGTTGAAAAACGGAAGTTAAAAACCACGTTTAGCGTTTCAGGGATGACATTCGTTGCACCTGTGCCACCATTGATGTTTGATATTTGCAATGATGTGGCTGGGAAATAGTCATTGCCATTGTCCCATGCGGTAGACGTCAGTTCAGCAAGGGCAGACATCGCCGCATGAATCGGATTAGATGCCAGATGTGGATAGGCGACATGGCCTTGTTTACCTGTAACGGTAAGCTCTGCACCTAGCGAGCCACGACGACCGTTTTTGATGATATCGCCTAACGTATCGGTACTCGATGGCTCACCAACGAGACAATAAGTGATTTTTTCTTGGCGAGCTTCTAAAGTCTCGATTACTTTAACCGTACCATTAATTGACGGGCCTTCTTCATCTGAAGTAATTAAAAAAGCAATAGAGCCATTGTGCTCAGGATGATTGGCGACGAAACGTTCGGCTGCGACAGTAAAAGCTGCAATACCAGTTTTCATATCGGCGGCACCGCGTGCCCATAAATACCCATCAGCGATGGTCGGGGTAAACGGAGGATAGGTCCAGTTTTTTTCGTCACCCGTTGGCACGACATCAGTATGTCCAGCAAAACAAATAACTGGATCGGTAGTACCGCGGCGTGCCCATAAGTTTTTAACTTCGGCATGTTCGCCACTTTGTTTTCTATCACCGAAATACATAAACTCGCAATCAAAGCCTGACTGTTCCAACCGTGCTGACAACATATCTTGGCAACCATCGTCATCGGGCGTCACTGAAGGGCGCTCTAACAGTGCAACACTTAAATCTAAGGTTTCTTGCTGATGAGTCGTTTGTTGAGACGCGCTTGATTGGTTATGAGAGTCAGACATGAATAAGCCTTTTGTATAATAAATTGAAATGGTAAATATAAATAAAGAGTAGAGGATAAATGCTAAACGGCTACTTCGACAAAGGGTACAAGACCGTCACGGCGCATCCAAGTAGCGATAGAGTAGCGTTGACGATGTGCAGTTTGTACTTGATGACGTAAATCGCTATCAAAAATAATCAGTCTATTGGCAACTGGCATCACTTCATGATGAACACCATGTTTATCCACGACTTCTAGCGCACCGCCGTCAGCTGTTTCCCAATCATCATTGAGATAAAACACTGCTGAGATAACCCGTTCATCACGTCCAGCAGGGTTGTCACTGTGCCATTGATAGCCAAAGCCAGTCGGATAGCACGCATAATGCGCTTCACTATGGCGAATACCAGCGAATAAACTACGATTGAATAGCGAGGCCAAAGCATTGATGCTTTGCAGATAATAGTAGCCTGCAAAAAAGTCTTCAGTAATCCAGCGTATTCTATCACCGCGAATATCACTGATGCGAACACCAGCGGTCAGCTCTGCATCACGATAGTCAATAAAACCGCTTTCTGCTTGTAGTGCTAATAAGGCAGTACTATTAAATACGTCATCAATGATGAGCCAGCCGTCAGTGACAAAGGTATCAAGCTGTTTATCCGTCAGCTTATCTTCCCAGTCCACCGCAAAGTCAGACATCTGCAATATGTGCTGAGTAGGAATTTCTTGGCTATCATTATGAGTATCTAGCAGCAGTAATGGTGGATTATCCTGACCTATCGGATGATCAACGACCAACGCTGTCTTGTTAAGGTTGCTAATAATCTGCGTCATTTCATCTCATTATTATCAATCAGCTGTCAATATACCGTCATTCAATACGTTTTTATTGAAAGCACTTACTAAAACCACATTATCTTTTACTCTGCCTATGCTACCATAGATGCAATTTTTCTTATTTAAACTTTTGAGATTATGAACTATAAACACGCCTACCACGCTGGTAACTTTGCTGATGTGGTTAAACACATTTTATTGGTACAACTGCTTAATCAACTGGGGCAGAAAAACAAACCTTTTTATGTGCTTGACGCTTATGGCGGTCGTGGACTGTATTCACTAAGCAGTGAAGAAGCGCGCAAAACAGGTGAGGCCAAAGGCGGTATTCAAGCTTTTCTAAAAGCAGATACCGAAAAAGCCCCAGCTGCTGTCAAAGATTATATGGAAGGCATTAAGCAAGCCAAATTCACTTACGACAATAAAGTCTATCCTGGTTCGCCGTGGTGGGTTGCCCATCATGTCGAAAAAACTGCGGCTAAAAAGCCTGATGCTGGCGTGCGTGCTGAGGCTTTTGAAGCCAAAGCGACTGAATACGATGCGTTGAACTATCAGCTACATAAGTTGCCAATTGGTATCCAGCATCGTGACGCTTTTGAAGGTATTACCGCTGTTATTCCACCAAAAGAAAAGCGCGGTTTGATTTTTCTTGATCCCCCTTATGAGCAAGAGCACAAAGATTTTACGCGCCTGATCGATTTATTAGTCGCAGCTTATAACAAATGGCCACAAGGAACTTACGCACTTTGGTTCCCAATCAAAAACATCGAAGCCGTAGAGCTCTTCTATAAAAAGCTCAAACGTACTGAAATGAGACGTCAGCTGGTTTGTGAGCTAAACATTTATCCTAATGATGTTGCGGTTGGTCTGAACGGTACAGGTCTACTGGTTATCAATCCGCCGTGGCAGTTTGATAATCATGCGCGTGAGATATTACGTTTCTTACAGCCAGTACTAAAAGTAGAAGACGCGCCAAACTTGACGCCTGATAGTGCGACCAATGTGCGCTGGCTTGTCGGCGAATAGCAATAACGGCCAATAAGGATATTAAGATGACGACTCAGCCACCTATCGGCCAGCCGAATAATGCACCTTTGAACAATTCGTCCTCAAATGACGGCTCGTTGCAAGATAATGTAGCGACTCAGCCACCGTTTATTGATGAGCATGAGTTTAATATCCGTCTAGCGGATAACGACAGCTATGATGGTTTGACATTTGAGGTGATTGAAGCTGAAGTAGCCGAAGGTAAGCGAGTGGTTAGTCGCGGTGTCTATTTGGCACCCAATCTAATCACCACCTTATCGCTACTGTCAGGCTTTTACTCGATTTTGGCGAGTACCCAAGGCGAGTTCTATAAGGCGGCTTTGGCTATCTTTTTATCCGCTATTCTTGATGGCGCAGATGGACGTGTCGCACGTATGCTCAATGCGCAAAGTCCATTTGGTGAGCAATATGACTCTTTAGCAGATATGTTAGCGTTTGGTGTTGCTCCTGCTATTTTGATTTATAGCTTTGCTCTGGAGCCGTTGGGTCGTATCGGTATTGGCTGTGCGTTTGTCTTTACCGCTTGTGCTGCTTTTCGCCTTGCACGCTTTAATGTTCAGGTCGGCATCGTCGATAAAAAGTACTTTGTTGGCTTGGCAAGTCCGCTGGCTGCTATATTGGTGACATCTGCTGTAATGGTCGCAGTCGATCATAATGAGTGGATTGGTCAATACGATACAGCCGTCATGCTACTGTTTGCAGCTTGGGTCGTGACTTGCGGTCTACTGATGGTCAGCAATGTCAAATACTATAGCTTTAAAGAATTTGACAAAAAGAAAGTGCCTTTTGTAGTGCTTATCATTGGGGTGCTAGTCATGAGCATCGTGCTCTATGATATTCCTGTTGGTATCTTAGCGATCGGTATTATTTATGCGTTATCAGGTATCGTGACTACGATCAGAACAAAAGTAAAAGGTTAGACACTGTATTCAGATTCTACAAAAAGGAACTTACCGTCAGGTAATTTCCTTTTTTAATACGCTCTGTATACTGCTGAAATACGTCAACCACTATGAAAAAGCTAAATCTGTAAATATAAAAGACAGCATTTAAAGTTTGATAGTGATAACAATGGGTTAGGTTGATAGGATATCACTAATAGAAAATAACAGAGATTATTTATAGAGTTTCCTTGTTTTCTATCTAAAACTCCGTATAATGCCACCCAGTCGAAAGGGAAGTGGATTACTGATTTGGACGATGTAAATTGTTTGAATTAAATAGAAAATACTTCTTGACTAAATAAATATAGCGTCTATAATACGCACCTCATCAAGACGAGCTGGAAGTAGCTAGTGTGTTATTACACATTAATAACTCAGTTAACTTGTTGAAACAAATTAAAAAAAGAAGTTGACAG
The DNA here is from genome assembly GCF_050268165.1 of Psychrobacter sp. NPDC078631. Taxonomy (NCBI): domain Bacteria; kingdom Pseudomonadati; phylum Pseudomonadota; class Gammaproteobacteria; order Moraxellales; family Moraxellaceae; genus Psychrobacter; species Psychrobacter sp. NPDC078631. The sequence goes on along the minus strand of NZ_JBNNGG010000004.1, from coordinate 37 downwards.
ACTATTAAAACATGATATGATGGTCAGCTCGCTAAAT
>NZ_JBNNGG010000003.1:80950-530703 GCF_050268165.1 Psychrobacter sp. NPDC078631 | reverse complement strand
TTGTTGCTAACGTATTGAACTAAGACTTAAGTCTCAGTAATGAGCTTATGAATTAGTCATAAAAAAGGCCATCCTATCTAGGGTGGCCTTTTTTTATTGGAGAAAGTTGAAGCATGATCGAAAATAGAATTCTGCCTAGCGTGTATTAATGAATTAGCTATATGTGTGACAGAGACAGTTATTTGTTAGATAGCATATTGTAATCTGCAGCATAGCTTGTTATATTATCGCTGCACTTAACGCTAGCAGTTATTTTAGATGGCGGCAGTGCAAAATCAGGTAAAATTAATAATTTTACCGTCAAGGGCTTGCATTCTATGCTAAATATTGTATAATGCTGTCCTTTACACCCATAGGCGATTGGCTCAATTGGTAGAGCATCGGTCTCCAAAACCGAGGGTTGTAGGTTCGAGTCCTACATCGCCTGCCATCTTCTTATCACATCTTTGTTGTACCCCACCATCTCCGAAGCGAGTTCTTTATGAGCAATGATCAAGATAACCTCGAGACTAAGTTATCTGATGCCAAGGCGGTTGCTGGTGGAATGCTGTCTAAAAATAAGCATGTTTCAGCTAGCGGTACTACTGCTGTTGAAGTGGCTAAGACTGGCTCAATAAAAGATTTGATTTTGTGGCTACTTGCCGCAGCTGTATTAATCGGTGCGACTCTAGTAAATCAATACTTACCAGGCTATTGGCAACCTGCCAACGACGTCTGGGTACGTATTGGTATTATTGTCGCACTTGTTGTATTTGCATTAGTCTGTTTGGCGTTAACGCATCAAGGCCGTGCTTTTAAAATATTATTAAAAGACGCTGCCGTTGAGCTTCGCCGAGTGACGTGGCCAGGTAAAGACGAAACCTTTCAATATACATGGCAAGTGATTGTCGTGATTGCGATTGCTGGTTTCTTTATTTGGTTATTGGATAACTTTTTTAATTGGTTCGTTGGTATCTTTATCGGTTAGTAGCACGTATTAGTGACTATTAGCGAGACATTTACTCATAACGACTTATTTATAATGATCAGGAGCGTGATATGCGTTGGTATATTGTCCAAGCGTTTTCAGGATATGAAAAACAAGTACAACGTTCATTAACTGATCGTATTAATCGTAGTGACTTCGCTGAGTCATTCGGTGATGTATTGGTTCCTACTGAAGAAGTCGTCGAAATGAAAGACGGCAAAAAACGTAAGAGTGAGCGTAAATTCTTTCCTGGATATGTATTGATCCAAATGGAAATGAACGATAATACTTGGCACATCGTAAAAGATTGCCCACGTATTATGGGCTTCATCGGTGGTACGCCTGAGATGCCTGCACCGATTACGCAAGTAGAAGCTGATCGCATTTTAAACCGTTTGAACCAGACTGAAACTGACCCACGTCCTAAGACTCTATTTGAGCCAGGCGAAGAGTTGTTGGTTATCGATGGTCCATTTACTGATTTTAAAGGGTTGGTAGAAAAAGTGGATTACGAGAAGTCTAAACTACATCTAACGGTAAACGTATTTAATCGACCTACGCAGGTTGAGCTTGAATTTAGTAAAGTTGAAAAACTAGACTAAATTAGCAAAAAATTCATCAACCGGGGAGCTGTTAGTCAATTAGGTATATACCACGTTGATTTGGCGCTATTACCCATTTAGGAGAGTATCATGGCTAAGAAGATTGATGGTTACATCAAACTGCAAGTGCCTGCAGGCAAAGCAAATCCTTCACCACCTATTGGTCCAGCTTTGGGTCAAAAAGGCGTGAACATCATGGCGTTCTGTAAAGAATTTAACGCTGCGACCTCAGGCCAAGAGCCAGGTCTACCGATCCCAACTGAGATCACAGTATACAGCGACAAATCTTTTACCTTCATCATGAAGTCACCACCAGCTGCATACTTACTACGTAAGGCTGCTGGTATTGCTAAAGGTTCAGGTACACCGAACACTGCTAAAGTTGGTAAAGTTGACCGTGCACAACTAGAAGACATCGTTAAGACTAAGAATGCAGATTTAACTGCTGCTGATCTTGACGCTGCTGTCCGTACCATCGCTGGTACTGCACGTTCAATGGGTATTACCGTGGAGGGTGTATAATGTCTAAGCTAACCAAACGTCAAAAAGAAATTCAAAGCCGTATTGATAACGAAAAACAGTACACTATTGAAGAAGCGGTTCAAATCCTAAACGATTTGCCAGCGCTAAAATTCAAAGAGTCTATCGATATCGCAGTAAACTTGGGCGTTGACCCACGTAAATCTGATCAAGTAGTTCGTGGTGCAACTAACCTACCTGCTGGTACTGGTAAAACCAAACGCGTTGCTGTATTTGCTCAAGGCGCTGCTGCTGAAGCCGCTAAAGAAGCTGGTGCAGACATCGTTGGTTTTGAAGACCTAGCAGAACAAATCAAAGCTGGTAACATGGACTTTGATATTGTTATCGCAGCTCCAGATGCAATGCGTGTTGTTGGTCAGTTAGGTACTATCCTAGGCCCACGTGGTCTAATGCCTAACCCTAAAGTTGGTACAGTAACGCCAAACGTTGCTGAAGCTGTGACTAATGCGAAAGCTGGTCAGGCTCAGTACCGTGTTGATAAAGCTGGTATCATCCATGCAACTATCGGCCAAGTAGGTTTCACTGCTGATCAAATCGAGCAAAACGCGCAAGCGATTCTTTCTGATCTAAAGCGTGCTAAGCCTGCTACTTCTAAAGGTACTTTCATCAAGAAAATTACCTTGTCTAGCACGATGGGTCCAGGTCTAACGATCGACGCTGTTCCTTATCGTACTGCTAAATAATTAAAGTTTTTATCTTCAAATATTTTGAATGATAAATACAAACAGTTTTTAAAGAATTAGGTCAGCGTAGTATTTGCTACGCTGTCTAAGACCGTAGGTAGAGAGTAGTTTAGAGTCATAATTAGCGATCTTCGGATAGTTATTTATGATAATAAGTCACTTTTGTTAATCGACGACAGATGAAAATCTTAGTTGTCCTACGCAGACGGTGGCCCACACAGTTTAAGACACGAGCGAATAGTGCGATAAGATTATTTATAATCTTCAAACTATTACTCAACGTCATTCTGATAACGGTGCCGTAATCAGTCGTTACCAGTAGATGCTTTTTTTATTAATTGAATCCGCTGGTAATGTGTCGTATCAAGTCAGTCTTAGCTTACAGTTTGAGCGCATAAAAACCTTGTTTTTGGCACTTTTATTATAAGTCGATTGATAAGATTAAAGGAGTCAACTTATGGCATTAACGCTAGAACAAAAACAACAAGTTGTGGCTGAAGTGTCTGAAGTTGCTGCTAATGCTTACTCAGCAGTAGCTGCCGAATATCACGGTATTGGTGTTGCACAGCTTACTAAGCTGCGCGAACAAGCTCGTGATAAAGGTGTCGTTTTAAAAGTGGTAAAAAATACACTAGCAAAACGCGCTTTTGAAGGCACTAAGTTTGAGAGCATGTCAGACCGTATGACTGGTCCACTACTTTTGGCTTTCTCTATGGAAGATTTGGGATCTGCTGCTCGAGTCGTTTTCGACTTCAGCAAAGATAACAAAGCTTTAGAGACCAAATTAGTATCAGTCGGTGGTGAAGTTTATGGTCCAGAAGAGCTAGAGCGCGTATCGAAGCTACCAACTCGCGACGAAGCAATCTCTATCTTGATGGCTACTATGAATGCACCAGTGACCAAGCTTGTCCAGACTATGAACGCTGTTCCTGGCAAGTTCGTTCGCACTGTAGCGGCAATCAAAGACGCAAAAGAAGCTGCTTAATTGCTTGTTTTAACGTAACTTTAACATCGCTAATTTTGGTTGCACTTTATTGTCACATTAGGCAAGCAATCAAGGCGATATTAGAATCAATTAATTTTTATCAGATAACGGAGAGTTCTCATGGCACTATCTAAAGATGACGTGTTAAATGCAATCGCTGAAATGTCAGTAATGGATATCGTTGAGTTAATCAGCGACATGGAAGAAAAATTCGGCGTAACAGCTGCTGTTGCTGCTGCACCTGCTGCTGCTGGTCCTGCTGCTGCTGCTGCTGAAGAAAAAGACGAGTTTGACGTAGTTCTTGCCAGCTTTGGCGAGAAGAAAGTTGGCGTAATTAAAGCCGTACGTGAAGCTACTGGTCTTGGCCTAAAAGAAGCGAAAGATTTGGTTGAAAGCGCTCCAGCTCCAATCAAAGAAGGCGCATCTAAAGCTGAAGCTGAAGAGTTGAAAAAGAAACTTGAAGAAGCTGGTGCAACTGTTGAACTAAAATAAGTTTAACACTGTACGAAAAAAAGCTGGTAATGCCTTGCATTGCCAGCTTTTTTTTACTATAATTCGTAGCTTGACCTTTTGTGTCTGCCAACATACGTATGCAACATCACGGTGGATACCCATCAAAAGGACAGACGATATACATGCAAGCACACATGCCAGTTTTTGAAATCAGTTAATATGAGCTAAACGTCTGTAGATGTTTGGCATTTTTTTGTGTCTGCATGCTTTCCTATCAACACTATAGTTTATACTGATTCTAAAAGTTATAGTTACCCCTATTATTAATCCTGAAAAAAGCGGTATTCTTAAAAAAGCTGTTGATCATAAGTTGCCTACTTGGTGTGGCATGACTGTCGATATTTAGTCTCATAGACAGTTTGTATGTGTAGGGAACATGGTTCGGTAATAAGTAGTCTAGATGGCAAGTGGTATGGATGCAATCTTAGTAGACATTATTTCCCAGCAATGTATTTGTAAAGTAAGCCTGATAGGCAATGCGTTATAGATTATATAATATTGAATTTTTTGGTTGCAACAGTCATATAGACTGATTCACTTACCATGAATCTAGCAAGCAACGACGAGATTAAGTGAAGTGTGCTAGGTAAGCACTGAAGAGTAAAGTAGTAATTGACAGAAAAGACATGAACTGAACACGAAGACCCGTTTTATATTATCGTTTACGTCGCCATGTTTGCATCGTATTTATGCATGCTGGCCACGCTTTTAATTTGTTTCCACGTTTACTGTAAGGACTCTCGATGGCATATTCTTATACTGAAAAAAAGCGTATTCGCAAAAGTTTTGCTGAATTGCCCACTGTAATGGACATTCCCTATTTACTGTCTATTCAAGTAGATTCTTACGAGCAATTTTTGCAAGAGCACAAAAAGCCGAAAGCTCGTGAGAATACTGGTTTGCAAGCTGCGTATTCCTCTATTTTCCCAATTGAGAGTCACTCTGGTAACGCAGAGCTACAATTTGTTGAGTACTATTTAGGCACGCCTGAATTTGATGAGCGTGAGTGTATCTTACGTGGTTCAACGTTTGCTGCGCCTATGCGTGTCAAAATCCGTTTGATCATCAAAGACAAAGACAGCAAAGACAAAGATAGCAAAGCTGCTATCAAAGATATCCGTGAGCAAAGCGTTTACATGGGCGAGATGCCTTTGATGACTGCTAACGGTACTTTCATTATCAATGGTACTGAGCGTGTTATCGTATCTCAGCTACATCGTTCACCTGGTGTGTTCTTTGACCATGATAAAGGTAAGTCGCATTCAAGTGGTAAAGTGCTTTATAACGCACGTATTATCCCTTACCGTGGTTCATGGTTAGACTTTGAATTTGATGCAAAAGATTTAGTATTTGCTCGTATTGACCGTCGCCGTAAGCTACTTGCATCAATTATTCTACGCGCACTTGGTCTAACAACTTCTGAAATCCTAGATTTATTCTTTGATAAAGTCGCTGTTTATAAAGCTGAAGAGACGTTTGAAATTGATCTAGTTGCTGATCGTCTACGTGGCGAGATGGCTCAGTTCGATATCGTATCACCTGAAGGTGACGTTATTGTAGAGCAGGGCAAACGCATTAACGCACGCCGTATCCGTCAGCTTGAAGAAGCAGGTATGACGAAGATTGCTGTGCCTGATGAATATCTATACGAGCGTATCTTAGCAGAAGACATCGTCGTTAATGACGAAATCATCGCTAAAGCAAACACGCCAATCGACCATGAATTATTGGTTAAATTGAACTCATTTGAAGCCAGTGGTGCCATCAAAGAGTTCAGCATTCTATTCACCAACGATATCGACCAAGGTAGTTATATTGCCGATACGCTACGTGCTGATAGTACATCAAGCCGTGAAGAAGCATTGATCGAAATCTACAAAGTAATGCGTCCAGGTGAGCCACCAACGGTCGAAACTGCTGAAAAACTGTTTGAGAGCATGTTCTTTAACGCAGATCGTTATGATTTATCAAATGTCGGTCGTATGAAATTCAACCGTCGTCTTGGTTTAGAATTTGATAACACTGATGATCCTGATATCCAGCGTGAACGCAGTGTATTGACCAACGATGATATCGTTAACGTTCTAAAAGAGCTTATCGAGATTCGTAATGGTCGCGGTGATGTCGATGATATTGATCATCTTGGTAACCGTCGTATTCGTTCAGTGGGCGAAATGGCAGAAAACCAATTCCGTGTTGGTCTAGTACGTGTTGAGCGTGCCGTAAAAGAGCGTTTAAGCTCAGCAGAATCAGACAACTTGTCACCACAAGATTTGATTAACTCTAAGCCAGTAGCGGCTGCGGTTAAAGAATTCTTTGGTTCAAGCCAGTTGTCACAGTTTATGGATCAGAACAATCCGTTGTCTGAAGTTACCCATAAGCGCCGTGTATCAGCGTTAGGACCTGGTGGTCTAACTCGTGAACGTGCAGGCTTTGAAGTACGTGACGTACATGATACGCATTATGGCCGTGTATGTCCTATTGAGACTCCTGAAGGTCCAAACATTGGTCTGATCAACTCACTAGCGACTTTTGCTAAAACCAACAGCTTTGGCTTCTTAGAAACGCCATATCGCCGTGTGGTTGATGGTAAAGTTACTGATGTTATTGAATATCTATCAGCAATCGAAGAAGTAGGTACTGTCATTGCACAGGCTGATTCTCCGATGACTGAAGATGGCGCGTTATCTGACGAAATGGTCAGTGTACGTAGCTATGGTGAATTTGTTCGTATGCCGCCAGAAAAGGTGACACATATGGATGTATCACCAAGTCAGGTAGTATCGGTTGCAGCAGGTTTGATTCCGTTCCTAGAGCATGATGATGCTAACCGTGCCTTGATGGGCTCGAACATGCAGCGTCAGGCTGTTCCTACGCTACGTGCTGATAAGCCGTTAGTAGGTACTGGTATGGAGCGTCACGTTGCTCGTGACTCTGGTGTCTGTGTTATTGCTAAGCGTGGCGGTGTGATTGAAGATGTTGATGCATCGCGTATCGTTGTTCGTGTAAACGAAGACGAGATGACTGCTGGTGAAGCGGGTATCGATATCTATAACTTGATCAAATACACGCGCTCTAACCAGAACACTTGTATCAACCAACGTATCATCGTTAACCAAGGTGACGAGATTGCTTTGGGTGATATCTTGGCTGATGGTCCTTCAACGGATCTTGGTGAGCTAGCACTAGGCCAGAACATCCGCATTGCATTTATGCCGTGGAATGGTTACAACTTCGAAGATTCAATCTTGTTATCTGAAAAAGTAGTTAAAGAAGATCGTTTCACTACTATTCATATCCAAGAATTGACTTGTGTGGCTCGTGATACCAAGCTAGGTACAGAAGAGATCACGGCTGATATTCCAAACGTTGGTGAAGCAGCATTATCAAGTCTTGATGAAGCAGGTATCGTTTATATCGGTGCTGAAGTTGACGCTGGTGATATTCTAGTTGGTAAAGTGACGCCAAAAGGTGAAACGCAACTAACGCCAGAAGAGAAACTACTACGGGCTATCTTTGGCGAAAAAGCGGCTGACGTGAAAGACACTTCACTACGCGTACCAACTTCAAGTAAAGGTACGGTTATTGATGTACAGGTCTTCACCCGTGATGGCGTTGAAAAAGACGCACGCGCAAGAGCAATTGAAAAATCGCAGCTTGATAGCTATCGCAAAGATTTGAAAGAAGAGCTACGTATCTTCGAAGAAGCAGCACGTGGTCGTATTGGCAATCTATTAGATGGCCAAAAAGTCAGCGGCGGAGCTGGTCTAAAAGCGGGTACGGTAATGGCGTTGGCTGATATGAAAGATATGAGCCTTGAGACCTTGCTTGATATCCAACCAGTAGAAGAAGAAATCTCTGAGCGTCTAACGCAGATTTCTGACTACTTGGTTGATAAGCAAAAAGACATTGATGTGAAGTTTGCTGAGAAAAAACGCAAATTGACTGCTGGTGATGACTTACAACATGGCGTACAAAAAATCGTTAAAGTATATCTAGCGGTTAAGCGTCGTATTCAGCCTGGTGATAAGATGGCTGGTCGTCATGGTAACAAAGGTGTTGTATCGCGCATCATGCCAGTTGAAGACATGCCTTATGATGAAAATGGTAATACCGTTGACATCGTATTGAACCCACTTGGTGTACCATCTCGTATGAACATCGGTCAGGTTCTAGAGACGCATTTGGGTATGGCAGCGAAAGGGTTGGGCGAGAAGATTGACGGTATGCTCAAATCTCAAGCAGCAATCAAAGAGCTACGTGACTTCTTGGACAAAATCTATAACCAAGTAGGCGGTGAGCAAGTTGATCTTGATAGCTTGAGTGATGATGATATCATGGCGCTAGCAGACAACTTACGTGGCGGTGTACCGATGGGCACAGCAGTATTTGACGGCGCAAGAGAAAGCCAAGTTAAAGACCTGTTAGAGCTTGCTGGTATGGATCGCGATGGTCAGCAGACGTTATATGATGGTCGTACAGGTCAGAAGTTTGATCGTAAAGTAACTGTCGGCTACATGTACATGCTCAAGCTTAACCATTTGGTTGATGACAAAATGCATGCGCGTTCAACAGGTTCTTATTCTCTAGTGACGCAGCAGCCATTGGGTGGTAAAGCTCAGTTTGGTGGTCAGCGCTTCGGTGAGATGGAAGTATGGGCACTAGAAGCATACGGCGCGACTTACACGTTGCAAGAAATGCTAACGGTGAAGTCGGATGACGTTGAAGGCCGTACTCGTATGTACAAAAACATCGTTGATGGTGAGCAGTATATGGATCCAGGCATGCCTGAGTCGTTTAACGTACTGACCAAAGAAATCAAATCACTGGGTATTAATATTGAGTTAAAACAAAGCAACTAGCCCGTTGTTTAACTTAGTTGTCCACTAAAGGCAGTTTGCTTTATTGCTGCTGCTTTTAGTGATTTGTCTCAACCCTATTCATTGCCTTCATTCATCTTATCTGCGTCAATGGTACGCTGTCAGATGATTATAAAGATAACGGAGAAGCAACTTGAAAGATTTACTCGATATCATGCAAAGCCCTACCGGCAACGGTAACCAAGAGTTTGATAGCATTCAAATTACTTTAGCCTCACCTGACGTTATTAAGTCATGGTCGCACGGCGAAGTGAAAAAGCCTGAAACCATCAACTATCGCACGTTTAAGCCTGAGCGTGATGGTCTTTTTTGTGCCAAAATCTTTGGCCCAGTAAAAGATTTCGAATGTTTATGTGGTAAATATAAGCGCCGTAAGTTCCAAGGCGTTATCTGTGAAAAATGTGGTGTTGAAGTTACCACTGCTAAAGTTCGTCGTGATCGTATGGGCCATATCGACCTAGCCAGTCCTGTGGCGCATATTTGGTTCCTAAAATCATTACCAAGCCGCATCGGTCTATTGCTAGACATGACGCTACGTGATATCGAGCGCGTTCTATATTTTGAAAGCTACATCGTTACTGAGCCTGGTCTAACTAGCTTAGAAAAGTATCAGTTGCTTGATGATGAAGATTATTACAAAGCGCTTGAAGAGTTCGGTGATGAATTCACAGCTAAAATGGGTGCTGAAGCCGTTCAAGACCTATTAAAAGATATCGATATCGATCTTGAAATTGATGAGCTTCGTGAAGCGATTCCACAAACTGGTTCTGAGACTAAGCTTAAAAAAATGTCTAAGCGTCTCAAATTATTAGAAGCATTCCGTGATTCTAATAACAAGCCTGAGTGGATGGTAATGAACATCTTGCCAGTACTACCACCAGATTTGCGTCCTCTAGTACCGCTAGAAGGCGGCCGTTTCGCGACGTCAGATCTAAACGATCTATATCGCCGCGTGATCAACCGTAACAACCGTCTTAAGCGTCTGCTTGAGCTAAGCGCCCCTGATATTATCGTACGTAACGAAAAACGTATGTTGCAAGAGTCAGTAGATGCGTTGCTTGATAACGGTCGTCGCGGTCGTGCCATCACTGGTAGTAACAAGCGTCCATTGAAATCTTTGGCAGATATGATCAAAGGTAAGCAAGGTCGTTTCCGTCAAAACTTACTTGGTAAGCGTGTCGATTACTCTGGTCGTTCGGTTATCGTTGTAGGTCCAACACTACGTCTACATCAGTGTGGTCTACCTAAGAAAATGGCACTAGAATTATTCAAGCCATTTACTTATAACAAACTATTGTCTCATGGTTTAGCGACTACGATTAAAGCTGCCAAAAAGATGGTAGAGCGTGAAGAGCCACAAGTGTGGGATATGCTGGCAATGGTTATCCGTGAGCATCCAGTACTTCTCAACCGTGCGCCAACACTTCACCGTTTGGGTCTACAGGCATTTGAGCCAGTATTGATCGAAGGTAAAGCCATCCAGTTGCATCCACTTGTCTGTACTGCATTCAACGCCGATTTCGATGGTGACCAAATGGCCGTTCACGTGCCATTGACGCTAGAAGCACAGCTTGAATCACGTGCCTTGATGATGTCTACCAACAACATCTTGTCACCTGCGAACGGTGATCCGATCATCGTACCATCTCAGGATGTTGTACTAGGTCTATATTACATTAGTCGTTCGTCGATCAATGCCAAAGGCGAGAGCATGATTTTTGCTACCGTTAATGAAGCATTGCGTGCAATTGGTTCAAACGATCTACATGTAAACGCCAAGATCAAAGTACGTGTTACTGAGACGCAAATTGACGAAGACGGTAACGAGACCAAAGAAATCAGTATCAAAGATACGGTTGCTGGTCGTCTACTTATCTGGAACATCATGCCTAAAGGTATGACGTTTGATGAGTGTAACCAAGAGATGACGAAGAAAAATATCTCTCGTTTGATTAACTCTTGCTATCGTAAAGTCGGCGTAAAAGAAAGTGTTATGTTTGCTGACCAATTGATGTATCTTGGTTTTGCTCAAGCAACACTATCTGGCGTGTCTATCGGTATCGATGATATGGTTATTCCACCACTTAAGAAGCAAATCATCGAAGTGGCAGAAGGCGAAGTTCGCGAAATTGAAGATCAGTTCGAGCAAGGCTTTGTAACTGCTGGTGAGCGCTATAACAAAGTAGTTGATATCTGGTCACGTACCAATGACAAAGTCGCTAAGGCGATGATGGACAACTTGGCAACAGATAAAGTTATCAACGCACAAGGTGAAGAAGACGAGCAGAAGTCATTCAACTCTATCTTTATCATGTCAGATTCTGGTGCTCGTGGTAGTGCGGCACAGATTCGTCAGTTGGCTGGTATGCGTGGTTTGATGGCGAAACCAGATGGCTCAATCATTGAGACGCCGATTAAAGCTAACTTCCGTGAAGGTTTGACCGTACTACAGTACTTCATCTCAACTCACGGTGCACGTAAAGGTCTAGCGGATACAGCACTGAAAACAGCTAACTCGGGTTACCTAACTCGTCGTCTGGTTGATGTGGCACAAGATTTGGTTATCACTAGCGATGATTGTGGTACTGAAGAAGGCCTACTCATGAAACCACATATCCAAGGTGGTGAAATCATTGAGAAGCTAGGTGAGCTAGTACTGGGTCGTGTAACTGCTCGTGACGTTACTTATAATGACGATGCTGATAAAGTATTGATTCCAGCTGGTACATTGATCGATGAGTACTGGGTTAACGTCCTTGATAACAACGCAATCGATGATATCTGGGTACGTTCAGTAATTACGTGTGATATCGAACATGGCGTATGTTCACAGTGTTATGGTCGTGACCTTGCACGTGGTCATAAAGTGAATATCGGCGAATCAGTCGGTGTTATGGCAGCTCAGTCTATTGGTGAGCCAGGTACTCAGTTAACCATGCGTACGTTCCACGTGGGCGGGGCAGCGAGTTCAGCCTCTGTAGACAACAGCATCTCTGTACGTAATGCTGGTCAAGCGCACTTTGAAAACATGAAAACAGTACAGCATACCGATGGTCACTTAGTCATCGTATCGCGTTCAGCTGAAATCGCATTGACTGATGAGCTTGGCCGTGAGCGTGAGCGCTATAAAGTACCATATGGTTCAAGCGTACTTGTGAAAGACGAAGAGCAGGTTGAAGGCGGTCAAACTATCGCTAAGTGGGATCCGCATACGCATCCAATCATCACAGAATTTGCTGGTACAGCACGCTTCAGTGACATCACTGATGGTATGACTGCAACAGTAAAAGTTGATGATGCGACGGGTATGAGCTCATTTGAGATTCTAGCCACTCGTGACCGTTCAAGTTCAGCAAAAGACTTACGTCCTGCGATTATCTTGAACACTGACGAAGGCAAAGAAGTGGTTTACTTCTTACCAGCTGAAACTATCATCCGCGTGAGCGACGGTGAAAAAGTAGCAGCAGGTTCGATTCTAGGCCGTGTACCGCAAGCTTCTTCTGGTACGAAAGATATTACCGGTGGTCTACCACGTGTTGCTGACTTGTTCGAAGCACGTCGTCCAAAAGATCACGCCATCATGGCAGAAATGACTGGTGTGGTAAGCTTTGGTAAAGAGACTAAAGGTAAGAACCGCTTCATTATTACTAATGAAGATGGTGAAGTACATGAAGAGCTAATCCCGAAATGGCGTCAAATTAACGTCTTTGAAAACGAGACGGTAGCACGTGGTGAAGTGATCGCTGATGGTCCACAGAACCCACATGATATCTTACGTTTGAAAGGTCAGACTGCACTTGCTGATTATATCGTCAACGAAGTACAGGACGTTTATCGCTTGCAGGGTGTAAAAATCAACGACAAGCACATCGAAGTTATCATTCGTCAGATGTTGCGTAAAGTTGAAATCACTGACGGCGGCGATTCAAGTCACTTCAAAGGTGATCAGGTCGAATATGCAGATATCAAAGCGTTGAATGCTAAGCTAGAAGCGGAAGATAAATTCCCAGTACAGTTTGAGCGTCAATTACTAGGTATCACTAAAGCAAGTCTGGCAACTGAAAGCTTTATCTCAGCAGCTTCTTTCCAGGAAACAACCCGTGTACTAACTGCGGCTGCTGTGACTGGTAAAGTAGATGAGCTACGTGGTCTGAAAGAAAACGTAGTTGTGGGTCGCTTGATTCCTGCAGGTACTGGTCTTGCTTATCATAAAGCACGTAAAGAGAAAGCAGATCAGAAGCTACAAGATAAAGATTTGAATGCAGCATTTGATATGACTGCAAGCACTGATAGTAAAGACTTTGCAAGCTTCGACGAAGCATTTGCTCAAGAGTTAAATCAAGATAATTAATCGTATTAAGTATTTTGATTCATTCTTAATTTGATAAAAGAGCCAGCCTAAGTTGCTGGCTTTTTTGTGCGTATAAAAAACTAAGAAAGGCATGGTGCTATCATCTAAAAAAATAGTACACTGGAAATATGCTCTAATTCACTATTCATAAAAGGATAATTAGCAAATGGCAGGTAAAACTCGCGTCGCCAAATATCAAGCAGATCGAACCAATCAAAAGTTATATTTCTGTCGTTTATCTTGCCAATCTGCAGGAAGTACCAATGATAAGCAGTTATACCAAGCACACTGTGAGACTGCTATTTTTCACTTGCATGGTGCTTTATTGGCATTTATTCAGGAGCTTGGTCACTTTTATAGCTTAAATATGACGGCGCCAACCTTGCTTGATATTGAACAAGTATTGAGCGAGCGTACCCAAGTATCTCCTGAGATTCAGCGTCTGCAGCAATTACAGCAGCAAGGCTTTATCGCCAATATAGAACGTGCTTATCAGCGTTGTCTTTATGCAGTACCGCCAGATACTATCGTCGATGAAGCGCCAAGCAGTCATTCAGCGTCGCCAGACTTGATTGTCAATGTTGTCACCTTATCCAATCAATGGCTGCCTGATGAGACCACAATACGAGAATGGCGCAATCAGCTTTTAGAGCTGATTGAACAACTGCGTGCAAGTATGGTCGAGTTCTAATAGGAAGTTCACCAGAAGATTTATTCTTGATCGCTATTTATTGAACCATTTGAAAGGATGATTAAGTAGGGTAGATCATAGTCTACAGCGCATAAAAAAGGCTTATTCAGTCATTACTGAATAAGCCTTTTATTATTAATTGAGAATTGTCTTGTTTATGACTCTGGCATCGGTGGCATACTTTCAACGGGTGTCACCGTTAATGGATTCTCCGGTACGCTGTCATCACTACGATTGCTGCTTGATTTCGTTGATGGTGGAGTGCTGGTATCTTCAGTAGGCTCTGGAACCGAAGGCTTACGCTGCTGAGTTTGAGTCTTGACTGGTTTCGCTGATTTATTGGAGGCATCGTTAACTAGGACGCCATCATCAGTCATCTCTATGATGTCTTGCTGTTGCTTTCTGGATTTTGAGCGGTTATTGATAGATACCCACTGGCTTGGCGTGTCTTTCAGCTGAGATTTCATAAAGTCCATCCAGACTGGCAGTGCTGCCACACCACCATATTCACGGCGGCCCATAGTAGATGGTTGATCGAATCCCATCCATACTACTGTTGCATTGGTAGGATGAAACCCTGCAAACCACGCATCTTTGGCCTGATTGGTGGTACCAGTTTTGCCACCGATATCATTGCGACCTAATGCCTTTGCTCTTACTGCTGTACCGCGTTGGACTACATCGCGTAGTATATCGGCCATCTCAAAAGCGACTCTAGGTTGCAGTATACGCGGTGCTTGTTTGGCGCTTACATATTGTACGGCAGGCGCTTTTAGGCGGTCTGACTGTGGACCTGCGTTATATACCGTTAAATCAAGCTCTTTATCTGTTGTTTCGCTATCATCATTACTTTTCGATGACGAATTATCGGCAGTTATTTCATTAGTGCTATCATCAAGCGCTTTAATTGACTTCTCATACTCTTCAACTAAGCTGTTATTAACCTTTTCAAGTTTTTCGTTAAAACATAACGCACATGCTTGACGTGGATTAGCTTGAAACAATAGCTCGTTTTTATAATTGTAAATTTGTTCAATAAAGTAAGGTTGGACACGATGACCACCATTCGCGAAAGTTGAGTAAGCCGTGGCCATTTGTAATGGTGTGGCTTGTCCTGCTCCAAGTGCTAATGACAAGGTTGTCGGCAGCTTTTCTTTATCAAGACCAAATTCATCTAATAGGTTGCGCGTACTTGAGATACCGATAGCTTGTAACAAGCGAATAGATACGAGGTTACGCGACAAATATAAACCACGACGTAAAGTGATATCACCTAAGAAACGTTCATCAGAGTTTTTAGGTTTCCAGTCACCTACTTGAATAGCTCGGTCAGACACGATGGTATCTGGGCGATAACCTTTTTCTAAAGCAGCGGTATAAACAAGCGGTTTGATGGTTGAGCCAGGTTGACGCCAGCCTTGTAGAGCGCGGTTGAACTTACTATGGTTAAAATCAAAGCCACCAACCAATGCATTGACAGCACCAGTTTCTGGATTCAACGAAACCAAGCTGCCTTGGATTTTAGGTATTTGACCTAATTGCCAGTTGCCATTTGAAGTAGGTATCACACGAACGATATCGTTTTTCTTAACAACTTGACTGGCATTACTAGGATAATAACCAATACGGTCAGCAGAAATATATTTACGTGCCCATTTCATACCAGACCAATTAACGGTCACTTCTTCACCAGATTGCAGGACTGCATCAAAACTACGAGAATTGACTTTAGTCACCTTGGCAGGAGACATATTGCTGTAACGTCGGAAGTTTTCGAGAGGCTCATCGTTTGCTTCAGCCCCGCGCCAACCATGGCGATGCTCGTAGGCAATTAAGCCTGTTACTACTGCTGCTTCTGCATCTGTTTGCGCTTTACTATCTACTGTGAGACGCACGCGCCAGCCACCGTGCATGACTTGATCACCATAACGTTCGACTAAAGAAGCTCGCGTCATTTCTGCCAAATAAGGCATATTTACATCGAGCTTTTCTTTATATAGGTTAATACCTATAGGAGAGTTGACCGCTTCGTCATACTGAGCTTTGGTAATATAGCCAAGCTCATGCATACGTCCAATGATCCAGTTACGGCGAGTCAGTGCACGGCTAGGATTGGCAACAGGATTATATTTAGAAGGGGCTTTTGGCAGACCGGCTAACATCGCCATCTCAGCAATAGTTAGATTATCTAATGATTTACTATAATATTTTTTGGCCGCAGCGCGAATGCCATAGGCGCCTTCGCCCAGATAGATTTTATTAACATATAACGTCAAAATATCATTTTTACTCAGCTCGTCTTCGATCTTCCGCGCCAAAAACAACTCTGTTAGTTTGCGATTTAAAGTACGTTCTGGACTTAAGAAGTAATTTTTAGCGACCTGCATCGTAATGGTAGAGCCACCTGTTTGGCCATCGTCATCAGTGACTGCTTCGGTGACAGCGCGACCAAGACCTTTAATACTAATTCCGCTATGCTGAAAGAAAGAAGCATCTTCGGCTGCTAAAAAGGCATGAGTTAAATCTTCAGGAATCTCATCAAAACTAACTGGTAACGATAAACGATTGCCATATTGGCCGATTAATTTATCATCACTACTATAAATCTGTAATGGCATTTCTAGTTTGGCTGTTTTAATTTCTTGCGTACTAGGTAGGGTTGGTGACAAATACATTGCCATCCCATAGAAACCAATAGGTACAGCAAGTGCTAGAACAACTGCCAATGCTAGGCAAGCGATAAAAAGTCCCACTAAAAAACGAATGAGACGAGCGGTAGCATTTTTCTTGGCCATAATAAGACTTATTAGTTAGAATTTGTAGCAGACAATATTATTATACCTTGAACAAAATGAGCAGGTAATAATAAATGTGTAAGTTGGCCTTAATATATTTTTAAATGCTTGAATCTATCAATTAAGTAAAGTATTGTATTCAATTATTACAAATAACTATCAGATTGTACACTTAATATAAGGTATAGAGTTTGTGAGGCTATTTACTTCGAAAAGTCGACATTTGATTGGTGTGGATATTTGTGCCACCTCAGTAAAGTTGGTTGACATACAGCGCCAACAAGGCATGTTCCACCTAAAATCTTATGGTATTGAAAGGCTACCAGAAGGTGTCGTCATTGATAAGCTTCTAGCAGATACAGAGGCAGTTGGCAACATTATAACGAGTCTGGCAAAACGTTGCCAAGTATCGGGTAGTAGTGCTGCAACTGCAGTCTCAGGGTCTGCAGTGATCACTAAAATCATTGATATGGATATGGCACTTAGCGATGTTGAGCGTGAGGCTCAGATACGTCTAGATGCTGACCAATATGTGCCTTATCCATTAGAAGATGTCAACTTAGACTTTGAAGTATTAGGACCATCTTTGGTCAGCGAAGATATGGTTCAGGTATTGCTTGCTGCTTCTCGCTCGGAAAATGTTGACCAACGTGTAGATGCTTTAGCGTTCGGTGGGATGCAAACGAAAGTCATGGATATTGAATCGCATGCAATTGAGCGTGCGTTTGGATTGATGGTGGATAGTCTCCCAAATGTACCAGAACTGGTGGCTTTGATAGACATAGGTCATAATCAAACTACCTTATATATCGCCAAAAATGGTGAGTTTATCTATAGTCGTGAACAGTTATTTGGAGGTGTTCAATTAACAGAAGCTATACAAAACCGCTATGGCTTATCGGCAGAAGAGGCAACGCTGAGTAAGCGCGAGCGCACACTGCCTGATGATTATTATCCTGAAGTTTTGACACCCTTTATAGAAAACACTATTCAGCAAATTACTCGCTCTCTACAGTTTTACTTCTCATCAAGCCAATATAGCAGCATCGATCATGTGGTGCTCGCAGGGGGCAGTAGTTCCATTGCAGGTCTCGCTGGTATGGCACAACAAAAGCTAGGCGTTACTGTCAGTATTGCTAACCCTTTTACTAATATGACTATTGCACCAAGTATTGATAATGAGCAATTGACTATTGATGCTCCAAGTTTAATGGCTGCATGCGGTCTTGCGTTGAGGAGCTTTGACTAATGGCTCGTATTAACCTTTTACCTTGGCGACAAGAAGAGCGTGAACGTCTCAACAAAGAGTTCATCACTTTAGTAGTTGCAGTTACATTGTTAACTTTATTGGCAGCCTTTGCTTCGTGGAGTTACTTTAATAATGAGCTTGATGAACAGCTTGATGCCAACGCTTTGATCGAACAAGAAAACAATCGCTTAGACACAGCATTGACTGAAATTGATAGTTTAGAACAGCGTCGTGACGATATTATTTCACGCATGCAAGTTATTCAAGATTTACAAGGTCGACGTCCTGTCCCTGTACGTTTATGGGATGATCTTGCTAAAGCTATTCCACCAGCGCTATATTTAAATAACCTTAAACGTGAAGGCGATGTCTTAACCTTAACAGGTTTAGCAGATAATCCAAATATTGTATCAAGCTTAATCCGCAACCTTGATAGTAGCAAATGGATGGGTAACTCAGCAGTAAGTAACATTCAACAGAATATTACCGCCTATCAAGCTGCACCAGCTCTCAATAATACAGTTGAGACAGGTGAACAGCCACGTCCTGTGTATCCTGAAGACAGTTACGTACAGTTTGTAGTGACGACTAAAGTCCAGTCGGATACACCTAACCCTGATGATGCTGATACTAGTGCTAGTCTTGGAGGTGAGTTATGAAGCTTATCCGTAAAAAAAGTCTCACTAAAACCAAAAAATCTGCTTTAAAACCAAAAAAGCAATTTGATTTAAATGAGTTTCGCCGTAGCTTTGAGTCGTTAGATTCAGAGAACTATGGCAGTTGGCCATTACCAGTAAAAGTGACAGTCATTGGTCTTATTATTATCTTTATCGCAGCGTTATCATGGGCACTACCCATCAGCAGTAAAATTGACGAGATCAATGCAGCTGAAAGCCAACAACAAACATTACTCGATAGCTATCGTGAAAAAGAGTCGCGCGCGCGTCATTTAAAAGCGTATCAAGCACAAGTTATACAAATGGAAGCTGAGTTTAATACTCTATTAGATCAGTTGCCAAAAGATACTCGTGTGTCAGAATTGGTAGAAGGCATAAACATGACAGGCGTTGGTAGTAATATCCGTTTTCAAGATATTTCGGTAGAGCCTGAGATTGAAAATGAATTCTTTATTGAGCAGCCAATACGTATTGCTGCGTTAGGTGAATATCATCAGTTTGGCAGCTTTATTAGTGGTCTTGCCGCACTTCCTCGAATTATCACTATGCATGATTTTGAAGTCAGTAACCCGCAGCCTACTTTGGATGTTTTACCAGAGCTTAATTTAGTCTTGCAAACTAAGACTTATCGCTCTAAAGAAGCGGCTCCCGAAGGTGATGAAGCTATTGCTACTGATGCAAACGCAGGAGGCAACTAATGAGTATTCAAAAAATGCCCATGCTATTGGCTTTAAGTATTGCTGTTTTATCTATGACAGGGTGTAGTGATCGTATAGGTATGGCAGAGCAGTCAATGACTGATATCCGCAATCAGCCTGCACAGCCTATTGAGCCGCCACCCAAAGCTGAACTAGTAGAGGATTTTGTTTATAGCGCTAGTTCGCAGCGTAGTCCTTTTTTACCGCCAAGCTTGGTCAGTGTGCAAGGAGCTAGAACCTCTATTGAAGGTGTACGTCCTGATATTAACAGAATAAAAGAACCACTTGAGCAGTACGAACTGTCGCAATTGATTTTTCGAGGTGTGGTAATTTCGCCTGAAGGTCAGCGATATGCGTTAGTACAACGTCCCGACGGTTCAGTTGCCAGTGTTAAAGTAGGCGATTATCTTGGAATGAACGACGGCCGTATTGTTGAAATCACGCCGACCCAGATTAACTTGATTGAAATTGTGCCAGATAGCCGCGCAGGGTTTGTAGAAAAACCCCAGTCGCTGGTATCCCCTATAAGCTAAGTCGGCAGATTTTTTGAGGAATAAATAATGACAGTACGCAATAACAAGGTAATGATGATGAGCAACCGCGTTTCTTCTGCTTTTGCTATTTCAGCACTGGCAGTCAGTATGGTGGCTGTGACTAATAGTGCTTATGCTGCACAGCGCATTGATAGTGTTTCTGTAGTACAGACTGCACCTGCAGTGACTCAAATGCGCCTGGGGTTCACAGGGTTGCCAGTATTGCCTGCAGCTTATCAGCTTGATGATCCTAGTCGCTTAGTGCTAGATTTCGAACAAGTGCAAAATGGGCTTAGCAGTCGTTTTAATGAATATAACGTCGGTGCAATCAATGATGTGACTACGCTAAGTAGTGACAGTACCACGCGCCTCATTGTTGGTTTAAAAGAATCAGGAAATTATACAACAGCGATTGAAGGCAATGATTTATTGCTGACCATCACTGACCCTAATCGTCCTGTCATTACCAGCGACCCGATTCAAGATGTACTTAATAACAATAATAGTATGACAACGACCGCAGTCGTTACGCCTATTGTTGAGACCTCTACTGTACCAGTGGCACCTGTACGTACTACGAGCAAGGCAGTAGTAAAAAATGAAGTGCCAGCTGATACGATGGTAGTGAGAGTAAACCCACTATTAAATCCGCAACTCGCTGCTTCACAGGTAAGCAAACAGTATAGCTATGATGGACTAAGTGCAGTCAATTTTTCGGTAGGTAATGATGGAGGTGGTAATGTAAGTGTTGTACTTGCTAACGAAGCCATCCCAGTAGATGTACAGCGTCAAGGTAAAAAGCTTGTCATACGTTTGACTGGTAGCACAGTTCCGAGAAATTTATTACGTCGTTTGAATATTAATAGTGGTCTTGTTGATAGTGTTGATACTAAGAATCAGGGTCAAAACGGTGTCGTCACCATCAATATGACGGATGACTACGAGTATCAGGCTTATCAATCAGGTAACCAGTTAAATATCAGTATCAAGAAACCTGAATTGTTACGTGAGCCAACGCTTGAAGAAAGAGTCTATAGTGGCGAACCCTTATCGATGGAGTTCCAAGATGTTGAGATCCGTAGTGTCTTAGATATTTTGGCACAGTTTACTGAGATGAATATCGTTGCGAGTGATTCTGTTGCTGGCAACATCACTTTGCGTTTGATTAATGTTCCTTGGGATCAAGCGCTTGATATTATCTTGAAAAGTAAAAACCTTGGCAAACGTGAAAATGGTAATGTGATTTTGGTTGCGCCTTCTACTGAACTTGCTGAGCAAGAGGCTCGCGAGCTTGAAGCGCAGCAAGCTGTTGATTCGTATGCGCCTTTACGCAATGAATATATTCGTCTGAACTACGCGAAAGCACAAGATGTATTGACTCTTATTTCTCAAGGCAGTGGATCATCTAGTAATAGCGGCAATAACTCCAACAGTGCTGACGATAACAATACGTTATTATCTAATCGTGGTACGGTAACGATTGATGAACGCACCAATACTTTGATTATTAAAGACGTGGCTGACAGCATTGAAAATATCCACAAACTAATCAGTAAAATTGATATTCCTGTTCGCCAAGTTATGATTGAAGCACGTATCGTTAGCGCGTCTGATACCTTTAGTAAAGAAATTGGTGTTCGTTGGGGTATATTGTCAAACGGTGCAGCAAACAACCGTAGTTTACTGGTTGGCGGGAGCGACCAAACCTTATGGGATTTAAAAGATTTTGATGTAGAGACGACGACCGTAAATGGTCAAACAGTTTCTTATCCTTCGTATGATATTAGTCGCCCTGATAACTTAAACGTCGATTTAGGCGTTTCTAACCCAGCGGGTAGTATCGCCTTTGGTTTGCTCAGTATGTCTGATGTGATGCTAGATCTTGAGCTGTCAGCACTGCAAGCGGACAACCGTGGTGAAGTTATTTCTACACCTAAGATTTTGACGGCGGACAAGCAAACAGCAAAGGTCTCTTCTGGTACTCAGATTCCGTATCAGGAAGCATCAGCCAGTGGTGCGACAACAACCAGCTTTAGAGAGGCTGCATTAAGTTTAGAGGCTACACCAAACATAACGCCAGATGGTAAAATTGGTTTAAAGTTGGTAATCACAAATGGTACTCCGACTATTATTAATAGTCAGGTTGCAATTTCTCAGGATTCTATTTCCACCAACGTCATTATTGAAGATGGTCAGACAGTGGTGCTAGGCGGCGTCTTTAAAAACCGTACCAATAACGAAGTAACGAAGGTTCCTTTCTTAGGTGATTTGCCTTATATCGGTCGTGCTTTCCGTAAAGATGTACGAAACAACACTAAAGAAGAGCTACTTATCTTTGTGACTCCAAAGCTTATTAATGATGGTACTAGCCGTATTAACTGATTTAGTTTTTTTAATCTTTCATTGAAAAAGTAAGCCATAGTGCTTGCTTTTTTTATGCGTGACACTAGTGGTTTTCTAGCTGCAATATCTATGTATGTACTGATAAATAGTGTGCTCTAAATTTTACTCACAATAATCACGGCTCATTACTAGCCAGAATAACAATGACGTTGTATCATACCTAATTTAGCTGAGTAAGTATTATGGGGCAGGAATTACCGTCGGTGTTTTTAGTGGGTCCGATGGGAGCAGGGAAGACGACAATCGGAAAACTGCTTGCCAAGCAGTTAGGTCGCACCTTTGTAGACAGCGATTGGTATATTGAATCGCAGACAGGTGCTGACATTGCTTGGATATTTGCCAAAGAAGGTGAGGCAGGTTTCCGTGAGCGTGAAACGCGTGCCATTGATGAATTGACCCAAAACTCTCAAATCGTATTAGCGACCGGTGGCGGTGCAGTCATATGTGCTGAAAACAGAGCGTTCCTAAAACAGCGTGGCATTGTCGTTTATCTTAACGCACCGGTCGAGGTGCAACTAGCCCGTACCTCTAAAGACAAGTCTCGACCATTATTGCAGCAGCATAATCCTAGAAAAATATTGCAAGATTTGTATAGTGCTCGCGACCCACTCTATCGCCAAGTCGCCCATATTATTATGCCTACTGGTCACACGTACCCACGCCATATGGTCAATCAATTGATGCAGCAACTAGAATCATTCGTCGATTGCACGACCGATGTATCAGCGCACCAAGAAGACTAGCAATAGACTGGCAACTACGATTGATATGCAGACTCAATTACTTTTACCTCATCGAAAATGCTTTAGGAGTATCACATGGTAATGCCGTTTCATGATGGCCTAATAGTTCATACGCAAAGTCATGATTATCCTATTGTCATTACTGAACAATCTACGACTGAACATAGTAGTATGACGAAGCAAATCACGCCTTATATCAGTGGCCGTCAGGTTTTGATTGTTACTAATGACACTGTGGCGCCTTTATACTTAAAAGCATTAGAAGATGAGCTAGCAGAGCAGTTTGTGGTAAAGGTCTGCGTACTGCCAGATGGTGAACAATACAAAAATCAGGCAAGTATTGATCAGATTTATGATGCGCTAATGACAGAACACTTCAATCGTGATGTGACACTTATTGCCCTTGGTGGCGGTGTAGTGGGAGATATGACTGGTTTTGCTGCTGCCAGCTTTATGCGTGGTGTAAACTTTATTCAAATTCCAACGACGCTACTGTCACAAGTAGATTCTAGTGTTGGTGGTAAAACGGGTATCAATCATCCGCAAGGTAAAAATATGATTGGTGCTTTTTGGCAGCCGCAAATGGTGCTTGCCGATATGAGTACGCTTAAGACACTGCCTGCGCGTGAGCTATCGGCTGGAGTGGCTGAGATTATTAAATATGCCCTTATCATGGATGAGGCCTTTTTAACGTGGCTTGAGGCAAACTTGTCTGCAATGATGGCGCTTGATTTGGCAGTACTCGGTGAAGCTGTAAAGCGCTGCTGTCAGTACAAGGCCGATGTAGTGGCACAAGACGAAAGAGAGTCAGGTGTGCGCGCGCTATTGAACTTTGGTCATACTTTTGGTCATGTGATTGAAACATATGAAGGCTATGGTAATTGGTTACATGGCGAAGCAGTGGCGGCTGGTATGGTACAAGCAGCTGAGCTATCGCAAAAAATTGGTTGGCTAACTGATGATGAAGTTGTACGTATTAAGCGTGTTTTAGAATTGGCAAACTTACCTATTACGCCACCAGCTATCGATGTAGACACTGCTTTAGATTTAATGGGCCACGATAAAAAAGTGAAACACGGACAAATCCGCCTAATTTTGTTAAAATCAATTGGCGATGCGGTAATGACTAATGAGTTTGACGGCGAACTATTACATGAAGTTTTGTCAAAACATAGCGCGTAACGTCTCAAGAATTTATCGTTTATATATTTATACTAAAATCTCGTACTTATAGCCAACTGGTTAGCTGTACCTCTGTTTAAATAAGCATTTATACCATGCTGTAAAACATGTTTTTACCAAGGACCGCCTCATGGCAACATCAAAAACAAAAACGCGTACTGCTAGCCAATCATACAGTCGTCAAGCACTGATTTGGCTAATAGTGACCTTGCTTCTAGGGGTAGTCACAGCGTTAGTATGGATGTTTAGTCAAACGCCAGCCATGGGTGCCAAAATTGAGAATGCACCGATATCAGCGCCAGAGATTTTGAATGAAGAGTTTGAACAACCACTAAAAGTCGAATCGCTACATGAGCTAGATACGGATGTACAACCGATTAACTTTGATGCAACGATTCGAGATTTGCGCGATTATCCTGATGAGTTCAAAGACAAGCGTTATCTGCTAGCTAATAAAGGCAAGTGGACTGTTCAAGTAATGAATGTCGCTGAAAACGATGTGATTGTTAGTTACTTAGAAGGCCGTCAAGATCGCGATAAATTTGCTTATTTCCGTTATCTTGATGATGAAAAGCAAGTCCGTTATATGCTGACTTATGGGATTATGAGTAGCCCGCAAGAAGCGGTAGGAGCAGCAAAGTTAATAGACTTTAAGCTACCTACGAATGTACGTGTACTGCAAGAAGAGATTAATCGGTATGTTAGTATCATTGATAATTATGAGCGTCCTGATCCAGTAAAAGATCTAAGTACAAAGCGTACACGTGCCGTCGACTTAAAACCTACCAAGCGCGAAGTGCCTGCTCGTTTGCAAGAAGAAGCTGATGATACCGCTGCTCAAGCAGCTAGTGCTAACAGTAATCGAGGTAACCAAGAAAGCGCTAATGGTAGCAGTACTCAAGAGAGTATTCGTCAGTCGGTAGATACCTCTGCCACGTTATCTGTTAGCGAAGAGCGTACAGTTGGTGGTGAGACGCAGACAATATCTGAATCATCGCCAAAAGACGAAAACAACGCAAGTAAGCCTGCGCCAGAAAACAAAAAGCCTGCGGCACCGGCGGAGAACGCTACTAGTAAGAAGCCACCAGTCGTGCCAACGCCTAAACCCCCTAGTAGCACAAACAATAATTCAAATGCTAATGGCAAAAGTGCTAACGCTAATCCTCCTAAAAATAATAGTGATAGTATAAAAGCGCTAATAGAAGACAAGAGTAATTAATTTTTGCCTGATTAATTAAACCCACTAGCTATTTGGTTAGTGGGTTTTTTTAGCACTATACAAAATAGTTTTATCGTCACAATAAGCGGCAAGCTACTACTGTTAAGTATTATCAAAGCCTTTTGCTAAATGTCATTTATATGGTTTGCATTAAAATTTTAATAGCAGTTTTATTCGTCTCATAACCAATAGTAATAAGTCCTCTTACAATTTATGGCTGATGAATCGATAGAAAAGACTAGATTTTTCGACAATCATTAACTAATATAACTGTGGGCGACGTTCTGTATAGTTATCGTAAAAAATGTCTATTTAACAACTATTTAGTGGTTTTTTCTTAGTTTTTAGAGTTCTTTACTAAATATTATTGTCTCAAGCGCGGTTACTTACTATCTATAATAAGGTTATCGTAAGTGACGCAACCTCTCTTATTGTCACTCTTTTTAGGGTAAACAAAGTGCTTGAATACAGAGCGTCAGATATTCAAGATAAACAAGTGCACCGTTATTAAGTTATTGTATGCTTAGCGCTAAATGCTAGACATGACAACATAACAAATGATGCTTAAATGAATGGCATTAGATATCACTGATTGAGTAACTGGCATTGAAGGGCGTAGATTCTCCCGTTGCCAAGGGCTGCTACTTACTATCTTTTGATACACGGACCACATGTCAAGACATCAGCTAATGACCAGGAGGGTCAAGGGTTTTACTTTCTCTTAGAGTATGATGTCTATCGAGCATTGCACTATTTGCTAATTCGAACACACGAATATCCACTATCAGCCCGTTCTGCTTACGGGTACCAACTTATACTCCGCATTGGAAATGTAAGTTGCCCGTCTACTTAAAAGGACAAGCTATGTCAATGATTTCCTCACAAACACACCTGGCCACGCCAGATGATTTTTCTGATAATTGCGGTTTTGGCCTAATTGCCCATATTGAGGGTGAAGCGAGCCATGATTTGGTAAAAACTGCCATTCATAGTTTAAGTTGTATGACACATCGCGGCGGTGTTGCTGCTGACGGTAGAACTGGTGATGGTTGTGGCTTACTATTAGCGACGCCTACCGATTTCTTTAAACAGATTGCTGACGAGCAGCAATTTGCTATTACGGACAACTTTGCTGTCGGTATGGTGTTCGTTAATGTAGATAGCGATAAAGCCAAGCATAGCCAGCAAGTGTTAAGCGATGAGATTACAGCCCAAGGATTAGAAGTGGCTGGCTGGCGCAATGTACCACTCGATTTGAGTATTGTTGGTGAGATTGGTCGTGAGACATTGCCAGACTTTAAGCAAGTGTTCGTTAATGCGCCAGATGATCTAGCTGCCGATGATTTCAACCGTAAGCTGTTTGTTGCACGCAAAAAAGCAGAGCAGCGTTTGACGGATGATGAGCTATTCTATGTCTGTTCATTGAGTTGTCAGACCATTATTTATAAAGGCTTGGTAATGCCTTCAGACTTGCCAGCGTTTTTCTTGGATTTGCAAGATGAGCGTTTGGCATCACATATCGTAGTCTTCCATCAGCGTTTTTCAACCAATACGTTACCGCGCTGGCCATTGGCACAGCCATTCCGTTATCTTGCGCACAACGGCGAGTTAAATACCATTACAGGCAACCGCAATTGGTCTAAAGCCCGTACGCCAAAGCTAAAATCAGACAAGCTACCTAACTTGAATGAGCTGACACCACTTGTAAATAGTACGGGCTCCGATTCATCAAGCTTGGATAACATGCTTGAAGTGCTAATGTCTGGTGGTATGAATCTGTTCCATGCGATGTCTATCTTGGTACCGCCAGCGTGGCAGAATGTGGATAGCATGGATATGGATCTGCGTGCGTTTTATGAGTTTTACTCACAGCATATGGAAGCGTGGGACGGTCCAGCAGGGCTAGTCATCCAAGATGGACGCTATGCGGTCTGTATGCTCGATAGAAACGGTTTGCGCCCGTCACGTTGGGTAACTACCAAGAACGGCTATATCACTGTTGCATCAGAAGTTGGCGTTTGGGATTACGAGCCGCAAGACGTACTGGCAAAAGGTCGCGTTGGACCTGGTCAAATGCTGGTCATTGATACGTTAACAGGTCAAATTTTAGATACGACAGCTATTGCAACTTTACTAAAAACGGCGCATCCATATCGCAAATGGTTGCGTGAAGAAGCGACGCGTGTCCGTGATGATGAGCGTCTAGAAGAGACATTGGCAACGCAAGCGTGCCGTGGTGATAAGCTAAAAGCGCTACAAAAGATGTATCACATCACCAATGAAGAGCGCACAGAAATCATTCGCCCTAATGCTGAAAATGGTCAAGAACCAGTCGGCTCAATGGGTGACGATACGCCAATGGCTGTACTGTCGCAGCAAATTCGCCATGTCGGTGATTTTTTCCGCCAGCAGTTTGCACAGGTAACCAATCCGCCAATCGATCCATTACGTGAATCAATCGTGATGTCGTTGCAGACCTGCTTAGGCGCTGAGACTAACGTATTTGCACCATCTGCGAGAGATGCTCACCGTATTATTTTGTCATCGCCAGTATTGTCAGCCAGCAAGATGCAGCAGCTTGAAACTTTGGATGATCCAGCGTTTAAGATGGCTCGCATTGATCTGAACTATGACCGTACTTTAGAACTATCTGATGCTATCGTCGCTATCTGTGAGCAAGTGGCAGATAACATTCGCTCAGGTAATACGTTGATTGTCTTGTCTGATAAAGATATCGATGCAGACAAAGTGCCTGCTAACGCTATTATGGTTACTGGCGCTGTGCATCATTATCTAATCGCGCAAGGTATCCGTACCGATGCTAACTTAATCATTGAAACAGGTCTTGCCCGCGACTCGCATCAAATAGCGGTATTGATTGGCTTCGGTGCAACTTGTGTATATCCATATCTAGCATATGATGTTATCGATGATTTGGTCGCGACTGGTGAGCTACTTGGTGATCCAATTCAAGCCCGTGTTAATTTCCGCAAAGGCTTGGATAAAGGTTTGCTAAAAATCTTATCAAAAATGGGTATCTCTACCATTGTTTCTTATCGCGGTGCGCAGTTGTTTGAAGCAGTCGGCCTATCAGAAGAAGTCGTCAGTTTATGCTTTAAAGGCGTACAAAGCCGTATCAAAGGCGCTACCTTTGCAGACCTTGCCGCTGATCAAGCACAATTGGCTGCCAATGCGTTTAAGCGTCGTGCCCCTCTAGATCAGGGCGGTCTGCTTAAGTTCGTCTTCAACAAAGAATACCATGCCTTTAACCCTGATGTGATTAACAGCCTGCATACCGCAGTGCGTACAGGTGATTACGATAATTACCGCAATTATGCTGATCTAGTTAATAGCCGTCCGGTCGCGACTTTACGTGATTTATTGCAACTGAAAACCGACAACAGTATCGATGTCAATGACGTAGAAGATATCTCTGAAATCTTGACACGTTTTGACTCAGCTGGCATGTCACTAGGCGCGCTATCTCCTGAAGCGCATGAGTCGATTGCGATGGCGATGAATACTATCGGTGGTCGCTCAAACTCTGGTGAAGGCGGTGAAGATCCTGCGCGTTATGGCACATTGCGCAACTCAAAGATCAAGCAAGTTGCCTCTGGTCGTTTCGGGGTAACGCCTGCCTATCTTCGTTCCGCTGAAGTCATGCAGATTAAAGTAGCTCAGGGTGCCAAGCCTGGTGAAGGTGGGCAGCTACCTGGTGGTAAAGTCAATGCGCTGATTGCACGTTTGCGTTATTCGGTGCCAGGTGTGACTTTGATTTCACCGCCGCCGCATCACGATATTTATTCTATCGAAGATTTGGCACAGCTGATTTTTGATTTGAAACAAGTCAATCCAGATGCATTGGTATCGGTTAAATTGGTCTCACGTCCAGGTGTTGGTACGATCGCGACAGGCGTTGCAAAAGCCTATGCCGACTTGATTACTATCTCAGGTTATGACGGCGGTACAGCAGCGTCTCCGCTATCGTCTATCCATCATGCAGGCTCACCATGGGAGCTAGGTTTGGCTGAGACTCACCAGTCTCTACGAGTGAATGGGTTACGTGATAAGGTACGTGTCCAGACTGACGGTGGTCTAAAAACAGGGCTAGATGTAGTAAAAGCTGCTATCTTGGGTGCAGAGAGCTTTGGCTTTGGTACCACGCCGATGATTGCAGTTGGTTGTAAGTACCTACGTATTTGCCATTTAAACAACTGTCCGACAGGTGTTGCAACTCAAAAAGCCAAGTTGCGTGATGAGCATTTCATTGGCGAAGCAGAAATGCTGATTAACTTCTTTAAGTTTGTCGCAACTGAGACGCGTGAATGGTTGGCGGCGCTAGGTGTTCGTAGTATGGAAGAGCTGGTCGGTCGTACTGACTTGCTTGATATTCTAGAAGGCAATACTGATAAGCAGCGTCATCTTGATTTAACACCATTGCTATTTAGTCACCCAGCCAGTGTGGGCAAAGCACAAACTTGTCAGGTTGAGCGTAATGAGCCGTTTGATAAAGGCTTGCTTGCTGAGCAGATGATTAGCGATATGCTTGTGAACATTCGCAAAGGGGCGGGCGGCGATTATAGCTATTTCGTTGGTAACTGTGACCGCTCTATCGGTGCTCGTATTTCTGGTGAGATTGCGCAAGTCTGGGGCAACCTTGGCATGAGCGATATGCCAATTAAGCTTCGTCTAACTGGTACCGCAGGACAAAGTTTGGGCGTATGGAATGCTGGCGGTTTAAATATCGAGCTTGAAGGCGATGCCAATGACTATGTGGGTAAAGGCATGGCTGGCGGTGAGATTGTTATTTATCCACCGAAAGACTCAAACTTTATAGCACAAGAAACAGCCATCATCGGTAATACCTGTCTCTATGGTGCAACTGGCGGTAAGCTATATGCTGCCGGTACAGCAGGTGAGCGTTTTGGCGTTCGTAACTCTGGCGCACACGCAGTCATCGAAGGCACAGGCGACCATTGCTGTGAATATATGACTGGCGGTATCGTCACGATTCTTGGCCGTACTGGACTTAACTTCGGTGCTGGTATGACGGGTGGTTTTGCGTATGTACTCGATATGGAAGGCGACTTCTTTGACCGTTGCAACCATGAGCTAATCGATCTAAACCGTATTTCAAGCGAGCAAACAGAAGAGCATCGCATTCATTTGCAACAAGTGATTGAAGCTCATGTAGATAAAACAGGCAGTGCATGGGGTCAGACAATTCTGAACGACTTTGAGCACTATGTTCGTAAGTTCTATTTGGTTAAGCCAAAAGCGGCGAACATCGCAAGCCTTCTTAAAACTACCATGGCCGACCCACAATAGCCGATACATGACTGCCTATCGTATCAATGGAATGGATTGTATTGTATTGATGGATCGGCAGTCGCTTTAATCAGGTTAGCCAGCGTTCCGTTTTTAGAGACGTTTTAACTCACAGGTTTTCAGCAGGTACGTGACAGCAGCGATATATGTCTTAAATTTTAGACAAACCAAACATCGCTGACTGTCGCCACCCACTGCAAAAGAGCCTTATATAAAAGAGATAGCACCATGGCAAAACGCTTAGAAAATAACTTCCAGTTTTTAGATGTACCGAGATTTGATCCAACCAAAAAAGACATTGCAACACGTTCAACAGAGTTTGTTGAAATTTATAAACCTTTCGAAAATGAAGCCGTTGCACAGCAAGCGCATCGTTGTCTTGAGTGTGGTAACCCGTACTGCGAGTGGAAATGCCCAGTACACAACTATATCCCTAACTGGCTAAAGTTGGCCACAGAAGGACAAATATTTCAGGCAGCTGAATTGTGCCACCGTACCAATACCTTGCCTGAAGTGTGTGGACGAGTTTGCCCGCAAGATCGTCTGTGTGAAGGCGCTTGTACGTTAAATGATGGTTTTGGTGCAGTGACCATTGGTAATGTCGAAAAATATATCAACGATACCGCGTTTGCACTTGGCTGGCGTCCAGATATGTCAGAAGTCGTTTGGACAGATAAAAAAGTCGCTATCATTGGCGCAGGGCCAGCAGGTTTAGGTTGTGCGGATATCTTGGTCAGAAATGGTGTCAAACCAGTCGTCTTTGATAAGCGTCCCGAGATTGGCGGCTTACTGACATTTGGCATCCCTGAGTTCAAAATGGAAAAAGACGTCATGCGCAACCGCCGTGTGATCTTTGAAGACATGGGTATCGAATTCCGTTTAGAGACAGAGATTGGTACAGACGTCACCATTGATGAGCTATTGGCTGACTATGACGCAGTATTTATGGGTATGGGTACATACACCTATATGCGCGGCGGCTTCGCTGGTGAAGAGCTGACGGGCGTCTATGATGCACTAGATTACCTGATTGCCAACGTGAACCGTTGCAATGACTGGGAAAAAGACGCTGAAGAGTACATCGACTTTAAAGGTAAAAAAGTGGTGGTACTTGGTGGCGGCGATACAGCAATGGACTGTAACCGTACCAGTATCCGTCAAGGCGCCGAAAAAGTAGTTTGTGCCTATCGCCGTGACGAAGAAAACATGCCGGGTTCACGCCGCGAAGTGGTCAATGCTCGCGAGGAAGGCGTCGAGTTCTTATTTAATCGTCAGCCAACCGAAATCATTGGCTTAAACGGTAAAGTTAACGGCGTAAAAGTTGTTACTACTCAGTTAGGCGCACCAGACAACCGTGGTCGTCAACGCCCTGAGCCAATTCCTAATTCTGAAGAGATCATCCCATGTGATGCAGTCATCATGGCCTTTGGTTTTAGACCAAGTCCTGCTGATTGGTTCGAGTCTCAGCAAGTGGGGATGGACAGCTCTGGTCGCGTACTAGCAGCCGAAAAGCAAACCTTCAAATTCCAGACTCAGAATCCTAAAATCTTCGCTGGTGGCGATATGGTGCGCGGTTCTGACTTGGTTGTGACAGCGATTTGGGAAGGTCGTGAAGCTGCGGAAGGTATTTTAGACTACCTAGAAGTATAATACGCTAGCGCAATAGACTATTACTCATTCACACTGATGCAGTTCTCAATGAACAATTTGTTGAGTCATTTGATAAATAATCTTCAATAGCGTAGATTTCAATATAGTGTGCTAGGATATTTTTTATAACGCCTTTTACCTGTGAATAATAGGTAAAAGGCGTTATTTTTTGCCCGTCATTTTGCTGATAGAATATTAACTTATACTTACCGCTAGTTATTGAGATATTTTAATAATACTTTATTAGAATGTCTCACCTAAACATTCCACCCAAAAAGAGTAGCCTTGCGTGAAACCCACCCTTTATCAGCGTATTACTGCTCCATTTGTCGAACCCTATGTTCGCTACCAACATGCAGATATCCTACATGCCACCCGACTAGGTACGGCTGTGATACTGGCTTTATTGGTCAATAAAATCACTAACCTTCCGCACGGTGAATGGACGACTATTACCGTATTTATCATTCTAGGGTTATTGCAATACCAAGGCGCTATTTATACCAAGGCTAAAGAGCGCGTAATCGGTACTTTATTAGGTATTGGTACTGCGCTTGGGGTGTTATGGTTTAATCAAAATGCAGGTGCATGGTTGTGGGTGGACTATGCGCTTATTGGTCTGCTCAGCGGTATCATTGGCTATTTAGCCGTTAGACAGCTTGGGTATACAGGGCTGCTAACGGGCATCACTATGTTGATGATTGTCTCTGATTTAGGCAATAATAGCATTGGTCAAGATGGCATCTACCGCGCGCTAAATATCCTACTGGGGACAGGCGTTTCGGTAGCAGTGACGCTAATTTTGCCGCTCAAATCAACGTTGATGTGGCGGTTCTTATTGAGTAGTAACCTTGACGCTTGTAGTAGTCTCTATGCAGGCGTAGGTCATCATATTGACGCAACGGATGGAGTAGTGGACGACTCTGTTCAAAAACTAAACCCAGTAGCCTTTCCTGTTAAGGAAGTACCCGTTGATAGAGCGTTGGTCACAGCGTTACAGCAGATCAATAAACGCTTGCTAGCCGTGCGACCACATATCGCGGCGACAGCCAGTGAGTCAGGTATTGAAAAGGAAACACTAGAGACGATTCAACGTACCCACCGTAATATCATTGGGACGATTGATTTACTACTAAGTGCGGCACCGCGCTTGGCAAATATCGAAATTGATGAAGAAAACCATGTTTTATTGGTACATTATCAGCATGAGCTAACCCAAGCGATGCAACATATGGCGGCGGTATTACGTAGTCCAAGCGATGAAGTATTTCGACCCATTACTCGTATTGCTGTCTCGGAGTATCCAAGCGTACAGCACCTAGCATTTGAGTGGCAGGGCTATTTCTGGTTGACCCAAACCTTGCAGACTCAGTTGCAGCAGCTGAGTGATTTACTGCAAACATCGAAGCCGCATTGGTTTGCTGCATCCGGTCTGGGCTATCAACGCCGCGAGCAGCGCCGAATGAAAGAGCAGGGCGGCGAGACGGATTTACATTTATAGCGCAAAAAAACGCTGACCATTTAGGATCAGCGTTTTTATTTTAAAAGATTACTTTATTTTAAAGTACTAAATCAAAACTATTAACGACCAGTCTTTAGCTTATCCCAGTACTGTTGATACACTTGCAACGCCTCATCGCCCACATCTTCTTGGAACTCAGCTTTTGCTAATACTTCTTTAGAAGGATAAATCGTTGGGTTGTTTTGGACGCTCTCATCCATCAGCTCACGCGCTGCTATGTTTGGTGATGCGTAGCCAATCTCTTCGCTGACGATTTTTGCATTTTCAGGACGTAATAAATAATCAATAAATTTATGTGCTGCATCAACTTGCTTGGCGTTTTTTGGAATGACAAAGTTGTCCATCCATAAGATAGCGCCTTCGGTTGGATACTTATAAACCAAGCTAGTCAAACCTTCGTCGTTGGCCATGACTGCTTCACCATTCCATGTCATACCAAGTGCCGTCTCACCTTCGATATATGGCATACGTGTCGCATCAGAGTTAAAAGTTTTGACGTTTGGCATCAACGTGGTGAGCTTATCGTAAGCGGCCTCGATTTCGTCAGGATTGCTACTATTACCTGAGTAGCCAAGAGTCAGCAGTGCCATACCAAAGACTTCACGCACGTCATTGGTCAGCATCACCTGACCCTTATACTTAGGGTCCCATAGGTCATTCCAGCTATTGACAGTTTTCGGATCGACACTGTCACCGTTAATGGCTAGACCAGTGCTGCCCCACATATAAGGGATAGAGTATTTGTTATCAGGATCAACTTTGGTATTGGTAAATGAGGTATCAAGGTTTTTAAAATTGCTCAATTTAGATTTGTCTAGCTCTTGCAACAGCCCTTCTTTCGCCATCTTTTCGACGTAATAAGTCGATGGAATCGCTAAGTCATACTGGCTCGAATCATCCAATAGTTTGAGCTTGGCATACATGGCTTCGTTAGAGTCAAATGTAGTGTAATTAACTGAGATGCCAGTCTCTTCTTCAAAACCATCTAAAATCTCTTGCGGCATGTATTCTGACCAATTGTAAAGGTTCAGTGTCTCATTGCTCGCCGCAGCACTGCCATCCGCTGCATTGTCAGAGTTGCTACAACTGGCAAGCACCAAGCCGACAGCTGCTGCTAATAATGCTTTTGGCACTATGCGACCGACACTAGCCGAGGTGTGAGTAGTTGGATGGGACGATGATAAGTGGGTCAAAATATCTCTCCTAAATAAAGATAATGCAAATCAGAAAAATTCAATAAAAAAGCCAAAAAGATACAAGCCTGACATGGCCAATAAAACTATTATGGTCATTAGTTTATACAATTTAAAGGGTTATCATTAAGGCAATGCTCAATAATACTAATAAAAATAGCCAGTTGGGCTAATAAGATGAGTAGAAAAACTAACTTAATAACAGCTAATTTTGGGTAGAATTGCTAGCGAGCTGCTAACGTCGAATCGAAAAAAGATAGCATATAACCATGCTATGATTGGCGCAGGCCGAAGTATGACGAACATCATTTAAGTAAGTATAAGCCTTTGGCTTTAAGACACCAACCATACCATAATAATAAAGGATACAGCACAATGACCGAAAGTACCTCAACTCAAAACGCCTTGAATAAGAGCCACTCAGTTATACCAGCATTGCTTACGGATAAAGTTGCCATAGTCACCGGAGCCAGTCGTGGGCTTGGTGCACAGATTGCACAACAAATGGCGGCAGCAGGTGCTATCGTTTGCGTCAACTACCTCAATAGTAAACAGGCTGCTGAGACGATAGTGGCTGATATCATCGCGACAGGCGGTCAAGCATTTGCTTATCAGGCGGATGTCACCGAGCTTGAGCAAGTACAAGCCATGGCAGCTGAAGTCATCACTCGTCATGGTCGTATCGATATATTGGTCAATAATGCTTTACCAAGTTATCAGTTCAATCCAAGCGCTGCGTACACCAGTATTGAAACAGTAAAGTGGTCGCATTTTTCGCAGCAAATGGACGGTATCGTCAAAGGCGCAGTCAACACGGTGCAAGCGGTGCTGCCGCAAATGAAAGCGCAGCAAGTAGGCAAAATCATTAATATATCGACCAATCTTGTCTACAACCCAGTGGTTACCTATTATGATTACACCACGGCTAAATCAGCATTGATTGGGCTAACACGCAATCTCGCGAGCGAGCTTGGACAATATGGTATTCGGGTTAATTTGCTGGCAGGTGGATTATTAAAAACTACCGATGCAAGCAGCTTAACCACTGAAGAGGTATTCGACTATATCGCAACTACGACGCCCCTACGCCAAGCGACTTCGGTAGCGGACTTTGCCAGTTCAGTATTGCTCATGGCATCTGATTTGAGCATGGCTATTACTGGACAATCTATCGCCGTCGATGGTGGATTGACAATGCCTTAATTGAGGCCTTAACTGATTGCTTAACGCTCTATTGAATTTGTAAAATGAAAAAACGATCTTCAAGGTATTGGAGTCATCACCGCTACAGTTTTTATTTGAATCGCCTATATAAAATTAGACCATAATAAAAAGCCTTTACTAGTCAGCTAGTAAGGGCTTTTTTTAAATGAACGTTAATGGCTTTATGTGCCTGAACAGTCTTATGACTTCATTGTTAACTGATTAAGCACGGTTTGGATACCATACTCTTCAATCGTCCCAGTGACGAAGTCAGCACGTTCTATTAAAGCTGGCTGCGCATCTCCCATGGCCACAGCAAATCCAACCAAGTCGAACATTTCTAAGTCGTTCATACCATCACCAAATGCCATACACTCGCTTGCATCTACCGCATAGTACTCGCATACATCTTTGATACCGCGCGCTTTTGACGCATCTACTGGCAAGATATCGGCACCAATCTGATGCCAATGTACCAGCTTTAAATCATATTGAGCAAAGTCGATGTCCTGCATTTTTTCTTGCTGATTGTTAAAAAATACCGAGCACTGATAGACGGTATTTGATTTGTAGTACTCAGGGTCAAGGATCGAATTGGGCGTAACCGCATTGAACTCGCGTAAACGTTCATTTTCACCTGACCAAGCGATATGAGTGGCAGAGTCAAACTTATGAATCAAATCACTCTGTTGGCACAGGCGTACGATTTTATCTGTCTGTTCAGCAGTTAAAGGGTAGTGGCTGATTCGGCCGCTTTTATCAAAACTGTATTGTCCATTCATACAAATAATGGCGTCCAATATATCTGCATCAAGCAACGCTAAAATGTCTTCAGGCAATATGGCTTTAGAGCGGCCAGTCGAAATCACTAGTTTAATATCGGTATCTGCAAGCTGCTCAAGCGTCGTTTTATTGTGTTCAGCAATAATGCCGTTACGGCTCAAGGTATCATCGATGTCAAAAAAGATGATTTTTGGGGTCGAGATCTTAGTAGTCATACTTTCTTTGGCAATCTTATCTTCGATAAACATGATGATCCTATTATTTTTAGTCGTGTAGATACAATGATTCAGATACTACTACAACATACCCAACCAGATAAATACCTATCGAGTAACCTATGATGCTACAAATATGCTTATTGAGTCAGCATTAGCATAGTGATCTGTGAAGTTGCTCATCGCTTGCCCAAAGGATTAACAAAAATGCTAAACGATATGATTAACTTAACCGT
Source organism: Psychrobacter sp. NPDC078631 (assembly GCF_050268165.1). Lineage (NCBI taxonomy): Bacteria > Pseudomonadati > Pseudomonadota > Gammaproteobacteria > Moraxellales > Moraxellaceae > Psychrobacter > Psychrobacter sp. NPDC078631. The sequence continues at coordinate 492,862 of NZ_JBNNGG010000003.1, read as the reverse complement.
GTTTGTTTATTATAAAGTTATATTCAATTATCAAAACTAATCTGCGAAATAAGATGGTCTATCCTTATTAATGCATCGGCTACCTAAAGGAACAAGCATGAAATTCTTTACCTTAAAATCGGTTACAGTTTTGGCAACAATGGCTTTATCTGCTAACGCTTTTGCAATGGATGTTAAATTTAATGATGCTGCTTGGGATGGCAAGAAAATACCTGAGGGGCAGCAATGTTTAAACTATGACGGTAAAAGCCCAGCCACGCCTAGTATGACTGTTTCAAACATTCCGGCAGGCGCGGAAAGCTTGGTATTCGTCTACAACGATGTAAGCAACAAACGTATGCAGCATGGTGGCCATGGTATCGTCGAGTTCGCGCTACCAGAGGGTGCTATGAGCGCAGAAGTGCCACGAGTATTTGGTCATACTTACGAAGTACCAGTAGGTATTGAGATGGTTGCAGAATACCGAAGTCGTAAAGGCGAGGCGGGCGGTGCATATAAGCCACCTTGTTCTGGCGGCAAAAACCATCTGTATACGGTAGATGTACAAGCATGGCAGGGCGATACGGTACTTGCTGAAACAACAGTTGAGATGGGTCGGTATTGATACGTTAGCTATTCAATTAGCATGCAACAAAGTCGTCTATACAAAACTCTTTATACATAGCATAGACGGCTTTTTATTGAAGGTAAGTTGTGTTTTATATACCTATAAATATGCTAACTTAATAAACATGACAGACCCTGATAAATACTTGTAGAGTTTAGTCTATAAGTAAACATGACTTAGTCATATAAGGGCGTTGAGGCAGGGCTATAGGAGAATATAGATTAGGCTTGTTAACTATTGGAATAATGCCAAGATACTGAACGTGACAACTTTGTAGTATAATTTTACTACTATGGATATTGGTATGCTATATCATTGAAACTTCTATGTTATAAATCTAAAAAAATCATAGCAAATGATAAAAAACGTTATTAATTATACTTTATCTTAAAGTATACCTTGATTTGAATGAATTATTTTATAAATAAGGTTTCTTATGCACATAACGACAAGCCAACCTTCAGAAGATAGAAAAAGGCATGGCGAACATATTCTTATCCACATGACATATATCGCCAAAAATGTCGATCTAGATTCTGGGATTGAGCTGACTCGCGCACTTGAGTACTGGCGCAGATATTTTGAAGAAAACGATATCGTTTCAGCTTTAGTCATTAGTGAAGGTTATTTCGTTCAAAGTTTTCAAGGAACAAGACCTGCTATCAATACCGCCTTGGAAAAGATACTTGACGAGCATTCCACTATTGTCCCTAATATTGTGAATATAGAGGAAATAGAATCGCGCCAATGGAATGGGTTTTTAGTTAAACATCTAACCTCAAGCGTTGAAGATGAAGAGCATGCTCTAAAGAACTTCTCAGCAGGCTCCGACTACAATCCTTATCTAATGAAAAGCTCTCAGATTGAAAGCTTTTTGAAAGCGATATTTGAAGATGTTGAATCTAATTAATTTTAAATGAGTGGTATTTAGTTTTTAAGCGTTTACCTCTTAGAACAGGTAGTATCCACTTGTCCTATCTAAAATATAAAAGCCGTCTATAACTGTGTATAGGCGGCTTTTTGTTGAAAGCAAGTTAGCAGTATCGGTACAGGATGTTTTCTTAGCAACTGGACAGAATATTGGCGGATGTCCATAAGTGACTATTCATACCTGACTCTTGTAGGACTTAACTACTAAAAATGACCTAGTGATATCTGTTTTTATCATGTTATTACAAATTATAGATGACAAGAAACTGGTCAATTCCCAAGAGTTTTATTGATTATACTTTATGATAAAGTGTATATTAATTTATATACCTATTATATAAATGGATTTTCTTATGCAAATAACGACAAGTCAAACCTCAGGAAATAGGAAAAGACATGGCGAGCATTTGCTGATTAGCCTAACGTATATCGGTAAAAACATCGAAATGAAAACAGGTATAGAATTGACGCGTGCTCTTGAGCAGTGGCGAAGATACTTTGAGGAAAGTGGGTTAGTTGCAGCGCTTGTAATCAATGACGGTTACTTTGTTCAAAACATTCAAGGCTCCAGACCTGCGGTCAACGCTGCTCTAGCGAAGATAATTGATGAGCATTTCAAGATTATTCCTAATGTTGTCAAGGTAGAAGAAATAGAAGCGCTTCGGTGGGATGGGTTTGTAACCAAACACCTGACGGAAAGTGCCGAAGATGAGGAGTATGCCTTAAAAAGTTTCTCAGCAGGGTTTGACTTCAATCCTTACCTAATGAAAAGTACTCAGATTGAAAATTTTCTGACAGCGATATTTGAAGGTGTTGAATCCGATAGGTTTTAAGTGAGTAGCCTTTACATATCATAAGAGTCATCTATTTTAATTGGCGTAAAAAAGCCGTCTATAAAGTATCTTTTGATTTAGATAATTTTTTATGAATAAGGTTTCTTATGCATATCACTACCAGCCAACCTTTAGAAGATAGAAAAAGACATGGTGAGCATATTACTCTCAGCCTAACGTATATTGGCAGAAATAGTGACAGTAATAATGGGATAGGGTTGGCTCGTCTGCTTGAGCAATGGCGAAGGAATAATGAAAAAAGTGGTGTAACCTCAGCGCTTGTCGTGAATGATAATTACTTTATTCAAAATATTGAAGGTCCAAGACCTCTTATCAATGAAATACTAGTAAAATTAATCAGTGAGTACTCTTACCTAGTACCCCACCTCAGTGAGATTGAGGAAATAGAAGAACGTAGGTGGGATGGGTTTTTAATAAAATATTTAACATCAAGTGCAGAAGACGAAGCATATACCCTAAAAAGCTTCTCGGCAGGTGCTGACTTTAATCCGTATCTAATGAAAAGTGCTCAGATTACAAGCTTCCTGAAAACGATCTTTAAGGATAGCGAATCTAATAAGTCTTAAATAATTTCTCTATTTTGAGTAGCGTAGAAAAGCCGCTTATACGTTTGTGTAGGCGGCTTTTTAATGAAAGTAAGTTGTGTTGACGTAGTGAAGAGGTAAAGTTCTTGTTGTTGCTCGCAACCTTCAACCGTAAGAACAACTTAGTCAGTGTTATCTAATCAACCCTACATGGTAAAAGTCCAGCCTACGGTTGCTAATCTCGATGCTCCCATACAACAGCAACTTTAGTACCTAGTATGTTTTCTAATTCTTGTAATATTTTTGGGCGAATAGATATGGTTTCATTAATATCGCTTTCAAATTCTTCGTTGTCATTGTCATCTAATTGCCAAAACCTATTGGTTGCTACAAAATCTCCAGCGGTCATAATAAATGGGCTAGTAATAATAACATCTGAATGGGTTAGTTCTAAATTTTCAACTGCGTCAAAATAGGGTTCATGTTCACACTCAATAATATTTTCGTCAAAAAGCGAAAACGCTTTTTCTTTTTGTTCGTCGCTTATTACATGGTCTCGTTCTCTAACATAAATGTAAACATGTTGCTCACTCACAATATACTCCCAAAAAGTTAAATAAATTTATTTTAGCTACTTGAAACTTAATTAATTTCAATTCGATTTTAAATATACTGATTATGTCAAAATTTAACTAATCTACAATAATATATTTTAGAAAATATAAGCATGGATAGGTTAGCTATATGGTGCTCCCAATACACTAAAGTAATAATAATCTCTAAAAATGGTGCACGGGGCGCACCATACGTCAACTAGGCTATTAATCGAGCTTACTCAAGCTAAATCACACAACCTCAACACTCGTCACATTCTGAAAGCCTCGTGGCAATTGACCACCACGATTACCACGAACACCCGTATAGTTAGCCAAATCATTTGGCTTGAGTGTCACATGGCGTTTGCCAGCAGTGATGACAAGGCTGTCTTGCTGACTAAGTGGTGTGATAGCTAGCACTTCTTCACCATCTTTTAGTTTGATTAGTTTGTTTCCTTTACCGCGAGCTTGTTCAGGCAAGTCATCAAGGGCGAATATCAGTAGATATCCTGCATTGGTCACGACAGCAACATGATCAGGTGTCACACGTATATTACTATTTTCACCTTCGGCATTGGCGGCGGTCTCTACTGGCGCGTCGATACGCGCAACAGGGAGCAAGCGACTATCAGTTGCTAGGTTAATAACGTTTTTACCAGCTTTTTGGTTGCTATCGAGATTACCAATGGTATTAATAAAACCATAACCTGCCGAGCTGGCAAGGATAATACGTTGCTCGTTATCACCCGTTAGTAGCTGCTCAAAGCTAGCGCCTGCTGGCGGCTTTAACACACTGGTTAGCGGATCACCTTGACCACGCGCAGACGCTAAGTTGTGCGCATCAATACTGTAGCTGCGTCCCGTACTGTCGAGTACGTAAATTCTTTCGTTAGATTTGCCGCGCACGTGCGCTTGATAGCTGTCACCTGAGCGATAACTCATACCAGCGGCATCGACATCATGACCCTTGGCAGCACGAATCCAACCTGCTTTTGATAAGATGGCAGTGACCGGCTCACTCGGTACGAGGTCTGACTCTTTCAGTGCTTGCGCTTCTTCACGTTCTGCCAACGGTGATACACGCTCATTGCCATGTTCTTTCATATCGGCGGTAAGCTCGTCAATCATCAGATTAGTTAGACTGTCTGGATTATCTAAGTACTCTTGAATGATGGCACGTTCGGCAGCGAGTTCGTCTTGCTCGCGGCGCAGCTCAATCTCTTCTAATTTTGCCAACTGACGCAAACGAATATCCAAGATAGCATTAGCTTGAATGTCAGTCAGGTCATAGTCCTGCATCAAGGTTGCTTTTGGATCGTCCTCTTCACGAATGATGCGAATCACTTCATCAATATTCAGATAAGCAATCAGCAAGCCCGCCAAGATATGCAAGCGTTTATCAATTTTATCTAGGCGATACTGTAAGCGGCGCGTGACCACCGAGCGGCGACAGATTAACCATTCTTCCAAGACTTCTTTTAAGTTTTTCACCTGCGGCTTACCATTTAAGCCAATCATATTCATATTGACGCGGTAATTGCTTTCTAGGTCAGTACTTGCAAATAGATGACTCATGACACGATCGACATCGACTCGCGTTGAGCGCAACTCAAGGACGATACGGCAGGCATTTTCGTGATCTGATTCATCATGAATATCTGTCACCCAAGGCAGCTTCTTATCAGTCATAAGCTTGGCGATTTGCTCTTGAATTTTGTTGCCTGAAACTTGGTAAGGAAGCGCGTCAATAATGACGAGGTTTTTTTCTTTAGGGTCAACATGAAAGGTCGCGCGCATCTTATAACTGCCGCGTCCAGTCTCGTACATCGCTTGCAAATCTTTTTTACTAGTGATGATTTCCGCTGGTGTCGGTAGGTCAGGTGCGGGTATCGATTGGGTAAGTTGCTTGACCGACAGCTCTGGGTTTTTGAGCAGACGAATGGCCGCGCGTACCACTTCATTAAGGTTATGCGGCGGAATATCCGTTGCCATACCAACCGCGATACCTGTCGTACCGTTTAATAAAATATTAGGTAGGCGGGCAGGTAGGGTAGTTGGTTCTTGCATCGTACCATCGAAGTTATCTTGCCAGTCGACTGTACCTTGACCCAATTCTGCCAGCAACGTATTGGCATAAGCCGACATTTTGGCTTCGGTATAACGCATCGCCGCAAAGGATTTCGGATCATCTGGGCTACCCCAGTTACCTTGACCAGTGATGAGTGGATAGCGATAACTGAACGGCTGTGCCATCAGTACCATGGCTTCATAACAAGCGCTGTCACCATGCGGATGGTATTTACCCAATACGTCACCGACCGTACGCGCGGATTTTTTCGCCTTAGCAGATGACTTTAGCCCAAGCTCGCTCATGGCATAGACGATGCGACGCTGGACAGGTTTTAGACCGTCAGCGATATTTGGCAACGCCCGATCCATGATGACGTACATGGCATAGTTGAGGTAGGCCTGCTCAGTGAACTCTGCGACTGAACGAGTATCCATCGGCTCATTGGGAATAATTGGGGCGATCGTATGATCAATAACATCAGACATAAAATAGGATTCACTTATCAGTTTTAATAGGTATAGATAATTGGTTCAAGCATACAAATAGGATAGTGCTATCGTAAAGGATATTGCACCAATTAAAAAGACGTATGTCAGAATATACGACATCTCGTGACGTGCTTAAAATAAGCGCTTATAAAGGTCTTTTATAGTATGGTGATTCATAGCTTTTATAGATTAAGTTGAGTATAGTAAATCTAATATTTGTTTTTTATATGGTTAATAAATGTCTTAAGGTTGAATCGTTTCTATTTAGGATATTTTATCTATCATTAGTCTAAAGAAAATAGGTGCAAAATAGCTTTAATGCAAAATTAATAACTGAAAGTATGACGGTTAATAGACTGAATAAAGCGGCTGCTTTGCCTATTTAAATAGCGTTAACCATATATTGACACGGACAAGTCGCTACTGAATTATCTTACAATAAGGAATTTCTGTTATGTCATTTGACCCTTTATCTAAAATTTCCGCCTCTAAAATGCTAAAAAACGAAAGTAAGCACCTAGGGAAAAACACTACTAGAAATGTACTATTGATTACTGCTATAACCAGTCTAGGATTGACAGCCTGTAATACTTCACAAATGAGCAAAACGCTACCAGCCGAGACAAGCAGCACAGTCAATCAAGATGCAGCAGTGATGTCAGAGTCTATCATGGCGTCACCCAGCGTCAGGCCATCCGTCATCAGCCAACAGATGATGATACGTTCTGCGGCGCAGACAGGTATCGTACGCCCATCACCGAGCATCATAGTCACGCCAGAGGCAAAAGACAACTATCAAAAAAACGCAGCCAATCCTGTACATCGAACTACGGATATGGCGGTATCAACCTTGTCTATCGATACCGATACGGGCAGCTACGCCAATGTGCGCCGCTATTTAAACGAGGGTCAACTACCACCTGTTGATGCCGTACGGGTAGAGGAATTGATTAATTATTTTAACTATCAATTTGATGATGGCAAACGCTTAGGTAGTGCCCCGTTTGTTGTATCAACTGAAGTAGTAGACTCACCTTGGGATAGAGCAGATCAGAATAATAAAATCGTCAAAGTTGGCATCAAAGCCGTTGATAGTAGCTGGTCGCAAAAAACGGATAAGCAATCTATGCCACCTGCCAACCTTGTGTTTTTAGTAGATGTCTCAGGCTCTATGTCGTCGCGTGATAAGCTGCCATTGGCACAGTCTTCGCTTAAGCTGTTGACAGAGCAAATGCGCGCCCAAGACAGCATCAGTATCGTGACCTATTCAGGTAGTACTAGTGTGGCATTGCCTGCGACCAGTGGTGACCAAAAAGCAAAAATATTGGCTGCGATCGATGGGTTAAACGCCTCAGGCTCAACCAATGGGGAAGATGCTCTGAAATTGGCCTACAGACAAGCTGAACAAGGACTAAAAAAGAACGGTATCAATCGAATCATGATGTTAACGGATGGCGATTTTAACGTTGGTATTAGTGATGTCGATGAGATGCTTGATTTGGTCAAAGCCAATCGCGATCGCGGTATCTCTTTGTCTACCGTTGGCTTTGGTCGCGGTAATCTGAATGATCACATGATGGAACAGATGGCGGATAACGGCAATGGTAATTACAGCTATATTGACAGTCTAACTGAAGCCAAAAAAGTCTTTGGCGATGAATTAGCCGCGACATTTAACACCGTCGCTAAAGACGTAAAAGTCCAAGTTGAGTTTAATCCTGATGTGGTGAGTGAGTGGCGCTTGATTGGTTATGAAAATCGCGTACTGGCTGAAGAAGACTTCAATAATGACAAAGTTGATGCAGGTGAGCTTGGGGCAGGTAAGTCAGTTATCGCTTTGTTTGAGGTAACACCAAAAGGTCAAAAAGGGTTATATAGCGATCGCCGTTATGCTAATAGCAATGCCAGTATTAGTTCGAATAACAAACAAAACTCTAATGAACTTGGCTATCTAAAAATTCGTTATAAAGCACCGACAGGTGGTAGCTCCAAACTCGTTAGCCAACCGATTAATAAAGCCAGCCACGCTTTAAATAAAGCCAGTATCGATACTCAGTTTGCGATGGCAGTAGCAGGATTCGGCCAACGCTTGACTCAAAGCGATTATATTAATGACTGGCAGTACAGTGATAGCACTAAACTTGCCAAAAGTAGTATCGCAGATAGACCAAGTAGCGATACTGATGGTACTCGTCGCAACTTTGTGACGTTGACTGAGCTGGCGAGTGCGCTAAAAAATAGCCAATAGTGAACAGATATCGTGTCGGGATGGTCATTAATAATTAAAAGTCAAGGGTCATATTTTCTAATAGCTTGACTGATATTTTTAATTTAATATGTTGATATATATAGGGATATTGAGCGTCAAGCCTATTTGAGAACTGGTGTAGCAATCTTTTGTATTGAGTACTATGTATAAAGTGTGTATGTTAATGAACAAAGGGCTATTTACCGCTATATTGTTCGCTCAGCACTATACAAATATGTCGCAGTCTTGCTTTTTATCATAACGATAGGCAAGACTCTGATGTTTTGTATATTTATCACACTGTGATTGGCGTGGGTTGACGGTAATGTATTATTACTAGGAGAGAAAAGATTATGGAAAATCAAGGAAACTTAACCCGTCGTGACGATAAAGTTTGGCTAAAAACATATGAAGAACTTGGTTTGGAGTACGACATTGAGTTGCCAGCCGACAATACGTCACTTATCGATATTTTCGAAAAAAGCTTCGCTGAAAATGCTGATAAAACTGCCTATATCTGCATGGGTTCATCGTTAAGCTTCCAAGAAGTAGATCTATACAGCCGTCAAATGGCCGCTTATCTACAGTCATTAGGATTGGTCAAAGGCGATAAAGTTGCGGTCATGATGCCCAACATTTTGCAGTTACCCATCTCTGTCATCGCTGTACTACGTGCAGGCTTTACCTTAGTCAACGTCAACCCTCTGTACACTACCAGAGAGCTTGAGCATCAATTGACCGATTCAGACGCCAAAGTGCTAATCATGGTCGAAAACTTTGCCAAAACCTATCAAGACATCGGTCGCAATGTGGTCGATAAAGTCGTGATTACTGGTATGGGCGATTTGATGGGTACGCTCAAAGGCTTTATGGTCAATACGGTCGTCCGCCATGTCAAAAAAATGGTGCCAGACTATAGCATTTCTAATAGCATCAGCTTCAAAACGGCACTAAAGCAAGTCACGGCTAGCAAATATAAGCGTCCAACCAATATAACGCTTGATGATATCGCTGTCCTACAGTATACCGGTGGTACGACAGGTGTGGCGAAAGGCGCGATGCTAACGCACAAAAACTTGGTAGCAAACTTAATTCAGTCTAATACCTTCTTGGGCACCGCTTTTGATGATTTCGATCAAAGAGGTGAGCAACCTGTGATTATGACGGCATTGCCGATGTATCATATTTTCTCATTCACTGTATGTGGTATGTTCGGTCTGTATCGCGGTTGTGTGGTGCTATTAGTACCAAACCCACGCGATCTTGATAGCTTGTTAAAAGCATATAAAGCCAACCCACCAGCGTTCTTCCCAGCGGTCAACACGTTGTTCAACGCACTTGCCAATAACGAAGAATTTATCGCGATGGATCATAGCAAGCTGCGTCAATCGATGGGCGGCGGCATGGCAGTACTGAGTCCAACAGCAGAGAAATGGCGTCAAGTAACTGGTAATATTATCATTCAAGGTTACGGCCTGTCTGAAACAGCACCAGTAGCGACCTCTAATCCTAGCAACAGCAAGACATTCACAGGTACCATTGGTGTACCGATGCCAGCAACAGATGTGGCAATTTTGGATGATGCAGGTAATGAAGTAGCACTTGGTGAGCGCGGTGAGATTAGTGTTCGTGGCCCACAGGTCATGAAAGGTTACTGGAACCGTGAAGATGCTACTGCCGAAGTCATGACAGCAGATGGATTCTTCCGTACTGGTGATATCGGTATCATGGCTGACAACGGATATGTGACCATCGTTGATCGCAAAAAAGATATGATTTTGGTGTCTGGTTTTAATGTCTATCCGAACGAAGTTGAAGAAGTCATGGCTGGCCATCCTAAGATTTTAGAATGTGGCGTCATCGGTATCGAAGATGAGAAAAGCGGTGAGATTCCTAAGATCTATGTTGTCCGTAACGATCCTAGTCTGACCACCGAAGAAGTTCTTGAGTACGGTAAAGAGAACCTAACAGGTTATAAGCGTCCTCGTCGTGTTGAGTTTATTGACGAGCTACCAAAATCGAACGTTGGTAAGATTTTGCGTAAAGATCTACGCGTACTTGAAGAAAAGAACCACGGTTAATTTGTCGATACACGCACCTAGATAGTTGTTTGATAGCTGCGTGTATTAACCAAAGACACTTGTGCAAGTGTCGCACGATTAGATACTGTAGTAACTAAAGTAGTAACCAAAAATGATAAGGCTGCAACCATGCTGTCTTATCATTTTTTTGTCTTTATCGCTTTTGACATTTGCGGATAACAGCTACTATTAATAGAGAATATCTATTAAAACTGCTATAGTGCCCATCGACGTATTTTTGTTTTTATCCAAAAAATCGTACTGGTTTTGCTTAAGGTAACAGGCGAAATCAAGGTAGTAAATATCATTTTCGACTTAGTCGTGCTGAGTGGTAGTATTATTTATCATAGACCCAGTAACACACTTTAATTTGCAAAGCTTATGAATGACAAACCCGATCATACTTATCTATTTCTTATTCATAAGCTTCTGCTGTCAGCAATAATCATAAAAAATGGTGTTTCCATTAGCATATTCAATGTTTTTAACAGTAACATTTAGGGAAAATTATGACGGATAATATTAATAAAAAAACGACAGATAATAGCGCTGCAACTGATGATAAAGCCAATACTACTAACGACGTTTATCAAAGCAATGCGTTTCCTACTATGCCGACCATCGACAGTGATAGTCCGTGGCTGAGCGCTTATGAGCGCTATAGCATCGATGCTACTATCGAGATGCCAGAAGACAATACCTCTTTACTCGATGTGTTCGAGCGTAATTTTAGCCGTTATGGCCAAAAACCTGCCTATATCTGCATGGGCTCATCGATTACTTTTAAGCAATTAGATCTATATAGCCGCCAGATTGCTAGCTATTTGCAGTCAATAGGACTGGTCGCAGGCGATAAAGTTGGGGTCATGATGCCCAACGTCTTGCAGTATCCAGTGGTCGCTTTGGGTATCATTCGTGCAGGGATGGTGTTGGTCAATGTAAACCCTCTATACACCAGTCGTGAACTGTCACATCAGTTGCATGACAGTGGTGCGAAAGCGCTATTTATCGTTGAAAACTTTGCCAAGACGTATCAAGATGCAGAAGATAAAGGTCAGGTAGAGCATGTAGTCGTGTGTACCATTGGTGATATGCTAGGTACGATTAAAGGAGCCGTGGTTAATCTTGTGGCTCGTCATGTTAAAAAGATGATTCCTGCTTATAGCATACCGAATAGCGTGAGCTTCAAGCATGCTTTGAATGCGGAGTCAGCCAGTAAGTACCAGCGCCCTGAGTTAAACTTAAGCGATGTGGCGCTACTGCAATATACTGGTGGTACGACAGGAGTCGCGAAAGGCGCGATGCTGTCTCATGGCAATCTAGTCGCCAATATGCTACAGGTCAGCGCGCTGATGAACAGTGCATTTGATGATGATATAGATGGTAGAGACGTGATTTTGACCGCACTGCCGTTATATCACGTATTCTCATTTATGGTCTGCGGTATGTGTAGTATGTATCAAGGCTATGCCTCGCTACTCATTCCAAATCCGCGCGATCTTGATGGGCTTATCAAAGAGATGGCCAAGTATAAGCCAGCGTTTATCCCTGCTGTGAATACTTTGTTTAATGGCTTAGTACACAAAGATAACTTTGCTGATTTGGACTTTTCTAACCTAAAAGCATCTATCGGCGGCGGTATGTCAGTATTACCTAGCGTAGCGAAAGAGTGGCACAAAATCACTGGCCTGCCTATCGTTGAAGGTTACGGCTTGTCTGAGACCTCACCTGTCGTAGCATTTAATCCGATGACTATTGCGGAATTTACCGGAAAAATCGGTATTCCTGCGCCTAGCACCGATATCGTACTCATTGATGATGACGAAAATATAGTAGCCATGGGCGATCGCGGTGAAATCTGCGTAAAAGGCCCACAGGTCATGATTGGTTATCAGAATCGTCCGAAAGAAACTGCTGAATCCTTTACGGCTAGCGGTTACTTAAAAACGGGCGACATCGGCATCATGGACGAAAAAGGCTTTATCAAAATTGTCGATCGCAAAAAAGACATGATTTTGGTGTCTGGTTTTAACGTCTATCCAAACGAAATTGAAGAGGCGATGAGTGAGCATCCAGCAGTCGTAGAATGCGGTGCTATTGGTGTACCGAACGATGATCGCGGCGAAGAACCAAAACTGTTTGTGGTCAAAAAAGGCGACGTGACTGAAAAAGAGCTACTAGAATATGGCAAAAAACAACTGACTGGCTATAAGCGCCCACGTCATATACAGTTCGTTGACGAATTACCAAAGTCGAACGTTGGCAAAATCCTACGTAAGGAATTGCGTAAGATGGAAGGGTTAGAATAGTTTATATCTGACATTCTATTGATAACGGTGGCGTAATGGCAGGTGCGAATCTTGCTATTGCGCCGTTGTCACGTTAGGATATCTTAAGATTTTAGTCGACTACATACCTATCAATGTGTTTACTAACGACTGATAGGTATTTTTATGACACTGCTTTTATAACATTGTACTAGGAATTTTTATGCGTATTGACAATCGTGAGCTTGACCAACTTCGCTCGATCAGCTTTGAGCGCCATTATACGAAGCATGCTGAAGGGTCAGTATTGGTAAGTTTTGGCGATACCAAAGTACTATGTACTGCCAGTGTAGAGTCTGGTGTGCCGCGCTGGCTCAAAGGTAAAGGCAAAGGTTGGATTACAGCTGAGTATGGTATGTTGCCACGTGCGACCAACACGCGCAATCAGCGTGAAGCGGCTCGCGGTAAGCAGTCAGGTCGTACGCAAGAGATTCAGCGTTTGATTGGTCGTAGCTTGCGTGCCATGATTGATCTGAGTAAGCTTGGTGAAAACACCATCTATCTAGATTGCGATGTGTTGCAAGCGGATGGTGGTACTCGTACGGCTAGTATCACTGGTGCTGCGATTGCGCTTATCGATGCGCTAGAGAGTATCCAAAAAGCCAAGAAACTCAAAGCAGATCCGCTAATCGGATTGGTTGCGGCGGTTTCTGTTGGTATGAAAGATGGCGAAGCATATCTTGATCTGAACTACGAAGAAGACTCTAGCTGCGATACCGACTTGAACGTCGTGATGACCCAAAAAGGCGAGTACATTGAGCTGCAAGGTACTGCTGAAGAAAAGCCGTTCACTCGTGCTCAAGCAGATGCTATGCTGTCATTAGCTGAAAAAGGCATCGCTGAATTGATTAAAATGCAACAGACGGCGCTTGGTTGGTAGACTAGCGTTTAGATACAACACACTGTCTTTGTTTTTAGTGTCAATAACTGCCTGTTAGCTGCTAATAGGCAGTTTTTTAATAGAAAATATTCGTACATTACGTAATAGGTAACAACACATGCTCAAGCTGACTGATGATGGCGCCAGAATCACCTTACAAGGGCAATCAAATGCTGCTGATAATGGCATGTTTTGGTTTGGTTCGGCATTATTGGTAGGGGCTGTCGCAGTCGCCATGGCGATGAGCTTATTGCCTGAGCGTCTAGCCATTGGTGCACTTGCACTGCTTATCATTGGTAGTTTTATTTTCAATAAAAAGCGCCAACAGCATAAAAAGGCTATGAGCGGTATGATTAGCAGTGGTACATTGTGGGTAAGGGCTGGCGAGTTGGTCCATGACAATCTAGGTAAGCGTGAGCATATTCATTTGACTGACGGTGATAAGATAACGCTGATTGGCGAGCAATTACAGATTGTCGATAGCAGTGACGTTCGCAAATATCATATTACTGGTTTCGAGAGTGCTCAAGAAGCAAAAGCTGCGAAAGCTATCTTAGAAGGGCAAGCGCTAACGAAACGCCATGTAAATATTAAAATGAAGAGTAATTAATATCTTTTCTTAATTTCATACTTTACCAAAGCATAGCTATTATCTTCGTATTATCCAAACTTCTAACTCAAATGTCATTTTAAATTTCACTCGACGTGCCTCTCCAATATTGTCATCTATCAGTATATTTATACCGTCTATCACCTATCGCAGGCGAATAGTGCTTGCAGATTTGTGCGCAAATGGTTTATAAGTAGGATTATAAAATTTATCCTTTTTATTATTGATATTGTCATTGAGATCTAGTTGACAAGGAGTTAGTCATGTTGCGTTTGTCTATACCGTCAGTCGCCGCGTCGTGCGGTTTTTTACTATTTACCTGCGGCATGGTAGGACAAGCCTATGCAGATAGTATGAGCATGCTTATCGCCCAAAAATCTATTCAACCAACGACAAATACATCCTATCGTTACCCTGAGGTACAGCGTTCAACACCTACGGTTTTACCAGCGTTTTTATCAGGCAACTATGACAATGTCGATAGCGAATATTTGCCGCTATTGAGCAATGCCGAGACGCAGAGTAGTATGGCAGCACGTGAGGTGGTCAGTACTGCACGCAAAATGGCACTTAACGAGCGCACAATTATTCAAGGTGGCTGCTGGGACTATTTAAATGCGGTATTCAATCGGGCAGGAGTATCGCGCAATACCATACATAAAGGCACTTATGCGCAAGGGCCCTATGCTAGTAGCAGCGAGATTGAAGCAGGCGACTGGCTCTATTATATTAATCATGGTTACAATGGCGTCGAGCATAGTGGACTGTTTGTCGGTTGGGTCGATGAGCGTGCCAAGCAGGCTTTGATACTGAGCTATGCTGGTGAAAATCGCCGTGAACCAGCTCGTTATCGCGTTTATGATTTGAGTAATGTTTATCAAATTATGCGCCCGAGCGTTTAGTGTTTGATATTTCCAGTTTGACAACCTGTTTTATAAGTAAATAAAAAAGCGTCCGCAACTCATTGAAGTTACGGACGCTTTTGTTTTACAGGTTAAATGGTTTTTCTGATACTAAAACGGTTTTACCACAACTAGAATCACAATAATCACTAAGGCAAAGACAGGCACTTCATTAAACCATCGCCAGAATTTATGCGTTTTATAATGTGGATTATCTATCAGCTTTTTACGGTAAAAGCCGCAAGCACCATGATAGCCTGACAGCAGCACTACTAATAGCAATTTGACGTGTAGCCAGCCTTGAGTTTTGTAGACATCCCAGCCCAGACCTAACATCCATAGACCAAAGATCCATGTCGCTATCATCGATGGGGTCATGATGCCGCGATACAGCTTGCGCTCCATAATGGCAAAGCGCTCATGACTGATGCTATCGTCGCTCATCGCATGATAGACAAACAGGCGCGGCAAATAAAATATCGCCGCAAACCAGCAGACCATCGAGATAATGTGCGCCGCTTTAATCCAGTTAAAATAATCTGCCATCATAGTTTCTCTTGCTTAGCTTGTATTTTTTAGCGTGGGTTTAATCTGCCAATACAACTTGTGTTTGATGACCATTCATCGCATCCATGACAGGCAGTACTTTAGGTGCTCTTGGTGCGGCAAACTGTTTGGTTAGGCCAAGCTCACGCATGAGTCTATCGTCGCCTGATTGACTTGCATTACCAGTGGTAAGAAGCTTGTCACCATAAAAGAACGAGTTAGCGCCTGCCATAAATGCTAATGCTTGCTCAGAGTCAGATAGACTTTCGCGGCCAGCAGATAGACGCACGTAGCTAGTCGGGCAGCAAATACGGGCGACCGCAATAGTACGAATCCATTCAAGTACAGACAGCTGACCTTCGGCCAGTACTTTGTCACCAATCGGTGTACCTGCAATAGGCACCAGTAAGTTGACTGGAATTGATTCAGGCGCTTTTGGCATTTTTAGCAGCTCAAGTACCCAATCGATGCGGTCGTCACGGCTTTCGCCCATACCAACGATATTACCACTACAGACATTAATGCCAGAGTTACGCACGTTTTCTATCGTATCTAAACGCTCATCATAGCTGCGCGTGCTAACGACTTGCTCATAGTAGCTACGCGAAGTATCTAGGTTATGGTTGTAATAATCCAACCCTGCATCGGCCAACTGTGTCGCTTGATTGGTATCGAGCATACCCAGCGTCATACAAGTTTCAAGTCCCAATGCTTTTACTTCTTTGATCAGCTCAACCACGTAAGGCATGTCTTTGGCACTTGGATGTTTCCACGCGGCACCCATGCAGAAGCGCGATGAGCCACTGTTTTTGGCACGTTTGGCCGCAGCGATAACTTTGTCAACTTCTATGCGCTTTTCTGCTTGTAGTTTGGTGGTGTCGCGATGATGACCTGATTGTGAGCAATAACCACAATCTTCAGGACAGTTGCCCGTTTTGATAGAGAGTAGCGTGCTGATTTGCACTTCATTGGCAGTAAAGTGCTTTCTATGGATGGTTTGTGCTTGTAACAACAAGTCCATTAGAGGTAAGTCAAACAGTTGCGCGATTTCTTCACGGCTATACGTCGTAGCTACTTTACTATCAGTTTGAGTCGCGTCTGTAGCTAGGCTGGCCAAAAAATCACTCTTGGTCGCATCTGGCTGAGTGGCTAGATCAGTTGGCTGGGTGGCGTCAGGTTCGGAGATGCTAAGCAATCCTGCCATAAGGTAAGTCCTTTTATAAGAATGAGAGGGTATTAAATAAAACCAATGTTTTTATCTATTGTCATTTATAAGGTAACAAAAAAGGTTGCCGTATAGTATACCGCAACCTTTTTAGAAAATCAGAACACTGCTAGACAGTATGTATAATTGTCACAGTAGCGCACATAAATAGTAACTATACGTTTGGCTATTTAGTTCTATATCATCCATTCTACCAATGACTACCGCTCAGTGCACCATTCTTTTTATTTACCAAGTTTGTGTTTAGCGATACCAACCCAATGCTCAGCAAATTTCTGTGCTTTATAAGCGTAAGGTTTGGCCTTTTGGATATATGGTTTGCACTCTTCTGGGATAGCTGGAACGATATGCTTAGCAAGTTTGTTGAACCACATCATTAGGCTATAGTCGCCTTCAATGCTCAAGTTACCTTCTTGTACAGCAGTCATAAAGGCAGGTAAGCTACCTTTAGTAAGCAGTCTAACGCCAGTCATAGAGTCTTTGAAAGTGATGGTCAAATCGGCTTCTTTTGCATGACCGCTTTGTTGACTAAACTGTCCATTATCAAAACTAAAAGAGCGGGCGATATCAGACTCAGTACTAGCAAACTCAATCGTAACTTGGCGATCAGCGAATAACGCTTTGACGTCTTCGTTATCGCTATCAGCTAACATAGACAAACGATAGCCAACAACAGCCAATAAAGCATCTAATGGATCAGATTTGATATCTAATACAGGAACAGTAAACATAGCAGAACTCCTAAAGAAATGAGGCATAAAAATAAAGCGTACTTTATACCAGTTTTTATGACAAATATATAACTGGATTATAAACTATCACAGGGTGCCAACTCTTTAGGAGTTAAGTAGAGAGCGTTAAGTATCTTGTAACATTCGATGTCACTGACGTAAGTAAGGTATTGATATAGACAAGCACAGGTACAAATAGGACAGTTTTAACGGAAACGTGGCTGATAGTTATCATCGTAGACAGGAGTGTGTTCGATATAGCGTGCGGCTTCTAGCTCACGTTGCTGACTAACTGTTTGACTTACATCATCATAGCGCAATGCTCGATACAGTACCCAAGCTGCCAACGGTAACCAACTGATACCCATAGCGATGATATAGCGATGCCATGATGATAGCTCCATAAACATAGGACGACCGGCTAATATATTTTGAATCAACTCAACGGTGAACCAGTAAGCCATACCGCCAAACAGATATAGCAGTAGCCAACGATATGACGACAAGGCGAGCACCACTACTAAACTGGCTAGTAGTCCATAACCTAGCCATGCCGCGCCGCTCCATGCCTCTACACCGATAAAAGAAAATATAGTCATTAACATCATTCATCTCGCTATTCATAAGGTGAATTCCAATGAGACTATTATGAGAGGTTATTGAGTAAAGCTGAAGAGGGTGCAGGCGACTTTGCGACAACCGTTGACGTTTGGTTTTTTGGCTTGTTTTGCGATATTTGATGTCTAGATGTTAGGCTAAGCGCCGTGAGGAATGGCGCTTATTTTGAGTAATACGGAAATGGTTTTGTTTGCTCGAGAGGGTGTTTGTTAGCTAGCAAACCAAGCCAAACTAGCAAACAGGATTGACAGTTTGCTAAATACTTAAACTCGATTGGTACGGTTACCCCACAAAGATAATAGCGAAACTAGAATAGCACCGAGTAGCATAAGTCCTACTGTCGTTGACCACTGTGCGCCAGTAGGGTATTGCCACGGCATGACATTATGGACAGCTTCAGTGTTGAGCGAGCCTAGCGCATCTACTTTCCATGGCCATACTTTTATTAGAGAGCCTGCGATAAAGCCTGTCAGCAATGCCAAGGTAGCTTGGTAATAATGTGAGAGTAGCCACTTAAGTGCGCGCGTGAATAGCAATAGCCCAGTCGCCATACCCGCAATGACTGTGAAAATGGCGCTCAAATTCATTGTATCGACTGCTTCTAATACCGCATCGTAAGCACCTAACAAAAGCAAAATAAACGACCCTGATATCCCCGGTAGGATCATGGCACAAATAGCAATTGCCCCTGCAAAAAATAGATACGGTAAGCTAGGCGTGGTCGTGAGTAACGGCATACTACTAATGACCACAGCGGCAATAAGCCCAGTCGCGAACAGTGCGACACGTCCTATATTCCAGCGCTTAATTTCACTAAGTAAGATAAACACCGTTGCGACGACCAGTCCAAAAAAGAACGACCAAATAAGCAATGGTTGATTGTCCAATAAGTGCTTAATGATACCGGCTAAGGTCGCAAAGCTAGTGGCAATACCCAGTAGCAAACACAATAGGAATGTCGCATCTACTTGTCGCCAAATTGCAGCGAATCCTTTGATGCCACCTTCTTGTCGAAAGATCGTCCAAAGATTGGGGCCAATACTGCCAAGTGAGTTAATCAAGCGCTCGTAAATCCCTGCAATCAGCGCAATAGTGCCGCCAGAGACGCCAGGCACAATATCAGCTGCTCCCATAGCCATACCTCTGACATAGATACCTACCAGCTGTTTTGGGCTATCGGTACGTACAGGTACCGTATCTGGCTCTAATGGTGTTGGCGTTGGCGCTGACGGCTGAGTTGGCCGTGGAGATTGTGGTGCCGTCATGGGCATTCCTTTATCGTTTAAAAATAAGTGTTATCTGAAAATAAGCATTAGATGAAAACAGGCGTGAGCTAAACATCAGTGTGCATAGCAGATTTTATTAATTATCATCACGTACTAAGGCATGTCTTCAATTCATTTGATAGTCATTTAACTGAACTAAAAATGGATAAATCTTGTCAGACATCGTCAAATAGCTAGTTAATATATCGGTACTATCTACGCTACTTTTCTTGGTTAAGCCGCGCCCTAAAGCATAAAAGCCAGATTAATGACAAAACATTAACCTAGCTTATGGAGTGGCATAAAGCGTTCTGCAATTACTCAGTAGGCGCCAGTGCTGGGTAGCCAAGAGCGTACAGAGTACCTTCAAGCCCTGTCACGTTGATAGCGGCATCAGCACGTGTTTGAACGATTGGTTTGGCATGATAGGCCACACCCAGATCGGCCAGTGCCATCATCGTTAAGTCATTAGCACCGTCACCGACACAGACCACTTGTGACATCTCAATGCCTAAGCGCTCAGCGGTATGCTCAACGATAGCGGCTTTTTTGGCACCATTGACAATAGGCCACTGTACATGACCAGTCACTTCACCTTCCTCGATATCTAGAGCGTTGGCATGTACTTCATCGATACCCAACTGCTCAGCGATATAACGGGCAAAATAAGTAAAGCCGCCCGAGACCAGCACCGTATGATAACCCAATGCTTTTAGCGCACTAATTGTCGTGCGCGCACCAATCGATAACGTTAGGCGACTACAGATATCATCAAGCACATCAGTAGAAGTGCCTTTTAGCAAAGCCACACGCTGAGCAAATGATTCATCAAAATCAATCTCACCGCGCATTGCTGCTTCAGTGATGGCTTCAACTTCTTCGCCAATCCCAGCCGTTTTTGCCAACTCTACGATGACTTCTTGCTCGATCAAGGTTGAATCCATGTCAAAGCAGGCAAGCTTGTGTGTCCGCAGCATATGACCAACAGACAGAATATGACAGTCCACGACGTTTATGTTGCCTGTGCTATCTGCACTGCGTGTATTGTTATATTCTTCAGTTAGGTCATGACGCAGGCGAGCGGTTAGTTGATCATCAATAATGTGAGCGGCTGCGGTTTTTTTGCCAGGGTGCATTAGTGTGTCAGTGACTGGTACTAGCAGATAACGGTAGACCTGAGTATGGGTAAAGGGTAGGCGCTGTGCGTCTGCAGCTGTAGGTTCTGTATCAGATACCGTGATATTGACGAAGCTAGCGTCAGTATCTTCGGCGACGGTCACTAGATGCCAACTTGGCTGTTCGTCGACCCACGATTGAACGTACTGATGAATATCTAATGCAGATACCTGAATCGGCAGTACGACGATGAGCGCAAAAACAGGTAGTGACTGTAGCGCATCAAAGTCTTGCAAATTGGTATCTTCGGGTAATAATGCCGCAATAGAATCAACGGCTTGTTGCCATGCTTTGCTGTCTTTTGGTAACGAATAAGATGTATTTTTTGGCATGGCTCAATTGTCCCTTGTATGCTCATATAAGATTAGGAATAATAACAGTTTTACTGGGCAGCGCCTATAGATGACGCGCAAAGTAACAATGATGCTAAAAAACAGATTTTATGGCGTAAGAAGCCATAGAAAATGCAATAAAGTTATTATGATAAATTTATAAAGCGCTCATGCTATAAGGCTTATTATGGTGATATAGTAGATGAGATAAGCTGGCTGTTGCTTGACGATGCTTTCTTATTAACGATGCCTTTGCAAAAGATTGTAAGGCAAAAGATAGCGAAGCTGGCAACAATATTGATAGTGTCGATAGTCGTTAATAATCAGTACTGTTTTATCACTATGTGCGCATTACAGTTAGCGCGCATCACAATTGTTTAAAAATTAGCCAAAAAATGAGCAGTAGCCTCGTTTTTTAATTTCTTCTCTCCAAAAAAGTTTAACATATCATGACGTATTTAGCGCCGCGGCAAGGGTTGTTTGCCATTATTCTTCTGGTTAGTTTTTGTTTGCAGACGCTGTTATTGGTCATTAGTACTGACCAACAGCTGAGCAATAGTCGTGCGTTAAAAGGCGAGCAGATGGTCGCCCAGCTGATTGATGAAGCAAGGTTGTCTTTAGAAAATGAAGACCGCGTGAGCTTAAGCGTTATTGCCAATCGCTATACCAGCGAGCAAGACGTCACACGGATACTGATTAAGGACAACAACGATGATATCTTGGTGCCAGTAGGCAATGCGCCGATGCAGCAAGGTGACACTATTCGTCAAATCGCCACCAATGGCGATGCAGTTATCGGTAGTGTTGCGCTGACCCTAAAAGACGTCAGCAAAGGCGAGATTATCGCCATGCAATGGCCGTTTGTTATTGGCACCATGCTGCTGCATTTACTGCTTTGGTTGATTTACGGTTACCTCGCTCGTCCGACCAAAGAGCAAATCAATGCATTAAGTCGAGATATCCAAGAGCTATATCGTGACCAATATAGACCAGTCGATCAACGTGGCTATGACCGTGAACTTGAGCGCCAGTCAGCGTCTCATTTAGCAGACAGTCAAGTAGCGACGGATAATACGGTAAACGCAACAGATGACGAAGTGACTAATGCACGCAAATTTAATGTGCATAATGAAGTGAACGAGTATCTTAGAACCCAGCAAAACCAAGAGACAGGTAGCGATACTGACAATCTAGCGAGTGGGAGTGAAGGTAGCGAAAGCGAAATAGCAGATACAGACGAGGTCACTTCTCAAGCTGCCAGCCATACGTCTAAGCTATCTGCCACACGGTCTGTTGATAGCGTCAAAGTCCAAGTCGTATTCCATGATGAGTTCAATATGCTTGAACGCCTTGCACCTGCGCAGCGTCTTCCGTATCTAGCACTCTGCACTCAGCTGTTCAATCAGGCCGTGACTGAGTTGCTAAGACAACCCTTGCTACTGGGCGTGAGTGCGATGAATGAAGCGCACTTTGAAGATAATGGCGCAAGTGTGGTACTAAAGGCTGATAATAGTCATGCAAAAGTGGCACTCGCAGGCGTGATGCTTGCCAAGCTTTATTTAATGCTCAACAAAATTATCCACGACAAGCATATTGAGCTGTCGCGCTTTGCTTTGCCAGCAAAAGCGGGTGTGAGTGATGACGCGCAATCAGAGCCAATGACTCATTTGCTCCAGAGTATTGGCAAAAAAGAGCAACTATTAATATTATTGCCAAATGCCGGTCTCAAGCAAATCAGCAATCATGTACAAGTACATAACATCATGCGCCCAACCACTGTCTATGAGCGCGAGTGTGCGATATTTGATGGTGCTAACGACTCATTGATTCAGCGTTTGGCTGATGTGCGCAACGCAGTTCTAATGATTGAAGATGAGGATGAGCTACACATTTAATGCCGACTGTATTTGGTCATTTATATTACAATTGTCTGTTATATAGCCTACTGGACTATCTTAATCGTAGAGTTGAAATGTACCATATTGCGAAAAAGGATTGACAACATTCAATAGAGACTTTATAAGGCATATATATATTGATGTATTCTTAATACCCTTGCCTAAAAATGATAGGAGTTTGTCATGAGTGACGCTGATATTGACGACGATTTTGATGATGATTTTGTCGACGATGATGATGCAAAGATGGTTGAAGAAGCTGAGACGAGCGTACGTACACGTTTAAGTAGTCTTGAAAAACGTCGGCTAATCGATAATTTGCTAGAAGAAAAGCGTTTGGCTAAAGAGTTAAAAGACGATCTAGACGACATAGACAACTTCGATGAAGACGGCGATGATTGGGATGATGACGATTTTTAATTTGTCGGCATCAGTCGTTTCAGTGGACTAAAGTGCTCTAGTGGCTATTTTAATGACTAAAATTATTCATCCCATCAAACTGGTTGCCTGCTATTTGCTAATTTTCTAGGTTTGATCGCAACCAGTTCATCTCGATAATACTTGCCTGATAGAGGTTGCTTGAGTTTGATTAATTAAGCAGCCTTTAATCTTAAACTAAGTACTCGTCCTCTTTTATTTAACCGATCGCCACTGCGATTGATGACATCTATCTGCTAAGGAAAACCAAATTATGAGTAACCAACTAAGTTTTGATGAATTACTAGACTATTTGGACAATCAAGAAAGCCAGTTCGTGCTAGATAGTGTCGCAGCGCATGGTTTTTTGACAGCGACGGTCATCGGTCGTCCATTGCCTAACTGGATGGATGCCCTGTTCGAAGGTCACGTAAGTGAGATTCCAGAAAACGTCATCGACGGTATCAAACGCTGGCGCGATTCGATCATGGCTGAGCTAAAAAACGAGACGCCGATCGAATTACCATTTGGTGAAGATGCTGGTAACGAAGAGGTGGCGGTTGATTTCTCCGACGAGTCAGACATCGTTGCTTGGTCAATTGGTTTCGTCGATGCCATGTATGGTGATGAAGCAAGCGATTGGTTTGAAGATCAAGAAACGGCAGAAGATGTCGCGGTATTGACTTTGCCAATGATCGTACTAAGCGGTATTGATGATGAAGATCCAGAGCTGTCTGAGATGCGTAAAGACGAAGACAAAATGGTACAAATGGCCAATAGCATCGAAGGCAATTTGACTGAGCTGTTTTTATTGTTTCATACCAACGATTAGTAAGGCTAACAAACAGCGTTGCTACTAGCAGTGCTGTTTCTATTTTGCCTATGCTGTATCAGAGCAGTTTGATTTACTATATGTTTTATAAGTTACCGATAAGGTCATCCTATGACTGTGCAACTCTCTAACCTTGAACACCTACCTAACTATCAAATCACCGAACGTCTAGACGTGGTGTACGGTAGTACCGTGCGCTCAAAGCACGTGGGTAAGGATCTATTTGCTGGGTTAAAAAACATCGTTGGCGGCGAGCTGACGGCTTATACCGAGCTATTAGAAGAGTCACGCCAAGAAGCAATCGATCGTATGATTGTCAAAGCAGAGGCGCTAGGGGCTGATGCAGTGGTCGGTCTGCGTTTTTCGACTTCTAGTATTGCCCAAGGTGCCTCAGAGTTGTTTGTCTATGGTACGGCGGTCAAGGTCGCGCCGATATCACAGCAGCAATATCAAAACCCACCAAGCGATGGTTACAACCATTCTAGTCAAAATACGAATACTCAGACCCAAGTCGCACCCGATGATTTACCGCGTTTTAATCCTTTTGGTTAATCCTATAATACTAAAAGCTACAATGCTAAAAACTATAATGTTAAAAGCACCGATGCTTTTTATGATGAGAAACGTGCTATGAATGATTCACTCACGCAAGTGCTCATCAATTATGGGCCGTTTGTCTTCTTATTCGCGGCTGGCTGGTTCTTTGGGTCGCGCCATGAGCGTCAGCATTTGGCACAGCTAACAGTAGCAGAGCAAGCATTGGGCGATATCACTGTCTCAAGCGAACGTTTATACCGTCCCAAGTTAGCAGCGGGTAGTGAAGGCGAGCTAGTGCTTGGTAGTGTCGTTATCGCTCAAGATTATTTCAAAATGATTATCGCTCGCGTATTGAGTGTCTTTGGCAAAAACTTAACCACCTATGAGACTTTGCTAGATCGTGCACGCCGTGAAGCCATCGTTCGTATGCGGACTGAGGCAAAAGCCAAAGGCTACACGCATATCTACGGGTTACGTCTTGAGGTAACCAATGTCAACCAATTAGGCAGTATGGTCGAAGCCATCGCCTACGGTACAGCTGTTATCAGTATCGACCATACTCACTCTACATCTGCTGTAAATCACAGAACCTCTGCTTAAATCATTTCTACTTTATTTTCAAGTGTAAAAACCTATAATTGACTGACGAGTAGTCAGAAAAATCAAAACCATACACTTTTACAACGATATACTGAATTTTGCCGTTCCGTTATTATTTCGGTTCGTAGTAACCAGTTTTATCAAACATTGTCGATTTAAAAAACACGACTGTATGGAAAAGTGTCATATAAAGAGCTGACAACGTCGGTAGCTTTTACCCAAGATATCAGCAGGATTGGCTGATTGAGCATGACGAGGTTGTCATAAACCTGCCCGTGTAAGGGCTCTATCTACAAGGATGTAGTTATGGAAGGTGTTGAGTTAGTCACGTTTATAAATGCAAAAGTCATTCCCATTAGTATCTTTTTGATTATGATGGGAATGGGATTGTCCTTAGTTACCAATGACTTTAAGAGAGTCGTCAAATACCCTAAAGCAGTCGCCATAGGCTTGACCAATCAGCTAATATTTTTACCATTGGTAGGTTTTGCTTTGGCAACCACTATGTCTCTCGAGCCAGAGTATGCCGTTGGGGTTATGTTGCTGGTACTGTGTCCTGGTGGCACGACATCGAATCTATTTACCTATTTAGCCAAAGGTGACGTCGCTCTTTCGGTCACCATGACCGCTATTGCTAGTGTCATTACCGTATTTACCATTCCTATCGTCCTCAGTTTTTCGCTCGTATACTTCATGGGTGCGGGTAGTGAGTTTCAGTTACCAGTGGTCAAGACCATGATCAGCCTAATTGCTCTGACTATCTTACCCGTCAGTATTGGTATGTTGATCAAACGCTATGCGCCTAACGCTGCCGATAAGGGACAGGTAATGGTGTCTCGTTTTGGCGTGATATTTTTGAGCTTCTTGGTACTTTTCTTAAGCTATGTGCAACGAGACATTATCGTTGAAGCATTAATCGCTACTGGCCCTGTGGCATTGATATTGAACGTATCGACGATGGCGCTTGGTTATTACACCAGTAAATGGTTCGGTCTAAACCATGCACAAAGACGCTCGATTACTATGGAAGTCGGCTTACAAAACAGTACGCTTTCAATGTTTATGGCATTGACGCTGTTAGCTAACTATAAGATGTCGATGACGCCAGCCATTTATACACTAATCATGTTCTTGACCGCCGGTATCATGGTCAGAGTATTTACTGCCCAGCATAATAAAGCCAAAAGAACCGAGATAGAAAATAGCGTATTGGCAGCACGTAGAATGTAAGAGGTTTAGGATAACCGTAGTAACGCATTGTTGCGCCAGTTGAGACAGTATTGGCAAACAAGCAGCAATGTAGGATGCAATAAAAAAAGCCCATAATTCGCTTTGTATAATGAAGCTGGTTATGGGTTTTTGTGTTTAGTGCTCGTTTTAATTCAAGCCAGTTTTGGCTCAAATCTAGAATCTTCGTCTGTCCATTTTCGCTCTTGCCTCAGCGGCTTGCTCTTTGACTTTTTCAATTTCGAATAAGAATGTACGGTTTTTGAGTACCGCGACGAATACCACGCCGCCGACCGTATTACCCACCAGTACCACGACTAAAAATACCAAATAGCGCCAAAGACTGACGGTATTGCCATATAGCAGTGCTGAAAATACCTCGATATTGCCCACGATACTATGATGCAAACCTAAAAACCCAATACTGCCAGTGATAAGCGTTACCAGTACGATACGGCTAAGCGTATCTCGTGCGGAGGTCACCAGCCATGCGGCCACGCCCATCATCCAGCCTGCTAGCACGGCGCTGCCAAAGATAACCCACCACTCAAAACCTAAGATATGCTCGGCATAGACATCGATAGCATGGTCTGTAAACAGATGCATATGCAGTCCTAAACCAATCATTAATGCTGCAAAGATACAGCCGCCAACGATATTGCCAGCGATGACGATACCCCATAGCCGCAGCAGTTTGTGCAGCGGCTCAATTTTATTTAAGACAGGCAGGCT
Organism: Psychrobacter sp. NPDC078631; assembly: GCF_050268165.1. NCBI lineage: Bacteria > Pseudomonadati > Pseudomonadota > Gammaproteobacteria > Moraxellales > Moraxellaceae > Psychrobacter > Psychrobacter sp. NPDC078631. The sequence continues at coordinate 465,608 of NZ_JBNNGG010000003.1, read as the reverse complement.
CAAGAGGGAGGTCTGCTCTGTAAATAATAACGATTGACCAATCACCACGATAATAAAGCCGATTGGATACAGCAGTGACGACAGCACCATGGCATAGCGACTTGGTATCACGTCATTGAGCAAGGCAAACGCTGATAAAATCATAAAAAAGCTGATGCCAATCTCTAGCCCAGCCGTAAAGGCGCTGGTAAATAGCGAGCCAAGTGAACGCTCAAAGGTTTCTTTTGCGTGGATAACTTGCTCGACTAAGATACTGGCGTAGCTTTTCGCTTGGCTTAGATTGTCATCACTGGCGACCTTTTTGATGGTTTCTTTGTCTTCGTCGCTGATTTCTTCTGGTAAGTCATCGTTTTCTAAGTCTTCGGTGGCTTTAATAGGTTCGTCTGCGTCACTATCTGAAGTTTCGTTTGCATGACTGTCTGTAGTGTCGTCTGCGTCATTATCTACCTCAATGTCTTTAGAAGGGCTGCCGCTTTCTTTTGGTGTATCGCCATCTTCAGGCACAGGAGTAGTGGTACTCGCATTTGTACGCTCATCGTTTGGTCGATTAGCCTGAGAATCATGGTCATGCTCGGTATCTTGGGACACGGTTGGCTCGCTGGTTATAGGCTAATGATTTTGCTGCATAAGTAATCTCTATTATATTTCTCATTCTTCTGATTGCTGTTGTTAATTGATTAACAATTTGGGTAATAAATCGCCTTCAGGCTTTATAAATTGTCTTACCATCTAACAAAATCTGCCTATCTGCGTTAAAATCACACTATCAACTATTTTTCCTGTTTTTATAGCGTTTTACGCTATCTCATTTTGACCACATTCATTATCAACAATAAGATCACCCTATTATGAGCAATCCTAATACCGATACCAGCATTGATAGCAATGCGAAAACCAATCTGACCCAGTCGATCCAAGCGGCGCTAAGCCAATTAGAGAGCGCCTATAACCCTGCGGAAGTTGAAGCAGGTATGTATCAAGGCTGGGAAGAAAGCGGCTATTTTCAGCCGACTTTTGACAAAGACGAGTCGTTTTCTATTGCGCTGCCACCGCCAAACGTCACCGGCTCGCTACACATGGGTCATGGTTTTAATAACGCAATCATGGATGCGCTCACTCGTTATCACCGCATGGATGGCGACAATACGCTGTGGCAACCAGGTACGGATCATGCGGGTATCGCCACCCAGATGGTCGTTGAGCGTCGTCTGGAAGCGCAAGGTATCAAGCGCCGTGATATGACGCGTGCAGATTTCATCGATAAAGTATGGGAATGGAAAGAAGAGTCGGGCGGCAATATCACCAGCCAAATTCGCCGTTTGGGCAGCTCGGTTGACTGGTCGCGTGAGCGCTTTACCATGGATGACGGTCTGTCTAACGCGGTAAAAGAAGTGTTCGTTCGTCTATTTGATGATGGTTTGATCTATCGTGGTAAGCGTTTGGTGAACTGGGATCCAAAGTTCCAAACGGCATTGTCTGATTTAGAAGTAGAAAACCACGACGAAAAAGGTAGTCTATGGCATTTCCGCTATCATTTCACGGATACAGAGCTAACGACTCAAGATGGTAAAAACTATCTGGTCGTTGCCACCACACGTCCTGAGACTTTGCTTGGTGATACCGCTGTCGCCGTTAATCCTAGCGATGAGCGTTATGCACATTTAGTCGGCAAAACCATTACCTTGCCAATCACTGGCCGTGTCGTGCCTATCGTTGCTGATGATTATGTCGAAAAAGACTTCGGTACAGGCTGTGTCAAAATTACTCCAGCACATGATTTTAATGACTATGAGCTAGGTCGTCGTCACAGCTTGCCATTGATTAATATTCTTGATGAGCGCGCCAATATTTTGCCAGCGATGGAAGTTTATCCTGATTTGCAAACACGTGAGCCTGAATTAGAGACCACGCCGAGCGAATACGCAGGACTTGAGCGTTTCGCTGCGCGTAAGTTCCTTGTAGAGCAGGCAGGCGAGCAAGGCTGGCTAGAAGACATCGAAGACTACGCGCTAAAAGCCCCGCGTGCTGAGCGTGGTGGTACGATCGTTGAGCCGTGGTTGACCGATCAGTGGTATGTCGCGGTTAAAGAGCTTGCCAAGCCTGCGATTGACGCAGTAGAAGACGGCAGCATTGAGTTCGTCCCTGCGCAGTACAAAAACATGTATATGGCGTGGATGACGGATCTACAAGACTGGTGCATCAGCCGTCAACTCTGGTGGGGACATCGTATCCCTGCATGGTATGACGATGCGACAGGTGAAATCTATGTCGCCCGTGATGAAGCTGAAGTACGTAGCAAATACAACCTAAGCGACGATGTAAAACTGCGCCAGGACGATGACGTACTCGATACGTGGTTCAGCTCTGGTCTATGGACGTTCAGTACGCTTGACTGGGCAGACGTCAACGCCGATCCACGCGTGATGGACACCTTCCACCCGACCAGCGTGCTCGTGACAGGTTTTGACATTATCTTCTTTTGGGTTGCCCGCATGATCATGATGACCATGCACTTCGTGAAAAACGAAGATGGCACGCCGCAAGTACCGTTTAAGACCGTCTATGTGCATGGTCTGGTACGTGATGGCAATGGTCAAAAAATGTCAAAATCAAAAGGTAACGTCTTAGATCCGATTGATCTGATTGACGGTATTGAGCTAGAAGCACTGGTAGAAAAACGCACCAGCAATATGATGAATCCAAAAGACGCGGCCAAGATTGAGAAGCAAACGCGTAAAGAGTTCCCAGAAGGCATCCCAGCTTATGGTACGGACGCACTGCGCTTTACCTTTACCTCATTAGCCAGTACTGGTCGCGATATCAACTTTGATCTAAAGCGTGTCGAGGGCTATCGCAACTTCTGTAATAAAATCTGGAACGCCAGCCGTTTTGTACTCATGAACTGTGTCGATGGTGACAGCAACGCCAAGCCTATCGATCAAATGGCAAACCCTGACGTTTGGGAATTACCAGAAAAATGGATCATGAGTCGTCTGAACTCTAGCATCAAAGACATTCATCAGCATTTCGCTCAGTATCGTTTAGATATGGTCAGTCAAGATATCTATGAGTTCATCTGGAATGAGTACTGTGATTGGTACGTTGAGCTTGCCAAAGCCAGCCTAAATGATGACTCGGTATCGGACGAGCGTAAAGCGCAAATTCGCTATGTGCTGCTGCACGTACTAGAGACTGCGCTACGCTTCACCCATCCAATCATGCCGTATCTGACTGAGCAAATATGGCAGACTATCGCGCCGCTACTGGGTCGTAAAAACACCGACAGCATCGTGGTCGCTGACTATCCACAGACCGATGCCAGCCAAATCAGTGAGCAGACTGAAGCGGATATGGCGTGGCTACAAGAACTCATCGCGAGCGTCCGTAACATCCGTGGTGAGATGAAACTGGGTAACGCGGTACGTCTGCCAGTGCTACTCCAAAACGCCTCTAGCGATGAAGAAGCGCGTCTCTCACGTATCAAAAACCAATTCAAAGCGCTTGCCAAAGTCGAGAGCTTAGAGATCGTCAAAGAAGGCGATGATGTGCCATTGTCATCATCAAGCATGGTCGGTCAGCTACGGGTACTCGTACCGATGAAAGGGCTAATCGATCCTACGGCTGAGCTGGCACGTCTAGGTAAGTCATATGATAAGTTGAAAGGACAATCCGAAGGCATCGCGCGTAAGCTAGGCAATGAAGGCTTTGTCAGTAAAGCACCTGCGGAAGTAGTCGATGCTGAGAAGGCGAAACTGGCTGAGCTAGAAGGGCAGTTGACCGCGATGACGGCGCAAATGGAGCAGTTAAAGAATTTGTGAGAATTTATTGACTGGTTTAGATTTAATTAATCCAATGCACAGGGATGTGTAAATAAATAGTAGTGCTCCACAAGGACTTGAATGTGAATATAACAGCTGAAATGGTAGGAAAAGCATACAAGTATTTGAAAACGTATGCATATAATGAAAAATACAATTTGTTTATAAAGAAAAGAGTTGCAGAGTTCGAGTTCGCACAATGTCGAGAAAGAAATAATAAGTCTGCGCACTATCCTAATCTTAACTACTCACTATTGGAGGATTTTTTTCAGAATTTCTCCGAGAAAATAAATAATGAAAATTTTTTAGAGTCTGAAGAGTTTACTGCACTATTAAATAAAATTGAGGTCAGATATTTACCAAAAAGGTTTCTAGAGGTTAGTGACGAGAAGGATAGTTATAAAGAAGAAAATTTTTATACGAATAATAATTCGAAGGAAAGATATAAATTTGAAGGCTGTAACTTTATAATTGATGCTCCTATAGAGTTTCATTTACTTGATGTTCTCTGGTCTTTATTGGCGGGTAGTGAGTTAGATAACTCTTTATCTGACGATTGTTATGGGAATAGATTATCAAAAGACGCTAAAAGTTTTATTACAAATCATACGTCAGAATATAAATCAAATAAGATATATAAATACTACTTTACTCAATATGACCATTGGAGAAGAAAAGCTGTTAAGCAAGCAGCTTCTATATCCGAGAACAACGAAGATGTAGCAATTTTATCTTTAGATATAAAGTCTTTCTACTATAATTTGGATATAGATTTTAGGAACCTACCAGAAAATAAATACAAAAATTTAACTCTAATGTTAGAAGATGTTTTAAAGTCTTATAATTCTTTGAGGAGACAAAGCCTTGGATTAGGATCAAGTAAAAATAATTGTAATAAAAATACTCTTCCAATCGGTTTTGTTAGCTCATCGATATTAGGTAATTATGCATTAAAGCGCTTTGATGAACATATTTCCGAAGTTGTTAGACCTTCGTATTATGGAAGATATGTAGATGATATTTTAATGGTTTTTAAAAAACCAATACTGTCTTCTGAAGATACAATAAAGAACTTTATCTATAGATATCTAGGTAAGTTGATAAAGTTTGAAGGAAGCGAATTGACGGTTTGTCTAACTGGATCAATAAACTTAGATAATCCAAAAATTCAAATGAAGAAAGTGGTTTTACAACATTTTGGGAAAGATGATAGCAAGGCAGGACTGAAGTTCTTGAAGAAAGAATTGGATTCAAAAACTAGTATAATTAGTTTTCATAATAGCCATATTGATGAGGATTTAGATTTTTTCGCTTATAAGGCCTTGTATAGTCAGGAGGAAGACCATTTAAAGAGTTTAATAGGTGTAACAGAAAACAAAAGAGAACTGTTGAATTTTTTAAATAGCCATATTTTAGCAAATAAACTTTGTGGGTTTAATAACTCAACCGATATTTATTATAAGATAAAACATCTTTTTAAAGGTTTTAACATATTAAGATTTTATGGTTTTTGGCATAAAATATATGAATATCTTTTTGTCAATAATAGATTGACAGAAGCCCTAGAACTTAAAAGTATAATAGATTTGGAAATAATTTCGACTTCGAGTAAGGCTTATCTTGATATAGAAGATGAAAGATACCGTAACAGCCTTATCGAATCTCTTGAAGCGTATAATAATATATGCTTTCACCTAGCAAAAGCACCAACTGTGAATTTTTCGAGGATGGGAAAAGAGATTAGTTTTGTTGATATTTCACTGCTTTTACCCCCAGAAGAGGCGCTAGCACAAAAATTTAAAGTTAGTAATATTTTTAATCATGACTTGGTTGTATGGCCTTTAATAAACTATAGTAGTTATCGTGGGAGCTTTATAAATCAAGATAAGATACTTACTTCTACAGATCTAGAGATTGATAAGAATAAGGTGGAATACTCTCCAAGATTTATTAACTTTGATGAGCTTCAATTGTTGAAACTGTTAGAGAAAATAAACTCTTCTCCAGAAGGGCGCGAAAACGAGATTGCTTTTGACTTTGAACAATATTTCAAAGGATGTAAAGATGCCTATCAATATGGTTTCACTCTAGATAGTATTAAGGTTGAAACTAATCCTAATTTATCGAGTAACTCTCTAAAAATCGTAGATGTGAACTTACCCGATAATAGTAAGTTGGGTGAAATTGGTGTTGGCATAGCTAATATAAGAATTGATGAATCGGATATATATATAAATCTTAAGGATGATCAAGCACCTAACATATCTATCAAAAGATGGAATAAATTAAAAAATATTTTAGAGTCAGCTAAAAGAAATGAATGTGATCTGCTGGTTCTTCCTGAGGTCAGTGTACCTGTGCTCTGGCTACCGTATATTATATCCTTTTCCAGAACAAGAAATATAGGAGTTATATTTGGCTTAGAACATTGGGTATCAAAAAACAAAATAGCGTATAACTTAATGATTGAGTCTTTACCTTATATTGAGGGAGTAAAGCGCTACAGAAAGAATATTTTTACGGCAAGGCTTAAAAACCATTATTCACCTAGAGAAGATAGATTGATTAATGAATACCATTTAAAATCTCCTATAGAACCTTTTAGTTTGAATAAAGTAAGTTGTTACCATAAGGTCAAATGGAGAGGAGTATCTTTAGCTACCTACAATTGCTATGAGCTAGCTGATATTAATCATCGAGCTATATTTAAAAATGAAATAGACTTACTGGTTGCCTCTGTTTTCAATTCTGATACTAATTATTATGATCATATTATGGAGTCTGTAGTTCGAGATCTGCATTGTTACGTTGTGCAGGTAAACACATCCCAATATGGTGGCTCTTGTGTATTGCGACCATCTAAAACAGAACTTAAGAAGATGTTGTATCTAAAGGGTGGTGAAAATGAATGTGTATTAAAAACTACTGTTGATATATCTAAGCTGAGAGATTTTCAGTTTGGCAAAACAGGTTATACTTCTATATCAACAAACACCTTTAAAAGCGTACCTCCTGGATTTAACTATAAAAACTCACATAAGAGAAATAGCGATTAAGATTCTAGAACCAAATTGTCATACTGCCAAGTAAAAGAACTGCTACAGCAAATACTGTAGCGGTTTTTTAATGTCAGTAATTAGTCTATTATCTTTAAAGGAATAACACTTTAACGTAAGGAACACCATGAACCATCTCACCGTCGGACAACGCGCGCCTTTAAGCAATCTTGCTATTGATGATACCGCACCCATCACGCTCAAATTTACTCGCCAAAGCCCAATAGAGATGGACATCAGCTGCTTTGCCTTAGACGCAGCGGGCAAACTGATCAATGATGATTACATGGTGTTTTATAATCAGCCAACCTCACCATGCGGGCAAATCAAGCTCACGCATTATGAGTCGCAGCCAACGGCGAATAAAGGCATCCAAGCCGAGTTTGAGGTCAACTTATCCAAACTGGCTGCGAATATAGACAGCTTGTTTTTTGTATTATCAGCCGACACCCCGCTCAATCAAATTCAATCGCTAGAGATTGGCATTTGGCAGCAGTCGCAAAAGGCACAGGCAGAGTATCAAGCAGCAGATTTTGCCCAGCAGCAAGCCAGTATGTTGATGCAGCTGTATCGTAAAAGTGGCGTTTGGCGAGTATCCAACGTCGCGCAAGGATTTAATGGTGGACTTGCTGCCATCGTGCAGCATTTCGGTGGTGACGTAGAAGAGGGCAGCTCACAAGCAGATGTGACCGCAACGCCAGTGCAAGCAAAACCGTCGTTAGAGAAGGTCATGCTAGACAAAGCGCCAAAACTGGTCAATCTGGCCAAAAAAGCCACGATATCGCTTGAGAAACGCCAATTGCAGCAATTAACCGCAAAGGTAGCGTTGGTGTTAGATGCCTCAGGTTCAATGAATAGACAGTACAAAAAAGGCCGCGTGCAAGAGGTAGTCAATCGCATATTGCCATTGGCAGTGAACTTCGATGACGACCAAGCACTAGACTGCTGGGCGTTTGCCCGAGATCCGCAGTATTTGGGCGAGATTGGACTGAGCAATTATGACGGTTTTATCAACAACGCTCATGGCGGCTGGCGCAAATGGGCACTTGGCCCACGTGTGAATAACGAAGCAGAAGTCATGAAAGCCGTGACGGAGTTTTATCAAAAAGACGGCCTAGATGTGCCTATCTACGTGCTATTCATCAGTGATGGTGGGGTGAATGACAATCGCGGTATCACCAGAGTCATGACGGAAGCGGCGAAACTACCGATATTTTGGCAATTTGTGGGACTGGGTGGTCGCGGTTATGGCATTCTTAAGAAATTAGACGACATGACAGGGCGCGTAATTGATAATTGCGACTTTTTTGAATTAGATGACTTGGACGACATTAGCGAAGAAGCGTTGTATGAAAACATGCTAGAAGAGTTTCCAATGTGGCTAAAAGAAGCCAAGCAACTAGGCATAGTCAATTCACTATAAAAATATGACTGCGCTAACCTCATTATTCGATTACAGCTAAATAAAAAACCGCCATAGCAAATACTATGGCGGTTTTTTATAGTTCAAAATATCTTAACTTCTAGAATACCTACAGCGCCCAAAGCGATTGATATTGCTCATCAGTCAAGGTCACGATATCGATTTCGGCTAGCATCTTGCGCAGTTCTTCCCATTTATTTGCATCAGGCTTGATTGGCGTGAGCAATCTGCTCAGTGTATTATCAATAATGGCATCCATCAGCGTATCGGCTTCGGTTTTACTATAGTCATAATACATACGGTGAGCAGTCTCTGGCTCGTTTTTGCACAGCTCTGTCATCTGGTTGGTCACTTGGATAAAGATATCTATCGCTTCCTTTTTCGCGCTATAGATCTCATCCGTAGTCAGAATCTCTAACGCCGAAAAGTTCGGATAAGGTGACAGATGCTGATCGATAAACGTAAAGTCCAATCCTTCATGAGTCGCTTCAACGCCTTCAAAGTTATAAAAGCATAGCCATGCGCCATCGAGGCTTGGGTCCTCTTGCAGGTTTTTTATATGATAAAAGTCTTTTTGCACAAAAGTCACATTGTCACGGCTGATAGCAAAGCCATTTTTTTTGGCATAACGCGCCAATATCTCAAAGCCAATGCGATTGGTTTTTTCTTCAGCGGCAGGGGTGCAGATGCGAATCGGTTGATTGTTTTTGAGCTTATCCATACTAGACTGCTGCATCAATATGCCGCCATCGGTCTCAAAAAAACAGCCAAGCGCACGCAAATTCGGCGCGTAATGCTCAAACAGATGAATCGGCTCATTCACATGCAGATCGATACTTTGGTTCTGTAATTCTGCAAAGCCATCATAATGATCGTCAGGCTCGATGATAGTAATATCAAGACCTGCTTGCTCGTATGCGCCTGTGATCACACCCGCGATAAAGGGCAGATGATCAGGGTTTAAAAACCATTCGAGGGTCAGAGTAAGTTTGGTGGTCGGTTGCATGGTTGTTTCCTTTTTAGGTATGGGAAACAATCAGACTGATACGATTAAGGCAAAACAAGAAAGGCCAAATAAGAAAGGCGAGGTCTCGATGCTAACTGTCAGATGCTCGGCGTTTGATATGGTTATCACCAGTACATCATCTATAGACTGCTCTTATTTATAGACCTCTGAGGGCGTGTCACGCTTGTTTCCTACGTCAGTGCTAACTGCTTCAGGTTCACGGGTGTGTCTCAGCGATGATGTAGGCTGTGTCTACAGCGTTAAATCAAAGCACCCCGACAAGATTGATTGGTATGGCATTATTTTTGATCAGTACTGCTCATGGATATCATCGATAGTTACTGCGTCATCATAGACGACTTACAAGATGGGATGCAAGCGTATCAAGCACGACAATGACAGGTGATGATTGGTGTTCGTTAACCGCTCTTTATGATAGCTGTTGTCTACCACGGCTACTGATAGTTATTTTTAGCGACGGATTAATAAAAGAGTGCAGCATTTATTATTAGTGCTTACCCAATTACTAACCAAACATACTTATCAATAGCAAAAACCTTATATAAATAGTCTTGTGCACAGACGAGTGATATTGCATGATTAGCCTTCTATGCCGCTGCTTATATAATAGGCGCTACTCTAAACAATTGACATTTAGCATAACTGATAACTTACACGACCGACAACTTATATGACCGATAATAAAAAAGCGTTCTATTACCGACCCAAGACCGATCAATCCAACAGCCCAATGCTACGTTGGACCTTTTTGACGCTTGGTTGGTTGTTTTTTATCTTAGGTATTATCGGTATATTGTTGCCAGTGATGCCCACCGCGCCTTTTATCTTGCTAGCAGCAGGCTGCTGGGCGCGTAGTTCTCGACGCTTTCATTTTTGGCTGATTAATCATAAATACTTTGGCAAATTCGTCCGTGACTGGGAGGAGAATCATGCCGTTCCGCTTTATGCCAAGTGTTTAGCGACTGTTATGATGGCAGCATCGACAATTATGTTATTTTATCGTTTGCCTGCCGATATGATGTGGATAGCATGGGCGGTAGCCGCTGTCTGTAGTGGGGTAGCGATATATTTGTTCCGTTTACCAAATGCCTAAATCCGTTGCAATTTGCGCCAAAATCAGCCAATAAACGGCTCTGGTTACACGAAACATGAGATAAGACTTGCGATACTGGGATGTACCCCTTATAATACGCCCAAGCTTAAGAGCAGTTCTGCACCAAATCATTACCTCGTAGTATTAGTTATAATCCTTCGTTTTAATATTTATCGTTCAGTAGCTATTTGCAAGCGTTACCGGTCACTAGACCATTAATAAATTTAAAAGTAGGATTATACTATGTCAGACGTTCAAAAAGGTACAGTTAAGTGGTTCAACGAAGCTAAAGGCTTTGGTTTTATCGCTCCAGAAACTGGCGCAGACGTTTTTGCTCATTACAGCGAAATCACTGGTTCAGGTTTCAAAACTTTGGCTGAAGGCCAAGAAGTTGAGTTCACTGTAACTCAAGGCCAAAAAGGCCCACAAGCACATAACATCGTTGCTATCTAATTTGTCTTTATAGACAGATAGATGAATAGATGTAGAAAAGCGAACCTTCGGGTTCGTTTTTTTTCGTCTATGTTTTAGCATTTAGAGACTTGGTATTTACAGCATTAGTGTTTAAAGCATTAGTACTTGAGAGGCTGGTATTTAAGGTACTGGTATTAAAGTCAGTACTAGTCCAAGATTAAAAGTTTTAGCCAATCATATTAGACCAAATAAAAGATGCAAAAAGGCCTCCGACTATAGATAGTTGGAGGCCTTTTATATTGTGCAATGACATCAGCAGTTAAGAATGAACAGTCGAATTATTATATAAAGCTAATGCCGATATTAATCAGACCACCGCCCAGTATCAACCAACCAAACATAATAGCACCTAAGATAAGGGGTCTAACGCCAGCTTGCTTGATCGCACTCAAATGAGTGGTCAAACCTAGCGCAAACATAGCCATCGTCAGTAGTACATCATCTAGCATCACCATACTGCGTACGATACTCTCAGACATCGGCACCCAAGTATGTATCAACACAATGCCGATAAAGATAAACGCAAACCATGGTACTTTGACTTGTTTAACACGAGTCATAAATGACGCTGTCTCGTCTTTATTATCTTCTTCTACAGCCGCACTATCTACGGTGCGATCTTTAGTTAGCGCAAACGATAATACAAGCAGGAAAGGCGCGAGCATCATGACGCGTATCATCTTGGTCACGACAGCGGTATCACCAATCTCGGTATTAATTGCATTACCTGCGACTACGACTTGCGCTACTTCATGGACGGTTGAGCCAGTGTACATGCCGTACTGCTGGGCGCTTAGCCAAGGTTGTAACCAACCAAGATGATATAAAAAAGGATATAGCAACATCGCGATAGTGCCAAACACCACCACGGTTGCCACGGCGACAGTGACTTTATGGGCCTGCGCGTTGACCACAGGCTCTGCGGCAATGACGGCAGCAGCACCGCAAATACTTGCCCCTGAGCCAATCAAGATAACCGTTTCTTTATCGACTTTTAACCATCTAGTACCTAACCAATAGGTCAGCAAAAAGGTTGACGTTAGTACCAGCGCGTCAGTCATAATCGCTGGCATACCGACGCTCGCAACTTGTGTCATGGTTAACTTAAACCCATAAAACATAATTGCAAGTCGCAAGATTTGACCTTTGGCAAAGCAAACGCCACCGTTTAAACGTTCAGCGAATTTGGGATAGATAGTATTGCCTAATATCATGCCTAGCAATATCGCTAGCGTTAAAGAGGACAAGCCGACGATACGTCCGTTTGACCAGATATCCAAACTGCTGTCCAACCATAAGCAAAACAAACTACCAATCAGAACAACTACCAATCCCGTTAAGTGACGGTGATTGGGAGTATAGTTATGAACGGAGTTGCTGACTGATTGGACAAGTGTGTGCATGACGCGGCATCCTATTACTTATATTAAGATAAGCATAAGCTTATGAATAGACAGTATATGCCCACTGCATTTATAATAAAAACAGATTAATGAGATATAAACTATCGATTTTTTAGGTTAGAGATTATGATAGAAGTCGATATGCCGCGTATAAGCTGCAATGAAAGACATGCATATTGAACAAGACAAGCTAAAAAATGACATAAGGTATTATTGATATCATGAAAAAATCTGTGCAGACAGTGCCAAAGATTACGCTTAAGCAGCTCGCTGTTTTTGTCAGTATTTATCAGACAGGTAGCACCAGTCGCGCCAGTGAGGAGCTGCACTTATCACAATCAGCAGTCAGTAGCGCGTTGACAGAGTTAGAGTCTAGACTACAGATGCCACTATTTGAGCGCGTCGGTCGCCGGCTCAATCAGCATCCCAACGCTCATCCTATTTATATACAGGCACAGGCGATTTTGGGTCAGTCGCTCACGCTTGAGCATTATCATCAATATCAAGCAGGACAGATTCATATCGGTGCCAGTACTACTATCGGCAACTACGTGCTGCCGTCATTGCTTGGCAAGCTATATGAAGCGCTACCCGATGCTAATGTCGATATGTATATCGCTAATACGCAAGAGGTAGTGAGCGAGGTTGAGCAACTAAATATCGATATCGCGCTGGTAGAAGGAGTGCCGCGTCCGATAGATATGAAAGTTATTGAGCAGCGCGAATGGCGTACCGATACGCTAGTGATATTTGCCAAGCGTGATAGCAAGTGGCTAAAGAATGTGGCTACCTATAGCGAAGATAAGGACTACTATCAGCTGAGTATTAATCAGTTAGCGCAGTTGCCGCTATTGGTACGTGAGGCAGGGTCGGGCACACGGCAGATTATCGACGAGCAATTGCTTAAGTATCTACCCAATGCAGAAGTGGTAAAGGCCATACATCAATCCGAGGCCATCAAGCATATGGTGAGTACAGATATTGGTCTTGGTTGTCTATCGCAGCATGTGATTGAGACGGAACTCGCGAAAGGTGAGCTAGTACAGGTAAATGTAGCGGGAATTGATCTATCAAGGACATGGTGGCTGGTCTGGCACAAAGCTCGGCACCAAAGCCCCATTTGGCAAACCTTTATAGATATTATTCAACAAGGTTAAACGATAAGACTGGATGAACTTAAAATCTATTAGCCATAAAAAAGCGCAGCGTCAAAAGTTACGCTACGCTTTTTTGTTTAAGATATGCTTGATATTAGATAAGACAATCGAAGCATATTGTTATGCTGAAACAGGCTTGTCCAGTCGCACTACAAAGCTGTCGCAAGGTACATTGGGCAAGATATTATCCGCAGTTGCGCCACTGATCCATGCAGCGATACCAGTACGCTTATGACGACCGATGACCAATAGGTCGACATCGTGTTTATGACAGTAGCTGACGATACCTTCACTGCTAGAAATGGCAGTCGTGACTTCCGACGTTGCTGCATTTAGCTGATTGCGTTCAAGGAATTGCGCCAGCTTTGCACGCGCTTCTTGGCAGCGTTCATCATCAATCTCATCGTATAGACTAGAGGCGGGTACCAGCTCGTAGCCAAAGCCAACCATGGTGTCTTTGACAATATGCAAAACAGATAGCTTAGAGCCTGGACGGTTTTCGACGATGCGCTTGGCCTTTTGGGCGACTATATCTGCATCAGAGAGTAAGTCGGTGACCAGTAAAATATGTTCGTAACTCATAGCGTCTTCCTCATGTCAGATAGTATTTACTATAGCACTACTCTAGGGCGCTGTTAAGTAAAGCTTGTCGTCTTTAGCAGCGGATTAGAGCGATGCCAATTATTCCAAGACAGGCTGATCAAGCTTCACCACTAAGCTGTCGCAAGGGGCATTTGGCAAGATACTGTCGGCAGTGGCTCCTACCAACCAAGCCGCAATACCATGGCGCTCATGACGTCCAATGATAAGTAAATCGACCTCTTTTTCACGGCAATAGTTAATGATACCTTTGCTATTAGAGATGGCAGCGGTGACCTCAGAGTTGATTGCTTCTAGCTCGTTACGTGCCAAAAATTGCGCTAATTTAGCCCGTGCTTCTTGCCACTTTTCACTATCGACATCACCCGAGAGGCTAGAGGACGGCACGAGCTCGTAACCGAAGCGCACCATGTCATCCTTGACTATATGCAAGACAGACAGTCTGGCTTCAGGAGAGCCTGCGAGAATACGTTTGGCTTTTAGCGCCACTTTGTCCGCATCAGACAGCAAGTCAGTGACCAGTAAAACGTGTTGGTAGCTCATAAAGTACTCCACTCCTGTTAATAGTTAACTTTATAGTAGCAGTGCAGGACTTCTTTGTTAAGCGATAAATCCATAATAAAATTGTGGATATTTATAAATTTGTAACTATAAGGCTTTAATAGCTAAAGTTGATAGCCGCGTAGATTATGTGGTGGATTATTGCATGACTGCTGCCTTGACTTATCCATGTCGCAGCCCCACTAATAGCGCTAAGCCAACTCTTTTTTAGCCAATTTATTACTCTATTTTCCCTGACAGTCAGGGCACTATACGCATAATAAGCGATAAGGATAACTATGACGGACACGCCATTTACTGCTGATTTAACCTTGCATCCAGCATTTGAGCTGATTGAGCATCGCCATATTGAGGCGCTATCGATGGATGTGCTGATCAGTCAGCATGTAAAAACAGGAGCGATGCATTATCATCTGGCCCATCCAAGTGATGAAAATGCGTTTTTGGTCGGTTTTCGCACCCAGCCAATGGATTCAAAAGGCGAGGCGCATATCTTAGAGCACGTGGCATTATGTGGTTCGAACAAGTTCCCAGTACGTGATCCGTTCTTTTCAATGATTAAACGTTCGTTAAATACGTTTATGAATGCGATGACCGCCGCTGATTGGACGGCCTATCCGTATGCCACGCAAAACAAAAATGACTACTTTAACTTGCTTGCTGTCTATCTAGACGCGTCGTTTTTCCCAAATATCCATCCGCTCGATTTTGCCCAAGAAGGCATCCGTGTAGAGCTTGATGAAAATGATAAGCCGCAGTTTAAGGGTATCGTGTTTAATGAAATGAAAGGCGCGATGAGTGGCGAGATTGATCAGCTATATCATACGGTTGCTCATCATCTGTTCCCAACGACGACCTATCATTATAACTCAGGCGGCGATCCTGCTGATATCCCTGACTTAACGCATACTGAGCTGACCGAGTTTCACCAGAGTCATTATCATCCGTCAAACAGTGTCATCATGAGCTTCGGTAATATCCCTGTTGCTGAGACGCAAGTCAAAATTCATGAAGATGCCTTGATTCAGTTTGAAGTAGGCAAAAAGCATGTATCGCGTCCAGAACAGCGTTTGTCTGCACCAATCAGTGCGGTCGATACTTATACTGCTGACGAAGCAGGCCCAGATCAGACGCATCATGTGGTTGCTTGGTTACTACCATCGATTACCGATCCTAAGCAGCGTTTGGCATTGCGTCTATTAGAAGGTGTATTGATTGAGCATGCAGGCTCGCCATTGCGTGCTTATCTTGACAGCCATCCACTAGGTAAGGCGCCAAGTCCACTATTGGGTCTTGATGACAGTCATTATGAGATGGTCTTTTATACGGGTCTGCGCGGCTCTAACCCTGAGCATGCCGAAGCGGTCGAGCAGGGCATTATTGATTTGCTGACCGAAGTGGCAAATTCACCAGTTGATGATGAGACAATCGAAACTATTTTGCATCAGATTGAAATTGATCAGCGTCACATTGGTGGCGATAGCATTCCTTATGGTCTAAACCTGATGCTAGAGGGCTTTAGTACCGCCATTCATGATGGCAACCCTATCGACGTTTGGGAAGTGGATGAGCATCTACAGTGGCTACGTGAGCAAGTCGTCGATCCGCAGTGGCTACCGAACTTGATTAAAACGCATCTATTGGACAATCAGCATCGCGTACGCGTGACGATGACCCCTGATAGCGAAAAAACAGCCCGTTTGGCAGCAGCTGAGCAGACTCGTTTGGATACTATCGCGATGGATTTGACTGCTGATGACAAGGCTATTTTAAAGCAACAAGCCTTAGATTTGGCTGCACGTCAAGCTGCGCCAGATGATTTAAGCTTGTTACCAAAAGTAGGTCTAGAAGACGTACCAACGGATATCAGCTTTAAAGAAGGCACGCAAAAGCAGGTGCGTTTGAGCGGGCAAGACAGCACGCTATTTGAGTATGAAGCTGGCACTAATGGCATTTATTACTATCAAGTGATTGTTCCGCTTACTGAGGCCATCGGTAATGCGAGCGCAGATGAGCTACCAGTTAATGATGTGATCAATCATCCATTACTACCTATTTATTTAAGTCTATTGTCTGAGCTAGGTACTGACACGCTCAGTGCTCATGAGATGCAAGCCAAGCAGGCAGCGCATTCTTCTGGTGTGACTGCACGTATCAGCCAACGTACCAACGTCGATGATAGCCAAGCGATTAGCAGCTACTTTGTTGTAGCAACGCGTGCGCTAAATCGTAAGCCTGAAGCGATTGATTTGCTCAAAGAAGTGATGGAGCACAGTATTTTTTCTGAGCATGACCGTATCAAAGAAATCTTGCAACAGCGTCAAGCAGGTTGGCAATCAAATCTAGCAGGATCTGGTCATTCATACGCCATGCAAACGGCCAGTCGTGGCATGAGTCGCCAAGCGCAGTTGGAATATGTGCGCAGCGGCCTACCAGCATTGAACGCACTTAAGGATTTCTTGGCACATGCTAGTACAGATGATGCTCAGTGGGATCAACTGGCTACGAGCTTGATGGATTTACATCAACGTCTGATCAGCTTGCCTAAGCATGCCGTTATTATCTGTGAAGCAGAGCAAACCGAACGCTTGAGTAGCTTAATTGTTGATAGCTGGAAAGACAGCCAAGCGTCGACCGCTTCTAATGATCTAACGAACGCAGCAGCAAGTATCCCAAGTGAGTTTGCAAACCTGCAATTAGATACTGCGCTAAATGGTGCGACTGATACAGTCAAAGCATTAGAAAATGGCGACGATGTTAAAAATGACGTGCTAGATGTTGCAGATTTAGCATGGCTAGTACCAACTAACGTATATCATAACGCCAGTGCTTATACCGTACCTGCTGCTGACCATCCTGATACCGCTGCACTCATGGTATTAGCGCCTTACTTACGTAACGGCTATTTGCACAGTGCGATTCGTGAGCGCGGCGGTGCCTATGGTGGCGGTGCAGGTTACGATGCCAACGCTTGTGCCTTTAAGTTCTTTAGCTATCGCGATCCGCAATGCGCTGAGACTTTTGCTCACTTTGATGCCAGTATCGAATGGCTATTAAACGAGCCACAAACCGATGAACAGCTGGAAGAAGCTATCTTAGGTATTATCTCAGGCATGGATAAGCCGGGCTCTCCTGCAGGCGAAGCAATCAAAGCGTGTTTTGCTAACTTGCATCATCGCGGTGTTGACTGGCAGCGTAAAATGCGTGCGTCAATATTAGCCGTGACGGTCGCTGATTTGCAGCGCGTTGCCAAGCAATATCTGCAAGGTAAAAAGCATGTACGTGCCGTGCTAGCGCCTTATGACAAAGAAGAGGCAGTAAAAGGCCTAGGCTTTGAGGTTTGTAGAATTAAGAGCTAAGACAATTAGGTTTGTTTTTGATTAAAAGTTAAGCACAAAAAAGCCAAGCATCATGCTTGGCTTTTTGCGGTTAGGTAATTGACTAATATCGCTTGATACTCAAATCTTTGCCAATTTTGTCTTGATGAATCGGAAATTCTGATAGCTCACTGAACTGCTTACGATCAGCAAAGTAGCTTTTTAGAGTACGGCGAATGGCTTCAAACGCCAGTGTATCCCATGGGATATCTTCTTCGCTAAACAGGGCACAGTCGAGACTTTCTGAGCCAATACCATACGCGCCATCTTTTAGATCGGCCAGATAGATAGAGTAGATCTGCCCAATATCTGGTAGGTCATAAATGCAGTATAGATGCGGATTCAGTACGATGGCATCAGCTTCTTCATAGCTCTCGCGTGCGGCGCCTTCAGCCATGGTTTCGCCGTTTTCCATAAAACCTGCAGGTATCGTCCATAGCCCATATTGTGGCTCAATCGCTCGGCGGCAGAGTAGCACTCTGTCTTCATGTACCACCAGCGAGCCACAGATAACTTTTGGGTTTTCGTAGTGGATATAGTGGCAATTAGGGCATACCAAACGCGGCATATTGTCCGTAGGTGGGATTTTTCGTTCTGCTTCATGACCGCATTGGAGACAATAGCTCATACCAACTACCTTTATTAATAAATATTGTGTGTCCACTTATCTTAAAAGTTTTTTTGCCGTTCTGATGTTTGCTTTTGTATACAGCAATGATAGTGGAAAATGCTTTTAAGCATATCCTTTAATTTTTCACGAGAAAAGCTATTTTATTTAATTTTTATGATTACAACAAAAATGCTCTGACAGCGTATTTCAATCGCCATCAAAGCGTTCTTATCTTATCGAGTATATCCTACATAACAATTAAGTTATAGGAATTGGGTTTTTGTTTCGAGCATCTGTGTGCGTAATCCACCAGCTACCGAGGCAGAGGTAGGAATCAATGGCGTTACAGTGGCTTGAAAGTCATGATAAAGATCCTCGCGCGTCGGATACACGACCGTACTTAAGTTGCCATCTGCATCTACCTCATGACGCCAACCGCCATGCTCAAGATCAATCAAAGTACTGGCAATATAATCCCAAGCTAAACGGTAGTAATGTTCAAAGCGTGGATCATCCGTACGGCGCGATAGCATCAGCGCGGTATTAGCCATCTCAGCCTGTACCCAGTAAGGACGGTTTGGTATTGAAATCTCATCATCCCAGCCGATGGTATAGACCATGCCAGATTGACCGTCAGGTGCCCAGCCGCGCTCGATAGCGCTATCAAATAATGCGGTAGCATCAGGTAGCAGCCAATCAGGTACGTCATAACCATGCGCGATACAAGCAGACTCAACCTTGAGCAGCAGTCCTGCCCATTCTGCAAAATGACCAGGTGTGAGCCCCCAAGGTCTCAAATCATCAGAAGGTTCATTCGCATCGTAGTCAGGTAACAGATTCCACTTGCTATCAAAATGTTCAGGTAGGCGACCATCGTAATTACTAGGAATATCATGGCCGAAACGCTTGGCTAAGTGTAGCGCACGGTCTAGCCAACGCGTCTCACCCGAGGCATCTGCCAGTGCTAAGCAGGCTTCGGTCGTATGCATGTTGCAATTGGCGCCGCGATAATCTTCAGGATCAGACCAGTCAGCCGCAAAAGAGGGCAGCATCGATTGTTCATTTTCTAACCAGAAGTGCTCATCGATAACGGTTATTGCAGCTTGCATGAGCTCTGAACCGCGCGGGCGACCAGCAATGCTAGCAGACGCGCCAGCCAGAGCGACAAAGGCATGCAAATAGGCGTTTTTGCGTGATGGGTTTTCATGAGTTGAAGAAGCATCACTAAACCAACCGTCATGCACCGAGTCGTGTAATGGGCCATCAAGCAACGCATCTATGCCATGGTCAGCAAGTGTTGCTGCACCCGGTATACCCATTAGTGCCGCTAGCGCGTAGCAATGCACCATCCTTGCAGTGATGATACTCTTTGCTGTGTCATCTACCATATTGCCGTCGTGACCGAGAGTAGCAAACCCTGAGGGCACGCGCGCTTTAGCATAATGGTTAAGCAAACGTTGCCCTTCAGCAAGCAACCAGCGGCGATGAGTACTACTATCTGCCCAACAGACAGATAGCAAATCAGAGGAGTCAGGAGAGTCCATGATATCAGCCATTGGTAATCATGCCTCCGTTTATGTGCAAGGTCTGACCAGTCACGAAGCTACTGTCTTGGCAAGCAAGAAATACATAGGCAGCACCCATTTCACGTGGCTGACCCATACGCCCCATTGGTGAAGACATAGATTCTAAAATATCTTTGTCAAAGTCTTTAAATACCAGTTGAATCTCGCTCACTACAGGGCCTGGTGCCACCTGATTGACGCGAATACCGCGACTAAGTAGTTGTTGCGATAGAGCGCGAGTATAGCCGACGATAGCGCCTTTGGTAGCGGTATACGGCACCAATACATCGTTGCCGACATACGCATTAACAGATGTCGTATTAATGATGCTATCACCTTCTTTCATATGCTCAAGGGCGGCGCGGGTTGCATAAAACATCCCTGCCATATTGACATCGAAATGCTGTTGCCAGTCTTTATCACTGACCTCAGACAAATCATGATACGGCTTTTGCATACCAGCATTGTTGACTAGCACATCAATGCCGCCCCATTTTGCCACGACGGCTTCTACTGCCTCTTTGCAACTACTGCTATCTGCCGTATCACCCTGCAATACCAACGCGTCTGCGCCTTCTGCTTCAATACCTTCACGTGTCTCATTCGCGCTTTCTTCATCAGAGTGATAAAGGATGGCAACTTTGGCACCTTCGCGTGCCATATGAAAAGCCACTGCGCGGCCGATACCGCTGTCTCCGCCAGTGATTAAAACGCGCTTATCAGCCAGTTTTCTTGAGCCTTTATAATTATCATTAATGTATTCAGCAGGTGGCATCATTTTGTCGATTTGGTCTGTCATAATCTGTATCCTTTGTTCTTTTGAGGTGTCATCTATTTTTATTACAGCAAACCTATGACGCTGGCATCGATATTTTTATAATGCTATTTTAGAATGTCTGCCTCATAGCCTTACTAACGACTATCATAATACTCAGATGCATTTTTTGAAATATTACTCAGTTAATGTTTGGTAATTTAAAAATGCGGTTATGAGACTTATTACCATGAACGAATATCAAGCAAAAAGGATATTGAGAAAGTCTCATTCAATAAATCTATTACCGTCTAAAGTAGACGGGATAAGGTATTGAGTAATTTAAAAAGGTGTGAATACACAGCAGAAAACAGTCATTTAGTTGAAAAACTCACCTTAATGGAGGCTCAGTCTACATAACAAAGCCTATACATAAGCGGCAAATAATTTTATATTTATCATAGTAACCCGATATATGTATAGCAATCAGCCGATACGTTAATGAATCGCACTTTGCCTGAAACAACATCAATATGAGATGCATCTACTAAAGCAATAATCGGACTAATAAGAAAGGCTGCCATACTAGCAACAGGTTATACTGGTATGCTGGCACAGGTATTTTCATGAGTAATATGAAGATGACCACTCATAGGATTTGATAATGACCATACCCGAAAATATTGATTTCTTTAACAAGTTTAGCGTCGCTGTCCCAAGTTTTATTCGTCATCCCACACTCAGAAAACTAGCCGAGCGAGTGCAGCACGAGACATTGAACGCGCTGACGAGTCCAGCGATGTACGAGAGTGGCAACACTTCACAAAGTACGCGTATTTTAGACAGCTTATATCAGACACCCATTGCTGATGCATCGATATTGGTCGCGATTACTCATGAGCGCAGACCTAAATTATTATTAACACGCCGCGCTGCCCATATGAACAGTCATGCGGGTGAGGTGTCTTGTGTGGGTGGTAAACATGATCGAGGCGATGGTAATAATGTGGTCACTGCATTGCGTGAAGCCTGTGAAGAAACAGCGCTACCGCCCAATAAAGTCCAGTTGCTTGGTCAGCTGCCTATCCAAACTTCAAAAAGTGGTATGAGCGTACGTCCAATCGTAGCACTCATCGCCCCAGGTCTGGTACTCGTACCTGAAGCGGGAGAGATATCACGTATCTTTTGGGCAGATTTAGAATCGTTAGTCACTCAACCAACGGTAGAATATGAAATTGAGTATAAAATGCAAGAGCAAATGGCTACCATACTAACGCCGAGCTGGCAGGTCGATGGTGAGACAGTGTGGGGGCTAACAGGACGGGTAATTGCTAACCTATTAGAAACAGGGTTTGATCGACAGCTCGAATGGTATTACCGCGTAGAAAACAAACGCTGATAAATGTCATCTACTTATAATATAGTCGATGCAATTTAAAAGTAGTACAAGGCAACTTAAAAGTAGTACAAGGCAACCGAGTGTAGATGTATATGTGATACTTCAAGCGAGGTTAACGCAGTAATGCTTTTATACTGGAATGACTATGGTCATCTACTTATAATAATCATCGTTCTTTTTAAGCCACCAGTTCATATTTTCTTGGCGCTTGGCACGGAATGCTTCTAGCTTATGGGCTACGGACGCATTATGCTGCCGTGCAGTATCGAGCGCAAAAAGAATCGGTACAGAAGATAGCACGCCAAAGCGTATCTTTGATTTTGGTAAGTCCAGACCATCGCCTATATCATCACCAACTAAGGTGCGGGTGACACTCGCGTTGACCATTTCAACAAAACGTCCACGGCGATTGTCTTCACCCATCAGCTGACGCGGTAAATCATGCAATGCTTTTGCCAATGGCTGACCCATCTTAAAGTCTAGCTGCTGTATCGATAGATAGGTATAGAGCCATTCCCAACACGCGGCCTCATCTTTTGGTAAACGATCTAAATCAACCCCCATCCAATAACTGGCAAGATTCCATAGATGCAAGATACCTTCGGCTTCTTCTGTACTAATACGTGCGCCCAGTAGTCGTAGACCGCGCATAATCAGTAAGGAGAACTGTAAATGGGTGGCAATCATATCGGTTTGATTGATAGGGATGCCCCAATAGTCAGTATTCCAACTACCGTCAGGGTTATGATGTTGCTCGGCATTTGGTATCACGCCTGTAGCCGCATTGCCTTTCCCTTTGAGTAAGTTTTGCCGTACCAAAGTATGTATCTGACGTACTTGGATCGATTGTCGCCAGCCCTCAGAGCCAATGGCTAACACTTGCTCGACAGGTTTATTTTGATTAACTGCACTCATATTAGATGAAGGGTGTTCAGACACAGCTAGGATATAAGCATAAGTACGCATCAGTCGCGGTAGCGCATCGTGCATCAGTGCACCCGTCTGAATGAGTGGTAGCGAGAGGGCAGGGATGCTATAGCCAGCCATCAGAGCAACATTACGCAGTAGCCAAATGAGCATCAATGGATAGCGCCGATAGGCAACTGCACCTATCTGAGCAAGCTTTGGGTCGAACCAGTTAGGATGGCTGCTAAATTGCTCAGTGAGCGCGCTAAATGATGGATTGTTTACAAGGTCCTTGCTTACAAGATAATTGTTCGCAGGATTATTTTTTGGGCTATCGCCAAGAATAGTATGCTGTAAAGGCTTTGCAAATTTTATGTTCTGAGCGGCTAACGCATCTGCGAGTGGATCGCCAATATCGTAACCTGCCACGATCTCATCAAGTAGAGCAGGCGAGATCGTAAAGTCTTTTGGCAATAGATAACGTTTAATGCGTTTCAAAACCTGCAAATCGCTATGGTCATCGATAGCAGTGGTACGTCCATGACGCTGATAAGCGTTCGATGATTGAGCATTCGATGATGGAAAGTCAGGTTTGTCAGTTGGAGTACTTGCCGTATTGATGATTTTCTTATCCATAGTTATCAAGTACCATTTTCAGAGTGAGGACATGCCTTAGAGCGTAAAACTTGCATTGCGATAGCTTTGCACCCTAGTTATTCGTAAAAACTACTGGATTGGTTCAGTGAATCTAATTGCTGCTGCGTCTTTTGGATACGGCGTTTGGTATCACGAATCTCATCAGATAGAGATAGCAGCCGTGCACGGGCTTCTTTTTCATTAGCAAAATCTAGCATTTCACCATTTTCTAGCTGGTCGAATTCTGATTGGTAAGTATCTAAGAGACGATTGTCTTTGTCTAATTGACTGTCTAAGGTGTAATAATCTAGCCCTTTTTGATTAGCTGCTTGCAATGTGTTGGCCATAGCAATTGGACAAACATTGTTCAACTGACGACCACGTCTGCCAATGTTATAGGCATTATTGATGGTGCAGTATTGTTGCAGACCAAGTTTACGACCGCGCTCCCATGCTTGGTAGTCAGGGGCGACGCTAGCTTTGGCACAGGCTTTTGTATGAGAGGCTAATCGATCTGAATGGTAACCTGCCACGCCATCGTTATAGCCGATAGCTTGCCAGTCACCGACGAGACATTCTTGCTTGGAGAGTGTTGCACAGCCTGCTAGCAGATAGATACTACCGAACACAGATAACCCTAA
Organism: Psychrobacter sp. NPDC078631; assembly: GCF_050268165.1. Lineage (NCBI taxonomy): Bacteria > Pseudomonadati > Pseudomonadota > Gammaproteobacteria > Moraxellales > Moraxellaceae > Psychrobacter > Psychrobacter sp. NPDC078631. The sequence goes on along the minus strand of NZ_JBNNGG010000003.1, from coordinate 441,108 downwards.
TGCCAGTTGACGTACAACGCGGTGTATAGGTCGGTACATGATTAGCTCCGGTAGCTGTGATAACGATAATAACTATGAACACAAATAAATGATGCTAGCAATCAATCACGTTATATAGTCTTGTCATTGATTGCTAAATTATTTCTAAACATCACGATAACGCATATATAAATAAAATAGAGCAGCTTATAAATGGCATCAATATTAATCAGTACCACTATAAGCTACTCTACGTTTCATTAATGCGGGCGAGTCAAATCGACCGATGTACCGCTAGCATTGTCTTTTAAGCTCATTTTTAGCATGATGTAACCAGCAATACCAGAGACGATTGAACCCATAATAATACCCAAGCGCTCATCAAACATAGTGGTGTCGCCAGCGAACGCCAAGCCACCAATGAACAAACTCATGGTAAAACCAACACCACACAATAGAGCTGCGCCGTAGATTTGCTTATAGTCCATACCTTTTGGCATAGTTGAGATACCAAGTTTAAAGATTAACCAGCACATAATCATGACGCCTAATTGCTTACCGATAAACAAACCAGCAGCAATACCTAGCGGTACTGAGTGGAATAACTCAGCAAAACCTGCGCCTTCGAGAGAGATACCCGAGTTGGCAAAAGCAAAGATTGGCAAAATACCAAAGGCAACAGTATTGTGCAGATCATGCTCTAGCTCTTCAAGCGGAGAGTGCTCAGGATCAGTACGATCGAACATCGGGATAAATAGTGCTAATACCACCCCTGCCAATGTTGCATGGATACCAGACTTGAGTACAGCAATCCACATGATCAGACCGATGAGTAGATACGGCGTGATGTTGGTGACGTTACGGCGATTAAGAACATATAAGAACGGCAAACATAAACCAGCTACTGCCAATGACTCTAATGACAACTCACTGGTGTAAAACAAAGCGATAATCAGAATCGCGCCAATATCATCGAAGATAGCAATAGAGACCAAAAAGACCTTTAAAGAGTTGGGTACACGGTTACCTAAAAGACTCAAAATACCGAGTGCAAACGCAATATCTGTAGCCGCAGGAATGGCCCAACCTTTCCAAAACTCAGGCTCATTGTAGTTAAAAAGCAGATAGACAATCGCTGGCATAATCATACCGCCCAATGCGGCACCTGCTGGTAGTATTATCTGTTTGACATTGGACAGCTCACCGATGAGTACTTCACGCTTAAGCTCTAATCCAACCAAGAAAAAGAAAACCGCCATCAGACCATCGTTAATCCAGTGATGAGCGTCTTTGGCAATCGCAAACTCACCAATCTGAATGGCGACTGGTGCATGAATAAAACCTTCATACCAAACATTAAGAGGGGAGTTGGCAATGATCATTGCAGCAATGGCAGCCAATGCTAAGACGATACCGCCTGCTGCCTCAAATTCAAAAAATGCCTTAATCCTTCGTATTGCCATATCATCCTCATTCGCTAAATACAATTTACTAAATAACCTCAAATATCCATCAATGTCTGCGCTACCTATAATTTTGAGGTAGCAAATAGACAGAAACAGTTTCTCATACTCTTATCAATATAGACAACAAAATACGTTGAGCCAGTGCCAACGGTCTACTTTTTTATATTCACAATAGCAATATTATAAAGAGGATTTGACGAGCACAATAGTTGTAAGTCGTTACATCTTTTTAATAAGTCGCTATTCGGTTGAGTATATTCGGAATGTTACTAGACAAATTTAGCAGACTTTGTTACGTTTTTGGCTTTTTTTACGGTTTTATCTTTATAATGAGCAGCGCTGTGCGACGTGTCATTATTTCTTTTGCTAGCACTGGTAAGCTGTCAGCTTATCGGTAACGATATTTTAGCCTTATCTCAGAACTCCTTTTCTCTTCTTATCATATTTTGCAGGTCAGTGTCATGGACTTAACTTTCTCGTTAGAGATTATTTTAATGCTTACTGCGGTGGCCGCATTGGCAGGATTTATTGATGCTATCGCTGGCGGCGGCGGGTTGTTGACTATCCCTGCCATGCTACTGGCTAATATCCCACCAGTATTAACGCTCGGTACCAATAAACTGCAAGCGGCATCAGGCGCACTAGCGGCGTCTATTACTATGATTAGAAAAGGGGTCGTCAAACCGCAACGTATTAAAGTAGCTATTATCGCCGCTTTTATTGGTTCTGTTATTGGCACCATCGCTGTACAGATGTCACCACCTGACTTGCTTGAAAAGGTGATTCCATTTTTGATCGCCGCTATCGGTATCTATACATTATTTGCTCCTAGATTGGGTGAAGTAGAGGCGGCACCGCGCATCTCAGAGGGCAAATGGCAAAAAGTCGTGGCACCGTTGATTGGTTTTTACGATGGTTATATCGGTCCAGGTACTGGGATGTTTTTTGCGCTTGGCAATGTGGCATTACGTGGTCGTCAAATTATCGAAGCAACAGGTGCGGCAAAAGTATTGAATTTATCGACTAATATTGGCTCGTTAATCTTCTTTATTTTGGGTGGTAACGTATTGTGGAAAGTAGGGCTGGCGATGATGGTTGGACAAACCATCGGCGCCTATTTTGGCTCGCATATGGTGGTTAAAGGCGGTAGTAAATTGATTCGTCCAGTAATTGTATTGGTCTGTCTGGCGATGTTGACCAAGTACGTGTTTGGCTAATTAGTTGTTGATAGAACCGTATCAACCATTATTATTTACTGGTTATTGATCATAAAAAAACCTCAGCCAACTTGACTGAGGTTTTTTATTTTATGCACTTCTATCTAGCAGGAGTGGGTTAGCGGCGACGATCGACATCATCGTATTCACTACCCATGATGCCATCACTAAAGACTTCAGAGAACTCACGCTCATTGTCTTCATCGATATGACCATCAAATACGTCTTTTGCACCAGCGTTAGGATCATTGTAAATAGCCAGATCCATTTTGCCTTCTGATTTTGCCACGATAGTAGTAACAGCAGCATCACCACCGACGTTTACAGCAGTACGTAGCATATCAAGGATACGATCCACACCCAAGATTAGACCGATACCTTCGATTGGTAGACCTACTTGAGCAAATACCATAGACAGCATGATTAGACCAACACCAGGTACACCAGCCGTACCAACAGATGCTAGTACTGACATCAAGATGACGGTTAAGTATTCGGTCACGCCCAAATCAATGCCGTAAATGTTGGCAATAAATATGGTCGCAGTACCCTGCATGATAGCTGTACCATCCATATTGATAGTAGCACCAAAAGGAACAGTGAACGACGCAACTGAGTTGTTTACACCCATACGCTTGGTAACCGTACGCAAGGTAATAGGAATCGTCGCGTTCGAGCTTGAGGTACTAAAAGCAAAGATTTGTACTTCACGCATTTTTGCCAAGAACGTCTTGATAGACAAGCCTGAAGATACTTTAAGTACAATCATCATGGTAACAAAGAAGTGGAAGGCCAATGAACCGACCAATACCGCGACATAACCAAGTAGTGACCAAATCAAGTCTAAACCTAGCTCTGCCATTGCTTTGGTCAATAGCGCAAATACACCATATGGTGCAAGGTTCATGATGATCGTGACCATCTTTAAGATAACTTCGTTGATCAGCTCTAGGCTCTGCACTAAGCCTTTGGCAGGTTTACCTACCATCAAGATACTGACACCAATCAAAATAGCAAAGAAGATGATCGATAACATATCGCCATTTGCCATCGCGCTGATGGGGTTCGATGGGATAATGTTAGAGAATACATCAAGTAGAGGCGGCGCTGACGCTGCTTCAAACTCGGCTTCCGTTCCGATATTCATGCCTTTACCGATACCGAATAACGAGCCAAGACCAATTGCAGTCGCAATAGCGAGTGCAGTGGTTATCATATAAATAATGAACGTTTTGGTACCAATACGTCCAAGTAGGCGAATATCACCGATACCGCATACACCGCAAATCAGTGAGATAAGCACCAAAGGTACGACCAACATTTTTAGCGAGTTGACAAATAGTTTACCAACAATGGCAAGGAAGCCATTGGTGATGTAAGTATTAACAAAGCCACCTTCGCCGTTCAATCCTGAGTAGTTTAGAAATAGGCCCAGTCCAATACCGAGCACCATGGCAACAATGATCTTGCCCGTCAGTCCCAAATTCTTCCACATAATTCATATCCTTTGTGTGCATAACAGCTTTATAGTAAGTGTTCATTAGCCAACATGATTGTACTTATCAGCCTTACTACAAAGCTTGTTATGACTATTAAGTTCCCGTGATTGTCGCTCGATGTCACATTTTCGTGGACAATATAAAAGAATAGCTAAGGGCACTGCAAGATTTTTTTCTGATTTTATTCTAAATGTACATTCCTCGTTACAACTATGTGCCCATAATATAGTCAATATTTATTCTAAACGGTTTGTTTCCCATATGAAACAAAATATTCATGAAAGAGTTTTTAGGGTAAGCGAATATGTCAAACTATTGATATTGAACCATTGATTTCAAATTATCGAAATGCAAAGAAAAGAATAAGACTCATATGATTAATTAAGCTCAGGATTTCCAATAGACCAAAAAAAGCCAGACTATCGTTTATAGATAGTCTGGCTAATAAAAAGTGAAAGTTTTAATATAAATCTAATAATACTCAGTTTCTAATATCAATATTAAAAACAGCATAGACCATTAAACCTTATCATCTTCTTCGCGTGATGAAGGTGATTGGCGTTCTAAAGGTTTGATGTCATTATCACTTGCTTCAGTATTTATCTCGTCAGGTGGTGCAAGATGACGATTATGATTATTGCCCATACGCTCGTTAAGATGTGATTCAGCGTCACGATGGCGATGATCGAGTGCCTCTACTTCAGGTTCTGATTCTTCAAAATCTGTCTGCGAATTTACTTCTTTGACAGTATCTTGCTCACTCACCAACTCTATATTGCCATCACTTTCATAACCATGATTAGGATTGGCATCGCCAGTATGGTCGTCTGTATTTGCAGTACTGTCTAGATCGTTAATAGCTGGTTCGTTAGTGGCTAGCTCATCAACGGCAGCTGTATCGGTATCCACAGCGATACCGTTTTTATTTTGAGCTTGTCTTTTTAACTGTGCGTAATCAGTTAGTTGATGAACTGCATTTTCAAGCGCATGTGGATTGTCACGTTCTAGCGCTTCCGATAGATGCTCGTCAAACGTATCAGTCAATAATGAATCAAAACGTATGGCATTATATTGAATCAGCACTTCTGCTTCTTCTTCGGTAATGCCGCCATTTTGACTGGCGTGTACCACATGGTCTTCAAAGGTTAGACCTTCAAAGCTGTCTTGATGCTCTGCCTTTTTGAACTTCTGCCACAACGGTTCGATTTCGACCAACGTTTGATAAGCATGTTCCATACGCCCAGTTACATCGTCTGCATCAGTATTGTAATAAACCATAGTTTTCAGATAATCGCGGAATGGGTTGGCTGCAAAATCATCCATGAAAGTATCGCCCAACTGGCGTTTTAGCTCATCGCTTGCTGGGGTGAAGATACGTCCACTTGGGAAAGTCACAAAGCTAACCACATTGGCTGCCATACGATTCGGAAAATTAGCGAAGAATGACACAAAGGCTTCTTGAATCGTATACAAGCTGTTTTGTAGCGCAACTTCGGCATGGAGTCGCTCAGACTCTGACTTACTACCATGCTCATAGAACTGCAAAATAGCAGTCGCAATAAATAGATGACTATGAATATCTGCTAAACGACCAGAGAGCATCTCTTTACGTTTTAAATCCCCTGCTAGTAGTCCTAACGCCATATCAGCAGTCAAGGCAAAGCTCGCACTTAAACGGTTAATGTGTTTGTAATAGGGACGGGTAAAGCTATCGGCGAAACTCGGCGCCTTATCGCTACCACCGATGTAACCTGCGACAAAAGCTTTGGCGCCACGGTTAAACGTGTAACCTAAATGTTTGAAGAAAAGGGTATCAAATTTTTCAGTGGCAGCCGCTTTGTCTTCGCTTTGTAGTAACTGAAGCTCATCGAATAAATAAGGATGACAACGCATCGCACCTTGACCAAAAATCATGAGCGAGCGCGTTAGAATGTTGGCGCCTTCGACCGTGATAGAGACAGGAATCGCTTGATAAGGTGTCGCTAAGAAATTGCGTGGACCCATTTGCACAGCACGACCACCGACCACATCCATACCGTCGTTGACAACGCTACGCATGGTTTCAGTCGCATAGTATTTGGCCATGGCCGTCATGACTGATGGCGTGCCACCTTGGTTTAATCCACAAGTGACTAAGTGACGGAACGCTTCTAACATATAAGTGTTACTCGCCATACGGCTAGTAGCGTCCTGTACACCTTCAAACTTACCTACTGATATTTTGAACTGTTCGCGAACTTTGGCGAACGCACCGACAGATAGGTAAGTCATTTCACTGGCTGATGTCGATAGAGCTGGCAAAGAGATACCACGTCCAACGCCCAAGCATTCCATCAGCATGCGCCAGCCGCGACCAGCATTCTCGACACCGCCGATGATGTAATCCAATGGGATAAAGACGTCTTTGCCATCGACCGTACCATTCATAAATGGTGAGCCGATTGGATTATGACGTGGCCCTGTTACAACACCTTCGTGATTAGCTGGAACGAGGGCACAGGTAATGCCGTAATCGGTCTTTTGAGGATTGCCAAGTAGACCTTCAGGATCGTGCATTTTAAATGCTAGACCAACGACAGTGGCGACAGGTGCTAGGGTAATCCAACGCTTAGAGAAGTTCATGCGCAGGCCAAGCACTTGCTCGCCTTCGTGCATACCGTAACAGACCACACCTGTATCAGGAATAGCACCTGCATCAGAGCCAGCTTCAGGCCCAGTCAAACCAAAGCAAGGCACTTCATCACCTTTCGCAAGACCTGGCAACCAGCGCTGCTTTTGTTCGTCTGTACCATAGTGCATCAATAGCTCACCAGGGCCAAGCGAGTTGGGAACCATACAGGTCACAGCGGCAGTCGGCGAGCGCGAAGCGATTTTACTCATTACACGACTTTGCGCATAAGAGCTAAATTCTAAGCCGCTAAATTCTTTTGGAATGATTAAACCTAAGAAACCATTACTTTTAATAAATTGCCATGCCTCAGGTGATAGGTCTTTATCTTTATGCTGGATTTGCCATTCATCAAGCATTGCACATAAGGTTTCTACTTCATTATCGATGAAACTTTGCTCTTCTTTTGAAAGCTGCGGATAAGGATAATTGGCAAAGGTATCCCAGTTTGGCGCACCCATAAACAGCTCTTTTTCCCACCAACTAGTACCAGCATCAAGTGCTTCACGTTCCGTATCACTCATACTTGGCATCGCACCGCCCAGCGCCTTATAAACAGGCTTAGTGATTAACGATTGGCGAAGCGGTGCAACGAGTAAGACCAAGCATAGTAATGCCATTGGTATACCCAAAATGAGTGACCATGGGCTGATAATTGCGGTGACGATAACTGTAATCAGGGCGACGATGCTACCGGTGACCCGTGATAAGGACAACAAAAAGATGGCCAAGACCACGGCTAACTGAATGATGACTGCCAAAATAAACAAGCCAATTGCCATGACTATCTCCTTTAAAGCGCTGAATAAAAAATGCGAAAAGTACGTAAATGAAAGAGCTAACTATAATTATTTTTCGTCTTGCCACTTACTGTCTTATAAATATGTCGAATGATTCTTTAATTACTAAATCCTTGGTTCTATGTCTCTTAAGTACTAGTATTAACGGTCTAGTAAGTAATTGACGAATAAATGACAAGAATGGCTACTAATATGAAACAGTTGTCGATAACTATCAAGAGCCAAAATGCTACGCTCTGTCGATGATATGTATCAAACATAATTGTTTGCAGGTTAGTCATATGTCTAGTTGGAACACGTAGCTAGCTATTGTCGGAAACTAGCCAAAGAGCTAACCAAAAGGGGCAAGGCAGCTCTCGGCATAAGACAAAGTGTCGTTACGTCCGACGATGATGTGATCGACAAGCGAGATATCTAACAGGTCACAGGCTTTTTTTAGCTCATAGGTCAGTAAGTTATCAGCCGTCGATGGTTTGGCATCGGTATGAGGATGATTATGCGCGATGATAAGTTGGCTAGCAGCATGGCTTAGCGCATGTCGTAGTACGTGCTTGATACAGACGGAACATGATGAGATGCCACCAGTAAATAGTATCTCGAAGTTCAAAAGGTTGAGGGCATTATCCAGACAGAGTACCGCAAATACTTCACGATGCTCACCGCGCAACTGAGTGCTGATATAGTCTTTGACTGCTTGTGAGCGGCCAAGTGCTTGCCCAGTTTTGAGTTGGCTGTCCAGATAGCGCGTACCCATCTCAAGTGAGGCTAATATTTGGGCGTACTTTGCAGGGCCAATACCATGGCAGGCAAGAACCGTCTGTTGAGGGGCGGCTAATAGCTCGGCTAAGCTACCAAACTGATCAATCAAATGCCGCGCTAATTCAATCGCTGATTGAGACTGAGTACCGGTGCGCAAAAATATGGCCAGTATCTCGGCGTCAGACAAATGAGCTGCACCAAATTTTAAAAGTTTTTCGCGTGGCCTGTCATCCTCATGCCAGTCTTTGATCGCCATTGTCACTCCTTGAAAATGGGTGGATACTCGTTATCTGAGATAGATACGGAAAATCTTACCCAATTTATCTCATAATTGTTACTATAAGCGCAATTTTATCTTTTCACTTTTTTGTTGATGCCACGCTTATGTCCAATATTGTGCTTGCTATTACTGGCGGTATCGCCGCTTATAAATCTGCTATATTTGCCCGCTTGTTAGTTAAGGCAGGCTTTGATGTGCGCGTTATCATGACGACAGGCGCACAAGCATTTATCACACCGCTGACGCTACAAGCGTTGACTGGTAACGAAGTGCATGTCTCGTTGCTTGATGAGCAAGCAGAGGCAGGCATGGGGCATATTGAGCTGGCTAAGTGGGCCGACTTAATCGTGATTGCACCTGCTTCAGCCAATACGCTTGCGCGTCTGGCCATGGGTATGGCTGATGATCTATTGACCACAGTGTGTCTTGCCACTACTGCGCCCGTCATTATTGCTCCTGCCATGAATCAGCAGATGTGGGCGCATCCAGCAGTCAATCTAAACGTGCAAACATTGCGCGATATGAATTATCAAATTATCCAGCCAGCTAGTGGTGAGCAAGCGTGCGGTGATGTCGGAGCAGGGCGATTGCCTGAGCCTGAGCAATTATTAGATGAGGTATTGCTGTTCATAGCAATGAATACAACGCCGCAATTGCTGGCAGGCAAAAGAGTAGTCATTACCGCAGGTCCAACGGTAGAAGCGATTGACCCTGTGCGTTATTTGTCTAATCACTCTTCAGGAAAAATGGGCTTTGCATTGGCCCGTGCCTGTGTGGCTGCTGGTGCAGACGTTGTCTTAATCGCTGGTGGTAAAGTGGCATTGCCCACACCGCTCAATGTCACACGGATAGATGTGCTGTCTGCCGAAGATATGCTGATAGCGGCGCAGCAATGTGTGGAAGGTACGCATAGCGAGCTTCAATTTGTCCTTGAAGAAGAGCATGACCATTCTCATGATCATACGCACGATCACTCTCACAACCATTCCCACGAACATCATCATGGTGACTGTGGTTGCGGTGATGATGTAAGTGACCATAACCATAACGACAATCATGACTTGCTACAGTCTTATGATGACAACCAATTTGTAAAAGCAGATATCTTTATTGCCACTGCAGCCGTGGCAGATTATCGTACGGAAGAAGCCGCACCGCAAAAAATTAAAAAGACACAAGATGCCATGACGCTCAGTCTGGTTAAAAACCCTGATATTCTAGCGACGATTTCTCTGGCACATCCTGCGTTGTTTGTCGTTGGTTTTGCCGCAGAGACGCAAGATGTTGAACGTTATGCCCGTGGTAAGTTGGTCGCAAAAGATTTGGATATGATTGCTTGCAATGATGTCTCACGTGCAGATATTGGTTTTGCTAGTGATGACAATGCGATGCAGGTGTTTTTCTCTGAGCGCTATGAGCGTGACGCGGTAACACTTGAGAAGACCAGTAAAGATAAAATTGCTGAGCAACTAGCTAGCATCATCGGTCAAGCAATCGGTCAACGTAAAGATAGTTAGAGCTACAGGCTCAAAATGTGTAGATAGCATGTGGATATAGACGATGAGCCTCAAATGGTGTGACCGATATGATGAATATAGCTGGTAACGATAGCACTCAGATGCTAGTGCTGACGATCATTTTTGCGCTTGCCTCACTGCTGCATGGTATTAGCGGACTTGGCGCAACGCTAGTGACGACCACCGCGCTTGCTAGTATGTACCCATTGCAACACGCCATTGTGTTAGTGATTTTCCCTTCGCTAGTTGTCAATGTGATGACCTGGCTAGTAGGCGGTGAACGCACCATTTGGCAAAACTTTATCTACTACGGCAGACGCTATTGGTTGCTTGCGCTTACTAGCCTGCTAGGTAGTATTTTAGGTGCGAAACTCTTGCTATGGGTCGATAGCGCTTATATTCTTTTATTGTTGGCCGCGGTCATTGCTTTCTACGTTGTGAGTAGTTTACTCGGCAAACAAATCCGTCTACCAAACACCAAGCCTATGTTAATTGCCGTTGGCTTTGGTGCAGGCGTCATCGGCGGCTCGACCAATGCGATGTCGACCATCCTGATGATGTATTTACTGTCTGCCAGTGACGATAAAAACACCATCGCCAAAGTCGGCAACATGTGCTATTTCTTAGGAAAGATTGCTCAAATTATCGTGTTGCGTGAGCCTATCATGGCACTGAGCAGTAATGAGTGGCAGCTGATTACTTTTTTGAGTGTGCTGTCTATAGTGACTCTTTTGGTTGGAATCCGTTTACGTCGATATTTACCACAAGCACGTTTTCGTCAGCTTATTTTATTGATTTTAATCGTGCTTGGAATACGTGTCGGTTGGCAAGGTATTACCGCATTGTTATAGCTAAAGATATAAGCCTTTTTAGCGATATTTTATTAGACCAATGCTTCAAAAAATATCTGCTGTGCCAAACGAAAGGTATTACAATGCGCTTCGACCACATCTTCGATATCTTCTGAGTAGCCGCCACCCATCACGATAGCGACAGGGATATTGGCGGCTTTTGCTTGCTGCAGAACATATTCATCACGCGCCTTGCACCCTGCTTGTGTCAAACCAAGTTTGCCGAGCTTATCGGTAGCGAGCACGTCGACGGCAGACTGATAAAAAATCATATCGGGCGCAACCTCAGCGATTAAGCGTGGCAGCGTATCTTCTAATATCTGTAAATACTCAGCGTCGCCAGTATCATTGTCTAGCTCAATATCTAAGTCTGATACTTGCTTGCGAAACGGATAGTTCTTTGCACCATGCATGCTAAAAACAAAGACGCGTGGCTCATCTGCCATGATGCTGGCGTTGCCATTGCCTTGATGAACATCCAAATCGATCACTAAAATTTTCTTTGCCTGTCCACGATTTAATAGTAAGTTGCTAGCGATACAAACATCATTAAAAACACAAAACCCTTCTCCATGACCAGCAAAGGAGTGATGGGTGCCGCCTGCGACGTTCATCGCCACGCCATATTGCTGAGCATATAGCGCGCATTCATACGTTGCATGGGCAATATAACGACCGCGCTCCACCAACTGCGGCGTCATCTCAAATCCGATAGCACGAGCAGCCTTGCGCGGCAGTGTTTGGGTTTTAAGCTGATACCAGTATTCTGCGGTATGCGTGGTCAAAATCTCATCTTCGCTTAAGCGAGCAGGGGCAAAGAAGTTATCTTGGCTGATAGTGCCTTCTGCCAGTAAACGCTCAGGAATCATAATGTACTTCTGCATGGGGAAGCGGTGCTTTTCTGGCACGGAATAGCGAAAAACGTCAGAGTAGGCAATTTTTAGCATAAGATTTCTAGCTTAGTATTGATGGTTTTTGGATAGAAAAATAAAGGGACAAGTATCCGCTATCGTCGACTATAACTTGACCGAAAAACCAGTTTATCGAATGAACTGAGCTGTTGAACAAACTGAGTTATCGAACGGACTGAACTATTGAACAAACTGAGTCGGTAAAAAGAACGTGCGCGCGTCTGACTGTTGACGTAGCTCGACAAGTAACGTTTGCATGTCTTCAGCAGGGTCTTGATTATTAACCAAGTTGCCAAATAGTTCGTTGGCAACCGTGGTCATCGCGACCACGCTTTGCAGTAAATGCTCAATGATCTCATTATCTATACCAACTGCTTCGACATCGATAGCATTTTTGTAGCGTATCTCACCGTCGTTGACATCCATCTCCAGATTACCGACTAGCATGTCATAGTTGATTTGGGTGATAAGTAGCATTGCGGCGCTTTGATGAGTTTCTGGTATCAAAAATGGCAAGATGCCATAGATGGCCAGTAGTTTGTTTTTTTCTTGCACCCGAAACAGATAGCCACAGTTTATTTGCTTATGACGCATTCTCAAGGATAAATGATGCGATTTTTGGCTGTCGTTGGTTTTGGGTCGATAATGCGTGTAGTGCCACTGCTTGTCATTGAAGTATTGCTCTAAGCAGTCGACGATAGGCGTGTCACTCTGGTCTTCAGGTTCTGCATTTGCGCTATCGGTTGCGCTATCGGTTTTTAAGTTATCGGTTTTAAGTTGAGATGTATTTGCTTGTGCTTGTGCTTGTGCTTGAGGGTTATTCTGTTCGCTGCCCTGATTCGCCTCTAACTCATGAGAAATATCAGAAATATCAGCTGATATATTTTTTGTATTATTAACCTCGCTATCAGCAAGTGATGCAGGCCTTTGCTCGCTTGCAGCATCGACGACTGACTGCGATGCGGCAGCAGTCAGTAACCGTTTGATCTTTTGCCATAAGCTGAGTTTATTGCGTTGACTCATAATAGTATGCTGACAAGTAAGAGTTATAAATTAATCGTGAGTGAATGCCAAACCTTCTTTGATAGCAGGCTGTGCATAAAACGCTGCTAGCATTTCACGAATATGAGCCGTCAACCAAGGCGTCTCAAGAGCATCGTACACGATAGGCAGTAGTGTAGTGCTACATTGCTTCATGGCCGCTTCATCAATGTGCAAACTCGCCGCAATGGTCGCCATCGTGTCAGACTGATGATTGGCATACCAAGTGTCAATGCTTGCCGAGACTAAGCTGTGCAGATACGGTGACAGTCGCAGGCGGTTATAGCTTTGTTGGATACTGGCTTCGATATGGTCAATGCTACTATTACCGGGTTCATCGCTTAAGTAGGTTTGTATCTCGCTGATCGGTTGGTCTTTGATGCGATCCCAGCCCATAACCATCAGACGCGCCACTTCTTCGTTTGACAAGTGTTCTTGGGCATTGGCTTCGGCTTTGCGCGTCAAATCTTTGATATTTCGATGCAGGTACGTTTGTAGTTTTTCATCGAGATTTCTGTTGGTTGCCTTTTCAAAAGAGCTGCGCCCAAGCTTCATCAATTTACCAACGCCCCCTGCTTTATCGAGGGTGCTTTCCATAAAGTCATTGATAGCGTGATAGAGTGTTTGGGTCAATAAATCCGCAAAGGTTTCGTTACCGACCAGCGTATGAATCAACATGTTGCGCTGCTGCTCATGGCTACCGATATAGTTGGCCAGCGTTTCGACTTGGGCATCATCGACCAGCTCAGACAAAGGCACGTTGTCATTGACTGGGTGATAAATAATAGTGTGCAAAATATCACGGATGTCGGTACGCATCACCTCAGTCATCTGCTGATTTAACAGCCAGTCTTTCATCAGCTGCTGTAAATGATCGCAGGTAATATATTTGCTTAAAGGCTGCGCACCAAACCATTGCCAGGCTTCCATCGCTAGTGGCTCAGCTTGATTGTGCAACCACTGCTGCATAAAGTTGACTTGAGCATCAATCAAGCTATCTACTGTCAAACGGCTGGCTGATGGCTCTTTCGACGAACTGGTATCTACGTTATTATTTTTAGCCTCTGCATCAGGCATTTGTGTTTGGTTATCTTGTGAAGTCGGCATAGGTTTTGAAGTCATATTTTAAAGTCATATTTTAAAGTCATATTTTAAAGTCGTATTTTTTTAAGGTCGTACTTTTTGAAGTCAGAGTAATCGACAATTTGTTATACTGTGTGTTTGTAGCGAGCATAGGGTATTATGCCACGAACATTACCTTTGTTTGTGATGAATATTGACTGCTGCTTGATAAATAACCAGAGGTTTTGATGACGGTTTTGGATACGCCTTTACTTGCACTTGAGGAGCTGACGGTTCAGCGCGGTGAGATACCGCTGTGCGAAGGCGTTGCGTTGCAGCTATCTGCTGGCAGTATTTGCCATCTCATCGGAGCAAATGGGACGGGAAAGACCACGTTACTCATGCAGTTGGCTGGATTGTTACCTGTTTTGTCAGGTGAGGTCGCTTATCAAGGACAGTCGAGTCTGCCAGTTCAACCTTTATATGTCTCGCACCAGTTGGGCATTCATCCGAATTTGACAGTGGCACAAAACCTGACGTTTCTACTGAACTTATATGGCATCACGCCAAGCGCTGCTGATATTGATGATGCGCTCACATGGGTTGGACTGCAAGGGTTTGAGACGATCAGCTCAAGCCACCTGTCCGCTGGGCAAACGCGGCGCATCACGCTGGCCAGATTGTACCTACTAACTCCTGATTTAACACCGCTCTGGTTACTTGATGAGCCTTTCACGGCACTGGATGTTGATATGGTGGCACGTATGGAAGAGCGGTTATGCGAATTTGCACAGGCTGGCGGGTCGATACTAATGACCAGCCATCAAGCAGTCGGTGTCGCCAATCAAGTGCTCGATTTGTCAGATTACATGGTATAAGTTTGATTGATATCAGTACCATTAATATATGTGCAAGGTCAAATAATGACAGACAGTCCAATACAAGTAGGGTCAGTAGCAGCCATGAATAAAAGTCCAAATGCTATTGTCGCAGTGCCTCGCAGTGTTGGCTTCCTGCAGCTATGGCGGCGCGAATGGCAAGTCAAGCAGCAAGGAGCGGTACAATGGTTGTATCCATTAGTATTGTTCTTAGTGATTATTACTTTGTTTCCGCTGGCAGTCGGTAGTGAGCCTGCGCTATTGCAGCGTCTGGGTGTATCAGCAGTGTGGATTGCTGCGTTGCTGTCACTGGTAATGGGCGTTGATGGATTATTCAAGCCTGCGCTTGATAATGGTACGCTTGCGCAATTGGTCGTGGCTAAAGCGTCATTACCGCTATGGGTTCTTATTAGACTGGTCATTCACTGGATTTTTAGTAGTGGTATTGTGGCAGCGCTTAGCTTGCTTGCCGTGCCGTTATTTCAGCTTAGCTGGTTTGAAGCGTGGATCTTGATGGCTTCTATCGTGACAGGTAGCCCAATGCTCCTAATGCTATCCGCGATTGCCAGTAGCTTGACGCTATCGTTAAAGAATGGGGCAGTATTGGTGCCTTTGATTGCTTTACCGATGCAGTTGCCAGTATTGATTTTTGCTACAGGTGCGGTTGATTTATTCGCTTCTGGGCTGAACGGTTTGCCAATCTTGGCTTTATTGCTGGCAGGAAGTATTATTTCTGTCTTAGTCATGCCATGGGTGATTGCTACCACTTTAAAAATGTCATGGCTTAATTAAACGATTTGCTTGTTGCAATCCTAAAGTCCAGTTATCGAAATTTGGTTATCTAAACCCAGTTATATAAACCTAGCCATCGAAATCTAGTTATCTGTACCACATGTATTAACATCGTGGTGAAAACTGGCAATTTTGCTATAATAGTCAATTGAATACGTAAACAGCTCTTTGTAGATTCTATCCAGTGTTTAACGCCAGCAGGTGAGTTGATAGTGGTGCTTTGGTAGACCGCATCCTTTATCGCCAGTAAGCTGTGTAATAGGTTTCTTCCCATGCCCAACCTGAATAACGTCTCATCCCCTAGCTTGTGGCAGCGCATTTGGCAGGGTTTCTTGACCACTGTGGGTACCAAGCAGTTTTTTCGTATCTTTAGCCCTTGGGTCAAGTGGTTAGCGATATTAGCCAGTCTCTGTTTGCTCATTGGTAGCGTATGGGGCCTTGCTTTTGCACCGCCTGATTATCTTCAGGGCAATAGCTATCGCATTATATTTATCCATGTTCCAGCGGCCAGTCTTGCCATTTCTATCTATTTTTCCCTTGCAGTTCTAGGGGTAATCTATTTGGTATGGAAGATTAAGACGGCCAGTCTGGTCGCACAGGCACTTGCTCCGATGGGGTTTTTGCTGTGTGTCATCAGTTTGCTTACAGGCTCTATCTGGGCAAAGCCAACATGGGGTACTTACTGGGTATGGGACGCACGCCTTACGTCAATGTTGATATTGGCGTTTTTGTACGCGGGCGTGATGGCGTTGTTTGCCGCTTTTGAGCATACGGCCAATCGTGGTAAAGCGGCTGCTATTTTATCTATTGTGGGCGCAGTGAATCTGCCTATTATCAAGTACTCAGTAGAGTGGTGGAATACCTTGCATCAAGGCGCAACCTTTAGCTTGACCGCTGCACCGAAGATGTCGGCAGATATGTGGATGCCTTTGCTACTGATGATTATCGGCAGCTATTTACTGGTTGCGACATTAGCAATTTATCGTACCAACACGCTGATTTTATACCGTGATCAAGGCAAAGCGTGGGTCAAAGAATACATTCGTGGTCAACACAAATAACGGCTAGGAAAATACTATGCAGCCTTACTTTTATAGCGTATCTGAGTTTTTCGCCATGGGTAAGCATGGGGTTTTTGTGTGGTCGTGCTGGGCGATAACGATTGGCATGATGTTGGCATTTATTATCTATAGCCGCAAACAACGACAGTCACTTATCAAACAGCTGACCATCCAGCAAGCTCGTCAAGCACAACGCACCACCAAAACCTCAACGCCTGTAACCAAACAAGCTGAATAAAAATCATCTTAATATCAGGGTTTTAGCGTAAGAAGCCGTATCCTTACACTGACAAAAATATGACCTTATAGGCAATGATGAGGCTTATTGATTTGTCTGAAAAATGCTACCATATAGCGATTAGAAGAGTACGATTAGAAAGACATTTTTAGAACGTTTTTCTAATGGTAGTTTCTTCAAATTTTTCTGTTTTGTAGATTGATTATGGTTTATAAAACAGTGGCTCATTAATGGGGTAGTGGTATGAATGCAGTTCGTCGGAAAAAACTGACGTGGGTTATGTTTACGCTGGTAGGTGCGGCAGTAGCAGTTATGTTGGTTATCTATGCTATTGGACAGCAAACTGATTACTACTTTGATGCAACCGCTATTGCCCAAGGTGAAGCGCCTCAAGACAAACGTATTCGTGCTGGCGGTATGGTGGTTGCCGGTAGTGTGCAGCGTGCAGCAGACAATCCATTAAATGTTGAGTTTGCGATTACTGATTTTCAGTCAACCGTGCCAGTAACTTACCAAGGTATTCTGCCAGACCTATTTGCTGAAAACTCAGGCGTCGTAGCTACGGGTAAAATGCAGGGCGATACTTTTGTCGCTGGGGAAGTACTGGCTAAGCATGACGAAAACTATATGCCACCAGAAGTTGCTAAATCTATGAAAGAAAATAATCGTACTGGAGCGATACCTACTTCTGAACAGTATAATCCTGCTGAAAAAATTCATGAGACTGAAACGCTGCAACAGTAATGATTTTGAGCTTTCATACCATATAAAAAAGCCACCGATTATCGGTGGCTTTTTATTGAGCTTTGTTTAGCTAATCAGCTAATCGTACTTATTAACCCTGTTAGTCATCCCATACTGGGCTATAGTCAGGATGTTCAATTTTACGACCGTCAGAGCTGGCTAGGTTACCGATTTTTTCTAACTCATCTGCACTTAACTCAACCTTGATGGCATCTAGATTGCCTTGCAAGTGATCAGGATTAGACGTTTTTGGAATGGCCACACGATGCTTGTCTGACAAGATCCAAGCTAGTGAGATTTGTGCTGGTGTTACGTTGTGCTTATCTGCAATCTCTTTAATTACTTCGTTATCGAATACATCACCACGCGCTAATGGTGAGTAGGCTTCTAGTAGAATGTGATGATTATTCAAGAAGGCCTGCAATGTGTTTTGTTTAATGAACGGATGAAACTCTACTTGGTTGACGACGATAGGCACATCAGCATATTTCTTGGCTTCAATGATATTAGCGATATTGAAGTTTGAAACACCAATATGACGCGTCAAACCTTGCTTTTGGAGTTCACACAGCGCAGGAATGGTCTCAGATAATGGCACGCGGTCATCAGGCCAGTGCAACAGCAATAGATCGACATAATCTGTACCCAAATCTTCCAAAGAACGTTTCGCTGCTGCGACCAATTTTTCTGGTTCAAACTTCATATCATCTGGAAAAATCTTGGTAGTCAAAAAGAACTTATCACGAGCCACGCCTGATTGTCTGATGCCTTCGCCAACCGCTTTTTCATTGCCATAAGCTTGAGCGGTATCGATATGCTCATACCCCATTTCTAACGCTTTTTTGACCACATCCACGCAATCTTGTCCAGTTGACTGCCAAGTACCTAGGCCTAGGATTGGGATATTTGCTTGTCCAGCGGTACGAATATTATAGTTTTTAGCGCTCATATTATTATCCTTGTTATGTGTATCTTATAATTTTCATTCGTTTTAAATGTCATCAATAGTATGGTCTAACGAGTAAATTACTATTGAGCCCGTCCACTATAAGAAAAACCAAGGACAAGTGGAAGAGTGAGTGACGGTTTCCTACAAAGGGCAAACAGGCTGTAACGTGATTTTTGATAGTTATTTAATGCACAGTTAGTCTTTTGATAACGGTATTAGAAAACAGCACTCCCAAAATCAAAGACAAAAAAACGCCCATCACTCTAAGTAATGGGCGTTTCTATTAATCATAACACCTAAAAAACTAGGTACTTTGATTTAAAGTCTTACTGAGCAGCAGCTTCTGCAGTTTCTGAAGCGTCAGCGCTTTCAGTTTTAGCAGCAGTGTCCATGTGTGCGCTATGATCAGTACCCCAGATTTTTGGGTATTTGTAGCCAGGGAACGTTTCATGAGCATACTTTTTGAAAGCTTCCGAGTTATAAGCATTGGTCACATCTTCAACCCATTTTTTGCCAGTATCAGCAGATTTGATTGCTGACCAGTTTACATAAGCAAAGCTTGGCTCTTGGAACAATGCTTCGGTCAATTTGATACCAGAGTCAGTAGCATAGTTACCGTTGATAACTGCAAAGTCAACTTCATCACGCGCGCGTGGTAATTGAGCAGCTTCTAGTTCAACAATTTCGATATCGTATTTGCTATTATCAGCGATATCAGCTTTTGATGCTGTCAATGGATCGATGTTGTCTTTCAATTTGATCCAGCCAAGATCGTTCATCATAACCAAAGCACGTGCAAAGTTACTTGGATCGTTTGGTGCAGAAACACTCATACCTTTAAATGCAGCATCAAGACTGGTCTTTTTACCTGAGTAAATGCCAAGCGGAGCCGTTGGTACTTGGAATGCTTCTACTAGATCAAGATTGTTTTCTTTTTTGAAGTTATCAAGATAAGGCTTGTGCTGGAAGATGTTGATATCCAAATCGCCTTCAGCCAATGCAAGGTTAGGACGGACATAGTCAGTAAAAGCAATCAACTCAACTTCATAACCTTGAGCTTCAAGCGTGCTCTTTACTTGGTTACGAACCATATCAGCAAAATCGCCTTCAGTCGTACCAATAACGATTTTGGTATGGTCAGGATCGATATCACTAGCGGCAGTTTCTGCAGTGGTACCTTCGGTTACTGGCTCTTTAGTTGCTTCTGGCGCTGATGAATTGCTGCAACCAACTAAAACTAGGCCTGATACACCAACAGCGGCAAATGCGGTAGCTAACTGACGGCTAATATCTGTTAATTTCATAATATGTCCTTAATAATGAATGGGGTTGAGTAAAACGTTTATCGTCTGAACATTAAAAAAGCAACATTATAAATAGTAATGCTGCTTTTGTTGTAAGAGCTGAGATAAGGGTTGAGTGTTGCCAAAAATAAACCTAGTCGCTCGTAAAGTCAAGTATTCTCTAAAGCGGTTTAACGTTTGTCTAAACGATTGGCGAGCCAGTTACCAGAGGCTTGAATCGAGACGACCATGATTGATAATACAATCACGATAAAAATCATTACCTCGGTTTGATAGCGATAATAGCCATAACGAATGGCCAAATCACCCAAACCGCCACCACCGATCATACCAGCGGCTGCTGAATAAGAGAGCAAGCTGATACAAAGAATAGTGACTGACAATACTAAACCTGAGCGAGCTTCATTAAGTAGTACTTTAATAATGGTAAAAGGTCGTGCACCCATTGATTCAGTGGCTTCGATAATACCGCGCGGCACTTCACGCAAATTTTGCTCGACCAAACGCGCAAAATAAAACGAACCGGCGATAGCAAGTACCAATGATGCAGCAATTGGTCCGATACCCGTACCAACGATGGCCTTGGTAAACGGACTCATCGCAATCATCAAAATCACGAAAGGGAAGGCACGCATAAAGTTGGTAATACCGCCAAGCACACCATACAACGTCTTGTTTTGCAAAAACTGTCGATCACTAGACAAAAACAAGAATACGCCAAACAGTCCACCGATGACGATTGCGACTGTAGTCGAAATACCGAGCATCACAAACGTATCAATAAATGCGCTCACGATCTCTTTGCGTAACACAAGTAGCTTGTCTATAGAGGCGGATAATTCAGTACCAGTTAACATATCTATTTCTCCTGCCTCATTAGTCCTCGACGACTAGGCCTTTGCCAATCGGGGTGGTTGCTTGAATCAGACCGTCTCGCACATCCGCAACTTCTAATAGTTGTCCTTGATGCAATAACGCTGCGCGATCACAAAGTCTACGAATCACACTCATCTCATGGGTCACGATGACGATAGTTACGCCAAGTTGCTCATTGATATCGCGCAGACAAGTCAGCAAACTACGGGTCGTTGCAGGGTCAAGCGCACTGGTTGGCTCATCGGCCAACAATACTTTTGGACTAGGGGCAATCGCGCGGGCAATACCCACACGCTGTTTTTGTCCGCCTGATAGCTGCGCAGGATAGTGACCAGCACGATCGGTCAAATCAACAATCGCAAGACAATCCATGACGCGCTTATGAATGTCGCGACTTGGATAACCTGAGATTTTTAAGTTAAATGCCACGTTGTCAAAGACCGTTTGGTTAGACATCAGATTAAACTGCTGAAAAATCATACCGATATTGTGACGGGCAATGCGCAGCTCACTGGCAGACAGCGTGGTTAGGTCAGTACCGTCTATCACGACTTGACCCGAATCTGGACGTTCAAGCATGTTGATTAGGCGCAATAAGGTAGATTTACCTGCACCTGAATAGCCCATTAGACCAAAGATTTCGCCTTGTTTGATAGTCAGAGATGTCGGCTCAACAGCGGTAAACCAATGTGGTTTGCCGTCTTTGTCTTTGATTGATCGGTCGCTTAAAAAACTTTTGGTCACATCGTTTAAGACAATCATGTCATTCATGGAGGGCTCAAAATTTAATAAATTTTTTAATGGTTAAAAACCCGTCATCAGGCCTCTTTTAATATGTAAGAAGCTTGTCAAAACGACAACAGTCAATAACCGTATAATAAGGGGCGGTAATATAGCATATTATCAGGCACTTTGGATATGCACATACGTGTCCGGCTTATGATTAATAGCTATTAAGAATAAGCAGTTAAAATGGCAAGTGTGAAGGTGACAGCGTGATAGCTATCTATATAATGATGGGAATTGATTACTCGTGATAGTTGTAATGAGGGTCATGATGAATGGGAATAGTCACCAAAAATCTAGTATGACCATTTAGCGTATCTGTAATAATACGTCCTTGATGGGCGGTAACGATTTGTGAGACTAGGGATAACCCTAATCCAGAGCCTTTGTTTTTTTGCTGTAGACGTACAAATGGGCTAAAGACTTCTTCTCGTTTACCTTCAGGGATACCAGTGCCTTCGTCGATTACAGCCAGCACGGCATATTTTGGCAGTCGACGTTCGGGTTCAGTTTTGGCTTTCTTCATATGCTTAGCAAATAAGCCTTCTTTACGCACTACTGCACCTGAGTTCTCATTGTTTGAGCTATTAGATTTAGCGTCATCTTTCGTATTATTTGAGCCATTATTTTTAGTAGCGGTATCAGTAATAGATTTGTCTGATTTTTGAGCACTATTATCGACGAGAGTGCCAGTATTCTCGCTTTCTACGTTGCTTATAGAGTTTCTTGATGCTACTTCAACCAAGCCAGCATTGTTAGCATTATCGGCGTGGTTAGTAGGTTCAGTAGAGTCTGGAACAGCTCTCCAAATAACTTTCTTAATTCTGTCGGTCAACTCACTGGTAAAGCTGTAGTAGTCAGCAAGTAGTGATGATTCGCCAGTAGCAGGTTGGCGTTTGCTAGCACTGTCTATTAAGCTTTCATCTGAAAGGCCGTTATCAAGTCTGGCATTATCATCAGTCTCGTTATCCTCATTGTTAGCAGCTATATCTTCACCGTTTTTATAGATAGTCGGCGTTGGTAGCTCTGCTATTGAGTCAGTTGTGTCTGATTTATTTTTATCAACTGAACTAGTAGCTTCATGCTTAGAAGCTTGGTGCTCAACTACTTTGGCATCAGCATTTTCTTCATAATCGTCGAAGTCTAAACTGTTGTAATCGACAAAGCTGCTGCATAGCACTGTTTGTAATAGATAGTCAGGTACAGTTCCAGCTTCTTCTATGCTCTGAACACCGTATAGCAATACCGTAACAGGTGGCTTGCCATGTAGCATAGCGTTGGTAAGTAAATTACGAATCAAATGAGTCAACATTGATGATTGACCATCTATCACAATGTGCTCACCAATGAGCGTGGCTTCAGGATAGTGCTGACGTTCTTGGTTTACCAAATCGTATAAATCTAGGTTTTCAACTTGCTGTAGGGCATGTCCCGCATCCAAACGGCTAACCAGTAATATGCTTTCTACTAAGTCATTAAGACCTGACAAGTCTCTATTGATAGCCTGTGCCCGCTTATCGAACTTTGCTTTGGTATCAGTTGGTAGCGCACCAGCCAACATATCCATCATTTCAATCTGTAGACGGATACGTGTAATCGGTGTACGCAACTCATGAGAAGCATGTGCCAGTAGCAAGTTATTGGCATCAATTAAGTGTTCAATTTTTTGTGCTGCTTGGTTGAATCCACGTGCTAGTGCAGCGATTTCATCATTACCACGCGCGTTTACTCGGACAGTAAAATCACCATCACCCAATTGAGTCATTTGTTGGCTTAACTGGTCAATACGCCATGTCATCGTCCGTGCAATCAGCCATAGTACACCTGCCATAATGAGCAAGAGTAGTAGCGTACCAGTGAACAAGTTCAAGGCTGCAGAAAGGACAGGTTTTTTAGGTGTGAGACGTGATTCATACAGTAAGGTATAACCTGTACTGCTATACACTTGAGCTTGCTTGGTAGGTGATGTATCTGCAAGTGATGGAAAAACACGTGAGAATAAAGACGGAGTAGGGGGAAGCTCTAGGGGTAGGTCGCTATTGTCAGTTTGCATAAGCAGTCGACCTTCGCTGTCATACAATCCCATTTTTGCTTGCAGTGACTCATCAAAAATATCGAAACTTTTCTTAACGACCGCCAGCATAAAACGCGACTGCAAACGATTGTCTTTGCTGATAGAAATATTCAATTCGTGCAAGAATGGATCAATTTGCCCCAAGATCTGTGTGGCTAATATTTCTGAGCGAATACCAGCGTCTTTGTCATGAACAAGTTGGGTCAACAGCACCATTGCTACAGCAAATAACGTAAGTGCCAGCATAACGCTGGCAAATAGTTTGGCAAATACGGAACGAAAACCCAATTGCTGCATTAAACGATCTCTATTATTAAACGCTTGTACCAACTCATGGTATAGAGTTTACACCATGAGTCAGCTAATTAGGTATCCTTTACGATTACACCTGATCAGTAGCAAATTGATAGCCGACGCCGCGTACGGTAATAATACGCTTTGGCTGGCGTGGATTGTCTTCGATTAAAGCACGTAAACGCGAAATATGTACATCAATTGCACGGTCAATATTGTCTGAGCTGTCATCATTTGGCATCGCTTGCCAGAGTTGCTCACGATTCAACACCTTGCCAGAATGAGTGGCAAAGTAGTGTAACAACTGAAACTGATGCGTGGTGAGACGTACTGGTTGGTCATCGATAGTGACTTCATGACTATCAGGGAACACACTCAAACGACCAAAGGTTAAGCTGTCTGATTGGCTATCGGCTTGATTTGGTTGCTCATGACGACGAATAACTGCACGAATACGAGCTAAAAGCTCACGTGGCTCAAAAGGCTTGGCGATATAATCGTCAGCACCCATCTCTAGCCCCAACACGCGATCGGTTGTGTCGCCTTTTGCGGTCAGCATAATAATAGGTACTTTATTGGTCATGTTGTTCTTGTTGCCACGAATCTTTTGACATACTTGCATACCATCCATATCAGGCAGCATAAGATCCAATACAACCAAGTCAATATCGCGCTCTTTGGTGTCCAATAAATCGAGGCCTTCTTGGCCAAGACCAGCATGATGCACATCATAATAGTTCATGGTCAAATAATCGCTGATCAGCTCAGCCAAATCTGGATCGTCTTCAATCAATAAAATCTGTTTACTCATGGGATGTCCTCTAATTGTTATTGTGATTTATAAAAAGTATAACGTTTCTGGTAATGATGAGCTGTTGGTAATGATAAATAGTTAAACTCTTAAGCCCCTACGTTTTCAAATATACAGAATAGCGCATAATTAAATGTGAGTAGTATCTCAATACTCGGATAATGCTATATATAGTAGGGTCATATTGCCTAATTATGCTGTTACAAAACAAGAGAAGCTTTGTTAATGTTTCTACGCAATGTAACTGTCAGCATAAGCTATTATGACACAATGACTTTTTTACCTTTAGAATCAACAGGTAAGTCAGCCAAACAAATTAAGCTATCATTGCTTACACCTGCTATCAAATACTGCTGCGTAGTAGGGTCGTATTCAACTACCTCAATAGGTTGGCGTGTTAAACGCTGATCTTGTCCGATTATCCAAACATTTGCAGTCAATGGTTGTAGTGGCATATAAGGAGGAGTTTGCAACTCTGTTAGGTCTACATCATGTAGCGCGCGCTTAGGTACGATAGTGCCTACATCTATTTGACCATAGTTGACGCGCCCTGTGACTTTCATATTTGGCAATAACTTATCGCGACTAACCTCGTTGTCGATGACATTAACATAGACCAAAAGTTTTTTGGGCTGACTGGTCGATACCAGTTTGCTGACCTGTCCCGTAAACTTATCTGAAATACCTTCGGCGGTAAAATTGACTGTTTGGCCAACGGAAAGCTGTGGTTTGGCTTGTATAGGCAGGGTAGCCATAAAGTGCAGTTTGGTCTCGTCACTGATCTGTAGTAGAGGTTCGCGCGCCGCTAACTGTTGTCCTGCATTAGCAGATAAGCTTTCTACTCGACCCGAAAAGCTGGCATGAATGGTAATCGAATTATACGGTGCATCTTGTTTAGCAGTATTGACTTTTGCATCCTGACTAGTAGAGGGGTTGCTATCAGTATCTATCGCAGAGTTTGCTTCTAACGTTTTATCACTATTACTCTTTCTTACAACAGCGATATCTGCGTCTGGCGCAGCTTGTGCAGATTTAGCATCGGAGTTTTGCGTATTTTCTGGATTGTTCTGATTAGCATCCCCTGATTCTACATTACCTTGTTCAGGATTTTTCAAACCTTCAGTTTTGCTAGCAGTACCTACACGCCTAAATACGAGCAATGGCGTGCCTTTTTCTACCCATTGACCTTCACTAACCAGTGTCTCTTCTATACGAATGGGATGTACTGCAACAAATGTGGTCTGCTTGATAGGTTCGATATTACCTTGTAATCCGAGACTCGGCTGATACCTTGAAGGTTTAATACTCAAGATATGTTCTGGCGTCATTGTGACACTGTCACTTGTGATGATAAGAGGCGTGTCTGCGGTTTCTTCTTCAGTATCAGTAACGGCTGATTCGTTTATAGGTGACGGCTGACAAGCAGCGATAAATAGCACGCTGAATAAATAGAGGCTTTTTCTTAAATGTCTAGAAGTTGTCATAGCAGTCACCATTGTAATCGTCATATCATTATATAGTGAATTGCAATGTGGTGGAACGACTGTAAAATATTTACTAAACTTAAGAAAGCTGATGATCTAAACTCTAGGCAGAGTTGCAGTTACACCTTCGATATACAAGAATAGCTATTTGTGATACTAACGAGTTCGAACATAATTTTACTAATCACTGGCAAAGTGAAAGTAACTGTGCTAAAACAAACACTATAAAATATCTTGATACATTTTTATTACAAATGAAAATTATCCTGCAATGTTTTCATCGTTTATATATAATGCAGAAATATCATATAGTTGTTTGTCTCGTTAATTGAACCTTTTATCTTTAACGAAGGTTGTTTTGAAAGTACTTTGAATATGTTCAACGTCAATATTATTTCACTTGAGGTTTATGAATGTAGAGTATTATGTCCAAAACTATAGGCTCAAAACCTGATTTTTTGAGTTTACAAATAATAAAGTGCGTATAGTAGCTCATGTTTACACTGTGCTTAGTAGGCAGATACTAAAAGCAAATACTCGCTGTTGTGGTGAATTTTAATGTAAATCCAATCACTCATATTTGTCTAATAATATGTGATATAGCAGTTTAGGATAGTTATTTAAAATTTATATTAGTAGATAGCGTTACGAATAAATAGCCGTTTATAGGACAATGAGAATGGAAAATAATTTTGATGGTTTGAAAGTAATGGTGATTGATGATTCAAAAACCATCCGCCGTACTGCAGAAACCTTATTACAAAAAGCGGGCTGTGAAGTAGTAACCGCTATAGATGGTTTCGATGCATTAGCAAAGATTGTAGATAACAATCCAGATATCATTTTTGTTGACATCATGATGCCACGTTTAGATGGTTATCAGACTTGTGCATTAATAAAAAACAACCCTGATTACGCAAATAAGCCAGTGATTATGCTTTCATCCAAAGATGGATTGTTTGACAAAGCACGTGGCCGTATTGTTGGCTCTGATGAATACTTAACTAAGCCGTTCAGCAAAGATGAGCTTTTTGATGCCATTAATCAATACCGCTAATCGATTAAATATAGACTTAAATACGTTAGTTGTTATTATTGACATAGATTGCTCAATACTGAGGAATCATGATTAAGAAATTGCTAACAATAAAATTTTAGGTAATCGTTTTAATCGTTTTAATCGTTTTAATTGAACAATATATCCTCGTGGTATCTTAGAAAATAAAGGAAACTCCTATGGCTACCGTTTTAGTCATTGACGACTCGCCATCAGAAATGGCGAAATTTCGCGATATGCTTGCCAAAAACAACTTCCAAGTACTGGAAGCGACAAACGGTGAGCAAGGCTGCCAAATGGCAGCTGATCATTTACCAGATGTTATTTTGATGGACGTGGTAATGCCTGAAATGAATGGTTTTCAAGCCACGCGTAAGATTACTCGTGGTAAAACTACTGCTCATATTCCTGTCATTATGATTAGCACCAAAAATCAAGAGACAGATAGAGTTTGGGGCAAGCGTCAAGGCGCTAAAGAGTATATGAACAAGCCAGTTGATGAAAGTGGATTGGTCAATATGATTCGCAAAGTGATGGAGTAACTTGTGGCTTCTAGAGGGTTTATTGAGCTTCTGCGTCTAGCAGACTTGGCACGTGCACGTAAAAGTGGCCGCCGTGGTGGACAAGAGTTTGACTGGCAAGGTGTGGTATTTGAAATAGGGGGTCAGCGCTTAGTTGCTCCTATGGGTCAAGTATCAGAGGTATTAACTATGCCAGAATATACTAGCTTACCTCTAGTCAAGCCATGGATGCTAGGTATAGCTAATATTCGTGGACGCCTACTGCCTCTAACGGACTTATCACATTTTTTGCAAGTACCTAGTCGCTTGACACAAATGAGCCAACGAAAGGTTATTGTTATCGATTATGACAATATTTTTTCAGGACTGCTGGTTGATCAAGTACTGGGTATTGAACAGTTTACTCATGACCAATACCGTCCAGAAGCCATCGATCATGACTCGCCATTTGCGCCTTATAATCATGGTAAGTTTTTTAAAAATGGCCAAGACTGGTATGTTTTTATGCCAAGCTTGCTTGCGCAGGATACTCAGTATTCAGATGCTGCAATATAATTGTCGATAATAGAATACCTGTCTTTTAAGTAACGACAGAATAATAGCAACTGACAAAATACAGTTTGATGTCAGCATTTATACAGGCTTTGCTAATCATTGTTTAGATAACAACAAGATTTTCAAAGTCGGTCACGATTAGACTTTGACGATTGTTTGAAAGGAATATGCAAGATGAGTGATGTTATAAAGAAACCTGTAGCTGGTATGGCTAACACAACAGCAGACAGCAAAGATGCTGATGGTACGTGGAAACTATTATTAGGATTTTTTGTTTTATTAAGTTTGGCCTGTCTGATTTGGTTGATTAACTCTCTATCATCAGTAAGTCAGTATTTTAGTAGCTTTAATCAGTCGGTTATCATACCAGCGGCTATATTCGCCCTTGGGGCGTTAGGTATTTTATTTGCTTCGTATCAGCTATTGAAGCAGCGAGGTGGTTCAGAGCGATTGCTTATTGAGAAAGAAACGCTGCGTCGTCGTCAAGAGGCTGAAGCCGAATCTGAACGAGCTCGCCAAATTCAAGAAGAGAACGAACGTAATCAGATCGCTATTCTACGTCTGCTTGATGAGTTGGGTGATTTGGCAGAAGGTGATTTGACCGTTAATGCAACTGTATCAGAAGACTTTACAGGGGCGATTGCCGACTCGGTCAACTTTGCAATTGACCAATTACGTCAGTTGGTTTTGGTTATTAACAGCACTGCTGATCGCGTATCGCAATCTTCAGATCAAACGCAGATGAATGCTGTTGAATTGGCTGAAGCTTCTGAACACCAAGCACAAGAAATTGCTGGTGTATCGGCCGCTATTAACGAAATGACAGTTTCGATTGATCAGGTTTCGAACAATGCTGCAGAATCCGCAACGGTTGCCCAGCGCTCAGTTGCTATCTCCCATAATGGGGCAGAAGTTGTACAGCGCTCTATTGAAGGTATGAACGTTATTCGTGATCAGATTCAAGAAACGTCAAAACGTATCAAACGTCTCGGTGAGTCTTCGCAAGAAATTGGTGATATCGTTGGACTAATTAATGATATTGCCGATCAAACTAACGTTTTAGCATTGAACGCCGCTATTCAGGCATCGATGGCAGGGGAAGCGGGCCGAGGCTTCGCGGTTGTTGCTGATGAGGTACAGCGTCTGGCTGAGCGTTCAGCAAACGCTACTAAGCAGATTGAAACATTGGTAAAAACCATTCAGGCTGATACCAACGAAGCGGTTATGTCAATGGAGTCAACAACTTCTGAAGTTGTACGCGGCGCACGCTTAGCGAAAGATGCGGGTGAAGCACTAGAAGAAGTACAGAGCGTTTCTAATACTTTGGCTGACTTGATTCAAAACATCTCAAACGCTGCATTACAACAAGCTGAGTCTGCTGGTCATATTTCTCACACCATGAATATCATTCAAGATATTACCTCGCAAACCTCATCTGGAACGATGGCAACAGCCCGTTCTATTGGTGAGCTAAGTGAAATGGCAGCAGCACTACAGGAGTCAGTGACTGGTTTTAAAGTAACGAATGATGACGAGCTGTTAGATGATGAAATGCTAAATACTGAGCATGAGTTATCAGAAAGTGTCTAATGCTAGCTTTTACCATAAAGTAATGCTGTGAGAAGTTTAATTATGTGCAGCACAAATTATAGTAGGTAACGTGAATAAACTTACTAAAGCAGATAAAAAGCCACTGAGTACAGTCGAATTTGCATCGAGCAATGCCTTAATGCAATACGATCATCTTGACGTACAAAAGTGGCAAAAGTACATAGAGAAAGAAATCGGTTTTGTGCTTCCAGATATACAGCTACAGTGGTTCATTAATGCAATTGAGTGTGTGGCAAAATCGAATGGATTAACTGTTGAGCAGCTATGGTATAAGCTACCGAAGGACAATGAGCTACGTCAGCGACTATTAGATAAGGTACTGATTCATGAAAGTCGTTTTTTCCGTCATAAGCCTTCTATAGATTTTGTCATAAAATGTGCATCGCAGTATCGAACAGTAGACAATAATAAAGCCTTGTTCCGTATTTGGAGTGTGGGTTGTGCAAGTGGACAGGAAGCTTGGTCATTAGCTATGAGTCTATCAGCACAGCAATTTTCAAATTATTCAATACTAGGAACGGACGTTAGTGAAGAGGCAATTAAAAATGCACGTCTTGGGCAGTATGACAAACGCCAACAGTGCTTAATTCCGCAACTGTGTCAGCAATTTATTCAACCGCTTCTAACTAAAAGTGAGACTAATAATACGAATGATAGTTTGTCTCCTACGCCAGAAGTGAATGATAGTATACAGCCAAACTGGCAAGTAGAGCCTAAATTACGCCCACACGTCAGTTTTTCTGTACATAATATTATTGAAAAAACCCCACCTACCGCTCACCCTCAACATGTGATTATTTGTCAAAATATGCTGCTATATTTTCGGAAATTCGATCAGCGTGATATTTTGACTCGGCTAGCAGAGCAGTGTACGTTAGGGGGGTATATTATATTGGCTCCAGGTGAGGCGTTGTTCTGGCGTCCTTCAAATATGCGCCGTATTGCGCACCCACAGGTTAATGTGTGGCAAAAAATTAGTGCCTAAATTAGTGCATAGACGAGTTAGGATAACCCTATGAAGAAACAGCCCAATGACATAGTGACACTTGAATGGTTACTACCATTATTTAATCAGCAATTATCACAGGTATCTGATGGTTGGCAATTGGGTGAGTCCAATATTGATCATAAGCAACTGACATCACATTATCACCAGATTAGTGGTGCGCTAATCATACTTAACCTTCCTTTGTTGGCAAGTATCGCTAGCAATTTGAGTCAACTTGCAACACTAGCAAGTAACGATGACTTTTCTATCAGAGAGCGTCGTGTAGGCCAGTTTTCTCACCGGTTATTGCAACGTGAGATCAACCAATATGCACGTACAGGAAGTTACCATACTGGCTTAGTAACTAAAGCTACTCATGAACTGATTCAAGCTTTGTCTCAACGAGATATAGAAACTAACTTACCTATAAAAGTTAATGATATTGAGCATGAATATGCTAATAACGAAAATATTATCAATAGTATAGAAGTGGTCGTACCAACGGGTCAAGCTACTTCTACTTTAACCAATGAACAGTATCAGCAGTTGCTACTCGTATGGCGTCAACAAGTACAAGAGTTGTTGATCACTAATACAAACCAATCATCTTTACTAAGTACTCTAGAAAAAGTTAGTCAATACTTATGGCAGACTACATATGATAAGGGACTACAGAGACTTTGGTACTTAACTGAACTGTTGCTAAGTGATCTTACTCACAATGAAACACCGATACCTGAGCATTACTCACCATTATTGAGTCAGCTTGATCAAATTATAGAGTCCTATATCTATTCAGATGTGTTGCCTTCAGGTACGATTTTCAGATTGACTACGGAAATATATATAGAACTAAGCTATCTAACTTATAGTAGCAAACGCACTCAATCTATTTTGGATGAAGTAACACGAAATGCAACGACAGCCCCACGTTTTTTACCAAGATTATTGAATGAACTTGAAGAACTTATCTTCAAGCTAGATGAGCCAAATACTTTGGTAATACCTCTAAAACGCATCAAGAGCCAACTTAAAAACCGAGGCTGGACTTATTACGTGTCTCAAGTGGAATCAATTCTTGCAGATTTAGAACAGGCTTTTTCATCCGAAATGGGCTTTGCGCAAGAGCAATGGCAAATTGAACGCAAGCTACAAGAGTTATATAACGCTATTTATAGTACAGAAAAAACAATTTCACTCAAAATTGGGGGGACGACTTCTTTTACTACTGTGCCAGATATAACGGATGGCGAAGAGAGCAACTCGATAGGTAAGAGTGAAATTATTCCAACCGATGATGGCATACGTGAGCTGCGAATCGCAGTAGAAGAAATAAAGCAAAGTTTCAATGAGTATATACAGCGTCAAGACATTCTATTAATACCAGCTAATAATGATTTTATTAGTATTGGTCAAGCTTTTGATGATATGGGGCTGCCAGTAATTCGTCAAACAATAGAAGACATAGGTAGCATATTTGAACGATTGAACACTCATCAAATTACGACACCAAGTTGGAGTTTGGTTCAAGCATTGGCTGAGAGCTTAACCTCTATTGAGCTATTACTTGATTACCTCGCACAGCAGGTTTTCGATCAGCAGTTACTTACATTGGCAAATGAACATACAGACAAAGCAACACAGCTTCTAAATACTTATATTGAAACACCAGAGCTGCTTGATCAGACAGTGCCTACTCAAAAACTGTCAGCGAACGATGTTGTGCGTTATGACGATAGTGGTGAGGTTGAACCTATTGTTAATGAAGATGCGGAGCAGGTGGCTAGTCAAAATAGTGTGCATTTATCTAATAATATCGAAAGTGATTTGTTGGAACAGGCTCGTCAGCAAGTCAAACCTGACAGTTTTGAGACTGATGTAGAAATTCATAATATTTTCATTGAAGAAGTTACAGAAGTAATTGCGGATCTAAGAGACTTTTTACCAATTTGGCAGCAAGACTCACAAGATTTGACACCACTGACCGAAGTGCGGAGAGGGTTTCATACTCTAAAAGGTTCAGGTCGTATGGTTGGTGCTTTTAGTATCAGCGAGATAGCATGGTCAATCGAAAACCTACTCAATCGTTTATTGGACAAGACGCTGCCTGTAACAGATGAAATTGTGAGCCTAGTGATTGATACGACAAAAAGCTTACCAACACTGGTAACAGATTTTGAAGCGCAGCGCTTACCAAGCTTTGATCCTGCGATTGCTATCTTACAAAGTAGCAATCTTATGAGCCAGCAGCCGGTTAACACTGGACTGACGCTAGCTGAACTTGCTCCTGAAGAGGTTATGTCAGATGATGTAGAATTAGAAAAATCTCTACTAGAAATTGATGATGCTGATAACAATTCTAATAACGATAGTACCGAATTGGTTACTGACTCGAATAACGAAGAAGCGAATATCAACGAATATTTATCTACGTTGGATATTCCAGAGAATCTTGTACCTTTTATTAGAGAGACTGATCAACTACCAGCTGATGCCAATGATGCAGATCCTGATATCAAAGAGATATTCATAGAGGAAGCCAATGAAGTATTGGCAGAAATTGTGCCATTGTATGAAAGCTGGCAGAAAACACCGAGCGATCTAGAGGGCTTAAAGGATATTCGCCGTGGTTTCCATACCTTAAAAGGTTCGGGTCGCATGGTAGGCGCTAACTATACAGCTGAACTAGCATGGTCTATAGAAAACATGCTTAACCGTGTTTTGGATAACAGTGTCGCTATCTCAGCTGATATGCGTCAGTTGATTATAGATGTACTGGCAGCTTACCCCAAGATGCTTGTAGTATTTGAACAGGGTACTCAAGACTATCCAGCTGTAGTTCCAGTGTGGATTGCGTGTGCTGATGCGTATAGCAAACAGCAGGGTAATGGATTTAGCTATTCTACTTTGTTTGCACAATCAGTAGATAGTTCTATAGATGAGATGGAAGAAACGAAGCCATGGCCTGATACGGCTGAGACTGGCAATGCTTATGATGACAACAGTAATGAAGCAATAGATTCTACCTTACAGACCTTTCATTCAGTTAACGAAAGAATGGCTGAGGCAGCGGTTGTTCTTACCCCTCAAAGCGAGGAAGAGAAAGTATTTTGTAAGATATTTATTGATGAAGCAGAAGAGTTGCTTGATCGTATCGAACAGTTTGTCAAAGACAACAGAGAGCAAAATTTTATAGAAATCACAGATGAAATCGTACGCGCATTTCATACTTTGCGTGGCGCCTCTGGTTCTAGTGCTTTGGCCGCTATCAGCGAAGTCAGTGCAACTATTGAACATAGCCTAGAGTTGTTACAGCAGCAGGATACTGGGATGAATGCTCAACACCTAGAGGCGTTGGCTCAGTCAGCGAAACTAATAGATGGCTATTTAAATAATTATAAACAAAATACAGAACAGTATGATGTGTCAGTAGAGAATAAGGATTCGCAAAGTCAACAAGATATAGCATCATTACAAGCAATGCTAGATGAACAATATGTTGTCAGTGATACTACCATGATGACAGATAGGAAACCGTCGATAGAAGAGCTATTAGATAGTAATATTGATGCCTTGTTAGATGCTGAATGGGAATTGGGAAATGCACTTAACCATACTGAAATAGAGCATGTCCAGAGCTATGTAGAGCAGCAAGTTTCACAAATAGCTTCTCTCATGGAAAAGGCGCAAGCATTTCCAAAATTTGTCACAATTCTTGATGAACTTGGCAACACATACCGTTATTTGAGTAATCATATCGATAAGGCTCAAGATACGGACATTCAAGCAATATTACATGCAGGTCACGCTCAGCTGATAGGCTTGTTCGATGCTTTAGCCGGAAGTACCTCCTTAAAAATAGATAAACAAGTCATTGATGAGCTACGAAGTATTTATCAAGAAAGGAATGAAAACGAAGACGTTAGTTTCATCGTTAGAGCCGTTCCAGCAACTGAGCTACAGTTTGAAACCATTGACACTGATATCGAGCTGTTAGAAATATTTTTAGAAGAGGCGCAAGAGCTTGATACTGCACTAGACGAAAGCTTCAATAAATGGCATGCCGATATCACCAATATTAATGCGCTGAAAGTTCTACAGCGTCATTTACACACGATTAAAGGTGGTGCACGGATGGCTGGTATCCGTAGTATCGGTGATTTAACCCATGAAGCAGAAAGTGTCTATGAGTCATTTGTAGAGAACCGAAGAGCGCCAACAGCGCAGTGGCTTGAAATCATGCAAATGGTGCAAGACACGATGTCACTACAAGTGATGCATATTGTGAGTCATAAGAAATCTTTCTTTACTCCAGAGCTGATTGAACAGTTGCGCCAGCTTGAAAAAGCAAAAACGTTACCAGAGGTAGTCGATCTAGTCATACCAGTACCGAAAAATCACTTTGAACCTACAGAGCGTAGCATTGCTGCCAATATTGTTGACAGTGATAATGAGGCATTGAGTACACTAAGTTTAGATAGCATGATTAAACAATCATGGGCTAACGGACTTCCTGATCCTGATATATTAGCAGTATTTTTGGAAGAGGCAGAAGAGCTTACCAATCGTAATAAGTATCTGCACTTGTTCTTAAAAGACACGAGTAATACCACAGCGTTGCAAGCGCTCCAACGTGACTTGCATACCATAAAGGGTGGCGCAAGAATGGTCACTGCCTCTGGTATTGCTGACTTAGCTCACGAGATGGAATCAGTTTATACAGACTTTGTCAGTAATCGACGTCCAGCCACCAAAAAAGTATTAGAGTTGCTGGTTGCAAGTCATGACTGGCTAGCTGATGCAGTATTTATTCTTCAACAACATGTTAATCCACCAACGCCTACGTTGTTGATTGAAGCATTGGAGCAGTTTGGTAAAAACCCTGATAGCCTAAAAACGATACCTAAAGAGTCTCTACAAGCCCAGCGTGAAGCAATCTTGATTGCCAAAGAAAACCAAGATTCGCAGTATATTGCAAAAGATATCAGTGAAATGCCGTCTATGCTTAGAGATACTCACGAGGAAGATCAGAGCGCTAGTAGCAATGAGATGATTCGTATCTCAGGTGGTTTGATTGAGCACATGATTAATCTATCTGGTGAGTCAGCGATTAACCGTGCTCGTATCGATATGGGTATCAGTAGTCTAACAAACAGTATTGAAGAGATGGGTACGACAGTACAACGCTTGGCAGATCAGCTACGTCGTATGGAGATCGAGCTAGAAGCACAGATTCTGTCTCAGATAGATGAGGAACTCATCGATAATGAAGACTTTGACCCTCTAGAGATGGATCAATACTCATCTTTGAATCAGCTATCTAAATCTTTAACAGAGTCAGCCTCAGATTTGGTTGATATTAACCATACATTATTAGAAAAAACCCGTGATAGTGAAAGCTTGCTGTTGCAGTTATCTCGTACCCAGACTGAGCTACAAGATGGTTTGATGAATTCACGTATGGTGCCATTTACGCGCTTGACACCACGTCTTGAACGTATCGTACGTCAAACAGCTAACGAGCTTAATAAGTCTGTTGAACTGACCATTATCAATGCTGATGACGAGATGGATAGAACCATTCTAGAGCGCATTACTTCACCGCTTGAGCATATGTTACGTAATGCTGTCGACCATGGTATTGAAACCACATCGACCCGTTTGAAGTCAGGCAAAGAGCGTAGCGGTCGTATTACTCTTGAGGTACATCGTGAAGGTAGTGAGATCGTCATTCAATTAACAGATGATGGGCGAGGCATTGATGTTGAAGCAGTACGTAGCAAAGCCATCTCTCAGGGTCTAATTGATGCAGACGATAATAGTCTGTCAGACCTTGATATTATGCAATACATCTTCAACGCTGGATTAAGTACTAGTCAGCAAGTGACTCAGATTTCTGGACGCGGCGTTGGTATGGACGTTGTTATTAGTGAAATTCGCCAACTAGGTGGCTCAGTATCCGTCGTTTCAGAGTTGGGTAAAGGCTCAAGTTTTACGATGCGCTTACCACTGACAGTAGCCGTGTCTGACGCGTTGGTTGTTCGTGCTGCAGATCGCTACTACGCGATTCCATTGGTACAGATCGAGCGCGTGGTTCGAGTGAACCCAGAGAAGCTCTATGACTATTATCAATCAAATGATGCCACATTGAATTTTGAAGACACTGAGTATCGAGTACGCTATCTAAATGAGATTTTATCAGGCAATAAGTTAAATGAGTTGGTCGTAAATACCAATACCAGCTTACCGCTTATCATTATTAAAAACCGTACTGGACAAAATATTGCTTTGCAAGTGGATCAGATTGCAGGTTCGCGCATAGAAGTTGTTGTCAAACCTTTAGGCCAACAATTATCAAATATTCCAGGAGTTTCAGCTGCCACTATCATGGGTGATGGCTCGGTCATGCTCATCTTAGATCTGATTGCTCTTATGCGTAATGCGCAATTGGTCAAGAATATTACGAAAGCTGCTGATGCTAAAAGAGGTCGTATAGAATCTAAATCTACCATTCTAGTCGTCGATGATTCCGTGACGGTACGTAAAGTAACCTCACGTTTCTTAGAGCGCCAAGGGTTCAATGTGGCAGTCGCTAAAGATGGTATTGACGCAATTGAGATATTGCAAGATATGACACCAGACATGATATTGCTTGATATCGAAATGCCTCGTATGGACGGCTTCGAGGTCGCCACTCAAGTCCGACATAATAGTCGTCTAAAGCAAATTCCGATTATTATGATAACATCACGTACTGGCGAAAAGCATCGTGAGCGTGCCTTAGAGATTGGTGTAAATGACTATATGGGCAAACCATTCCAAGAAAAAGAACTGCTTGATAAAATGCAAAAATTACTAGGTGAAGGGGTCAGCCTGACTAATGAAGGATAATGCACGTGTTTTAGCGCTGCGAAAAAAAAATAGAAACGATATTAAAGTGATGGTGGTGGCAGAAGACCACCGCCAGCGCATGGCTTTTTCAGATACGGTACGTGGTTTCGGCTTTATGCTAGTCGGCTGTGTGTCACGAACACAGTGGCAGGAAACAGGCGAGCTTTCTAACTCAGCTATCGATATCTGGCTGATAGACAGTGATTATGATGACAGTGTGGCAATAGCGACGGTGGCATCCAAACCAGCAGCAGTATTAGTAGGCTTCAGTCAGGCTCCATATCTAAACGAATCGCAAGAATATGCAAAATGGCAACGTAAGTTAAAGCGTAAATTTGCCCAGTTGCTTGATTTACCAACACTAGTAGATGCTCCAAATTATAAGAGCGCCGCTACTGACTGGCATTATGTTGTATTTTTGGGTGCTTCTATGGGTGGCCCTAGTGCAGTTAAAGAGTTTTTAGATAATGTGCCAGCCACACTGCCAATTTGTATTTTATTGGCGCATCATTTCAATCAGGCCATGATTGGTACGTTGCCCCGCATACTTAACCGTCACAATGACTGGCGCTGTAAGATTATCGCTTCTTCACAGCGGCTACGTGCAGGAGAGTGTCTGATAGTTCCTATTGATAAGCAGGTTGTCTGTGATTCAACAGGTCGCGTGATATTATTGGATCAAGATTGGCATGGTGAATATAAGCCTGCAATTGGGCAGCTGCTTAAAAATACCAGCGATGTTCATGGTAGCGAGCTTATTAATATTATATTCTCAGGTATGGGTAATGATGGCTCTCAGTATCTAGACTTAATCCAAGACAATAACAGTCAATTATGGGCACAAGATCCGAGCTTGAGTGCATGTCCAAGTCAGCCTCAGGCTATCATTGACTCAGGCTATTGCAACTTTGTTGGTAGCCCTACCGATTTAGCAAAAAAACTAACCGATTACATTGGTGAAAGGGCAGCTAGCCGTTCACATTAACTTATTGCGAGTGAAGTATGACACAAATTTTAAAACATTCGTTTGAGGCTGTGAGTCTGTTGACTACCAACAACGGTATGCTTGACGTCACTATTGTTCCAGCCGTTAACCAGCCGGACTGGATCATTCCAAGTAGCCTAATTTTGAGTGTGGATGAGTCCCAGCAGCAGGTTTCTAGATACGACTGGCAACAGCAAGATTTGGCTGTATTTCATTTGCTACTGCAAGATCAAACCCCAGAAAAAATGATTGTTTTGGAAGGTAATACGACTGATCACCGTTTTGCCTTACAGACGGCAGGTGATCTGCGTCAGCTGCAAGCACGAATTTCTGAAGTGAAAGATGTAGAAACACCTGAACAATTTAGTGGTGCTAATACCGAAGGTAGGGAAGAGTATTTTGATAAAAATGACGTCTCATCCTACCTATATCAAACAGTGATGATTGATGACGAAATCTACTTAGTGCCAGATTTGGATAAAATTGCCCATTACCTGATTGATTCGGATAGCTAGATTCTTATCGTTATTTAAGGTATTCTCCATTCTATAAATAGTAAGCCAGTAACGTTAATGACTTCATCTCTTGAAGAGCATTAGCTGGCTTATAAAATTGATTAGAGATAATTCCTGATAAAGGTAGTAGAGTCACTCATGAATAATGCCAACTCGAATGTATCAAAGTGGTCGGTTAGTAGCCGTATTTTTCATTGGATTAGTGCAGCCTTACTGTTAGCCACATGGATAATGATACTGCTATATGAGAATTTAGATAGCAATGTGTTTATTGGATACCATAAAGCGTTCGGCGTGAGCCTATTATTTTGGATGATTGCCCGAGTCATCAACCGCATTTTTACTAAGGCGCCACCACCGTTAGCCATGCCAAAATGGCAAATGCTCGTATCTCAGCTGTCACATTTTGCTCTCTATGCCATACTGATTGCTATGCCAATGGTTGGCTTACTAATGGCAGTATATGGCGGTCGACCGGTTGATATTTTCGGTATCTTTCAGATCCCTGTATTCGTAACCCCAGATAGAAGTTTGGCTCGTTTTTACAATAACTTGCATACTGAGATTATCTGGCCAATGATTATTGGTTTTACGGTCTTGCATATAGCAGCCGCGTTATATCATCAGTTTGTCAAAAAAGACAATCTTATTGCCCGTATGAAATAATCGATAAACATTAAAAAGCCCCAAGTATCAAACTTGGGGCTTTTTTTATTCGTTGTAAAAATACGTACTGTTAGAATGTTATTTCTTATGCTCAGGCAAATTGATATTCATCTCTAACACATCTAAGCTGTCTTCAGAACGATGGTTAATATTGACATCATCAATCTGTACACCGTTAACGTATTTGTTCACGACTTCTAATATTTCACGTTTCATTTTTTCGATACGATCAACCGTTAAGCGATTGTTCAATCGGTTTTCGCTAGCAACGATAACTTTTAAACGCTCAGTTGCTAAATTCGCGCTACCTGCGTTACTGTTGTCGTCAGTACCAAATAGGCTACTCCAAAATCCTTTTTTCTTAGTCATCATTATCCCCCAAACCAGCGCTGTAATAGACTCTTTTTCTTCACGTCAATATGACGTAGTGGACGCTCTTCACCCAAGAAACGGGCGACAATGTCTTCATAACATTGACCAGCAACAGAGTCGGTATAATGAATAACTGGTTCGCCATGGTTGGACGCTTCAAGCACTGAATGGCTCTCAGGAACAACCCCAAGTAGTGGAACTTTTAGGATATCGTTCGAAATAGTATCGATATCCATCATCTCATTGGCAGCCGCACGTTCAGGATTATAACGAGTGATAATCAAATGCTCGCGAACCGTCCCTTGGTTCTCTTCTACTTTTTTCGTCTGACTTTGCAGAATGCCGATGATTCTATCTGAGTCACGCACTGAAGAGATCTCAGGGTTAGTGACAATAATAGCTTCGTCCGCATGGTACATCGCTAGCTGTGCACCGCGCTCGATACCGGCAGGTGAGTCACAAATGATGTAGTCAAACTGTTTAGAGAGCTCAGCCATTACCTCTGATACCCCTTCGTCAGTCAATGCGTCTTTATCACGTGTCTGACTGGCTGGCAGGATATACAGGTTTTCAAGCTGTTTGTCTTTGACAAGTGCTTGCGACAAGCGCGCGTTTCCAGTGATGACATCAACGAAGTCATAAACAATTCTGTTTTCGCAACCCATGATTAAGTCTAGATTACGTAGACCTACATCAAAGTCGATAACAACCGTTTTATAGCCACGTAACGCCAAACCAGCGGCAAAAGAAGCACTTGTCGTGGTTTTACCCACACCGCCTTTACCTGAAGTGATTACAACTATCTTCGCCACAATGGCACACTCCTATGAATCAATGGGATATCTTTTATATAAATAGCAAAATTACATGTTATTTACCTAACATATATACACTATCTTCGAAGCTAGCCTAGCATAAATAAACAAAAATTTATAGCAGCTCGATACTAAAGCAGAAAAACAACCTATGTATCGCTCCATTAGCCTCTCTGCGTGGTATTAGTAAGGTTATAACTATGGTTTTTGGCTTGTCGAATAGAGCAGCTTAACTACCTTAGTTTTCTATAAAGTCACTTCACGGTGTATTATTTTTAATGGCGTCTTAAGCTTCATCCATCACGGTAAATACTAAGCCTTCGCCTTCTACGAATTTTACTTGCACGGATTTGTCGATAACATGCTCAGGTAAATTGTCTCGTAAGCAATAGGTTCCTGCTACTGACACCAATGACGGATTAAAGACTTGGCAGAATATACGGGCATCTTTATCCCCTGTTGCGCCTGCCACCAAACGCCCTTGTGCACGGCC
This sequence comes from Psychrobacter sp. NPDC078631, assembly GCF_050268165.1. Classification (NCBI taxonomy): domain Bacteria; kingdom Pseudomonadati; phylum Pseudomonadota; class Gammaproteobacteria; order Moraxellales; family Moraxellaceae; genus Psychrobacter; species Psychrobacter sp. NPDC078631. The sequence goes on along the minus strand of NZ_JBNNGG010000003.1, from coordinate 399,298 downwards.
ATATACATGTAAGCTATTGTCAGTAATCGCTTCAGCTCCGCTATTGATACTACTGGTCAAAATTAAGTCGCCGCCAACGTGATTGAGGCTTTGTCCTGAACGCAGCATTTGATCATAGATTAAGCTAGTAATATGCTGAGTGCTTACCAATGTCTCGGTTGGCAGACTAGATAGTGTGGTTTCAGTGGCAGGTTCGCTCGTGGTAGAAGCATTATCGATGTTGTTAGCACTAACTGCTTCAGCGTTGTCATTCTCTGCTGATAGTTGGGTAGGGATAGAGGCCTTTTTACTTGGTAATATACGTTCAATACGCTTACCATCTGCTGGAAATATCGCTAAGCGCTGCTCACGTGCTTGCGCATCAAGCATACCTGTCACCACGCCAATAGGCTGCAATCCCCATGCCCATAACAGCTCTACTAGTGCTGATAAATCCTGCTCAACGTCACTATCAATAAGGATAGGGATATTGCTCGATTTATTACTGAGTGTTTCAGATAGCTGAGCTTCTATAGCTGCTAGATCGCTTGTACTAAACTGTACGCGTGAAAACGTCAGCATCTTGCCATAGAAAGCTAGCGCTGGTGCAGTCTGGTTATCGTTAGCTGAAACTGTCATATACAAACCCTTAAAAATAATTCTGTCACGGTATTATGTCTCTTCTTACATCATGCTATTAGATAGCTAAACTATAGATTTAGTATATCTTGGTGCTTCCATTGCTGCACTTTTACCTGCGCTTCAAACGCAGTCAAACTGTCATCAATGATACTAGAAATTAAAGTATCTAGCGCTGTATTATTGGTATCTATTTGCGCAATACCGCTAGCAATTTCCATCATCAATATATCCAAGCGCTTAGGGTCTAAAAGTCGCTTGTTTAATGCGTTTACGACGTTCTCACCGATATTGTGCCCGACGTGATGTAGCTGTGACTCAATCAGGCTGCCCGCAATAGGTATCATGCGTAGATAGCGGCGCAACTCAGGTGTGTTGGCCAATCCTTCCTCAATAGCATTACCCATTTCGCTCGCCAATATACTGCCGCCACCTGATGAGGCAGTCAGTTCCTGCAGCTTCGGTGCAAGCTCTGTACGCAGCACGGATAATACGGCCGCTTCAATCTCATTTCGATTTTTTGCAATCGTCGACTCAATGAATGATTTATGCGTGTCTGAACTGGTTAGCTCTTGTCGAAAGTTCTGTATCGCTGTCAAAATAACGCGATCGGAGAGCTCTTCTAACAGTAGGTCAATGTAGAACTTGATTCGGTTGATCCACGACTGCGGCAGTACTTGATAACCAAGCTGATATAGACGTCGTCCGATAACGACCGCTCGCAGCAGTCGCAAAGCACGTAGCTGCGGAAAACAGCCTAATACTTCGTACCAATGAACGAATGGGAAAAAGAACCAGCGATAATAGACTTTTTGTTTGATGGCAATCGCCCAGCGCAATAGCAACTCAACGACCAAAAAGATAGTAAAAAATCCTCCAGCAGTGCGTAGAGGATCATGTAGAGTGCTCTGATACCAATTGAGCGCTTCACTGATGGTTAGCCATTCTGCAGCATTACTACTAAAATTGCTCATCAAAATAGCGTCGATACTGATCAATAGCAGATCAATACTGATGGCAATAATCATGACAATATCGTAAGTGAGCTTAAAGCGACTCGGCTTTGGATGGTTAGGTTTTGGCGGCTCATTACTTATTGGATAAGGAGGCTGACTCAAAACAGATTCGGTAGCTAACGGCGAGCTAGTAGTAGAGGTGGGCACAGTCATACCTTATAAGTGATAAATGGCACAAAAAATGGGTAAGAGTTCGATATTTACTACCATTTACTATCAAAGTAGACATCGAAAATCTATGGGTTCATGATTAGTCACATTATCAATGAATAAGGCTAAAAAACAACCCATCTTTGATTAAAATTTACTTATGATGCATGGCTGTTTTAAAAGCATACATCATAAGTAAGATATGACTATTGTGACATTCGTACCCGTAACTTTGTTGTCCAATAGCTTTTCAACTCGTGCTCGATACTTATTAAATCAACGTTTGTTACATCGATATTTACTACTTAGTGCGCTTGTATAGACTGTGCTTGGTATTTGATAAAATTTAACGGACAGCCAATTTAATATGGCTGCTCATGATTGTTAGGCATCTTGCGCTTTAGGATTGGTTTCAAAATCTGCCAACATAGTGCTAATACGTTCATCTTTTTGACGCCACACTTGTTCAACCCAGTCGAACATTTGAGCTTTTGTGTCTTCATCATTTTCGTAGCCACCTTGCTTGATACTTTCGAACAACGTATCTGGTATATCGATGTAGCGCAAATCAACGCCCAAACGTTTAATGTTGCCTTTCCAAAGATCCCCGTAGCTTGGCACACCATCAGGGTATACGATGGTCATGTCTAGTATGCCATCGATATCTTCACCTAGTGCGCTAATAGCCAATGATAATCCGCCTGCACGAGGTTTCAGTAAGTGCTTATAAGGCGATTTTTGCTGAGCTTGTTTGGCTTTGGTAAAACGAGTACCTTCCAAATAATTCAATAAGGTAAACGGTTTGTCTTTTAGTAGGGCGCAGGCACGTTTGGCTTCTTCGATGTCCTTGCCTTTTAGCGCAGGGTTTTTGGCAATGGCTTCTTTTGAGTGTCGGCGCATCATTGGAAAATCTAAAAAGTAAAAAGCTTGACCAACGATAGGGATGTAAATCAGCTCAAACTTGGTAAAAAATCGCGTAAGTGGCAAGCGCTTTTCGCCAATATACTGCACGATGCTAGTATCGACCCATGATTGGTGGTTGCTCACCAGTAGGTATTTACCATTGATATGAATATCGTCCGGTAGATTGATACGCCAATCTTTGCGAGGCAACATATTGTCGATCAAGGCACTGTTGCTACTGATCCAGTGAGTAGCAATTTTAATGACGGCTTTGTCTGCAATAGAGGCGCCAGTAATGACTTTACCGACGCCCATTAGCCATAAAGGAATACTACCACCGAAGCTATTGGCGGCGATGACACCAGTGGCTGTTGCAAGCGACACAGCTTTGCCCAGTTTAGGCGAACGTTTATGCATTTTTCGAATGGTAGATGTCAATCGCATGCTCAATCCTTTTCAGTCTATCTAATTAATAGTAAGCCGTATGTCGTTGAATCTGTCCTAGTCAAGTCAGGAATGTTACGAACGTAAAGCTTTAAATCATGACTATTTAAAGCAGACAAATTCAGCGATATAATTTTAGCAGAAACATGTTGTAGTGTACGGTTGTAAACGTGACTAGTGGTAGCAAGGCGCGAAGATTTGACCTATAAAACCATTGAAATATAACCTGCACTTCTCATACATAGGTATGACAAAATATTACACAGAGATAGGTTGTAGTTGCCATAATAATGGGGAATGTAGATAAGTACTTAAAAAAGATTAATGGACAATCTTTATAAAAAGCACGATTTTTTAAACTTAAGAGGAAATATTATGCGTAATACTTTAATGATTGCAGCAGTAGCATCAGGTCTAGCACTTAGTGGTTGTACAACAGATCCAAACACTGGACAACAACGTCTAAACAAAGCTGCTCTAGGTGGTCTAGTTGGTGCAGCAGGTGGTGCAACTATTTCAAAAGCAACAGGCGGCGACAAAACTGGTCGTGATGCGGCTATCGGCGCAGCACTAGGTGCAGGCGTTGGTTACTACATGGAGCGTCAAGCTCGTCAACTTGAGCAGCAAATGGCTGGTACAGGCGTAACTGTTGAGCAGAACCCAACCACTGGTAACATTGATTTGGTTATGCCAGGTAGCATCACGTTCTCATTTGATGATGCAACTCTTAGCTCATCATTCAAGCCAACGCTTGATAAGCTTGCTTCAACGATGAACCAGTATAACCAAAACACAATTACTATCGCTGGTCACACTGATAGTAAAGGTTCAGCATCTTATAACATGGGTCTGTCACGTGATCGTGCTTACTCAGTTGCTAACTATTTAACAGCTCGCGGTGTTGCTTCAAACCGTGTAAACGTTGTTGCTTACGGTGAGTCACGTCCAATCGCAGACAACAACACTGAATACGGCCGTGGTCAAAACCGCCGTGTTGAATTAACAGTTAACGCACCACAGAGCGTAAACTAATCAATAGTTATAACTAATAAATAGCTATATAGCTATTAAGTATGTGCTAGATATTTGAGCACATATATTCAAAAAGAGTCAGCGATATGCTGGCTCTTTTTTTATGTTTTCAGTTTGAATAAAACAGTGATTATTGATAGATATAGTTAATATTAAATTAAATATTGATAATGATTATCAATAACACTATAATTTGTCAGTGTTTGCTATTGATGCAATATTAAACGTCTTATCGTGCGCACTGAGATTTAATGTGCATGGCTAAGATAGCCTGCTGTAACATGGCTTGATTATCAAAATAATTGAGGCTACTTAACCAAAACGAATTTTTTGCTATATTTCTTGAGGATATGTATGACGATTACCACAGTAACGAGCCGTAAGCTTTTACCAACTACTTTAGCTGTTGCACTTGCAGGATTGTTGATGTTGTCGGGCTGTACAAAGCAAGCCGATGAAGACACCAATGCTGCGACAGAGACGCAAACAGAAGTAGCAAGCACAGAGACAGCTGATAATACAGAGATGACTGCTGCCGAAAAAGCACATATTGATAGATTGATTATCAGTTATGCAAATATGGCACACGCCGCTTATAAAGATTCGTTGGACACGGCAAAAGCGCTACAAACTGCGGTAGAGACATACGTAGCCACTCCAACAGAAGAAAACCTTGATGCTGCAAAGGCTGCCTATAAAGCAGCACGTCAACCGTATTCACAAACTGAGATTTTCCGTTTTGATGAAGGCTTTGTGACTGCCAATGATAAACGTGCTATCAACAGTATTGATAGCTGGGAAGGGCAGATCAATGCTTGGCCACTTGATGAAGCATTAATTGATTATGTTGGTGATGACTACGAAGGCGAATATAACAGCCAAGAGAACATCATCAATAGCGACAGCATTACTGTCGGTAGTATCAAGCAAGATACCAGTACGATCACACCTGAGCTACTCGCAGAAATGAATGAAATCGGTGGTAGTGAAGCCAACGTAACGACTGGCTATCATGCGATTGAATTTATGCTGTGGGGTCAAGACAACAATGGCGTAAAAGAAGGCGCAGGTAATCGCCCAGTCACTGACTATGTGACTGAAGCCGGACAGTGTACTAGTGGTGAGACCGTCAATGAAGATGCCAGTATCTGTGAGCGCCGTGGTGAATTCTTAACCGCTGCAACTCAACTATTGGTCGATGATTTGACAGCGATGGAAGCCCAGTGGCAGCCTGATACTGAGAATACCTTGCGCAGTGATTTGATAGCGCGCAAATATGACAATGGTCTGCGCCAAATTATGTATCAAATGGGTAGCCTAGCATTAGGTGAGCTTGCGTCTGAGCGTATGCAGGTCGCTTTTGTTACTGGCTCTACTGAAGATGAGCACGAATGCTTTAGTGACTTGACTCATTTAAGCTATGCCAATAATGCGCGCGGTATCCAAAACGTCTTTAATGGTAGCTATACAACAGTCGCTGGTAAAACAGTGGGCGGCTACGGTATCAAAGATTATCTAACGGATAACGGCCACACAGAAGCCGCTGATAAGTTGGCTGCTGAATTCAACAAAGTAGAAGGCGCGTTCAACGTTATCGTTGAAAAAGGCGAAAAAGACGGCATCAAGATTGACCAGATGATTGCAACTGTCGGTCAAGCCAGCCAAGAAGGTATCTCTGCTGAAGAACAAAACGTCCGTCGTGGATGGGTTGAAGCGGGCATCACTAGCTTACAAGAGCTCACAGCCAGTATCGAGAACGCTGCAAAAGCAGTTGGAATCGATAATCTAGACGCAGATGCAGGGTCACAGTTTTAAGAAAAATTTAAGCTAGCGGCCCTTATTTAAAAGCCTTTCATTGGCTTTGCGACGTTTTATTAGTCGTTATAGGTCAGTAACCGCTGTTTATTAGATACTTAGATTAGATATAATACGTGCGTTGTCAGCCACCGTTGGCAACGCATTTTTACGAGCATTAAATAAGCCAATTGGCCGGTGTACCATTTCATTATATGTCGATAAGCAATGATTGTGACGACATATAATGAGATGGTATGACAAAATTTTAATGGTTCTACTCTAGCGCTAAGGCAATTAATTTCTATGAACGCCAATAATGTTAACCCCTCTGATTCTCCTCTTGCTACTCAAACTCTACGACATATACCCTCTAAGCTTGTGCTAATTATCGCGAGTGCAATGGCTATCAGTGCGTGTCAACCATCTGATAGCGTTTCTGACGACACTTCTAACAATGTTGCTGATAACACTTCAGAGCAGGCCTCAAGTGATAAAAACAGCCAATCGCTGTTGTCCGAACATGCCAAAAATATAGAAGCACTGGCAGGCGTGCCAATGCAGCAACTGGTGAGCTTTGACCCTCAAGAGATCAAGCAGGGCGGCGACTCTGGTATTAGTATTAGCAGTGCTGAGAGCTACTCGAAGCCTTCATCGAATCTAGCGGCTTCTCGAAAAGGGTCGTTCTTTATTGGTAATGCATTCTTCAAGCAGCCATGGGTCGTTGCTCCTGCCAGTACTGATAGTCGTGATGGACTGGGCGCATTATTCAATGTGGCTGCTTGCCAGTCTTGTCATGTCAAAGATGGGCGAGGTCATGCGCCGATGACTGCCGATGACGATGCTGATAGTTTGTTGATTCGTCTGTCTATGCCAGCGACGACTGATGAGCAGCGCCAACAGCTACAGGATTCGCTGATTGAAAAGGTGGCTCATCCTATGTATGGCGGACAGCTACAAGATCGTGGTATTCAGGGCGTGCCTGCTGAAGCGAGAATTGCGGTGCAGTGGACAGACAAACCAGTTACCTTTGCTGACGGATATGTCGAGACGCTGCGTGCGCCAACGTTTAATTTGACCAAACCTGGTTACGGTGCTTTTGACGATGACATGATGGTATCACCGCGTGTGGCGCTACCAATGATTGGGCTTGGGCTACTAGAGCAAATACCTGATGATGACATTAAGAAACAAGCTAGCGACAGTAATGATAGCGATATCAGTGGTAAGTTTAACTGGGTCATGGATCCGCAAACGGGCAAGCGTGCGCTTGGACGATTTGGATGGAAAGCGGGTCAAACCAAGCTGATTACCCAAAACCAAAGTGCCTTTAACGAAGACATGGGTCTGACGTCCAACATCCGTCCTAACGAGTCATGTATGCCAACGCAGACCGCTTGCCTAAATGCAGCGACAGGTGCTGATGAGCAGGGCAATGGTAAATCACCCGTTGAAGTAAACGATGAGGTCGCTAAATTTGTAGAATTTTATACTCGCAATTTAGCAGTGCCGCATCGCCGTAATGCAGATGATAAGATCGTGCTGGCTGGCAAAAAGCGTTTTTATGACATGGGTTGTCAAAGCTGTCATACGCCAAGATATCAGTTGCCAAAAACCGACGATGATCATCTTGAGCAGCATGGACAAGTAATTTATCCTTACACAGATTTGCTATTGCACGATATGGGCGATGATCTCGCTGATCGTACGATTGCTGGCAAACTACCACCGAAAAGTGCCCAAGTTGAATTTTTAGCCAACTCTTATGAATGGCGTACGCCAGCACTTTGGGGCGTGGGGCTTGCGCAGACAGTCGATCCTCAAGCAACGTTTTTGCATGATGGCCGTGCCCGTACGTTGATGGAAGCTGTTTTATGGCATGGCGGAGAAGCCGAAAAGCAAAAGCAACAAGTATTAAAGTTAGACAAACAAGGTCGCGCAGAGCTTAATGCGTTCCTAAAGTCGCTATAATAAAATCATTGTAATAAAGTCGCTATTATAAAATCAGTATAAAAACGCTATAAATTACTATCTATAACATTACCGAGAAACCTATGAAAATAAACCACGCTTTGGCAATGGCGCTATCTGCATTAAGTGCTGGACTGCTGATCAGTTGTGTCAAACCTGCCGATGACAACAAAGCTGCAGATGTAGACAGCCAAAAAGTTGTGCAAGACAGTGCAGCTACTGACAGCTCAATAGAGAACAGCAAAGAAAGTACTGAGCAAATCGTTGCGGTAGATATCAGCCCTGAGACTGCAAAAACGTATTTGACGCATGTGGCAGACGATATCGTGATTCCTGCGTATGCTGATGCAGCCAAGCAAAGCGATCTATTGAATGAATTGGCGCAGAAGCATTGTACCCAAGCACCCGTAAGTGGCGATGAGCTACAAGCATTACGTGCGCAGTGGCTATTATTGGCACAAGCATGGTCAAGTGCTGAGATGGTCAACTTTGGTCCTGCAACTGCTAGTATGAGCAATCTATACATCAACTACTATCCTGACGAGCGCGGACTCGTACATAGTGGTGTGGCTGATTTAATCGCTGCCAATCCAAAACTAACGCCAGAGCAGCTTGCTGGCGAGAGTGCTATCGTACAAGGCGTGCCAGGGTTGGAAGAGGCTTTGTTTGCTAATGAAAGTCTAGACGCTAGTCAGTGTGCTTACGTGATTAGCGCCAGTAGTGCGTTGAGCACGCGTTTAAAAGACATCGAGAAAAACTGGCAGCAAAATGCGACTGATTTATTGGCGATAGACAAAACAGCAGAAAGCGATAGAGGTCTAAATCAGTGGATTAACTCTCTACTGTCATTGATTGAGACTATGAAGTCTAACGCTATTGATCAGCCACTCGGTCTGACAGGTAAAGCAAAAGGCCATTTGCCTGCTGCTACTGCTGGTCAAAGCCGCGCTATCATCAATGCTAAGTTAGATACGATTAATAAAGCCATGACTGATCCAGTACTGACAGCTATTCTTGGTAGCAATGACGAAAACAAAGTTTCGGATAATCTATCAACTGCATTGGCTGATACAACTGCATTATTAGCACAAATGCCAGAAGATTTATCAGAGGCGGATAAGGACGATCAACAAGCGTTGTACGATCATCTGACTGATGTCACTCGTCTGATTAAGCGCCAGTTAATCCCAGCACTTGGTATCCGTGTGGGCTTTAATAGCACTGATGGCGATTAGACAATGTCTACTATCGAAGTGGGTACAGCAGTGTCAGCAGTCCAGACTCATGACCAGATGAACAGGTCTAATCGGTCTGGGAGAACTTCGTCAGCTCATGAGCTTTTGACGACTTCAGTGCTGACAGCAGTGGGTACGGCGGCGCTGGTCGGTATTCACCATCGTTATCGTAAGCAGCAGCATCCAGATGCCAGTCTGCAAGATTATGTGGACGGTATTTGTACACAGTTGCAGGTATTACGAGCTGGCCCTGATTCAATGCCGAAGCTTTCGCGATTGCGCTATGCTTGTGAGCAAGCAGCGGCAACATGGAAGCAGGCTTATCATGCTGTAGGTGATGATAATAGTGATGTACCTGATTTTGCTGTCATGCATACGACAACGATGCTGGCACGACCAGTCAGTTGGGTCAGTGGCGTCGCATCCATGCCAAAAGATCAGGCTGCATCAGGCCAGAGTGAGCACGACTTTGGCGTGGTAGGTATTGATGCTGACAGACAAATCGTTTGGCAGACGACTATGCCTGAGCGTGTCCACGACATCGTTGTTCAGCCTGTATCTGTTAATGTATCTGAAGCTCAGCATAATACTGTCGAGCAGAGACGTGATGTCGTCGTCATGGGTCGTCGTCCAAGCGAAAGATTCTGGGTGCTTAATACGTCAAATGGGCAAGTACAACATGCGATTACAGCTGATGTAGACCGTCACTTTTATGGTCATGCTTGCTACAGTTTAGATGGCAGCTTGCTCTATGTAACCGAGAATGACACGGTGAGTTTGGCAGGTAAAATTGGTATCTATGATGCCCATGATGCTTATCAAAAAGTAGCAGAATTTGACTCATATGGTATCGGCCCGCATGAACTAGTTATGCATCCTGATAGCGAAACGCTCGTCATTGCAAATGGTGGTATCAAAACCGAGCAGGCCTCACGCGAAGAGCTAAATCTAGATACCATGCGACCATCACTGGTTTATCTGAATCGTCATGATGGCACATTGCTTGAGCAAGTGACTCCCGAACATAATCAGATGAGTGTGCGCCACTTAGCCATGCACGATGACGGCACAGTGATGATCGGTATTCAGTTCCAAGGTGAAAAACATATCAATGTACCGTTAGTGCTGACTCATAAACGTGGTGACGCCAGCTTTACACCACTCACTATGCCAAACAATCAATGGCAACGCTTTCACCAATATATCGCTAGCGTGGCGGTAGATAGTGAGCGTAACCTACTGTGTGTGACTACACCGATTGGCGGCTGTGCAGCAATTTATGATTTACATACTCGCAAGCTGATTGATGATGTAAATCTGCCAGATTGTGCAGGGGCTTCGGTGTTAGCTAGTTCTAGTGCTTCAATGAGTAAAATTGATAAACATGCCGAACCGACAGGATTTATTGTCAGTGATGGTCAAGGGCAGTTAACCGCGTTAAGAGTAAATGCTTTGCCAGAAGTAAAATTTGACGTAAACGACATCGAACCTCATAAGCGGATTATCAAAGACAGTCAACTGCATATGATGTCTTTTGACAACCACTTACAAGCGTTATAATAAGTGACGCTAAGCAAGAGCGACAGACGAACAGGCATGACTATTAATAACGACTATCACTAGAATGACAGTAATAGTCAGCCAAGGAGTAGAGCATTAGCTTAGACACCAGTTTAGATACTGTCAGACAGCAGCTTGCACAGGCAGGCATCGAGCTACACATTAGTAAAAAGCGTGTTAAAAATATCAATTTTCGCTTAAAGCCCCATACGTTGATGGTCTCTGCACCGATGCATGTCAGCGCATCACAAATGTTGCATGCTGCGGCTAAGCGGGTGCCTTGGGCTATTGCAAATCACCCGCAGGTATTAGAGCAATACAAACGTAGACAGAATACGCCGTCTGACATTTCAGCTGCTAATAATTCAGTTTTATTATGGGGTACAGAGCAGTCATTTACGCTAAGCCCCGATCAAAAAATCACCTATTATCGGCAACAACTCTCCGAAGTCGCACCTGCATTATTTGATAAGTGGCAGCCAATCGTTGGCGCTTACGCCAATGAAATACGATTGAAAAAAATGCACACACGTTGGGGCAGTTGCAACACGCGTGCAAAACGAATTTGGCTATCGGTTTATCTTCCTGCCTATCCTATCGAATGCACCGAATACGTAATCGTTCATGAGTTGTGCCACTTGCATCATGCCAATCATAGCCGAGCGTTTTGGCAAACGGTTGCCACAGCGATGCCAGATTATCAGCAATGGCATAATATCCTAGCGGGCAAAACAGGGCAGCTGGATTAAACCTATTACCTAACTATCTAACCATCTAAATAGCCCTCGTAAATAGCTCGATATCATCTATGTAACTTTCATTATGCAGAGCATTAAGTCCTATTTTTATCATTATTTTTAAAATAAGGACACACCTGAATAAGCCTGATATGATAAGGAATAACGGTACAAATCGTTTCGTTTAATCAGCAGGTTTATATACAGGGATGTCATATGGAAAACGTCAACCAAGCGGAGTTTTGGCAGCAGCGTTATGAAAAGAACAGCATCGGTTGGGATATGGGGCAGGTATCGCCACCGCTCAAAGCTTATATTGACCAGTTACCTGAGAGCGCGAAAGGTCAGGCGGTACTAGTGCCAGGTGCAGGCAATGCCTATGAAGTGGGTTACTTATATGAGCAAGGTTTTACCAAGGTTACGCTGGTTGACTTTGCCCCTGCACCGATTGAGACGTTTGCAGAGCGCTATCCTAGTTTCCCCTCTGAGTATTTGATCTGTGCGGATTTTTTTAGTTTGTCAGCTGAGCAATATCAATTTGATTGGGTACTAGAGCAGACGTTTTTTTGTGCGATCAATCCATTGCGCCGTGATGAATATGTGCAACAGATGGCAAAGCTGTTAAAGCCACAAGGCAAATTAGTTGGGTTGCTATTCGACACGGATTTTGGACGAGAAGAACCACCATTCGGCGGCGGCAAGGAAGAGTACCAGCAGCGTTTTCAAAGTTATTTTAATATCGATATTATGGAGTCCAGCTATAATTCACATCCAGCACGGCAGGGTAGTGAGCTATTTATAAAGCTGCAAGCGAAGTAAGCTCGCGCTTGATATTATCTCGCGCTTGCGTTTCTAACTGATTATAGTAATGGTCAGTCAGATAGAGTTTAGGATGTGCTAGTAATACTTGTAACACTGCAGTGCGCCCATCACGGTAATCGTCATCGGCGATATGCTTATATTCTTGACGTATTGCCTTTGCATACTGCTCATATGCAGACCAAGGCGCACCCAAAATACTCAAATCCATATCTAACAGATATGCCGCATCGTTATATTTGTCACTATCTACCAACGTATCTAGCTGATGATTAGCGGTCATCATAATGAGAGCGTGAATGTGTTGGTATTGCTCTGAACTGAGATAAGGGCTCAAAGCATCTGTCGCAAATTCTGCACTTTTCAACTCATTGTCGGATCGTGTTGGGTCGTATATCACATCATGATAGTACAGTACTAATGCAATGATATGCGGCTCAGACAGAACCTGCTTAATATTCTCAAACTCTACCAACAACTGCTCAATATGATTGAGCGTATGATAGGCACGTTGTGGTTCACCATAGCGCGTCACGATATCCTGCCACAGCCTATCTACTTGCTTTGGCAGGGTATCGCTGGTCATAGCTGACAAATGCTGTGCAAAGCACTTGCCAAGCTCATCATGCTTATTTGAGACAGTTTTCATATGTCATTTTTTCACTATGACCGTGGTAAAAATGGTTTGGTTATTCTTTATTAGCCACTGCATCTTTAAATGCTTTGTTAAACACCTCACCCAGCAAGCTAACATCATCGACACGCGCATAGTTCAGACGGGTGACAAAGGCAATATGGCGATGCGGCCCGTCTTCAGCCAATGGTATGGCCACGGCATTTTGGTTTTGCAGGTGTAGCTGATCGAGCGCCATTTCAGGCACGAGCGTTGTGCCCATATTGGCAAGCGCCATTTGAATCAAAGTATTTAAACTGGCATCTGAGAAGCTTGATTTCATTTGTGCGCGGTCGAAATGACAGACAGACAGCGTCTGATCGGTTAGGCAGTGCCCTTCACCAAGTAACATCAGATTGGCAGTCGCCAGTTCATCAGCATTGATGGTATCAAGCTTGGCATGTATGTCGTCTTTTGGGAACACGGCAAAGAAGTCTTCACTCCAAAACTCAAAACTATGTAGCCCATCTACCGCATACGGCAACGCAATGATAGCCGTATCGATATGACCATAGCGTACTTGCTCAAGCAGACGCTCTGTCTGTTGTTCGACGATGGTCATACGGAACTCTGGATATTGAGCACGCAGCGCAGGCAGTACTTTTGGCAGCAAATAAGGTGCAATCGTCGGAATGATACCGACAGTCATAGGATAGGCAAGCGGTGTCTGATGGCTATGAGCACGCGTGGTCAGATCGCTCACTTCAGAAAACACTCGCTGCGCCCGCGTGAGAATGTCTTGACCGATAGGGGTAATCAATACCTGCTTATTATTACGCTCAAAAATCTGCGTATCTAGCTGTTTTTCTAATTCTGCGATACCCAAACTCAGTGCAGACTGCGAGATATTGCAATCTTCAGCCGCACGTTTAAAGTGACGATGTTTGGCGACGGCTAGGGCAAACTCAAGTTGTCGTAAAGTAATCATAAAACCTCTCTTTTAGTGGGTTTTTAATGCAATTTATTATGTTCGGTCAACCTTTATAAGGTAGCAAATTACCAATTAAGCACCAATGATAAAATGTAGAGATAATAGTTTAACAAGTTTAATAAAACAAAACATCACATTAAAAACTTTTAACTGGATTAACCATAGAATTCGCGTATAGTTTGTCAGGTAGCCCAGAGAGCCAAAGGGCTAATTGAAAAACCATATAAATAATTTCCAATTTACTTAACTATAGAGGAGCCAACCATGGCGTCTATTATCAATCAAGAAATCCCAGAATTTTCAGCAGATGCATACGTAAACGGTGAGTTCAAAACCATCACTTCAGAAGACGTAAAAGGCAACTGGGCGATTTTCCTATTTTACCCAGCTGATTTCACGTTTGTTTGCCCAACTGAGCTAGAAGACATGGCTGCTCATTATGACGAGCTAAAAGGCCTTGGTGTTGAAGTATATTCAGTATCTACTGATACGCATTTCACGCACAAAGCATGGCATGATTCTTCAGAAGCTATCGGTAAAGTACAATACCCAATGATCGGCGATCCTACTGGTAAAATCACTCGTGGCTTCAACGTCATGATTGAAGAAGCAGGCTTGGCTGAGCGCGGTACGTTCTTAGTAGATCCTGATGGTTTGATCCAAGTAGCAGAAATCCATGCTGGCGGCATTGGCCGTAGTGCAAAAGATATGCTACGTAAAGTGAAAGCAGCACAGTATGTTCGTGAAAATGACGGTGAAGTTTGCCCAGCAGCTTGGGAACAAGGCGGCGACACATTGAAGCCAAGTCTTGACCTAGTTGGTAAAATCTAAGTAGACATTTCATACTTAGATAAAAGTAGCGCTGTATCTTAAACATCTGATTTAAGTCAGTGCTACAAGTAAAGACCCCATTAACATAAGTTGATGGGGTCTTTTTACGTCTTAAGCATAGGTATTGTTAGTATTTTTTTTCAGCATATCTCTAAGTATAGACGCAATATTAAGCGCGAGACTGTGCTTTATTTTTATCAATGGTTTTATAAATCTCGTCTTTAAGCTGTAGCTTTCGTCGTTTCATTTGTTCGATTTCTTCGTCGCGACTGGCATGCTTGACTACATCGTTTTCAAGCTTATTAATTTGCCTATCTAGAGTCGTATGCTCATCGAAGATACTCGCAAAATGCGTGTCCTTTTGCTTGAGCTCATCGATAATATCACTGTGATCTTGCCATGTGTCTGTCATTGTCATGTTGTCATCCTTGTTATTTAGTGCAGGCTTAGAATAAGCGTAAGCACTTTATGGTTAAGACGCTTATGATGGTGAGACTTTATTTGGAAGGGGTGAAAGTTTAATGGTAATAAAGATAGTTACTTCACGATATTGATAATGCATATTGCTATCAATACCATTCGATTGTAGCGAAAAAATAGACCATGTACCATCACTATCATTTGTTTGTTTATTTGTATTTAATTATTTAAAGGAATAAACGATTGGTTTTATAAAACATAAAGTTTGAGTTTCTCAGCTTGCCGAAACTCGCTAAACGCTTGATAATAGACACATCAAAGGGCAAGAGCCCACTATATATAATCTTTTATACAAAATTATTAACACCAACTATTTCATATTTAGACGCGTAGCATGACAGCTGCCGTTACATATTCAGTCATAATGAGGAACAAACATGATAGATCAGAATTTATTAGATGCCGTTAAGAGCTATAGCCAAAACATGACACGCCCAATTACCTTTGTATTAGGTAATGGTACGCATGCAAAACGCGCAGAATTGGTAGATTTTTTGACCAAGATTGCTGGAACAACAGACAAAATCAATTTCGATGCAGAAGCAACTGACGATAGTTTGCCTAGTGCGATTAGCTTTAAAGTAGTCAGCCACATTGATGGCGCATCAGATGATACTGGTATTGTATTTAGCGGTATTCCAGGTGGTCATGAGTTTACGTCATTGATTTTGGCGATTCTGCAAGCGGGTGGTCATACGCTAAAGTTGGATGAAGGTATCCAAAAGCTAGTTAAGCGCTTTAATAAGCCGCTACAGTTCCAGACCTACGTGTCATTGTCATGCCATAGCTGTCCAGAAGTCGTTCAAGCATTGAACCAATTCGCGCTATTAAACGATGGTATCAGCAATGAAATGATCGATGGTGCATTGTTCCAAGAGCAAGTAGAAGCGAACAAAATCCAAGGTGTACCAGCTGTATTCTTGAATGGTAAACCATTTGCTAACGGCTTAATCGACACTGCTAAATTGATCGGAAAATTGCAAGAGCAGTTCCCTGACTTATTGTCAGAAGTAGAAGACGATGCTGAGCAATTAGAGCAGCAAGACGTTACTATTATCGGTGCTGGCCCTGCAGGTGTGGCTGCTGCCATTTATACAGCGCGTAAAGGCTTGAAAGTTACAATGGTTGCTGATCGTATCGGTGGACAAGTAAAAGACACGCAAGATATCGAAAACTTGATTTCAGTGCCGCTAACCAATGGTACGGATTTATCGACCAACTTTGTCAAGCACTTAGCCGAATATAACATCACATTAAAAGAGCATGTGAGCGTTAAAGAAATTGGCGAGACTGAAGAAGAGAACTACAGTATTCACCTAAATACTGGTGAGAGTTTTAATACTCGTAGTATCATCTTGGCGACAGGTGCACAGTGGAGAAAGCTTGGTGTACCGGGTGAAGAAGAGAATATCGGTAAAGGTGTGGCTTTCTGTGCGCATTGTGATGGCCCATTCTTTAAAGGTAAAGATATCTCAGTGATTGGCGGTGGTAACTCAGGCGTTGAGGCAGCACTAGATTTGGCAGGTATTGTCAATCACGTTACTGTACTCGAGTTCGCAGATGAGTTAAAAGCTGACCAAGTACTGATCAATAAAGCCAAAGAGAAAACCAACATCGAGTTCATTACCGGTGCAGCAACACAAGAGATCAAAGCGACTGATGGTAAAGTATCGTCTATCGTCTACCAGGATCGCAGCACAGGTGAGACTCATGAGCGTGATTTATCAGGGGTGTTTGTACAGATTGGTTTAGTACCAAACACTGGATTCATCAAAGGCTTCGTTGATCTAAACCGCTTTGGTGAGATCGAAATCGATGAGCGCTGCCGTACAGATCGTAAGGGTATCTTTGCATGTGGTGATGTAACCACTGTGCCATTTAAGCAAATTAACATTGCGATGGGTGAAGGTAGTAAAGCGGCATTATCAGCGTTTGAATACTTGGTCATGCAGTAAGTTATTCGGTTTAGTTTCAGTATAAAAGGCCACCTCGGTTGAGGTGGTTTTTTTATGCTATCGCATAAATACGTCTATATAAAAAATCCTGATATTTAGGAAATAGCCATTTGCGTGAGCCAATAACCCGATTTTACTC
Source organism: Psychrobacter sp. NPDC078631 (assembly GCF_050268165.1). Classification (NCBI taxonomy): domain Bacteria; kingdom Pseudomonadati; phylum Pseudomonadota; class Gammaproteobacteria; order Moraxellales; family Moraxellaceae; genus Psychrobacter; species Psychrobacter sp. NPDC078631. The sequence goes on along the minus strand of NZ_JBNNGG010000003.1, from coordinate 382,010 downwards.
AGAAAATATCAGTATTTACGTTACAAATTCGACATTTGCATTACAAACTGGTGTTGTTGATGCAATAATGTATGCAATAAAACCTAACATAGCGTCATGAACTATAAGGAAAGTAGGCATGGAATACATTGAAGCTTTTTTCGCCCTAATCGGGGATCTAACGTGGGGCTGGGCGCTCGTGCCTATGCTAATTATCTTTGGTTTATTATTTACCATCGTAGGTAGGTTTGCCCAGTTTAGATATTTTAAACGTATGTTCCGCGTATTTAAAACGGATGAGGTAGGTGACGACGGAATTTCTGCCCGTCAGGCGTTGCTCGTTTCTATCGGTGGACGTGTAGGCGGCGGTAACATTGCTGGCGTTGCTGTTGCCATCTCTTTAGGAGGTCCGGGAGCGGTATTCTGGATGTGGGTTGTGGCCTTAATTGGCATGATGACCAGCATTGTCGAGTGTAGCTTAGCCCAGCTTTACAAGCGTAGAGACAATGATGGTAACTTTCGCGGTGGCCCTGCGACCTATATTTTACATGGTTTAGGTAAAGACTATCGCTGGCTCGCCGTCATCTATGCGATCTCGTTACTACTGTCTTTTTCTATCGGGTTTGTGGCGTTCCAAGGCAACACGGTAGCAGGCTCAGCTCTTGAAAGCTTTGGTATTGACCGCTGGATAACGGGTGTAGTACTGGTAATTGCAGGTGGATTTATTGTCTTTGGCGGTATTCAGCGCATTGCAAAGGTAGCCGACGTTGTCATTCCTGTGATGGCATTAATCTATATCAGTATGGCACTTATTATTATTGCATTTAACTTTACAGAACTGCCTGCACTAATGGTAATGATTGTCAAAAATGCTTTTGGCATTGAGTCTGTCGTGGGCGGTGGTATTGGTGTGGCAATTGAGCAAGGTATGAAGCGTGGTTTATTCTCTAATGAGGCAGGTCTAGGTTCTGCGCCTAATATTGCCGCCACCGCTTATGCTACTCATCCTGTTAGTCAAGGTATCTCACAGTCATTATCTGTGTTTATTGATACGATAATCGTATGTAGTGCCACCGCATTTATGATTTTACTGAGCGGCGTGTATCAACCAGGTGCTGAAGTCGATGGTATTGTACTGGCACAGCAGGCGCTAACGACCCAGCTTGGGGATTGGGCGCAGTATATTCTCACCATATCGATATTGCTATTTGCCCTAAGCTCTATCATGTATAACTATTATATGGGTGAAAATGCCATTAATTTCTTGATTAAAAAGAATATCAAAATGGCGACTCTGGTTTTGCGAGTTGTGGTGATTGCGGTATTATTCTTGGGCGCAGTGGCTCCTGCAGCAACCGCAGTGTTCTTCTTTGCGGATCCGTTGATGGGCGTGCTAGCGCTAGCAAACTTATTGGCCTTGATAATGTTATTTCCACGAGCTAAGCGTCTACTTGACGACTTTGCAAGTCAGTTAAAATCAGGGATTAAAGAGCCGTTGTTCGATGCGCAAGAGTATGAAAAACTGGATCTTGATCTGAGCGCATGGGGTAAAAAAGCGGTAAAAGAAGCGTTAGACCAAAAACAGTAGTAACCGTACGCTTTACTTGTCATGAAAGAAAAAACCACTTTAGCTAAGCTGAAGTGGTTTTTTTATGCAAGATATTATTTATGCCTAAAATGAATGGTTATTCGCCAATACGCCAGCTAACGACATGATCTCGCCTGCTTCATCTTCTTCAATAATACGAGTTTCTATCAGTGCTGATTGTTGCCATGCCTGTATGTGTGGATGATTTAACATAGTTTGGCAATACTGCTTGGTAAGTGGCTGCAAAGTAATATCAGATGCATCAGCATAAGTCTGTAATCGCAGCACCACTGGAGCAAAAAACACATCAGCTGCTGTGAAATCTCCGAATAAGAAACTGTCTGCTGAGCGACTCTTTAAACAATCGGCAAAGATGTCTTCGATACGAGTAATATCAGCCAAACAAGCATTACTTGGTTGTATCTTAGCCGTTGCTCGTATATTCATCGGCATTTCATTACGAATGCCTGTCAATCCCGAATGCATCTCAGCCACGATGCTTTGGCAATAGGCACTATTTACTCTACTTTGGTTATTATTTCGTTTTTCAGCGTTAGATTTATCAATACCTGTCCAAATATCAATATCCGTAAAGTACTCATTAACATGCATAGCAATCGCTAAGGTGTCCCAAACGGTTACTTTATTATCTTTTTCACCATAGACTAAAATAGGCACCTTACCCGTTGGTGAATGTGCTTCAAGCGTTGGACGTGCTGATGGATGAAACAACTCAATAAGTTGCTCATCAAAATCAACATCAAATGCTTTGAGCAACAGCCACGCTCGTAGCGACCAAGATGAGTAGTTTTTATTACCAATAATTAATAGCGGTTTTTGCATCATAGAGTCCTATTAAGCGATAACAGTAGCATTTTATTATGTACTCAATGTTGAGTATTGACCAGTCTATAACCCGAGCTATATTTCTATCATTTAAATCCTATTTCAAAAAAAACGCCCATCCAATGTTTGGAAGGGCGCTTATTTAGACGGGCAGTTATTTAGAAGGGCGATTTTTATTTCTCATACTTACTACAATCAGTTCTTGTTTTTGATTAGGAAAATAACGGGCAGCGCAACGACATACATCAGCACACCGTACAAAGCAGCAGGCAGTGCTATAACTGGCAGTGTGCTCACACCCATGATGATAGGAGCTAAGGTAATAGCCGTCGTGCTATTTTGGATACTGGTTTCTATCGAGATGGTTTTGGTATCATACCAGCTGAGCTTTAGGACTCTAGAAATTAAGATGCTAATAGCAAATAAAATAGCAATGATAAAGATAAGCTCTAAACCAATTTGAGTGAACTGTGTTTGTAGTAGTTGCCAGTTAGAGGCAATAGCAGCGAAGACAATTAGTACAAAAAACACGCTGGCCAAGCCGTTTAGAAGACTGCTGCGACGTACCATAAAGTCAGTAAATTTGTGGCGAGCAAGCATACCAAGAGACACTGGCAATGTGGTTAATAAGAACATGACTAGGCCAATCTTTATCGCGCTAATAGAGTTCGCCTGATCTTTCATAAAATGATCAAAAGCCAACGTAATTAAGATAGGCAATGTAATGACCGATAGTATACTGACCACACCAGTCAACGCGATAGAGAGCGCGACATTTCCTTTGGCATAGTAGGTCAGCATGTTGCTAGTGACGCCGCCGGGGCAAAAACTAATCAGCATAATTCCAAAAGCAATCGCTGGTGGCGGAGCCGTCACTAACACGACTGCGAGCGCAACCAACGGTACCAACACAACTTGATTGATTAAGCCAACAAAAAACGCTTTTGGATATTTGGCAATGACCTTAAAATCACTCAGTTTTAGCCCTGCTCCTAGAGTGAACATAATGTAGGCAAGGGCTAGTGGCAGTAATGCTAGCGCGGTATTATTCATCAAACATTCCTTGTAAAACTAAAATGCCATATCAAGATGGCGTTTTGAAAGTAAATAGCAGCGGGGCAACCTTTGTCACTATACAGCTGCTCACATTCCATGTGTTTTGGTATTTAATCGTCTAGCTAATGAAGTGTCTTAACCACTAAGCTAGATCAAGCCTATCAAATGATAATAGCGGTATTACGCTCGTATAGTAACCCACTTGTCGTGACTATTGAGGTTGCTGTGCAGCTATCGGGAAATGATCAGGCAGTGACTAGGTAGTGATTGAACTGTTTATGGCTAATGAAAATTCGAGCATAATGATAAGCGCAATAAAAAGCCCACAAGATTCTGTGGGCTAAATACGCTAACTGTCTAGTCTGTTAATGCTGTACTAGTCGTCTAGTAAATCCATTTGCTTAGCGGCTTCATAGATACCGTTTGAGCGGTTACCTGTGCGGCAAAAAATCAGCATTGGCTGCTCAGCTTGATTAAAGAAATCTGCAAACGTTTCAACGTGAGTTTGATTCAGCTCATTACCTGCAAAAGAAATCTCTTTATAAGCAAGTCCAGCTTCTTTGGCTGCTGCTTCGATTTCGGCACTGGTTGGTTGATTTGGCTCTTCACCATCAGGACGGTTATTAATAATGGTTTTGAAACCATTTTCGGCAATCATAGGCACTTGGTCAGGCGTGATTTGTCCGGTAAAGCTAACTTCATGGCTCATAAGAGCTCCTTTTTTTATTGGTGTTGTTGGGTTTATAAAACGTGGTAGTTCGAGCTATGGTTGTTATAACAGACCTTGCATCAATGCGCTTTGGTAGAGTAGTTTGGCGCGTGCCCCAGTGCCACAAAACATTAATATAGGCTTGGGCATTGAGTGATAGAACTCGGCAAACTGCTCGACCGTCAGCATACTTAGGCGCTCATCATCAAACGGTAGATGATGATACGCTAGGTTTGCCTGTTCGGTAGCCGTTGCCAAATCACAGCTATTAGGCTGTGTTTCAATTTCGGCATCTGGCCGAATGTTAAGCACTGAGCGATAACCAAGCTCGGCAATCTTAACGCATTGGCTTGGGTATATTTGCTTATAAATCGTTAAATCATCGGTCATAAAATAGGTTCAGTTATATTTGTTAAAGTATATTTATTATTGATGGTTGGGCCAAGAATATCAAAGGACTAGAAATCAGCATTCTTTAGGCTGATTTCTAGGTTAATTGATTTCCTATTTAGTGCGTCTAGCATAACACAGGCACTATCATAGCGATATTGTGTTGTAGGCGACAATAGTAATTGAGGTTGACAGAAGTTAATGTCGCAGCGATTTCATTGTGGTCAAACTATAGATTATTTTAACGCATCTACAGCATCTAAAGTACTCAGATAGACTTGCCCTGATAGCTCGCTAATCAATGGGGTGTGACCGATGATGTCCATCACAGGACCTTTGATAAAGCTAAAGTGTAAGCGCTTGTTTTGTAACGCCAATTCGTGGTTTAAGGTACAAAGCATTTCTTGAGCGGTCAGATCTATATGGTTGACGGCGGCCATAATCAATATGATTTCATTGGCATCGGGATATTGCTGCATGGCATTGAGGATGCGTCGATGGACAGATTCACTATTACCAAAGAACAGGCTCTCATCGATACGCAACATCAATAAATTGCTAAAAGTTACGACGTCATGGCGATTGATATTACGAAAATGTCCTGTACCGCCCAATTGCCCAACGACAGCCACGTGCGGCTTACTCGACTGCCAGATGAGACTAGCGAATGACACCATTAAACCAATGACCAGACCTGTGTTGAGCCCGAATATAAGCACACCGACGAACGCGGCCAAAAAGCTAGCACCATCTAAGCGATCACGCTGCCATGCAGATTTCAACGTCGCAATATCTATCAGGCCAATGATAGAGGCCATGATAGTTGCGCCCAGTAGTGCATAGGGTAGTGGAGCAAGCGCATTGCTAAAGGCTATGAGTGCGGCAATCATTACCAGTACGGTGACGAGACTGGCAAGTGGTGTCTTCGCACCTGAATCGGCATTGATAGCCGTACGCGAAAAGCCACCCGCAACCGCAAAACTTTGGAACAGTCCACCAGACAGGTTGGCCAGCCCAAGTCCAGTCAGTTCACGATTGGCATCAAAGCTCTCGCCACGCAAGCGAGCATAAGTACTGGCGACTGAACTGCTCGACACAAATACGATCAGTGCCATCAGTCCTGCTGTCGGTAATAGCTTTAGCGCTTCTTGTAGGTCTGAGATATGCGGTAACGTAAAGCTCGGCAGCCCTTGTGGAATACGACCGATGGTCGCGACACCATATGTGCTCCAATGCAGTGCCATACTGAGTACAATAGCGACACCAAGTAAAATAAGCGGAAATAAGCGCTCTGCCCATTTGGCATACGACGATGATAGCCACGTCTGCCATATCCATTCACTTGCATAGCGATTGGCAACCAATAGCGCAAATGCGGTAATACCGATAGCTAAGGTTAATGGATGCAGCTGGCTGGCATAGCGTTGCATGGTAGATAGATACCCAATCAAACTATTGCCGGTGACTGGAATGTCGGTCAGATATTTGAGCTGACTGACAAATATAAGTACTGCTGCACCGCTGACAAACCCTGCAGACACACCGCGACTGATAAACTGCATGATCCAGCCAAGTTTTAACCGTCCTGCAATCCACAGCAGTGCACCTACCATTAGTGCCAATAGGCTGGCCATCAGTGCATACTGTTCAGTGCCTTGCTCGGCATAAGGCAGTAAGCCACTGGCGGTCATGATGGCGGTAATGGCAACAGGTCCTACGGCTTGCACGTTGCTAGAGCCGAGCCAAGCATAAACGAGGACAGGTACGATCGCTGCATATAGGCCATAGACAGGCGGCAGTCCTGCAAGCACCGCGTAACCTAGGCTCTGCGGTATGACCAACACGCCCACCACTATACCTGCGACGAGATCAGTCGGCAACGCTGAGAGCTGGTATTGACGCAGCCAAGCTGGAATCAGACGAGCGACGATAGAGGACATATCAATCACCACAGTAGATAGTACAAATAATTAGGCGAGAGCAGCGTTATTCTGCTTTGGCACAAAAACGTTGATACAGCAGATCGAGTACAGCTAGCGCATCTTCGCTTGCGATACTATAGTAAATTTGCTTACCTTCGCGGCGTGTGGCGACCAGCTCGTCTTTACGCAATATACCCAGTTGCTGCGATAAGCTCGGCTGTCCAACCCCGACCAAATCCTCAAGCTCACCGACACAATATTCACCTTGGGTCAATTGACAAAGAAGAAGTAGGCGATCAGGGTGCGATAGCGACTTTAATAGTTGGCTGGCTTGTAGCGATGCTTGCTGCATTTGCTTGGCAAGATCGGCAGGTACTAAATCTGCAGTATCAGATGACCCATCGTCAGTGGTACTGCGAGTAGGTGTACCTTCGGCTGAAATAGAAATAGTCAGAACAAATTCCTTACATTAGAGGGTAACAAATACCATGATGTTTTGAACAATATATAGTTGATTATCAATGATATCACGCCACATAGCAAGTTATCATTAATTACATTATATAAATTGATAAATTGTATGGTGGTTGTTATATTGGTGGCATCAGACAAGTCGTAGGAACGCATTATATACGACTGAATATCATACTTAAGGGTTAATTAAAGATAAAAATCCCTATGACCAAAATATGTATAAATAACTTATGTATAAATAATTAAAGAGGCCACCATGCAAGTTCATTCTTTTTTAGATAGCGATACAGAAACCTATACCCACGTACTTGCTGATACTGAGCAAAAATTATGCGCCATTGTCGATCCTGTATTGAACTTCGATGCTAAGTCAGGCCGAACCAATACCAGTAGTGTCGATGAAGTGATTGAGTTTGTACGTGAGCAGGATTGGACGCTCAAGTACATTATTGAAACTCATGCGCATGCAGATCATTTATCAGCGGCCATCCATGTAAAAGAAAGCCTTGGCGGACAGTTAGTCATCGGTCAGCATATCACCGAAGTACAAAAAATCTTTAAGCAAATTTTTAACTTTGACACTAGCTTCCGCACTGATGCCAGCCAGTTTGATATTTTGACAGACGAAGGCGAGACCTTAGAGCTTGGTAACATTACTATCACTGCGATGTATGTACCCGGTCATACGCGTGCCGATATGGCCTATCTAGCCGCTGATGATGAGAAAACAGTGGTATTCGTTGGGGATACGTTGTTTGCGCCTGATGTCGGTACAGCACGCTGCGATTTCCCTGGTGGAGATGCCAAAACGCTTTATCAGTCTATTCAAAAGCTGCTAGCACTTCCTGGAGATACGGTCATGTATCTGTGTCATGATTATCCAAGCAAAGGTCGTCAGCATTGTCCAACGACGACAGTAGCCGCACAAAAACTAGAAAATATCCACGTCAAAGACAGTATAAACGAAGCAGAGTTTGTACAGATGCGTGAGCGCCGTGATGCGACTTTAGATATGCCTCGCCTTATCATTCCTGCTGTACAAATCAATATTGATGCAGGACATTTCCCCGAGCCAGAAGACAATGGTACACGTTATCTAAAAGTACCGATCAATGTCCTTGGTGGATAAGTTAAACAGTTTAATAACTGAAGATCATTACCTGATGCAGCACTACGCAAGTATCGTATGATTGATATCTATAAGAATGCTAACCTGTAGACTGTCCGTTTTTAGATGCTATGTATGACCAACTGCAAGCGCTAAGGGCGGCAATAACTGGAGAGAGCAATGAACCCTTACGAGCGCTATGTGTTGCCAAAGATGATAGATATTGCCTGTAGTACGGGTAATGTAATGAAAGCACGTTCTAAAATTGTTCCGCAAGCGCTCGGTAAAGTACTGGAGATTGGCATTGGCAGCGGTCTGAATTTACAGTTTTATGATATTAATAAAGTCTCTTCTATTATTGGTGTGGATCCAGCGGCTCAAATGCAGTCGCTGGCTCGTGAGCGTGCGGCTGGCATTGGCATTCCGGTTGAAGTGATAGCTGTCGATGTACAAGGTATTCATGCTGATACAGATCAATTTGATACGATTGTAATGACTTTTACCTTGTGCAGTATTGATGACCCAGTAGCCGCGCTCCGAGAAATGGCGCGCGTGCTAAGACCTAGCGGTCGCTTACTATTTTGTGAGCATGGACTGGCACCAGATTTTTCTGTTGAGCGTTGGCAGCATCGATTGACACCTTTTTGGAAGCCTATAGCAGGTGGGTGTCATTTAGATCGCGATATTCCGGCGCTTATTAGAGAAGGTGGGTTTGCTATTGATGAGTTGAGCGAAGCGTATTTGCCTGGTCCACGACCGATGAGCTATGTGTATAGCGGTGTGGCACAGCAACTCGCATAAAGGATAAGCCCAATTAACTATGCTAAAATTATTTACCAATCAACGCGATGACGACTATAACTACAACAAGCAACGCAACTAGCCTTTAGATAAGAGCGTTCATGAACAGTATTTGAAATGACAAAATAATTAGAATAGGAATTAAATAATGAGTGAGCAAAATTTTCATCTAGTATGCCCACATTGCCAAGCAACCAACCGTGTACCTGCTGCACGATTAAGCGCTGCGCCAAAGTGCGGTAAATGTGGTCAGCCATTATTGACTGCCAGTCCGCATGAGCTTAATGCGCAAACAGTCAATAAGGTCATCCAAAAGAACGATGTGCTGACTATCGTGGATTTTTGGGCGAGTTGGTGTCAACCTTGCATCATGATGGCGCCAGAGTTCAAGAGCGCTGCTAGCCAATTACCGCAGGTGGTCTTCGCTAAGGTACAAACGGATAAATACGAGCAGGCAGCCGCTCCTTACAATATTCGCAGCTTACCAACGATGGTTGCTTTTAGAAATGGTAAAGAAGTTGCGCGACAGTCGGGCGCATTACCAAGTCATCAAATCATTCAGTGGGTACAAAGCTTACAGTCGTAGTACTAGTTATATAAGACTGCTTATCATCCAGGCTATTTATCCAAATACTTATGTTTTCTTACAGAAAACCGTAGCAATAAAAAAGCCAATACGCGATCTGCATATTGGCTTTTTTGCTATTTCATGTACTACTTTATGGTGTCATGTACTATCTTAGTCGTTTAGATAGCTTTGCACTTGCTTAAGCTTATTCACCATAAATCTTGATACCATTGGCAAAGCTACAACGCTGAATGCGTGCTGACTGGACAATTGCATCACGCTCACCGTAGAGACGTGATAATTTTGCATCACGTGCTTTGGTATTGTTGCTCTTGCCTAGACCAAAACTGATATTCGGCGAGATACCCCAGCGTCCTGCAGAGACACCAACACCGACGCCTGATGCCGATAGGGTAGATTGCTCGTTGCGAGCCGCTTCGACATAGCGGTTGACGCGAGTGTACTCTTGGCTAAGTGCTTGGCAATTATAATTTTGATAAGTACTTGGCGGTACATATTGCGGGGTGATGTTACCAGTAGAGGCACAGCCTGAGAGCGCAAAAATGCCAGCTAGTAGTGTCGCTGTCGTAAACGTTTTCATAATGGCTCCAGTGGCTAAGTGATTGTATTTATATCTATTTAAGATAGCAAAAATAGCGCAATTAAGATATTGAAAATCCATCGATGATGAAAAATTTTCGCATCATGTCATCAAAATATCGACAGCTTTCTAAAACGTTTGCTTATTAAAATAGAAAATCGCTTATTAAAATAAGTTTGCTGGCTTGGCAAAGGCAAGTATTACGATCCCGATATAGGCAACGGCAGCGATAAGGATACCTGTTTTTCTTTGCACAGGTGTCGCATCAACCTTAAACGCTTTAATGCTTGAGCTAATAGCAGCGATAAGTAAGATGATTTTGGCAAACACCCACTGTACAGGAGCATTGGCACCCATCAATTGCATTAGCATCATCGCACCTGACAGGATAAGCAGGGCATAGATAATATGTGTGGCTATTTTGACTGCTCGTGGTGCGCGTCTATCTGCGCTGAGTACTAAGTAGCTTTGATATAAAAATAGCGCAACAGTCAGCGCTGCCATCAGCATATGTAGATGTTTCATTGAATATTGCTCCCTCTAAAACTGCAGTATATAGGCTAATTTAAAATATGTAGTTGCGATTCAAACATCATCGGCTATTTGTTTTGACCAGCACATAAGGGACTCGCAGGACTTTGACCTTGCCATTCTGTCGGAGTATAGGCATGGATAGCGAGGGCATGTACTTGGCCGCCTTTCGAAGTGAGCAAAGGCGTGACTAAGCCATATATCAGCTGATGACGCCCGACCAGTCTTTTGCCTTCAAATGCATCGCTAACGATAGTGAGCTTAAAGTGGCTTTCCTTACCTTCAAAGTAACCGGCATGCGACATCGACTCATTGATCAGTTCGATATGCTGCGGCGCAAGTGCTTGTAATTCGGTATGAAGTGTGTCGGCAGTAGGTGTGGTACTCATAACAATCCTTCAATGTATTTTGCGCAATTTGATTGAGCAATCTGCAAATAATATTTATCAGCATTATAACAGACACGGTAGGCGGGATAGAGTGCGATTGCCAAATCGAACAATTGCAAACCCTGCTGATTACAATGCTTATCAACTGCAATGCTTATCAATGATAAAGCCTGTAATGTCTGGCTATAACTAAAAAAGCAAAGCACAACGCTTTGGCTGCACTTTGCTTCTATGATATTTAAACAGGCACTGCTAAAACCTAAAAGTAGCTAATTAGCTACTTATTAGCGGCGCGACTGTTGATATAGAGGCGTAACTTTTGGCATCAATGACTGTAACTCTGCGATACGGCTGCTGCTCGTTGGGTGAGTGCTAAGGAATTGTGGTGGCTCACCTTGGCTTGCTTTTTGCATTTTTTGCCAAAGCGTAACAGCCGCCTGAGGGTTATAACCTGCACGTGCCATCAGCTCAAGACCGATCTGATCAGCTTCGCTTTCTTGAGTGCGACTGTGGGGTAGGCTCAAGCCTAAATTACCCGCAGTACCAGCTAACTCAGCCTGTCCTTGTGATAAGCCAAATATACTAGCAGCCAGACCAATACCAGTTTGGGTTGCATACTCGCGTGACAGACGCTCGCGTGAATGCTCACGTAGTGCATGAGAGATTTCATGACCCATGATGGCAGCAATCTCATCATCAGTGAGGTTCAAACGATCGATGATGCCTGAATAAAACATAATCTTACCACCCGGCACCACAAAGGCATTCAAATCGTTAGACTTGATGGTGTGTACTTCCCATTGCCATTTGGCTGCATCTGCGCGGTAGACGCCAACTTGACCAACCAAACGGTTCGCAATATTTTTTAAGCGGTTTAGCTGAGCGGTATTGGTATCTAGCACACCTTTTGATTTTGCGTCTTGTATTGTTTTGGCATAGCTTTGGGCAGATAGCGCCAATACTTGCTCACTAGACACTAATAGTAACTGCTGACGATCAACACCAACTGCGCCAGAATTGGTAGTGCTGGTACAACCAGTTAAAGTCAGTGCTGACAACGAAGCGGCCATCACTGTCGTGGTTAATAACTTCTTCATAAAAATATCCTCTCTATAAGATGGAAAAACGTAAAGTCAAACAAGTTGAAAAATAGTGCAGCAAATGTTGGAGCCGTATTTATTGATCTTTTAGTAGTGCTCATCCATCCGCTTAAACAGTAAAAGTTTACCTTAACTGCCATTGGACATAAGTATAATAATGTTAACCACCTAAAACCAAGATAGGAAAAGTAACAATAAAGCGTATGATTGTAAGTGCGATATGTTTTTACTAGAGTGAAAATAGTGCGTTTTTCTTTTATCGATTTTCTTATGACCGTTATAAAGCTAAGGGAAGTAGATCTCAGACTTAAAGTTCTATAATTAATGTGAAATATTTTTTATTTAGCTAAAATTAATTCTTGTTTTTAAATCAATTGCTTATGTTGATTTATCTAATAAAAAGGGCATTTAGCTAAAAATATTAAAAATAAATTCTAAAAAAGGTGTTGACACCCACAGAATATTTGCTAAAATAGCCAGCCTATCGAGACGGAGTAGTTGTTAACAACGCTACGGATTGATACTAAGCGGGAATAGCTCAGTGGTAGAGCATAACCTTGCCAAGGTTGGGGTCGAGAGTTCGAATCTCTTTTCCCGCTCCAAATATGGCTTGAAAAAGCGCAAAAAGCCTCACTTCACAGTGAGGCTTTTTTTTATGTGTAAAATCTGTCCTAAGTTAGATGATAGCGAGAACATAGAAAGCAAAAACTAAAGCTAACTAGAAGCAAGACAGGGTCTAGCCATAATAAATACTGAAGAATTGACGCATAACTTAAATATTTGAGAAAATTAAACCTATAGCAACATAAGGGCATCCAATGCCACCAAAACCGCTCACATTAATCAGTGCCAAACTCGCCTTTATCATATCCGCCATCGTCATCGGTATCATGGGTATCACCATGATTGGTTTTGGCTGGGTGCCTCATCTATCTCTTATCTTGGCTATCTGTGTGCTACTGGCTATCGGTATGTATAAAGGTCTCAGCTTTGATGACATGCAAGCGCAAATGGCCTCAGGTGTCATGCGCGGTATTGGTGCTATCTATTTGTTCTTCTTCATTGGACTGATGGTTGCGGCTCTAATGATGTCAGGAGCGATTCCTACACTGATGTATGTAGGCTTTCAGCTGATCTCACCTGAGTACTATTATATCTCTGCCTTTATCTTAACCTCTATTATTGGTATTGCTTTGGGTAGTAGTTTGACGACTGCAGCGACTTTGGGCGTGGCGTTTATTGGTATGAGTAATGCGTTTGATGCCAATGTGGCAATAGCAGCAGGGGCGGTAGTATCAGGCGCCTTCTTTGGCGATAAGATGTCGCCATTGTCCGATACTTGTACGATTGCGTCCTCTGTCGTCGGTATTGATCTGTTTGAGCATATTCGTAATATGATGTATACGACAGTACCGGCATGGATATTGACGGTTATCTTGTTTTGGATGTTCTCAGGACAGACGACCAGTGCTGATCTGAGTCAAGTGACTATATTGCAAGGTCAGCTCATCAACAGTGGTTTGGTACATGGATATTCGGTACTGCCGTTTGTGATATTAGTCGGACTAGCACTGTTTCGGGTTAATGCGATTTATACGATTATCTGTACCATTGCCGCGGCACTGATCATTACTTATGTACATAGCTCACCAAGCTTTGGTCAACTGGGCGGCTATCTGTTTGCAGGCTATGCTCCTGCTGAGTCATTAGAGCTGGGTGAGGTAGGCGGTATGCTGTCGCGTGGCGGTGTACAGAGTATGTTCTTTACCCAGGCGATTGTGATACTGGCATTAAGCTTAGGTGGTCTGTTAACGGCATTAGGGATTCTGCCAGCACTACTATCTGGTATTAAGGATACATTGACGACTTCAGGACGAGCGATATTTGCGGCAGCGATGTCGGCACTGAGCATTAACGTGCTGATTGGTGAGCAGTATTTGAGTATTCTATTATCAGGTACGGCATTTCGGTCGACGTTTGAGCGTCTACATTTACATCCAAAGAATTTGTCGCGGACGATTGAGGATGCAGGAACGGTGATTAATCCATTAGTGCCTTGGAGTGTGTGCGGGGTGTTTATCAGTCAGACGTTAGGGGTGCCGGTATTAGACTACTTGCCTTATGCGTTCTTTTGTTATTTATCACTATTGTTGACGATATTATTCGGCTTCACTGGGGTGACGATTAGTAGAGTGAAAGAGGGGACGGCGACCAAAAATCAATAGCAATTGATATCGTTAGGGATAATAAGAGTATTGATTAATATTGATCCCAGTACGGGTTGTCACCGAATTGCTCTGCAATAAAATCAATCAAGTAGCGACAACGCTGCGACAAAAAACGATTTTTTGGATAAACAGCATAAGCGGTTAGGGTTGGCAGTTGATAGTGTTGGAAGACAGGTACAAGCTCGCCCAGCGCCAGTTGTTTATAAGCTATAAAGGTTGGCACAAAAGTAATCCCATGGCCCTTGACTGCCAAATCCACTAAGAACTCACCATTGGTGGCTTTGATTTTGGCATCTATCGTACGATGATGACTTCTGCCTTCAGTATCCACCAAGTTTATACTATTGGTTTGACCGAGACTGTATTGCAATAGCGCATGGTTGTCTAAATCATCTAGCGTCTCAGGCATGCCCATTCTTGCCAAATAATCGGGACTGGCGCAAATCACACAACGAATCAATGCTAACTTTTTTGCTTGATAGCTAGAATCTTGTAGCTTTCCGATTCGAATGGCCAACTCATAGCCTTCTTCAATCAAATCGATACGTCGGTCAGAAAAATCCAGATCGAATCTCAGATTGGGATGTTTATTGGCGTATTTATCAATCACATCGTTCAAATGCATGAGTCCAAAGGACAACGGCGCTGTCATTTTTAGCGTACCTTCAATACGCATAGGAGCGTCAGTAGTATGCTCATTGACAGCGTCAACCGCACGCAAGATATGGTTCACTTGCTGATAATATTGCTCACCAGCTTGCGTCAATTTAGATTGGCGGGTAGTACGGCTGATTAATTGACTGCCTAAACGCTCTTCCAATTCTTTGAGTCGGCGACTGACGGCTGATTTTGCAATATCTAACTGCTCAGCAGCTTTGGTAATACTACCTGCCTCAACAATGCGTACAAACATCGCCATGTCTTCTAATTGACCCATTATCGATGCCTCATGATTGTTCTTACACCAAGAACTTATATTTGTGATTATTGCTGTTTGTCCCATGCTAGTCAACGCCTATAATCGCGCTATTCTCTACTTAAAGACATGATTAAACACACTTTTGCAGCATCATTATGGACAAATTACAGCAATTTAGCGCGCCGCTCGGCCGTCTATTATTGTCAATCATTTTCATCTTTGCAGGCATTGGTAAAATCACAGATTATGCGACTACTCAAGGCTATATGGAATCAGTAGGTGTGCCTGGTATGTTACTACCATTGGTAATCGCGTTTGAGGTATTAGGTGGTATCGCTATCTTGCTAGGTTATAAAGCTCGCCCAATTGCTTTCTTGTTTGCCGGGTTTAGCATCGTGTCAGCCATTATTTTTCATCAGTTCTGGACTGACGAATCACAGATGATCTCATTTATGAAAAATATTTCAATCGCAGGTGGGTTTTTAATGATTTTTGCTCATGGTGCGGGTGCTTACTCAATAGATAATAAGCGATAAACAATCAGTAGCTGAGTTACCTCTTATACGCTTACGAAGAACAATTATAAAGAGGTAGTTTAAATAAAGAGCGTCATGAACATTTTCACAGAAAATCTCAACAGCAGACAATTTTTTATATAAGCATAACTTAAAGTAATTTATACAAAGTTAGCTGTGCTAATATATGTAAAAAATCTGTATTACGTTAAAATTGCTCTGATTGTTCTACAAAACAGAATAGTTAATTGCATTTAGCGTTGTTTATCTATGTAGAATTAGTAATTATAATAAGTCCATTGTTTAAATAGATTAATCGATAATAAGTATATAGAGGATTAATCTGTTGATAGCTAAGGACGAATTATGAAAACAATCTATCATGCAGCAGACTCACGTGGCGATGCCAATCATGGCTGGCTTAAAAGCAGACATACTTTTAGCTTTGCCAATTACCATAATCCTGAGCGTATGGGCTTTGGTGCATTACGCGTTATTAATGATGATTTTGTCATTGGCGGTCAGGGATTCGATAAGCACTCGCACCGAAACATGGAGATTATCAGTATTCCTCTATCCGGCAAGCTCGCTCATGGCGACAGTATCGGCAACGAGGGCGTCATAGAAACTGGCGAAATTCAAGTAATGTCAGCGGGTACAGGCATTACCCATAGTGAAATGAACGGTGACGATGCAGAGGCTGTGAGGTTTTTGCAAATTTGGGTGAAACCAAACAAAATGGATGTCGCACCGCGTTATCAGCAAGTGCATATGGGCGATATCATGCGACCTAACGAGTTTAGCCAAGTGCTATCGCCTAATGCTGATGATGCAGGGGTTTGGATTCATCAAGATGCTTGGTTTAGCATGGGTGATTTTGACGAAGATATATCGCAAACTTATCAGTTAAATAATCCTAACAACGGTGTCTACGTGTTTGTCATCAGTGGTGAGGTCGTGATAAATGGCCAAGTCCTGTTTACTCGTGACGGCCTTTGCATTTGGGATACTCAGAGCTTTACGATGGACGCAACAGTAGCTAGCCGTGTGCTAGTGATGGAAGTACCGCTATTTATGTAGTCATCGGATAGCAAAGTGCTTTATCAATTAAAGTACTCATACCAATAAATATTAACGTTAAAAATTACTCTTATTAATAACTATTTTACTAACAACGTGGAGAAACACTATGTCAGATTTAACAACATTACATCAGCTAGCAGAGAAACGTCGTTCTATCTATGCGCTAAGCAACCAGCTACCAGTAGCTAATGATGAAATCGTAAAAATAGTTGAGCATGCTATTTTGCACACGCCATCGTCGTTTAACTCGCAATCTACGCGTATCGTTGTATTGTTCGGCGATGATCATCGTAAGTTGTGGGATATGACCGAAGATACGTTACGTGAAATCGTTGGTGACGAAGAGAAGTTCAAATCGACCAAAGAGCGTGTCAATGGTTTCCGTAATGGTGCTGGTACGGTGCTGTTCTTTGAAGATCAAGCAGTCGTCAGAGGCATGCAAGAAGCAGCGCCACTATATGCTGACAACTTCCCAATCTGGGCAAGTCAAACCAGCGCCATGCATCAGTATGTTATCTGGACGGCACTAGCCAGTATCGATGTTGGCGCAAACTTACAGCACTACAATCCAGTAATCGATCAAAAAGTAGCTAGTGCTTGGGATATCGACAAAGACTGGACGCTAAATGCACAATTGGTATTTGGAACAATTGAGCAGCCAGCGGGCGAAAAAGCATTTAAGCCAGTCGAAGAGCGTATGAAAGTTTTTGGTGCATAAGATAGGGTAGTCTATTCTATATAGCCCTAAAAGCTTATGTAAAACAAAAAGCGCCACTCAGTAATCTCTGGGTGGCGCTTTTTCATTGGTGATATTATTTTGTTAAGGGTAAAAGTTGTAGAGGTTGTTGAGTAGTCTAAAGCTAAAATGAATTCCTGCAGAGATTGACGACTATTTACGCTGCATCAAACTATTAGCCACCCATGCTGGACCGATTAACAAAAACTGTAAATCCTTAAAGAAAGAAGGTTTTTTGCCTTCGATCTTATGACCGATGAACTGGCCAATCCAAGCAACTATAAATACCGCCGCCCATGCTTTAAAGCCCCATGGCATCGCTGCCATCACTGACAGACAAATAAGAATAAATATCCCCATCGCTAAAAACAGTGGCGTAGATAAGCGCATATAAAACAGTAATACCAATGCGCTTAGTACCAAGGTAAACCATACGGATAGCGACATACCCATACCTAACAGGCTGACAAAGATAGTTGGCACACATAGCCAATGGATTTTTTTATTGACCAAGTTTTGATGACTGACAGAGTACTCACTAAGCCATTGCTCTAGCGTACGTTTGGACATTTTTGGTTGACGAGACATACTAACCTCCCTGTTAGTAAATAAAATAAGTAACTTATACTCGCTAATGGACTCGCTACTGATCTCAGTATGAATACGATTGTTAATATCAGTTGTAGCACTAATTGCGCCTGTCTACCACGTTATCTGATAGACGGCACAGTCAAGTTCACTCGTACTATTGATACTATATCAGCAAGATTTTATTCAAACTTCCAAGGGGTTTTTGTATAAGAGACGCGTTATCCCTGCTCGCTGCGATGCCATTCATACAGGCCGATAAAGGCGTTTACTTGATACACCATAGTCTGAATAGCAAAGATATAGTTACCAGACATCAGATTCACAATGAGCCAGACGAAGTTGACGATAATCCACAACCACCAATTAAATGAATAACGCAGAATCATAGCTGCCTGAGCGGTAATAGAAAGCACAAAGGCAATCACATTAATCCAAAAGAAAGAGATAAATCCCAAAAATAGACTACTATCATCCTGTACGACCGCATAACCATAGCTTGCTAATAAGTCATTTACCGTAGGGAATAGTGCAAGTCCAACGATGATGAAGGCAGCGGTAATCAACCAAACAGCTTTACTTGCTGATTTAGGTATCATGTCGCCATCAGGATCGGTGTGCTTCGACCAATAAAAAATACCGTAAACATGGGTAAAAAAGTTAAATAATGGAGCAAGCATTAAGCCTACTGCACCAGACGTTGCCTGTACGATAACCTCCCCTGCGGTTGCCCCCATACCAAAGCCATTGCCCATGACATTTTTGCGAAATGACAGCGAGACTACGCAAACCAAACCAATGAACGAGACCGCTAAATAAAACCAGTCAAGCGTGGTATGGTCGGTGGTGAGCCAAAAACCTGCGGACAAGGCAATGACCCCGCAAATAAACCAAATGATAATCCATTGCATCGCCCATTTTCCGGTGATGTTGTCCAATAGCTGAATACGCATCGCTTTTCCCCTAAAGTAAATATTGATATCAACATAGTGCTAACTGTCATGTATTAGTTAAATAACGTGTGCTAGTGAATAAATTATTATAAATATGCTCAGTACAGTTTATGATTTTTTGCCATAGATATATTGATCGATTAATAATAGTGCTTGCTGGTAGCGAGCATCATAGTCGGGCTGATCGATCATATGCGGCGTAATATCGTGACGCGCAAAAATATCTATCAAACGCTGCTCAAAGCGTCCACGAGCTTCAGGCGTACCCAAAGATCGCATACCATCATCAACCCATGGCGTATTGTTATCTAACATAATGGTGTGGTCTAAACGAAACTCATCAATACAAGCAGCCACAAAGGGATGCGTGCGACCCTCATACTCTTCACAAAATGCTTGCGTAGTGACAAAGTCAGTATCAACGATGGTGATAGGGGCCGTTGCATTGGCTTTAGCATCACGTATTGCCTGAGCATGGTCGAGACAAATAGGGCCATAATCACTGTACTGTAATCCAACCTCGCTACCACCCAAATCCGTACCGACATACAGACGACCCATTTCTAGGGCAAAGCTGGCACCATAATAATTGGCAAGCTTATGTACCAGCGTTGTCTTGCCTGAGCTTTCACCGCCGACGATAGCGACAGTCTTGGTATAGTCGACGCGCGCTTGTGGATGAAGTGCTGACCAATGTGCAACGGGATCACGCGCAATCGCATAAGAGTCAAACTCCGGCTGTAGCGGCGTAGTAACGACTGGCAAAAGCAGCTGCTCTTGTATGTCATTGCGAGTGAGCGGATGGTTGTCCGCTATAAACAATACAGTCTCTGCTGGTAGTGATAAGGCATCCATTAAGCGTTGTAATTTGGCATTACTAGCAGCGACATCGATACTGACTTCATCGCTAGTGCTATACAGATGCTCGTGCAGCGGTAGCTCAATCTCATGGGTAGTATGAATATGAATAAATGGCAAGTCGGCACAGGCCATCTGTAGCCAACGCGCTTTGTCTTGTAAGGTAATGGTAAAATCTGGATGCGGCGATGGATGCGCCATAATAACGATATGCAAGGTTTTGGCTTGTCCTGCTGCATCCAATATGCTGCGCATCTGCCCTAAGTGCAGGGGCTCAAAATGTCCAATCATCAATCCAGTGTCGTACATAATTATCCTTATTATTTTTTTATTCTAATCTCAGTGTTCCATGTCTATTCCAAAAAATATGGCTGATGCTGTCTAAGTTAAATGATCCAAACTAGACATCTATCAAGATCCAAAGTAGAAATCTATTAAGAATAGTAATACCAACCACGTTACTTACTTTTAATCTTCTTCGTAAAGGTATTTTTATCTAATAGTTGAGCAGTGTCCTAGTTTTCATCATAGAACATCTGAAAAACCTAAGTTGCTAATCAGCATGGTATAAAGGTTTTGGATGATTTGCAGGTGAGTTATTGTAAAAATAAGGTATATCGAACGTACAAGGAATCGCACGTTTTTTAATTGAGAATTTTTTAACTGAGTAAAATTGGTTAGCTAAAATATTATTCAGACTATCAAAAGTTTGACTCAATTTTAGCGTTATAAAGCGAGCTTATCTCTTTGATTAAATTAAAAATAACGAGATACGTGAAGCTAAATTGCAAGGTTATAGCAACAAAGGCGGTTTTGAAACATTTTGAAATAACTATTTAAAATCAGGGGCTTGCATGGTGCTATGACAGATTAGGGTAAGCTTGAGTAGCATAAACTCACAAAGTACTGCTATACCTTCAACAGATAAATCCTGAATTATTGATATACTGATTCGTAAGTTAGCAAAGCAAGATAATGTTTTAGCTAAATATGTAAGACTGTTAGAAAAATAGAATAAAAAATAAACAAGAATAGAAACTAGAGAGGTATTTGATTTGGCTAAGTTAGCAAAATTACATCGCTCACCAAACAATCGCATGATAGCAGGTGTGATGGGTGGCATTGCAGAGTATGCTGGTTGGTCGCCAACATGGGTGAGAGTATTATTTGTAATAATCTCATCATTAAGCGCAGCAGTACCAGGCATTTTGATTTATATCATCCTATGGATAATTATGCCAAAAGCTAATAATCAGTCTTATCAATAGTGGGAGCCTGATAGTTATCTTTAAAATTAGTTTTTTTGAACCAGTTAAAGAGTTAAGTTTAAGTTAGACGTAGTTGTTAAAAACAGTAAACCTCCAAAAAATAAAAAGCCTGATCAATCAGGATGCCCAAGATACAATTTTCCTCCTGCCCGAATGCTAGCGCATTTGGGTATTTTTTTATTCATTATATTAGTGCGACTTCTATGATGATTTACCTGAAAATACGCTATACAACCGAAGTTTTGTGCGCACTATGCAAATTTAGTTGATGTAAATATGGATAAAATAGTCAATTTTTAGTAAGGTGAGCAGGCAGATAGAGTCGTTGCCGAATAGGTCGCGCGAGCGCTATCAGAGATTTATTTAATAATACTCATTTCACAGTGGCTTTACTATGAAAACCGAAACTATGACATCCCAAGCGATAACCCCGATGACACAAGATAAAGACTCTCAACCGATGACTTTTCAAGATTTAATCTTAACTTTGCAAAATTATTGGGCCGATAAAGGCTGCGTTGTATTGCAGCCTTACGACATGGAAGTCGGTGCAGGTACTTTTCATACCGCGACGTTTTTGCGCTCGTTAGGTCCTGAGCGTTGGAATGCAGCCTATGTACAACCATCACGTCGTCCTACTGACGGGCGCTATGGTGATAACCCGAACCGCCTGCAGCATTATTATCAGTTCCAAGTCGTGCTAAAGCCGAATCCACCGAACATCCAAGAGCTGTATTTGGACTCACTACGAGCCATTGGTATTGATCCATTGGTGCATGACGTGCGCTTTGTAGAAGACAACTGGGAATCGCCAACGCTTGGTGCGTGGGGATTGGGTTGGGAGATCTGGTTAAACGGTATGGAAGTCACGCAGTTCACGTACTTCCAGCAAGTTGGCGGTATCGAGTGCTTCCCAGTCACTGGCGAAATCACTTACGGACTTGAGCGTTTGGCCATGTATGTACAGGGCGTCGATAGCGTTTATGATTTGGTCTGGGCAGACGGTGAGTTTGGCCGTGTCACATATGGCGATGTCTTTCATCAAAACGAAGTCGAGCAGTCTACCTACAACTTTGAGCACGCTGATGTGCCAATGATGGGTGAGATGTTTGATTTTTACGAGCAACAAGCCGACAAATTGGTCGATGCAGGATTGCCGTTGCCCGCTTATGAAATGGTATTAAAAGCATCTCATGCGTTTAACTTACTTGATGCACGCGGCGCTATTTCAGTGACTGAGCGTCAGCGTTTTATCCTACGTGTGCGTACGCTTGCTCGTAAGGTTGCTTTTGGTTATGTCGAAGCTCGTGCCAAATTGGGCTTCCCATTGGCTGATGAAGAGCATCGCCAAGCCGCACTTGATAAGTATTTGCCAAAAGAAGACGTGGCAGCAGACAGCTTAGCAGCAGACGGCATAGCAAAAGAAACTACTGACACTAACCAATCTACTAACGATAAATAGGAGCATCCCATGAGTACTATTCTATTTGAACTGGGGTGTGAAGAGCTACCTCCAAAGAGCCTAAAACCATTACGTGATGCGCTACAAGCCAGTGTTACTGAGCAATTAACTGCAGCAGATATTACCTTTGATAGTATCAAAGCCTTTGCTGCTCCGCGCCGTTTGGCAATTCAGATTCAAGGTATTAGCGATAAGCAGCCAGATCGTACTGAGCAAAAACGCGGACCAGCGATTAAAGCGGCATTTGACGCAGAGGGTAATCCAACACGTGCGGCCATGGGTTTTGCCAAAGGCTTAGGTATTGAAGCCAGCGAGCTTACGACGATCAAAACCGACAAAGGTGACTATGTTGGTTTTGAGCAGACTATCCGTGGTCAAGCGACCACTGAGCTACTGCCTGCAATTTTTCAAACTGCACTAGATAATCTGCCGATTGCTAAGCGTATGCGCTCAGGCGCTAGCCGTAACGAGTTTGTACGTCCAGTACAGTGGGCAGTATTGATGCAGGATGATACTGTCATCGATGCCACTATCCAAGGTCATCAGACTGGTACGCAAACGCGTGGTCATCGCTTCCATAGCCCTGATTATCACAGTATTGCTCATGCCAATGATTATGAAGAATTACTAAGTGGTCTAAAAGTAGTAGCAGATTTTGATAAGCGTCAAATGCTGATCAAAAACCAAGTCAAAGCATTGGCAGATGAAGTTAATTCTGATGCCATCGTACCGCAAGATTTGTTAGATGAAGTCACCGCATTGGTCGACTTCCCAATTGCGCTAAGAGCAAGCTTTGAAGCGCGCTTTTTACAAGTACCGCAAGAAGCGCTTATCTCGACCATGCAAGCGGATCAAAAATATTTCTGCTTAACCGATAAAACTGGCAAATTGCAGCCGTATTTCATTTTTATTACCAATATTGAATCAAAAGATCCTAACCAGATTATTGAAGGTAATGAAAAAGTTGTACGTCCACGTTTGGCTGATGCAGAGTTTTTCTTCTTGCAAGATCAAAAGCAGCCATTGTTTGCGCTCACAGAAAGCCTAAAAAATCGCGTATTCCAAGACAAACTGGGTACGATTTGGGAGAAGTCTGAGCGTATTGCTAAGCTTGCTGCGTTTATCGCCACGTTGATGCAGCAGCAGGGCATTGATATTAGTATTGATGAAGCAGTACGTGCAGGCATTTTGTCTAAAGCAGATTTGGCCAGCTCGCTCGTTGGCGAATACCCTGAATTACAAGGTATCGCAGGTACGTATTATGCGCGTCTAAATGATGAGCCTGAAGCGGTCGCCGCCAGTTTGGAAGAGCAGTATCTGCCGAAATTCAGTGGCGATGTATTACCACAGACACCAATTGGCATTTGCTTAGCGTTAGCTGATCGTTTGGATACGTTGGTTGGTATTTTTGCGATTGACCAAGCACCAACGGGTTCAAAGGATCCATTTAGCTTACGTCGTTCTGCTATTGGCATCTTGCGCATTTTAATCGAAAAGCAGCTCCCGATTAACCTGGTTGCGCTCGTTGAGCAAGCGATTAAAGGCTATAGTGATGCTGAAGGTAGTAAGATTGCCAAAATGGGTGATACTTTTACCCAAGTCATGGCATTCCTAAACTCGCGCTATCGTGCGATGTATACAGAGCAGGGCGTTAGTGTCGATACGATTCAAGCAGTGCAAGCGATCAACCCGCATATGCCGCTTGATTTTGATCAGCGTATCCGTGCAGTGCAAGCATTTAGCGAGCTGTCACAAGCGTCGATGTTGGCTGATTCAAACAAACGCGTTGCTAACATATTGGCCAAGTCAGAAGTGAGCGTTGCTGATACAGTCGATGAGGCACTACTGTCTGAACCTGCTGAGCAAAACTTATATGCAAATGTGCAGCAAGCACAGACAGTGGTACAACCACTGCTGGAGCAAGCGGACTATACGCAAGTATTGCAAACGCTGGCTAGCTTAGATGAGCCGTTGACCCAGTTCTTTGATCAAGTAATGGTCAACAGTGAAGATGCTGCGCTTAAAAACAATCGCTTGGCATTGCTAAAACAAGTTCGTGCCTTGTTCTTGACGGTAGCTGATATCAGCGAGCTACAGCTGTAATCCTACTAAAAGCTGATTGTTATTTTTATTTGATTATTGCTTTAACCTGACGGTTACTTTTGATAAAAAACCTGGCTTATCATGGCCAGGTTTTTTGTTATGGAGTTGACTGGTTTACTTATACAGTTATCCGTTAGATATAACCAGTCAGTTAGCGCAATTAGCAATTAAACGGTAAAGGCATTGTACTATCGCTATTATTGACGGTAAAATTTATGCTATCAAGACTTGTTAAATAATCTTATTTAGTAGATTTCATTATTTCTCACGTTTACCCCTAATCGAAGGAGCACTGCCGTGTTTGCTGTTATTATTGTCATCCTTATTATCTGGGCTTCAATGTGGGCTTTTTATAAGTTTATGTACCCGCGTGCACCTAAGAGTATGATGCCAAAAGAAGGGGATGTGACCACTCCGCGTCAGTGTAATTTCTGTGGCAACAGCTTGGCTGAATATCGCGGTGTACTTGAAACCAAATCAAATACTGCTATCGATGGCAATGTTGAAGCGAACCAAGAATTGTTCTTTTGCAATTATGAACATCAGGCAGACTTTCACGCAGGCAAGACCTACACGCCTTATGCATAAATAGATAAATAATTGACCATAAAAAAGCGCCTAACTTTATTAACTAGGCGCTTATATGTTTAATACAATACGATGCATCTACAGAATAGAATGAGCATCCTTCATAATTTTATTGAGCAATACCTCAGACTGTTTGTCTTTCTGCAAGCGATCTTCATCACTTCTTTGATTGGCATGGATTTTTTCATACAAGTTTAAGCAGCACAGTACCAGTATGCTTTCTTGACTGAGGCTTGGCGCGTCTCTTTTTAGATCGAGCGCATAGTTGTTGATATACGAAACCGCTGACAGTAGCTCTTCTTGCTCATGTACTGGACAAAAAATTGGATAAGTAACCCCAGCAATTGCAATATCAACTTTTTTGATTTGTGGTTCTGGCGCTTTAGGTGTTTTGGTATTAGATTGTGCCATGGCGCTTGATATATTTGATGCTGCTGGTGTCGTTTTTTGCGCTGGTACTGGCGCACTTGGCGCTTGAGTATTTTTTGGTTGTTTTTCTATCGATTTGCTTTGGTCATCGGTCATGATAAATCCTACAATGTCTGGTCAGTGAAATGAGTGATATCAGATTTTACAAATAGCATTGGGCAGTTTAATAAGCAGTACGTCTTTGCTATCTGCTACAAGAAAACGTTAGCCTTCTGCTTGATCGATACGGGTTAGGCGCTGTAATACGACTTGCGTACGCTCGGCTGCCAATTGGTTCTTTTTTTGCAGTTCACTGTTTTGTTGTTTGATATCGCTATACTGCTGCTTTAGCTCATTATTGTGTTGTTGCAGCTCGCTGTTTTGTTGTTGTAATTGGCTAATCTGTTTTTGCAGTTTGTCTTGTTCTTCACCGATCATATGGTGCGCTTCTGCAAGACTTTGATAGCGCTTGTCGAGATCGTTCAGTTGTTTTTTGGCACCGTCACGTTCGTTATGACTGTTATCTAATTTGGTTTTTAGTGCGGCAAATTCTTTTGAATCAGTAACAGGATGTTGTTTTAAGCTGCTAAGTTCAGCACTGACAAGCTGATACTGTTTTTTGATGTCGAGTACCATTTTTTCTAATATTCTAAGTTGATCATACATAGTCAGTTTTTATCCTTAACAAGTAAGCGTGAATGAATTTTGTTCGCTGCATTTAATAATGCCATAGGTGACCGCATAATATCTATATCAACAAAGTAATTACAAGCATCAGGCTTTGTCTTTTCACTTTTATTTATCGATGATTTGTCCATGACATTTTATCGCGACTATTTTTATTTTATGAGCAATAATCAATTACTAGGACATCTATTATGAATGATAATATCTCTGGCTGGAATACTTGGCTGACCGCGTTTGATGATTGGACTGACGTGTCTATCAGCGAAGTGCATGGCATGATGACAGGGCTTATGACGGCTTGTAATGCGCCCGACGAAGCAACTTGGGCTAAGGTGTTTGAAGAGCTCAGCTTTGCCCCGCTACCAGAGCCTGCATTGACCTTGCTGACAGAAGAAGCGGAAGACATCGTGTTTCAGCTAAAAGACAAAGATGATGCCTACGCGTATATGCCGCTCATTCCAGATGATGAACATGATTTATACGAGCGCGTGATGGCGTTGAAACAGTGGGCAAACGGTTTTATGACCGGTTTTGGTATTACCGATTGTGGTTTGACCAGTGAAGAAAACGAGATGCTATCTGATTTGGCTAAGATTGGCGCAATTCGTCTCGAAGATGATGAAGATTTTGAAGGTGGGGAAGAGTCTTATCTTTATATCTATGAATTTGCTCGTATGGTCCCCGTAAGCTTTGCCACGCGTAAACGCAAGGCTGTAAAAGATATCGCGCTCATCGCGGGTTTATCTATCGATGCCAAAACAACCAAAGAGCTACAGGCAGAAGGTAAGCTACCAAAACCAATGCCGCCAGTGGTTGATGTGATGAACCATAACAATCCATCGTAAGGCAGCTCTGATACATCATAGTTCTGAAAATTGTAGTAAGGATATTTTATGATCCAAAATAACAGTAGTAATAGCGATAATGTTGATAGTAGCAGCGATGTCCAGCTGAAAAATGCTGAGCACCCTACTCAGAGCCTCGATTGGCTAACACGTCTCATCGCCTTTGATACAGTCAGTCGTCACTCTAATTTGGCTTTGATTAACGATGTAAAGTCATACTGTGAGCAGATGGGTTTGACGGTAGATTTGACCTTTAATGAAGCTAAAACCAAAGCTAACTTGTTTGTGACTGTACCAGCTGGTGAAAACGCTGATATTATCAATAACGGTCTGGTCTTATCAGGTCATACCGACGTTGTGCCAGTTGATGGGCAAGCGTGGTCTTCAGAGCCATTTACCGCGACGATACGTGGTGATAAGCTATATGGTCGCGGTGCGTGTGATATGAAGGGCTTTATCGCTTGTGCACTAACGGTATTGCCGCAAGCCGTGCAGTTATCGAATAGCGGTCAGCTACGTCGTCCGTTGCATTTGGCATTGTCGTTTGATGAAGAGGTTGGCTGCTTGGGTGCGCCATTGATTTTGGCAGACCTAAAAGCACGTGGCATCACGCCTGATTATTGTATCGTCGGTGAGCCAACTAACATGGCCATGGTAGTTGCACACAAAGGCATCGCAGTTTATCGTTGCCGTGTACATGGCAAGTCAGCGCATTCGTCATTAATCGCACAGGGTGTCAATGCGATTAGCTACGCTAGCAGATTGGTCGGCTATGTAGATACGCTTGCTGAAGAGCTGAGCGCTCGTGATGATAACGATGCGTTATTTACGGTGCCTTATTCGACATTGTCAGTAGGTACCATACACGGTGGTACAGCGACTAATATCGTGCCCAACCTATGCGAGTTTACTTTTGATTATCGCAACCTGCCGCACATGACGCAAGACGATATACTAGCGCCCATTCAGGTGAAAATCGCTGAACTAAATGCGCAAATGCAAGCGCGTGCGCCAGAGACTGGCATTGAGCTGATGCAAGAAGAAAGCGTCCCAGCAATGACAGATGACGATAGTGCTGAGTTGCAATCATTGATCGCTGCGCTTACAGGAGATGATGAACGTCATAAAGTGGCTTACGCGACTGAAGGCGGTCAGTTTACCAATGCAGGTATTCCAACGATTATCTGTGGCCCTGGTAGTATTGAACAGGCACACAAAGCGGATGAGTATGTGGAGCTTAGCGAAATTGAACGCTGCGATGCGTTCTTAAAGAAGTTGTTAGATAGCTGTACGACTCAGCCGTCCATGCAGTCATAATTATTCAGAAGAAGGCATGTAGTTTCTTTAATGATTTCTACGAGACTTTTTGATATATAGGTATAAGTGACACCGTCTTAATGGCGGTGTTTATTTTTTAGTCGTATAGCCTTTCATATTAGAACCATTTACACATGACAAAGTAGGGGTGGGTTGATGTCTTGGCATCTGTTTGCAGTATTTTTCGCAAGTACGTTTTTTATCTCAGCGACCCCTGGTCCTAATATGCTGTTGGCATTTCAGTATGGCATGAACTATGGCGTCAAACGAACCTTATGGACACTGGCAGGTCTGAGCCTTGGCTTGTTTGTATTACTGCTATCGACACTGCTTGGATTAGACGTAATCAGTCGCCAGTCACCGTGGCTACTGACAATCATTAAAGCCGTGGGTGCGGCATACTTAATCTATTTGGGTATCAGCTCATGGCGCGATGCTGGTGACAGTAGCTTGATGAGTGATGCTAAAGAGTTGAGTGCAGAGGTAGCAGCAGACTATGCTGCTACTGATGGATTGCCTACACCACAGCCGCGCTCACTCTCTAGTGCTGCTACTAAAATAGCGCCGAGCAACACGACCTTGTTTCGTACTGGTATTTGGGTGTCACTATCTAATCCGAAAGCTATCTTGTTCTTTGCGGCCTTTTTCCCTAAATTTATCAATTTTAGTGCGCCACTATGGCCACAATATGTTCTATTGACCATCGGCTTGTTTTTGAGCGAAACGATTTGGCAGATCGTATATACACTAGGTGGCAAAAAGCTAGCAAGTTGGCTCGATGTGGGTAATCGCTTAGCTTGGCTCAATCGTGGATGTGGGGTAATATTTATAATCATTGCTGCCGCTTTATTGGCTGAAGTGATAAATAGTTTTATAGCTTAAAAACTACCGATAAGATTTTGAATCACAGTGATTAATTAAACACACGTTTATTAAATTATTTTCTATACAAGCCAAATTAATTATTGACTTTAATTTTTAAATCGTTATTATTGGCTCATTGATTTATATCGCTTATCTTTCATAAGCGATAAATCATTTCAATCAACTGCTATTGTCTCCCTGACATTAGCCACAACCTATGGAGGAATCATCGTGTCCTATATAACTACCAAGACGTTTTTAAAGATTGAATGTGTAAACCACATGACAGCAATGACACCTTCGAAAAGGTTTGGCTAAATTTTTATATAAGCTATTGAGTGATATCCCATCTATCGATATCAACGAATAGCCTTCTGTATCTACTTGCGCTATCTTTTTTCTAAGTCTACTGTGCCAAATTTGCTCTGCGATCGTGCTAAGCCATATTGCACCTGCTGTTATCTGTTTGCCTAACATTTTTCTTTACCGTTATTGCTAATAAAGCGACTCAGGCTATGATTTAGCTAAAGCTTTCCTATGCGTATAATATTTACGCTGTGGCCGACGGTTCTGATCTATATTATATTTCTTTAAAATGTCCATAATAAATTAACCATGAATTTTTATTGATTTTTTAATTAATAAAAATACGGTTTTTTATTGCCTAAATTTTTTATTTAATATTTATTTTCTTATTAAACATCGTGTTTATTTAAGACGGATAACTGTGTCTTAAAAATATAAATAGGCAAATTAAAAAATACATGGCTTCAAAATAAAAAAATTGGAAAAAATAAATAATGAGCATTCAATTAGTATTAAATAAAAATAGTAAACATGGCGTACCTGTCAAGATTTATACCTCGGATGTTGAGCAAGGCGCCATGCAGCAATTACGTAACTTGGCTCAGCTAGAGTTTGTACATTCGCACATTGCGGTTATGCCTGATGTACACGTTGGCAAAGGCGCAACCGTTGGCAGCGTGATTCCGACCAAGTCTGCCATCATTCCTGCGGCGGTCGGTGTGGATATCGGCTGCGGTATGAACGCAGTACGTTTGTCCCTGACGGCAAGTGATTTGCCTGATAGCTTAAGGTCATTACGTTCAGTAGTGGAACAGCAAGTGCCTGTGGGTTTCAACATGCACAAGCAAATCCAAGCGAAAAACTCCACACTTGATCCATTAGGCAAACGCCTAAAGCCAATTACCGATAAACACCCAGGTTTACTTAAAATGCTTAAAGGTTTTGAGCGTACTTGGGCAAAGCAGTTAGGTACATTGGGCGGTGGTAATCACTTTATTGAGCTGTGCTTGGATGAAAACAATGATGTCTGGGTAATGCTGCATTCTGGCAGTCGCGGTATTGGTAACTGTATCGGTCGTTATTTCATCAACCTTGCCAAAAAAGAACGTCAATCGCGCTTCGGTCATGTGCCAGATCGAGATTTGTCTTACTTTGCCGAAGGGTCTGATAGTTTTGCTGATTATGTCGAAGCAGTGAGCTGGGCGCAGGACTACGCATTAGAGAACCGCCGCGAGATGATGCGTCTCGTCATTAAGTCATTGCAGTCGCCACAAGCGGGGTTGCCTCGATTTCAGCTGACCAAAGAAGCCATCAATTGTCATCATAATTATGTCAATGAAGAGGTGCATTTCGGTGAGCAAGTTTATGTGACGCGTAAAGGTGCGATCAGTGCTTATGCTGGTGAGCTTGGGATTATCCCAGGATCTATGGGCGCAAAATCCTTTATCGTACGTGGTCTTGGCGCAGAAGAATCGTTTTGCTCATGTTCACATGGGGCAGGACGACAGATGAGCCGTGGTAAAGCCATACGAGCGTTCACCATCGACGAGTTAAAGGCGCAGACGGAAGGTGTTGAATGTCGCAAAGACAAAGGCGTCATCGATGAAATACCCGGAGCGTATAAAGACATTGATGAAGTGATGGCCAATCAAAAAGATTTGGTTGAAGTGGTGCATACGCTTAAGCAGGTCATGTGTATTAAAGGCTAACGAATAAAACCATAGCGAGTCACGACAGTTTCAATCGAGCTAAATGTACTAAGTGTACTATTTGCGCTCGATTTCCTAGTCGTGATCCCACTATGCTGTCACTCGAACATATAAAACAGATTTAGAGTTGTTAAAAATATAGGTAACAATATGAGCTTAAAACAAACCTTAAAAAAGGCCAAACAGATTGAACGACAGTTAGAGCAGCAAGCTGAGACAGGTGTGCAACACTCGCTAGGCACAGTCAAGCCGCGCAACTATTTGGCACTGGATCCACTATTAAGAAAAGGTGGTATTCATGAAAAAGAAGATATCGATATCGTCCGAAAAAAACGTCGCCGCGAGACCAAGCAGCAGTTACTGAAGACAGATTGGTTATCAGAATAATGATAGTTAATATTCACCCACAAAAAAGCCGTTCGCTATACTAGTGAACGGCTTTCTTATTCTTACTCAAACTTATAATTTAACCATTATTACCTTAACCGCTATGCCAATACTTCGATTAGCTCACCTTTCACCATGTGCGGACTAACGAAATCAGTAATACGTACGCTCACGAGTTTACCCAATAGCTCATCCATTTTCTCAACATCATGAGGGAACATAACGGTACGAGTGTTATCTGCTGTACCGATTAAGCAATCAGGATGACGATTGGCCACTTGCTCCACCAACACACGTGTCGTGGTGCCGACCATTTCATGCGTTTTCGCTAGCGTTGAGTCAATGATGACTTTTTGGAATTCAGCCAAGCGTTCTTTTTTAGTTTTGAAACTTACATCATCTGGCAACTCAGCGGCTGGCGTGCCTGGCCGCTTAGAGTAGATAAAGCTGTAAGAGTGATCGAAGTTCAACTCTTTCGCCAAGTTCAACGTATCTTGGAAGTCTTGATCGGTCTCACCAGGGAAGCCAATGATAAAGTCACTCGATAAGTGAATATCAGGACGAATGGCTTTAAGCTTATTGATCTGATTGATATACACATCAATCGTATGGTTGCGCTTCATCGCTGCCAAGATAGCGTTTGAGCCACTCTGAACAGGTAAATGTAAGTGTGAAACCAGCTCTGGCAATTGTGCATACGCGTCAATGATATCATCAGTGAATTCTAGCGGATGGCTAGTCGTATAGCGAATACGCTCAACACCGTCG
Organism: Psychrobacter sp. NPDC078631; assembly: GCF_050268165.1. Taxonomy (NCBI): domain Bacteria; kingdom Pseudomonadati; phylum Pseudomonadota; class Gammaproteobacteria; order Moraxellales; family Moraxellaceae; genus Psychrobacter; species Psychrobacter sp. NPDC078631. The sequence goes on along the minus strand of NZ_JBNNGG010000003.1, from coordinate 349,356 downwards.
ACATGTGATACATAGTGCAGTAGCTCAGCGAAACGGCAAATACTGCCATCGTCTTTTTCGCCGCGATAGCCGTTGACGTTTTGACCCAATAGGTTGATTTCACGGATACCTTGAGCGGCAAGGCTGTCAATCTCAGCCAACACATCATCAAGTGGACGCGATAATTCTTCACCGCGAGTATAAGGCACTACGCAGAATGAGCAATATTTTGAACAGCCTTCCATAATAGAGACAAACGCTTTATAGCCTTCTACTCTTGGCTCTGGCAAAAAGTCAAACTTTTCGATGCTAGGGAACGACACATCAATCGTACCGATACGATTTTTAGGTGCGATTTCACGTTGCTCATTTGATTGGTCGTATAGCTCTGGCAGGCGATGCAAGGTTTGCGGGCCAAATACCATATCGACGTAGGGTGCACGCTTCTGAATATTATCGCCTTCTTGTGAAGCCACACAGCCACCAACACCAATGACGAGGTCAGGGCGTTTTTCTTTTAGTTTGCGCCAGCGACCCAATTCTGAAAAGACTTTCTCTTGCGCTTTTTCGCGGATAGAGCAGGTGTTCATCAGTAGTACATCGGCCTCATCGATATCATGAGTCACTTCCATACCATGTGAGTCGCCTAGCACATCTAGCATTTTGCCAGAGTCATAGACATTCATCTGACAGCCTTGGGTCGTGACAAAGACCTTTTTTGTCGCTGCTTTTTCGACGGGCGCTTGGGCTGAACTTGCTTCTTTGAGTGCAGTGACAGCACGTGCGGTGACAGTCGTCTCAGCAACAGCATCGTCATCGATGCGGGGATTGAATACAGTAACACTCATAAGGATAAGTCCATGATTGACCAAAAATATAGCGGAGTAGCGGATTAACAGGTGGCGTATTTTATCACAACCCTGTGCCAATGTGAAAAATTAGCACGAGCGATGAGGTATCAATATGATAAATAATTCATAGCAGTATCAATTATTTACTGTCGTTCATATTACCATTCATAAAAACTGCGGCTCGTTATCACTTCTATGTTACACCGTGCTGTCCTATTTATTAACAAAAGGTAAAGGAGATAGTTGAAAGCACAATGAGTATAGTATGATGATTGCTATACCCTTGGCGGTACTTAGCGAACCGTTATTCACATATTTATAGAGATATCATAAAGAGAGTCAGTATGACAAAGTTGCGTGTTGCGCATAGCATCAAGGATGAAGAGTCTATCAGTCAAAAACACGCGTCAAAGCGAATCACAGTAGGTACGCTACGGTTGAGCGCGTTGAGCGCGTTGAGCGTGGCAACAGCGGTCAGTGCACTTGGTGTGTCACAAGTCGCTTGTGCCGAGTTGACATGGGGCGATGAGGAAAGCTACCAACAAGAAAGTAACTATCAACAAGATTATCAGCAAGACAGTAGTATTGACTCATTTATGGCGGCCGCTATCGCCGCAGACCGCGGTGATGTGAGTGCGCTCTATAACTATGAGCAAGTCATGAGCGGCGGCTTGTTTGCGATGTATCCGACCTATTGGCGCATGAATTTAGATCTTAATTCACAGAGTTCAGCAGCTGTCTCACAGTTTGTGCGTCAGTATCCAGATACGGTTATGGCTGAAAAATTAGTGGCTGACTTTGCGGAGACCAAGGCAGGATCGAATGATTATGCCTCGGTTAGACAGGTAGCCAATTTGATTACCAATGCCGATGCCAGTGAGCGCTGTGCCGTTGCGCTTGGGTTTAATAATGGCGGTGACACCATGCGTGCTATGGCAGCCAAATCTGATGTATGGCTGACCACCAAAAAGCAACCAGCATTGTGCGATCAGCTAGCGATGGAGATGAATAACAACGCACTAATTAGTAATCAAGATCGTGCGGCTCGTCTCAAGCGTATGCTACGTAAAGGCAAGACAGGCGATATTATGGCATTGTCCTCGCGCCTTGGTACGCCAATTGCTTATTCTGCGCTCAGTGAAATTCAGCTAAACCCGTCTTCTTTCTTTAGCCGTTTTGGTCGTGAGCCTGCAAGCCAAACCAATCAATACCTATATATGTACGCAATCGGCCGTATGGCTGATAAGTCTTATCGTGAGGCGGCGCTACAGTTAGACTTTGATATCAAACAAGACAATCAGCGCGCGGTCAAATTATTAAATGACGAAACGCGACGCTATGCTTATCGTACGCTTGGCGTGCAGCGTATGAATCACAACACTGACGATGGTTTTAACGCTGAAGCAGTGGATTGGTTCCGCAACAGTTTGGACAATGATTTTAATTTTGAAGAAGCTGAAGATTACGCTATGGCAGCGATTCGCTTCAGTCGTTGGGATGATGTGGTAGAAGCTATCTCAAAAATGGATGGCGAAACGCAAAAAGAAGCCCAGTGGCAGTATTGGCTAGCTCGTGCGTATGAGCAGTCAAGCGATAGTAGCAAGCGCAATACGTCTAAAAAAATGTATCAGAACTTAGCAAAAAGTAATGACTATTACGGTCTAATGGCAAAAGATAAAATAGGGCAGCGTTTTGATGCTAGCCGTTTAGGCGGTAGTAATTTGCCTAATGTCAGTACCGCTGACCGCGCGCGCGTCATGCAAGATGCGAATTTTGCTCGTGCGTTTGCGTTATACAACTCTGAGGCCAGTCGTGCTTATGCCAATCGCGAGTGGAACTGGGCGGTGAAGCAAGCTCGTGATAATCGTGATGACAATTTAATTATTGCCGCTGCTCGTCAAGCCTATGATATGGGCTGGCTCGATCGAGCGATTTATGCGGTTGATAATACTGATAGAGTGGATAGCTTAGCACTTTCGCATCCGATGCCGCATCAAAGCGCAGTTGTGCGTTATAGTGAATCAGCGGGTATTGATCCAGCATGGGCGTACGGTATTATGCGTCAAGAAAGCCGTTTCGTATCCTCTGCGCGCTCAAACGTGGGCGCGAGCGGGTTAATGCAAGTCATGCCTGACACCGCAAAATATATCGCTCGCAATCTAGGCGAAACGTATAGTGCGAGCCGTGCCAACAGTGGTGATACTAATATCCGCTATGGTACATGGTATATGGGTGATATCTTGGGTAAGCTAAACTATCAGCCAGTATTGGCAACCGCAGGCTATAACGCTGGACCTAACAATGCCAAACGTTGGCAGCCAGTTTATGGCTCACTTGCCGCAGATCAATATGTAGAGTCGATTGCATTCCCAGAGACACGTAATTATGTCAAACACGTAATGGAAAACGCCACTATCTACAGCAGTCTATTGGGTCGTGGTCAGCCGATTAGTCAGCGTATGGGTACGGTGCCAGCTGGTTTTTAATCACTGAACTTGCATTTGATAAACCACTAATGAGTTATTGTTAGTGGTTTATTTTTATCTGCTGATTTGCTTTACTAGTTGTTAATTGATCAACTTTGCTTTGCCCGAGCAATACTCATCTGGCTAAGATAAATTTCATATTCTTTATCCTTCAGTTCTTTATCAACATTTATCGAGCTTCCTGACGATGTCGTCAACGTTTACGTTTTTGCTATAGATTAAAAAAAACGTTTTGTTACCATTGCCTTAATGGGAAACCCTATTTTTCAGTCTTGTTCTTAGGTCAATGCGTGTTTTATGTATCGCGTCTAATGATTTAAGTTATAGCCTATGTCTTATCATTGCTAACTAACTGCCCTCAGTCCTATGATCAAAAAATATTTTAGTCTGTCTACGTCGCCAAAAACCAAATATTCGTTATCTAATCGGATATGCTTTTTATCGAAGGCAAATACAAAGACAGATACAAACGTAAGCAACAAGGCTGCTAATTCTATGGTGCAATTGCGTGCAGGGTTGGCTAGTAAACACAGTGTAGGTAGTATCAAAGCGACGATGAGCTTCGGCGCTTTACTACTAATACAAGGTGTTGTATTGATGCCAGTACAGGCGGCTAGCACGGTTAAGACTGGTCAGCGCGTATTGATGATCGAGATGACCCCAGCATTATGCAATATGCAGCCGACGAGGGCACGTATGCGCCAGTGTTTAGAAGGTTATTCGTTGACTGTATCTGGTCTGGATATGGGATATGGTGAGCGCTGCGGTCGCGGTAGTGAGCCACGCCTTACACCGCTACAACTAAAAGTCGTCAACCGCATCATGCCTGACACAACGGTACGTAGCCAAACGTGGCAACGTTATGGAGCTTGTAGTCCGCTTAGCGCCAGCAGTTACTTCCGCCAGATTACCAATTATGCAGGTGGATTAAAACTACCAAATGAGCTAAATACTGGTAATAGTTATACTGTTTCTAAATCACGATTTATCAGTCAAATGACTCGCCTCAATAGTGGTATGTCTTCGAATAGTGTGGACCTCATTTGTCAAGAAGGCAGCCGTCGCCAATCGATACTCACTGATATACATGTGTGTTATGAGGGTAGTGATTTTGGCACTTGTCATGACGTTGTAGACAGCTGTGGCAGTAAATTTATCATTTCAGGTGGACGATAGACTTTACTTATTATCTGCTTAGACCTCTTTTTTGATACCGTTTTTCATTTCACTTAGCCCAACCTAATAGTAAAAATTGCCTATTTTGACCATTATATCTACGCATAACGTAGTGAAAATGTGCTTTAGTTATCATGTGATAAAGCCCTCTAGCGCTTTATCCGTAAGCGCTTAGCCTCTGCAGAAATCCTCTCGTATAAAATGTAACAATATAATCCCTGACGGGTCTATGACTGTATCTAGACGGTCACTGCGATGAAGTGCTACACTAGCTCTCGGTTTATACATGCTGCTATGCGGCAAACAAGTCGATATCTAAAATGATAATCGTTCATTAGAATTATCTAATAATTAATTAGGGAGTATTCAATGTCAATGAAACAGCCTTTACGTGTTGCCGTCACTGGTGCCGCTGGTAATATCAGCTACGCGATGCTATTTCGTATTGCATCTGGCGAGATGCTAGGTAAAGATCAGCCAGTTATTTTGCAATTACTTGAAATTACGCCAGCTCTTGACGCCCTAAAGGGTGTGGTCATGGAACTAGAAGACTGTGCATTCCCATTGTTGGCTGGTATCGTCCAAACTGACGATGCTAATGTCGCATTCAAAGATATCGATTATGCTTTACTGGTTGGTGCACGTCCTCGTGGCCCAGGTATGGAGCGTAAAGATTTGCTAGAAGCCAACGCTGCGATTTTCTCAGCACAAGGTAAAGCATTGAACGAAGTCGCTAGTCGTGATGTAAAAGTATTGGTAGTCGGTAACCCTGCCAACACCAATGCACTTATCGCTCAGCGCAATGCACCAGATCTTGATCCACGCAACTTCACTGCAATGACTCGTCTAGACCACAACCGTGCTATGGCACAGTTGGCTGGCAAGACTGACAGCACTGTAAATGACGTGAAGAAAATGATCATCTGGGGCAACCATTCGTCAACTCAGTATCCAGATCTAACCACTTGTACGGTAAACGGCAAGCCTGCGCTAGATTTAGTTGATCGTGAATGGTACGAAGCGACTTATATCCCAGAAGTACAACAGCGCGGTGCTGCGATTATTAAAGCTCGCGGTGCATCATCTGCGGCTTCTGCTGCCAACGCTGCTATCGCACACATGCGTACGTGGGCGCTAGGTACTGATGAAAACGATTGGGTATCTATGGGCGTTTACTCAAACGGCGAATACGGTATTGCTGAAGGTTTGATCTACTCATTCCCATGCACATGCACTAACGGCGACTGGTCTATCGTAGACGGCGTTGACGTATCATCAGATTTCTCTAAAGAGAAAATGGCTGCCACTGAGCAAGAGCTTAGCGAAGAGCGTGATGCAGTAGCACATTTACTACCGTAAATCTAAGCTGCTATCCAGTAAGCTATGATTTAAGTAGTAAAGATAAGTAGTACAAAAAAGCCCTCTTAAATATGAGGGCTTTTTTTATGTCTATAAGAAATAGGCAGATGAGAGCAATTTAATCATCATTTTGAACGAATAAAATCAGTTTACCGTTAATACAATTGATAACGTTAGATAAACGTTGATTAACAGCTATTAAAATAAAGCTTGCTACAATGAATATGTCAATTTGAATAATAAGCACATTAAACAATAAGTACGGCCATATTCGTACCATTTAAGGAGAAAGTTATGTTGGGTGAACCAGAATACAGTATGAATGAGTTATTTGCTCAGTTAGGTCTAGATAGCTCTGATGAAGCAATTGATAACTTTATCGCAGAAAACCAATTAGCTAGTGAAGAAAAACTGACAGAGGCTAGCATTTGGACAGATAATCAGCGTATGTTCCTACAGGAAGAGTGGCAAAAAGATGCAGCATGGGTAGAAACCATTGATGAGCTAAATGTCCGTTTACATCCTGACGCATAAAGATTTATAAACATATTTGAAAAACCCCGCGATAGTCTTAATAACGCGGGGTTTTTTATGTCTGGACTAACACTAAATTTTAAATTTGCTTGTCGCGCCACTCAAGTAAGTCGGCGACATCTTGATGAATACCGGCTTTTAATGCTTCTAATCCATCATAGCGACGCTCACCATGCAAGAAGTGTAGGAAACGTACGTGTAAGTTCAGTCCGTATAAATCAGCTTGCAACTGCGGAAAGTGGACTTCTAGTCGCCAGTCATCACCTTTATCAACAGAAGGTCTTTTGCCAATATTAGCCGTGCCGAACAAACTATGTGGACGCAAGCCGGCAACACCTGTATGACCGTCGGTGGCAAGCGCAGTCAAACCATTAGCTATCACATTACCATTGTCATCTAAGCTCACCACGTCAACTGCAAAAATACCATGTAGGGCAGGTTTTATTCGTTGCAAATCGATATTTGCGGTAGGGAAGTCTATTGTTCGACCTATCTGGTCGCCGCGCACAACCACTCCTGTGATTGCATAGTCACGACCAAGTAACCTATTGGCCGCCTGAAGATCACCTGCCAATAGTAAATCACGAACCCGAGTAGAGCTGATACGGGCAGCGTCGTTATCGGTCGTATCAATACTGTCGCTATCAACAATGTCGCTATCAGTATTACTATCAGTGACCGTATGCAGGTTGGTCACATCCAAACCATAATCACGCAAAAACTGACTGTCGCCAGTACGATCATGGCCAAAGCGAAAGTCATCGCCCAGCACCAATGCTTTTACGTTCAAACGCTTGGCTACTATATCGGCAAATGCTTGTGCTGATAGCGAGCGAAACTCTGTATCAAAACCTGCTACGATCAATGTCTCAACGCCATATTCTGCTAGCAGTGCTTGCTTCTCTGCCAGATTGGTCAAACGTGCAGGCGCTTTAGCAGGTGCAAAAAACTCACGTGGCTGCGGCTCAAATATCATGACCGCCGCACCCAAGTTTTGGGTATGTGCAATCTCACGAACTTGGGCTAGCATGGCTTGATGACCAAGGTGCACACCGTCGAAATTACCGATAGTGAGCACGCAAGATGCCAACTCTACTGGGACAGTGTCCGTAGATGAGGTGTGTGGCGACGAAATCAGTTGCTCAAGAAAATAGGTTTTCATAAGTTTTCAGCTATGATGAGACCAAATAAAAAACGAAAAAACACATCTATGCTTAAAATTGATGTGTCTAAAACCAGCCATTATAAAGTAAAATAGCCACACTAACATCCTATAGTCTACGTGTAATGCAAGTATGGCACGTAGGGTAGCTATTCTTTATTGCCAATGATGCTAATACCAATCCTAACAACAATCTCGACAACGATGGAGATCTTATGTCTGCTGCTGCCTTAAATACTATACCAACCGAACTATCGACATATCAGCTCACCGATCAGTTCGTTGTGCAGCGTGCAGGTAAAGAAGATTTAGCAGAAGTTTTAGCCATTTATAATCAAAGCATACCGGGCAAACAAGCAACAGCCAATCTTGCATTGGTTACGCTAGAGGAACGTGCCGCTTGGTTTGAGGAACATTTGGATAGCGCAACCAGACCGATATATGTGGTCAAGGCATTACCATCAGATGACGTGGATCAAACAAAGGAACCGATAGTCGCATGGGGCAGCTTTAGTGATTTGTACGCACGTACGGCCTATCATATCAGTACCGAGATTAGCATTTATCTAAATCAAGATTATCAGGGCAAAGGGTTAGGCAGTTTGCTGACCCGTTGGATGTTGACGCAAGCACCACGCCTAGGTATTCGAAATGTCATTGCCCTTGTCTTTGCTCATAACCATCCAAGCTTAGGATTATTCCGTAAGCTTGGCTTTGAACAATGGGGCTATATGCCCGAAGTCTGCGATATGGAAGGGTTTATCGCTGATGTTGTGATGCTTGGCAAAGCAGTCACGTCAGAAGATATTTTAGATAAAGCGTCTGAAACAATTTAATTTAAAACGCTCTAACCCAAAATCTTCCATTGACCTTCTATCTTCTGTAGCTGGTAGGTCAGTGGTGCAGGTTCGCTCTGTCCTTTTAGCATCAGCTCGCCAGTGATGGTGGCACGAGTTTTATCATCGTTGTATTTGGTATCAGTAATCGTAACGCCATCCACCGTTTGCTGAAACGCAGACTGGGTATTGGCAAGCTCTTCTTCGAAGTTTGCCATATCAACTTGGTAATATGACGCCGCATCCTTTACGTCACCGTAATATAAGCTGTTTAAGGCTTGCTTGACAATATCCTCTGGAGTACCGGCTTGAGTTGGATTGGTTACTAGGCTTTTTTGTTCGGCCGCATCAGTAACTGGATTAATATTGTCACTATCAATCGCTGTCTTATCTTCAGTGCCATCTGTAATTTCACCTGCTTCGCTACCACGGTCATCGGTCATCGTTTGGTCAGTCGTATCATTGTCTAATGTGACGTCTTCTGAGGTATCAACGGTCGCTGCCACATCTTCATTCTCGGTAGCAGTTTCAGCCGACTCATTATTGCTACAACCGCTAATAAGTAATCCAGTGCTTAGTACACCAGTTGCTAGCAAAATTGGTAAGCGCTGAAAGATTGGCTGTTTCGTTGTCATATTAAACCTCAAATGTCATGTATTCATTAGTGATCTATTATGACAATTATTAGCAGCGAGCATTGTCATTTCTCATGACAGGCTTGTTTTGGTTTCGTAAGCCTGTCATAAGTTTGCTTATATTTTATCCTAACCGTGCTTTAGCTGACGCGGACGGAAACCAGTCGCTAGCAATACCACACCGTAAACCAGCGCTCCGACGGCACACATAATAATCAGCGCGACGATACGTTGCCACTGAGCCTGATCGGTAGGGAAGTAAGGCAGCATAAAATAAAGCACACCAATCATAGAGCCAGTCGAGATAGCAAACTGCGTAAACAGCTTTTTCCAATGCGGACCGAAACGGAAAATATCACGCTTATGTAAGAAGTAATATAGCAAGCCTGCGTTTACAAAAGCAGCGCCAGTCGTAGCCAATGCCAGACCACCATGTAGCGGTATCTCTAAGAAGTAAAATATCCCGATAAAAATAACACTAAAGATCATATTGGCGATGACAGAAATGATACCGATTTTTACAGGGGTTCTGGTGTCTTGACGCGCAAAAAATGCAGGGGCAAAAATCTTAATAAGCATAAACCCTAAGATACCACCTGCCATACTACGTAGGGCCAGTGAGCTCATCTGGGCGTCACGTAAGGTAAACTCACCGCGTAAGAACAGCGCTTGCATCAATACATCTGCCAGTACAAATAGGGCAGCTGAGGCGGGGACCCCGACCAAGATGATAAGACGTGCTGCCCAGTCGATGGTCTTTTTGAAACTGACATCGTCCTTTTGAGCTTCGCTTTTTGATAGGCTTGGTAATATGACGGTACCAATTGCCACACCAATCAGACCTAATGGTAGCTCGCTCATACGTTCAGCTGCATAGAGCCAAGAGACGGAACCGCCAATCATTAACGAGGCAAAGATAGTGTTCAATAGTAAATTAATCTGAGTAACAGAAACACCAAAGATAGCAGGTAACATCAGTTTCAAAATCCGACGAACACCTTCGTGCTGGAAGTCAATCTTTGGTGCGACAAGCAGCTTTTGTTGCCAGAGCTGCGGCAGTTGAATCAAAAACTGTAGCAAACCTGCGATAGCAACGGCATAGCCAAGCGCCATGATGGGTGTATCAAACATTGGCGCAAAAATCAGAGCACCACCAATCATACACAGATTCAACAGCACTGGCGCAAAGGCGGGTGCGGCAAAACGACCGTAGCTTTGCAGAATACCACTCGCAAAGGCTGTCATAGAGATGAATAGCAAATACGGAAAGGTAAGACGCAGTAATTCAGCAGTGATGGCAAACTTATTGGGTTGATCGGCAAACCCAGGGGCAAATAACGTTACCACCCAAGGTGCGATTAAGATGACCACCACTGTCAGCATCGATAACACTAGCAATAATGCGCCCGAGGTGCGACTGACCAAAATCTGCACTTGTTGTAAGCTGTACTTTTCTTTGTATTCGGACAGGACTGGCACGAATGCTTGGCTAAACGCGCCTTCTGCAAACAGTCGTCGTAAGAAGTTTGGGATTTTGAAGGCGACCAAAAAGGCATCCATCAAACCACCTGCACCAAAAACCCCTAGCAATACAACATCACGTACCAAACCTAAAATACGCGATAACATGGTCATACTGCTGACCACCATGGTTGAACGAAATAACCGACTTTTTGCCATGAGAACCTATCTTGCCAAGTTGTATATTGAGTTATGTGCCGATGTGATATGGATGAAAAACTGACGAATTATATCACTTTCACCATTGAGATAAATGGATTGGATGTGGAATATGATATGTGGAAAACTGAGACTTCTTATCTTAGATCGTTTTATAAATTTCGTTTAGTATTTGAAATAACTGAGCCCGCTTATCAATCATAGATTCTCTATAGCTGGCTGCGTCATTTTCATCAAAAGGTATATCTAAAGATGCCACTCTTTTTCTGAAGGCTATCACTGTTTCACCATATAATCTTAGTGAAATTGAAGCTTCGTTATAACCAAATAGCAATAATAAGGATTCTGCTGTAGTCAATTCACTAAAGCTATTGAATAGATCATGTTGAGCATCTAATAAAATGTTTGATTTGGGAACAGAGCTATCTAGTATTAACCTTCTACGCCAATCAGAATATAATGACCAATACCTTAAAGCAACGTTATTGAAAGACTCTGTTTTTTCTGCCACTTCTTTTAGCATCTCGAATTCGCGTGCAACTTTCGCCTTCTTGCGATCATTACGATGCTGAGTTGTAGACAGTACAAAAGCGATGATGCCTGTTATAAATGCACCCAAGCCAATCTTAACTGCTGAATCAACTACCTCAATCCAAGTCATAAATTCTCCATACAGTAATTCATATTAGACCACTCCCTAATTTAATAGGTTCGAGATACTCTCACGCAACCTTGCCCATTCAAAAAAATCACCAGGGTCAGTTTTACGCCCAGGCGCGATATCGCTATGGCCCGTCAAGTGGCGACGTGTTTTGGGATAGGCCTTATACATGGCGGCAATTACTTCGGCTAGCTGCTCATATTGAGCAGAGGTGAAGGACACAAAATCCGACCCTTCAAGCTCGATGCCAATGCTATAATCATTACATTCAGGTCGGCCCAAGTAGCTAGACCGCCCAGCATGCCACGCCCGTTCGTTGAAATTGACAAACTGAGTGATAGCGCCATCACGTTCGATAAATAAATGCGCTGATACTTCTGCGCCTTTAATTGTTTGAAAATAAGGATGAGCATCCCAGTCCAATTGATTAGTAAATAATGCTTTCACATAATGTGTGCCACTAGTGTCGCAGGCGCCAAATTCATTCGGTGGTAGACTGATATTGTGTACGACGATGGTGTCAATACTTAAACCTTTTGGCCTTACATTGTAATTAGGTGAGGCCAGCCAAGTGGCTGCCGATAGTAGACCATCTTTGATAGTCATTGGCGACGTAGATGATGAGTTTGGTGATAATACGGGCATAATGCTCTCTTTTTGTACTAGTATTGATAATGGTGTAATAGACAATCTATCTAAATAGCTAAACGATAGCGGGCTATGTGTTCGAATTTTTGACCCAGAAACTTTAATAACGCTGATAGCGTATGAATAATAACGTGCGAGATTCTACCTCATGTCTATAAAACTGACGTCCATACCTATCGATTGTACGCTAATGACCATTGGCCTGCGAGCACGTCTGCCATTGGCTATAGCAGGGTTGCTACTCTCAGCTCAAACACAGGCATTTTTACCAACGCCGCTCTCTGTCCTTGAATCAGATGCATTGTCACCTGACGCATCCAGCACAGCACCTACTTATTCTAATTCAGATGCATTATCTGAGTCGGGTAGCATCAGTAGTGCTATACCTAATATTCAAAAGAGTACTTTATCTGAATCAAGTTTAGCGACAGAACGGCTGCTATCGATATGGCGGCAGCAAGTAAAAACAGACAAGTTGGCACAGCATACAACATGGCGACGCTTGTTGTATTTTTACGATGATAAAAACAGTGTATTGGGTAAAAAGAAAACCGAGAGTTTGGTTGATGACCCGAGCTTTTTTTTAAGTAAAAATGGTCAACGGGATTCAGGTGCAGAGTTGGACGCGATGCTCGCGGCACTTGCACAAGAGTTGGTGTCATCATCAGCGACTGATAATGACCAAGCAAAAACTGATACCAATAATAATTCTGTCTTGTGCCGTTTTCCAGCGCGAGTGGCATGGCTAGCAGAGGTGCTAGCGATCGATGCTGCAAGTCTATCTGCTGACTGTCCGGAATTGGATGAATGGATGTCGGCATTAGCGCCTGAGCAGCTATCTATCATGTTTGCGCAGGAGTATTTGGACAATCCGCTCTCTGCGTTTGCTCATACGCTGTTACGCATTGACTCAAAATTGAGTATCGCCGATCCAAACCAAATCGATAAGGCTTATGCGCTGAACTATACGGTAGACGGTGATCCAAACGACAGTTTCCCGATCTATGCTACTAAGTCAATGATTGGTAGTTACAACAGCGCTATCGAAATTGACCCTTATCCAGAGATGCTAGCGAAATACCTGCAAGACGATGAACGTGATACGTGGACATATCAGTTGAGTCTGACGCCGGCGGAAGTGCAGCAGATTATGCGCCACGTTTGGGAAACCAAAGCATTAAAGATGCCGTATTACTTTACCACGGACAATTGTGCTTCTGAGATTTTGCGTCTTATTGATGTGGTCCGTCCGCAGCAAAACTTACTGAGCCAATTGTCTTACGCCGTCGTGCCTTCTGATGTGATTCAACTATTAAATGATAAGCAGTTGCTGGCAAGTACCACTTATACGCCTGCTGATAATACCTTACGTCAAAATCAGCTCAATGATAAAAAACAACAGCGCGCGCAGTTGGGCTATCACAATAGCGCCAAACAAACCGTGAATGAGATCAAGTCTGCGCAGCTTAACCCTGTATCGAGCATGTCAGCTGATGGGCAAACACTACTCAAGCGTCAAATCGACGTATCGGATAATAATCCAATAGACAGGCATCCGCTACAGTTGGGTACGATAGGTATAGGGCAGCGTGGCGACGATGACTATATGGATATTGGGTTTCGAGCGGGGTTTCATGATACGCTTGACCACGCCTCAGGGTATCCACAATTCTTTAACTTAGAAGGGCTGGCTGCGACATTACGATTGTATGACACAGATGATAATAAGCCCAACCAGCCAGACAATGTGGTCTTGCAAAACGTCACGTTGATTCGAGGACGCTCTTTTAATCCAGTCAATGCAGCCAAAAAAGGCAATACTTGGGGTGCCAGTATCGAGGCGACGCGAGTAAACGATGGATCGCAAGAGGCAGGTACGGATCATTTGGTCGGTAGCGTGGGTTACGAGAAAGGCTGGTCATGGGCATTTGGTACACCAGCCTCAGGTACTGGTGAGATGCCGCCGCAATTGTGCTATACCTTTTTAGCAGGTACGGGGCAAGTAGGACGCGGTATCAATAAAGGTTTTCGTCTAGGCGCAGGTATCAATGCAGGCTGCCGTTATCAGATTAACAATCAGTTACGCGCGCAAGCTGAATTGCAATTGCCATATTGGTATCATGGCAGCAGCGATGAAACCAACGTCCGTGGCCATTATTGGCAACCAGTCTCAAGCTTAGGGCTGCAATACGATATTGATAAAAAACAAGCATTACGTATCAATGCCAATTACGAATGGCAAGAACGTATCGATGCCAATGATGATATACAGCTATCGTACAGACGGTATTTTTAGGCACTGATTTAGATATTGGTTTAGACACTGATTTAGGCATTTTTAGCTGTTGATTTAGGCATTAATTTAAACAAAATGGCTTCTAAGCGCTGTAATCGTTGTATAAAGGAAGTTGTATAAAGGAAAAGATGCTTTATGAGTACGCAAAATTTACTAATTATCGGACAAGGTGATATCGGCCTGCCAGTGACCAATAAACTTGCCCAAGATAGCTATTGTGTGACTGGGATGGCTCGTAGTGAGCGTCATCATTATGGTTTGGTAGATAGTGCAGGTTTTTTGCAGACTAATGCGTTGACTTTGACGGCTGAGCAGCTACAAACATTTACTCATATTGCAATTATCGTCACCCCTGACGAGTATTCAACCAGCGGTTATCACGACAGTTATCTAGCGATTAGCCAGCATTTAGCAACGCTTGCTCCACAGCTCACTAAAATTGAACGTGTGGTATTCATTTCTTCTACTGGTGTCTATGGTCAGGACAATGGTGAGTGGATTGATGAGCATACTGCACCTGTTACGCCTGCGCGTGAAGCCTCGAAATTCATATTGCAAGCAGAACAAGCGCTGCAACAAGGCTTTGGTGATAAAGCAGTGGTCATCCGTCCTAGTGGTATCTATGGGCGCGAGCGCTTAATGCGACTACGTAAGGCTCGTGAGCCAAATAAAGATCCAGTGCCAGCTGAGCATTGGAGCAACCGTATTATGGATCGCGACTTGGTCAATATCATCGCCAAAGTTTTGACGATAAAAGCACCAAAGTCTGTCTATCTAGCGACGGACTATCGACCTGTTACTACGTTTGAGCTAGGGGTTTGGCTTAGTGAGCAGGTTGGCGAGACACCTCCTACTATTGATAATACAAAAACCTCAGTGACAGGAAAACGCTTGCACAGCAACATTCCGTTAGCTTGGCTTGATTATGCTGATTGGCAGACAGGCTACCGTGATATTTTAAACCATCAAGAGTAAGCCTTTAGAGTTAAGCCCTAAAGAGTAAAATAGCCCTTGGTGTAATCGTTCTTATTTATTTTATAGTCTATGGAGATTTCATGTCCCAGCCTTCTACTTCTGATGACCGTTTATCCCATGCTAATCTGGCAACAGAAGGTGGGCAGCTGGCAGAAGGTCACGTCCAAAAAAAGGCTGAGCAATCGTCTATATTAGCTGATTCACAGCAGCCTGCGATCGTACATCCTAACTTTGATCCCAAACAATCTCCTCTTGATCCTGCCAGACCATTAAGTGACATTCCTGAGCCTGCTCGTCGCCTAAATGGTCAACTGCGCAGGCTCTACGGTAACTCGACACGGTTTTATCAGCCCAATGCAGACAGCTTATCGAAATGGTCGCTGATTGCTTCAGAAGCACTGGCAGAGCATTTATCATTGCTGAATGCAGCACAGCTTATCGAATTGCCGGATAGCTTTCATCAGAATCATAGTGAGCAGCCACTAATATCGACATTATCGGATATGACGTTGTTAGACATGTCAGATATTCAACAGGCGATTCGCGCTTATCCAAAACTGAACCGTTATGGGTCTTTGCCTACTGATAGCGCTACCGGGGTTGAATCAGATAACGATTCAGATGATGACTCAAATAATGACAGCAAGGCTCAAAATTCTGCATTATCTATGCGCGCATTGACCAAACGCTATAATCCTGATGAGCTACTCAACAGTCTATATGCCGACGATTGGCAAGTGATACTACAACCGCAGCAGTTTGAAACAGGCGAGGGCAGTTTGGCCACGGATATTATGGCATGTAGCGTGGCCGTCCATGCGCTAAAGCAGTGTAGTACCCGTAAGAGTATCAATCATAGCTATAGCGCCGCAGAAATTTGTCAGTATGTGCGTAGCTACTTGCTCAGCCAGATCGTTTGTGAGCCGTCGCAACGCCACGCATATCGTCAGATTCGACTATTTGCTAGTCATATTATTGTTGCCGCTTATCATTTGGGCTGGGAGATACAAGTCCGAGCAGATGGACAAAGCTATTTTAATATCTCGTCGCGTAGTGGTTTGTTGACTCGCTACGCCAATATGCAGGATTATGAGATCAATGGTTGGTCAAGCTGATCAATAATGCGTACAATAATGCAAATTTTTTGTCCCCTCTTTTTGCTGATAGGAATGTCATAATGTCTCATGTAACACGCCCTCAAGACCCTACATTTTCATCTCATCAATTTATTCAACTGGCTCTAGACAACCAAGTGCTCAAATTCGGTGAGTTTGTTCTAAAGTCTGGTCGTATCAGTCCGTACTTTTTTAATGCAGGCTTGCTTGCGACTGGTGAGATGTTGTCGTTACTAGCACGTGGTTATGCAGATGCCTTGGCTGAAGAAATGGGTGCACATAACGGCGATAATGAGCAAGAGCTGGTCATCTTTGGTGCGGCTTATAAAGGTATTCCTTTTGTCGCAGCGACGGCGCAAGCGCTATGGTTACATCATGGTATTAACGCCAAGTGGGGCTATAACCGTAAAGAGGCCAAAACTCACGGCGAAGGCGGCAATTTGGTCGGTGCTGACGTAACTGGCAAGGCAGTTTGGGTGCTTGACGACGTCATCACAGCGGGTACAGCCATGCGCGAAGTAGTCGAGATTTTAGAGAAAGCAGGCGCAAGCGTTGCTGGTATTATCGTCGCACTTGATCGTAAAGAAAAAGGTCAAGCAGCGCACTCTGCGATTCAAGAGCTTGCTGCGACCTTACAAGTGCCTGTGCGTGCATTGGTTGATATCGATGATTTAATCAGTTATTTGGCCGATGACCATGGTGCACAAAACGGCCAGCATAAAGACGCGACCCAGTTAGCCAAAATGCAACATTACCGTGAGCAGTACGGCGTATAGTTGGGCACTGAGTTCGTTTCATATTAATAATATAACGTAAGTGAGTCTTATCATGAGCCAACAAAAACAAGAAAAATCGCTAAAAATACTCGTTATTATGGATCCGATCGAGCGGGTTAATTATAAAAAAGACACCAGTCTCGCTATGATGTGGGCCGCTCAAGACCGTGGCCATCAGCTCGGTTATTGTCAGATTCATGACCTGTGGTTGGACCGTGGTCAGTTGATGGTTGATACGCAGCCGCTTACAGTAAAGCGTGATCCTGCAGATTTCTATACATTGGGTGATAAAAGCACAGGGCCAGTCGGCGACTATGACGTGATTTTGATGCGCAAAGATCCGCCGTTTGATATGCGCTTTATTTATGCCACTTATATGCTTGACCATGCCAAAGCCGCAGGCGTGCTCGTGGTCAATGATCCGCAGGCAATTCGCGACTGCAATGAGAAGTTATTTGCGACGTGGTTCAGTGATTATATGAGCCCAACGATTGTAACCAGCAAACAAGCACACATTCGTAAGTTTATCGCTGAACAACAGGATGTCATCGTCAAGCCATTAGATGGTATGGGCGGCACTGGTATTTTTCGTTTGACTGCTGATAGCCCAAACATTGGAGTGACGTTAGAGGTACTGACTGAGCTTGAGACTTTGCCCATCATGGCGCAGCGTTATTTGCCAGAAATCAAAGAGGGCGATAAGCGCGTATTAATCGTCGATGGAGTCGTGGGAGATTATAGTTTGGCTCGTATTCCAACCAAAGGCGAGACCCGTGGTAATCTAGCAGCTGGTGGTAGTGGCGTTGCTATGCCATTGACTGATATCGAACGCCAAGTAGCAGAAGTTGTGGCACCAATCGTCAAAGAAAAGGGCCTAATGTTCGTTGGTCTAGACTTGATTGGTGGACGTATCACTGAGATTAACGTCACTAGCCCAACGTGCGTACGCGAGATTGATGACCAATGCGGTACAGATATCGCGACCGATTTTATCATGGCGATTGAGAATAAATTTACTGCGTAGCTTTAGCTATGTTGAGGAAAGTTTTGAGTTCAGGAATATTTTGACTACGTAAAACCCATATTTTGAGGCATCGTTAGTCATTGATTTTCCTTACCGTTTATTAGCATGACACGACGCCAAGCTATGACCGATCATGGCTTGGATTTTTGTTATTTTTGCTGCATAAAGTACTGTATATAAGACAATGATTTCCTCTATACTATGCGGGCTTTGGCTAGGTCATGATTTTTCATAATTGTCAGCGCAGCAGTGAGATAAACCCTTCATATAAATAAAGTAAAGATAGGCAGGCGTTCATGAAAACACCGCATATATTGATGATGGCAGCTGGTACGGGCGGGCATGTTTTTCCAGCGCTTGCAGTGAGCGACGAGCTGACCCAGCGCGGTGCGGTAATTCATTGGTTGGGAACGCCAAACGGTATGGAAAACGGTTTGGTTGAGCCGACAGGTTATCCTTTTCATGCTATTAATATGCAAGGACTTCGTGGTAAAGGCGTTGGTCGATTATTGAAGCTACCAATGACTCTGTTATCCGCGACGATGGCTGCCGTAAAAGTGATTCGTAGTAATCAGATCGATGTGGTCGTTGGATTCGGTGGTTATGTCACTGCACCCGGCGGTATTGCTGCACGTATGACTAATACGCCGTTGATCATCCATGAGCAAAATGCCATCGCTGGCATGAGCAACCGCTACTTATCTAAACTGTCGACCAAAACATTACAAGCGTTTGAAAATACCTTTGCTAATAGTCAGCAAGATGCCAAGCTTGAGACAGTGGGCAATCCTGTGCGTAACGCCATTACTGGTGTCGCAGAGCCAACCATACGCTACGATGTAAATGACAGTTCACCGCTTAAGCTGTTGGTAGTAGGCGGTTCACTTGGCGCTCAGGTATTAAATGATACAGTACCAAAAGCATTAGCATTACTAGATCAGCCATTTGAAGTCCTACACCAGTGTGGACGCAACAATGAAGCAGCCACGCAAGCAGCTTATAGCGCACAAGACTTAAACAACCACCAGTTTACTGTACAGCCCTTTATAAATGATATGGCTGCAGCTTATAACTGGGCAGACATCATCGTTTGCCGCGCAGGTGCATTGACCGTGACTGAAATTCAAAACGTCGGCATCGCCGCTATTTTTGTACCGCTACCGCATGCAGTGGATGACCATCAGACGGCTAATGCACGCACGTTGACCTCGCATGATGCTGCAATTCTATTACCGCAGTCAGAGCTAACTGCCAAGAGTCTAAGTGACGAGCTTGGCGCACTCAATCGAGAGAAATGCTTAGCCATGGCAAAAAAAGGCCACGCATTGGCCAACCGTAGTGCGAGTAAGCAAGTTGCTGATATCATTTGGCAAGCACTATAGTCTGTCATCTATACCCCTTATTCGAATTTACTAAGTTTTATTGACCTTTAATAAAGAGAGATCCTTATGCCTACCTCTGCGAAAGCTCTACCTAAGCGTTTGATTGAAATACCAGAAATGCGCCGTATCCAGCATTTGCATTTCATCGGTATTGGTGGCTCAGGCATGTGTGGTATCGCTGAGGTGATGAACAATCAAGGCTATCAGGTCAGTGGTTCTGACATCGCAGAAAGCTTGGTGACTAAGCGTCTACAGCAGATTGGCATCGAGATATCGATAGGCCATGACTCCAAAAATATTGCCAATGCCGATGTTATCGTTGTCTCATCAGCGATTGATCGTAGCAATCCTGAGGTAAAAGCAGCGCTTGAAGCTCGTCTGCCGGTGGTACGCCGCGCCGATATGCTTGGTGAATTAATGCGCTATCGTCATGGTATCGCAGTTGCTGGTGCGCATGGCAAAACGACGACAACCAGTTTGCTCACCACGATGATGGCAGAAGGACAGCTAGATCCTACCTATGTTATCGGCGGTAAGTTAAATGCGTCAGGCAAAAATGCGGCATTGGGTAGCAGCCGTTTCTTGGTAGCAGAAGCTGATGAGTCTGATGCATCGTTCTTGTCATTGCATCCGATGGCTGCGATTGTGACCAATATCGACCAAGACCATATGGAAACCTACGAAAACAGCTTTGATAAATTAAAAGCCGCCTATATCCAGTTTCTACAAAACATGCCATTTTACGGTTTGGCAGTGGTCTGCGGTGACGACCCTGAGCTGTATGCAATGATTGATGATATCGGTCGTCCAGTATTGACCTTTGGCCTTGAGCCGTTCAATGATGTACAAGCTGTAGATTTGGTGACAGAAGGAACTAAAACTCACTTTACCGTACTGCGCCGTGACCGTGAGCCATTACGTCTAACGTTGAACATTCCTGGTACACATAACGTCTATAACGCGCTTGCTGCTATCACGATGGCGACTGACGAAGGCGTTGATGATGCAGCGATTGAGCGTGCCTTGCAGAAATTTGAAGGCGTAGGTCGTCGTTTTGAGCAGCACGCCTCTGTCGATATCGATGATGGTAATGTCTTATTGATTGATGATTATGGTCATCATCCAAAAGAAGTTGATGCGACCATCAAAGCCGCTCGTCAAAGCTTCCCTGATCGTCGTTTAGTGATGCTATTTCAGCCGCATCGTTATAGCCGTACCCGTGATTGCTACGATGATTTTGTAGAAGTGCTATCGAGTGTTGATGAGCTATTATTATTAGATGTTTATTCAGCAGGTGAGAACCCGATTACGGGCGCTGATACCAAGTCACTAGCGCGCAGTATCCGTTTGCGCGGTGAAGTTGAACCGACTATTATTGATAAAGACAATCTAGCCCCTGTGATGCAGCGTTTGTTAAAAGCTAACGATATGCTGATCACCCAAGGCGCTGGTAATGTCGGACAAATTGCTATCGATTTGGCTGCCAATAACCTTTATATTAAGTAAGCTAAAATTTAGGGACGATCCTCATGACAACTGATAATAAAGACAATAATAGCACTCAAAATGCAGCTATCAACGATACATCTTTAGACACGACGACTCATACAAAAGACGCCAGTCAGTTTGGCAAAGTCGCCGTTATTTATGGTGGCAGTAGCAATGAGCGCAGCGTGTCTTTGGATAGTGGTGCGGCAGTATTGCAAGCACTCCAAAACCAAGGCGTTGATGCCACTCACTTTGATCCAAAGCATCAAGACATTACTGAGCTACGCAAATTCGACCGCGTGTTTAATGTGTTGCATGGTCGTGGCGGCGAAGATGGCTTGTTGCAAGGCGTATTACAGTGGTTTGATATACCGCAAACTGGTTCAGGGATTCTAGCTTCTGCACTAGGTATGGACAAAGTACGTACCAAACAACTGTGGCAAGGTTGCGGCCTTTCAACTGCACCATTTTCATTATTGACGGCTGATACTGACTGGCAGCAAGTGGTTAACATGCTAGGTTTGCCACTTATCATTAAACCAGTTCATGAAGGTTCAAGCATTGGCATGACTAAGGTTAATCATCTTGATGAGCTGCCTGCCGCTTATGCAACTGCAGTGGAATGTGGTGATGCGGTAATGGCTGAGCGCTGGATTACAGGTCGCGAATTTACGATTGTTATTATCGATGA
Organism: Psychrobacter sp. NPDC078631; assembly: GCF_050268165.1. Classification (NCBI taxonomy): domain Bacteria; kingdom Pseudomonadati; phylum Pseudomonadota; class Gammaproteobacteria; order Moraxellales; family Moraxellaceae; genus Psychrobacter; species Psychrobacter sp. NPDC078631. Next base: position 327,602 of record NZ_JBNNGG010000003.1, on the reverse strand, counting down.
CGAAGCCTATCCAGTTATTCGCCTTGAGCCTGCCGACATTACTAACTTCTATGATTTTGAAGCCAAGTATAATCGTAACGATACCAGTTATTACATTCCTTGTGGATTGAGCGCTGCTGATGAAAAGCACTTGCAAGATTTAAGCCTTGCGGCATTTCGTGCAGTAGATGCAAAAGGCTGGGGGCGTATCGATGCGATGCAAGACGAAGCAGGCAATTTTTGGTTGCTTGAAATCAATACTGTACCAGGTATGACCAGTCACAGTTTGGTGCCGATGGCAGCTAAAGCTCGCGGACTAGATTTTGACGCGCTATGTTGGCATATTTTGGCACAAACGCTATAACTGTCAAATCAACTAAATTGAGCAGATAGTGATGACTCTTTGTGTCACTAGAGCTGCTATACCACAGCTTCGTGTAAACTTGTGTAAATTCGCTGCTGCTAGTTAGTGTTTGGCTATTGTTTAACCATAAAATACGTTAATATTGTAAGAATAGGTCTATTTCGGTGATATTTATGTTGTTTTGTGAATACAACTGATAACTTATTCATAATTTAAGAAAAATGTTACGTTTAAATCGACGTAATCGCTGTATATGAGCTATATTTTTAATAAAATTTGATAACATATCGACTTAATAAGCTTCTGCCAAAAATACGCAGATTTATATCAATAAATAGCATGATCAGTTTTATGCAAATATAGGGACAAAGGTCGTTATGGCTCAAACTGTCAACGAGGTAACTGACTTGATGAGTGATAAAGCCGGTCGCCCAAAATCTAAGATCCAAATACCGGCAACGGTAAAGTATCTATTTATGGTACTTGTCTTAGGTTTGCTAGTGCTAATATTAATGATGGGCGGCAAAGCGCTGCGTGATGCGCCGCCCGCAAATATTTATGTCAGTAATCAAGGTTTGTCTGCTGCTCAATATCGCTCATTACAAGACGTGATGGAACAACAACAAGTAAGTAGCTTTTTTACTTCTGATTTGCAAGCATTGCGCGACATCACGATGGGTTTAGCTTGGGTAGACCAAGTGAGTATCTCTCGTGATTGGCAACGTGGCATCGTCGTCAACGCATTACCCAAACAGGCAGTTGCCAATTTTGGTACAGAACGTTTGGTCGATGCAAAAGGGGCTGTGTTTGTTCCTGCTGATAGTAGAGATTTAACACAAGAGCGTTTTGCCACCCTACAAGGCGAGATGTCTCAAGCACCAGTTATTATGCAACAAATGCAGCAGGTCAATGATTGGTATGCACCGCTTGGTATGCAGGTCGAAGATATCATTCTGTCACCGAGAATGACTTGGCTAATTCGCTTTGACAATGGGCTACGTGTGATTGTAGACAATGAAAATACGGCACAAAAACTACTGAATTTAAGCCAACTGCTTGGCAATCAGTTAAGTACGCGTCGAGATGAGATGCAGTCTGTAGATTTACGATACAAAAATGGCTTTACCATCGCTTGGAACGTGACACAGAGTGCTGAATCAGAATAGCCTAAGTAAGCACTACATCTATGCATAACCGATGTGAGCTAATACGGTTTATTTAGTTTGAAGAAAATATGTACAACATCATAGCGTATTAGTAACGCTTTTTTTAATGATTTAATAGAAGAGCATCACTTGCTCTTCTATTTAGCGATAATTTGTCTGGTACCATGAAAAATAATGAAAATCTGGTTGTTGTCCATCTAAGTGCCACGGCAGTATATGTCGTCATAGGCAATGTTGTCTCTGCAAAAGACATTCGTATTTTGGGCGTAGGACAAGTTAAAAACAGCGATTTTTATCAAGGTCAAATAAAGCATCGTGAACGTCTGCAAGGTGCTATTAAGCAAGCCATTCAAGAAGCAGAAGACACCGCTAACTGCCGTGTGCATAGTGTTTGGTTAACGCTTGCGACCCCTGAGCTATCTAGCAAAAACAGTGCTGGAGAGGTCAAAGTAGAAGATGAAGTTGTACGTGCCAAAGACATGGTACAAGCATTGGCCAATGCAAAATCGCGTGATTTATCATCTGACTATTATTTGATGCATTGCTGTCAGCAAGGTATCTATGTTGATGAGCAAGATTTTATGGTGGATGATGTCATCGAGATGATGGCACACAATATCACCGTGATGTACCACATGATGATGATGCCTGTTGCCAGCCGTCAGAATATCCAAAAGCTATTGCAAAGTTGTGACGTCGGCATTGATCATATTGTTTTCGATGCAGTGACCAGTGCTGAGTATAGTTTGATGACTGAGGAACGCCAACAAGGGGTTTGCTTAGTAGATATCGGTGCTAGTACGACTAGTATCTGTGTGTATAAAGAGAATAAGCTGATTTTTACACATTGTATAGCAACAGGCAGTCATGAAGTGACAATGGATATTTCAGCTGATTTTGGTATTTCCATGATTGAAGCTGAAAAGCTGAAGAAGTCTCATGGTACAGCTGATGTTAATAGTGTCGATCCTAGCGCCTTCTTTTTGTTTAAACCTCAAGGCTCGGGTGACGAAATCAATATTGGTATCTATAACTTGGCACGTATTATTGAGGCTCGTTACGTTCAGATATTCACTGAAGTAGCGCGTCAATTACACGAAGCGGGTTTGATAGGCTATATCGATAAAGGGATTGTGTTGACTGGCGGCGGTAGTACGATTAAAGGTATGATACCCTTTGCCAAAAAGCTACTAAAAATGCCTGTCGTACTAACAAACACCCATCCTGCTATCAGTGCTTATAATCATTTTGATAATGACGAGTCATTTAAGCTACTAAATAGCCAAGTGAACGATCGTGCTTATCAGACGGCTTTTGGCACATTGTTATATAGTCAGAGTGAGCAATTCCGCCGTAGCGAGAAAAGCGAACCTGAAGCGATTCAAAACAATCGCGTATCAGGCGTGTTTCGGAGCGCGGGTCAACGGTTTGCAAATGTCTTAAAGAAAATACTATAGTCTTATTTAACAGAATATCTAGAGCATCTATACATTATGGAATGTCTCTAAATTAGTTAAGCAATAAAATAAAGTAATATTGCGAATAAATTAGTTTTAAAAATAAAGTATTAAGTGATAATGACATATTATTGTCTATACTGATCGATTTTAGCCATACCCTGTTTTATTTAAATACATTTATATATAGTATGTCGATAGCGCGCCACATGAGTGCGTTACTATGTATCGACTTACACGCTATCTGCAACTGGAGAATCTTTTTTATGTCAAAATACACCATGCCAGATGATAATCAGCTTCAAAACAATGGCCAAGCAAGCTTCACTGTATTCGGTGTTGGTGGCGGCGGCGGTAATGCAGTTGAACATATGGTACAGCAAGGCATCAGAGGTGTAACGTTCGTTTGTGCCAATACAGATAAACAAGCGCTAGATCGTCTTACTGCACCGCATAAACTGCAATTAGGTGCAAAAACGAACCGTGGTCTAGGGGCAGGCGCAAATCCAGAAGTGGGTCGTGAAGCAGCAGAGAGCGAAGAAGAAGCGATTCGCGCATTGCTTGAGCACTCAGATATGGTATTTATCACTGCTGGTATGGGCGGCGGTACTGGTACAGGCGCAGCGCCAGTTGTTGCTCGTATTGCGAAAGAAATGGAAGTATTAACAGTTGCTGTTGTGACTACGCCATTCAAATTCGAAGGTGGTAAGCGTATCAAAGCTGCTAAAGCAGGTATTGAGCAGCTAACTAACTTTGTCGACTCAATTATCACGATTCCGAATGATAAGTTGATGAGTGTATACGGCAACATCTCTATGCAAGATGCTTTCAAAAAAGCGGATGATGTATTGCTGCATGCTGTTCAAGGTATTGCGGAAACCATCGCTAGCGAAGGTATGATCAATATTGACTTTAACGATATCCGTACGGCGATGACTGCGAAAGGTCATGCGATGATGGGTATTGGTCGTGCCAGCGGTGATGATCGTGCACGTCAAGCGACTGAAAAAGCTATCAGATCACCACTACTTGATGATTTGCGTTTAGAAAATGCAAAAGGTCTACTGGTTAACGTTATTTCTTCAGAGTCATTGTCACTAGATGAAATGAGCAAAATCAGTGCAATAGTTGAAGAAATCACTGATATCGACGACGCTCATATTTTCTACGGTTCTGTGATTGATGAAAAAATGGGTGACGACTTACATGTAACCGTCATCGCAACTGGCTTAACGTTAGATGAAAATGCTGGACAAGAGCCAGAAGTAGTAGAGCAGCCAGTACCTTCTGTTAATAGCACGCAACCTGTTGATCCTAACGTGCATACCAGCGCTTTAAACAGTCAGAAGCAGTTACAAGCTCAGCAGCATCAAGATAGCGTTGCACGTCCTAGTGCAAATGCACCTCAAGAGCAGCCTAAGACTAAAACAAACAGTATTCAAGACTATTTAAAGCGTCAACAGAATAAATAGTAATTCTAATTTACTGTGAGTAAGAAAAAGCCAGCGTTTTAACGTTGGCTTTTTTGTGTTTAAAGAAAGGTGAGCCGATTTTTATAAGAAAAACCATGACAGTCTTCTATGTAATCTATATGTATATGCCTGTCTAAACTTATATCAATCTCGTTGTTTTATAGCATTGAATAGGACATAAGAAGTAAAAATCAGCGATAGAAAGTTGACGATAAGTGTTATCAATCAAGGAGATAAGAAAATTAGCGCTTTTTATATATAGCGAATAAGGGGTCGGTAATGGTACACTATGTCAATTGTAACAAAATATGTGAGAAGACAACCATGAACCAAAGAACCATAAAAACAGCAATAGCCGTTACGGGTACTGGTCTACATAGTGGTCAGCCTGTTGACTTGGAGTTTCATCCACAGCCGATTGACACTGGTATTGTTTTCGAGCGCTCTGATATAGAAGGTAGTCAACCAATCCCAGCGAGTGCGTTTTTAGTACAAGACACGATGATGTCATCGAACTTAGTATTTGGTGGTACGCGAGTGGGGACGGTTGAGCATCTGCTTAGTGCCATCGCTGGTCTAGGAGTAGACAATCTGTTAGTTCGGGTCTCTGCTTCAGAGATACCAATTATGGATGGTAGCGCTGCGCCTTTTGTTGCGCTCTTACTAGATGCAGGATTTTGTGAGCAAGAAGCGGCCAAGAAATTTATTAAAATTATACGTCCAGTGCGAGTAAAGCTGGAAGATAAGTGGGCAGAGCTACGTCCTTATGAAGGGTATGAATTAAATTTCGAAATTGATTTTGATCATCCTGCGTTTGATAAGAACTTTCAGCATGCACAGTTGCAGTTCTCTACACAGAACTTCATCGAACAATTAAGTACTGCGCGTACTTTTGGATTTTTACGTGATATAGAAGCGCTACGTCAAAATAACCTAGCATTAGGTGGCAGTATGGAAAACGCCATCGTTATCGATGATGCCAACATACTTAATGCAGAAGGCTTACGTTTTAACGATGAGTTTGTCCGTCATAAAATTTTAGATGCTTTGGGAGATTTGCATCTGATTGGCTACCCAATTTTAGGTCGTTTTAATGCCTATAAGTCTGGTCATGCTCTAAATAATTTATTAGTACGTGAAATACTGTCTGACGAAGATAACTTTGAAATTGTAACTTTTGATGACAATGTAACCTGTCCTATCGAGTATTTGCCACTTAGTGATTTGGCTATTGAAGGATAAATACAGGAATATACAGGAAGTATCGAAACATTTACGCAATATTACATAGACGGCTCATAATTACATTTATATAATATGCTTTATTTTGAATATATAGTCTATATAAATATATGAATTTTCCGTTAAGGCACATAATACAAAAGCTGTAGATGGTTTTTAAGTCCTTCGTTAGCTATATCCATAATCTGGATGTAACTAATGAAGGATTTTTTTTACCTGATACATTACAAAAATCCATCTTTATCAATGCTAACACCTGCTCTTATTTACATAACTTTACATTTAAAGGTCGGTATTTTTAATGATTTATCAAACGCAAAAGGGCTTTTTTGAGATTTTCATCAGTGGTGACATGCTCTGCAGCCTGTGATATAGTCCGTTTTGTGTTCTGGCTAAGCGCCTGATTTTCATTGGCTTTACGAGAATTTGGCAAGTGCAGTGATGATGTTGATGATTGTTTAGATGAATAATTATCGGCAGAGCTTTTAGCCACAACGACGCGAATTTGCTTGAGTTGTTTAAATGTAATTGACTGCTCTGTTAGTATTTGCAAATACGAGCTATGTAAATAGCGAATATGATTTGCTGCTGTCATTGAGCTAACACTTAATATCAACTGCTCAGGTGATAAGCCTACAACCCAACAGGTATTGAGTATTTCTTCAGGTAGACAGTCTACCAATAGCTCTTTTATCTCGTTGGTTGCTTCTATATATAGTCGCATGTTGTTAGCAAGGGTTTGAGGTAGCGCGCTACCAGCAAATGCTTGATGATCTATAAGCTGGGCAAGCCGATTAGGTTGTTTTTTTGACATCGTAAGTACTCATCTAATAGGTGACAAAATCGATACTCATAACAGACATGCTAAAAGCAATATATAGCAGATGGCTTATAAGATAGTTGACTAGGTGGGAGGTACTACTGGCACTAGTCGCTATTTGAAAAGAATGAACCGTTGTAATAGGGATTTTATCACGTCTATTTGATGATTATATCCTCTAAATTAATTGATGCTTCGTTACGGATGACGAGCAGACTTGTATTAACAATAGGTAGTAAATTTATGAAACAAGCTTTATTAATTTTGTCAGTATTGGGAATGGGTATCGCACAGACGAGTGGTGCTGCCGAAACAACCTTTCAACCAAATAATACCTTGAGTCATACCATCACAAATATTTCTACTTCTGCGAACTATGGTTCTAGTCGCAACATCTATAGCACTAACAGTGGTGCACATGTATATAGCAACGATGAGATCAGTCAAGCAATTGACAACCTAAGCGCTCATGCTAAGCAAAAAGAATATCAACTCGCTTCACTGACCAGTCGTTTGTCTTACGAGCAGCGTCAGCAGCAAGCAAGCCGTGTACCTGACCGCAATTCTGCTCCTGCTATTGCAGCAGCAAATGCATCACGAGTCGCACTATCTAGAAGCTCTGGCTACTGTGCTCGCTATGTACGTAAAGCATTACAATCAGCAGGTTACGAATTTACGCCTAACCCTTCAGCCTATCAGTACGCTTCTCGTGGCACGCTAGCCCAAGCTGGCTTTACCAAGATCAGTAACGACATGGCACCACAAGTTGGTGATGTCGTTGTCTATAACCGCACGTCAAGCCGTCCACATGGCCATATCCAGATTTTTGATGGCAATGATTGGGTATCTGATTTCCGTCAAAACAGCATCAGCCCATATAGCGGTAACTACAGCTATACGACATGGCGTGATTCGCAGTATGTTGATGATGCATCAGACCGTGGTATCTACCTTGCGATGGCTGACAAATAAACATCAGTTAAATGAAGTAAGTATCAGTTAAATAAGACTAAAGTTTTCTCCAAACTCAGTAATGCTCTTTATGACATTACTGGGTTTTTTTTGTGCTTTAAATAATTATATCTAAGAATAGCTATATTTAAATGAGTGCAGCTCCTATAAACGAATCAAAGCTCAAATTTTGGCCAATAGTCGCGATTGTGAAAATCAGGAGGGCAGGCATGGCTCGAGGCAAAGTATAAATCAGTTTCGCCAAACCATAGGATGACACAAGGATGTATTTGTTCGATCATCATGTTTGCAATAGCGTATTGTTGATTCGGTAGTTGAATTATAGGCAGGCTAAAGCTGCGCTCATAATGAGTAGGTGTCTGCACTACCATTGGGTTTTTAGATAAATGGCTTTCCCCTGATATATCTACTAGCTTTTTACAGTTACGCCAATTAATAGATGCGCGCGTGGTTCCGTCGGTTTCATACAACGGTACTGGCGGTAGTGCCGCAGGGTTACGATAGTTTTCAAATTGATAAAGTGCATAACGACCATCAGGGCTCGCATTAATCTCTATATAAGCGGTTGCTTGCTGAAGTGGTATCTTGTGAGGTTCTATCTGGTGAGTTGCTACGATATTTTCATTATTAATTTTACTACCATCAATCTCACTGCCAGCAATAAAACATTCAAGGCAGGTTTCTTCCCATAGGTAATCAGTGAAATTTACTTGAGTTTGTTGCCATGTTGACCAATTGAGTTGGTTTGCTAGAATTTGGCTAGGCAGAGTCACTTGATAGGTCAGCATTAGTTGTAAAGCTGGTTGCTGGATGATCTCTGCACTTACTTCGATAGAGATATTCTCAAGCTCTTCTATAGACACGCCTAATTGCTGAGCATCTTTCGCTATCGTTTCGGTGGCTAGACGGAGGTTAAAAGATTGGTTCATTACGAGTACATCTCGACGGTAATAATAAAGAGGTGATAGTGACAAGAGAAATTATACTAATTAAGGGTACTAATACTATATGGTAAGTATAACCGAGACTATTGAAAAACATAAAAGCCGCGAGCAAAATGCGTCGCGGCCTTTGTATTTCATTATCGTTTGGCTATGATATAAGTGAACATAAAACCCAGTCACTTAAGTCTAGTCGGTCATGACATATTACTGCGCGTGACGTGCTAGGTTAGACAGTTTTGGGTTGGCATTTGGGTTTTTACGTAGTAATAATGCCATACGACCAATAGAATGAACCAAAGACGCATTAGCCGCTTTAGCAAGTTCAGCGCCAACGATGTCACGCTCTTCTTTCGTGCCAGCAGGCAATTTCACTTTGATAAGCTCATGATCTGTTAGCGCGCGATCGATTTCTTCAGTGATGGTTGGGGTAATACCCTTGTTGCCGATCATAACGATAGGCTTTAGCTCGTGACCGATGCCTTTTAGACGTTTGATGGTAGCGTTATCGAGTTGCATAGAATTCCTAAGTGTTGGTAAAAATAAAAATGGTACTGTCAAAAACAGTTATTGATCATTATAGATAATCTGTGACCATCTTGCATGAGATCAGCAGGATTTTGCACGATTTTACGTGACGAAAATGTTAAACTGAATGTTTGGTACATTATAAACGCTACTGCCTTATAAAACAGTTATTTAACCAATAGAATTTGGTCAGTTTGCAACCAACCATGAATAAAAAATCTGATTAACACCGTATTTAGAATAATCCGCAACGGATTAATATCAGTTTGTAAGTGATAGAGCAATTAAAGTAGCTAGATTTAGTAAAGCAATAGGAGCAGGTATTTTGGCCACGCGTATCGAAAACAAAAAACTATCAAAGAGCAGCAGTGCTTGGATGAAAGAGCATATTGACGATCATTATGTACAAAAAGCTCACAAAGATGGCTACCGTGCCCGTGCCGCTTATAAATTATTAGAGATTAATGAAAAAACCAACCTGATCAAAAAAGGCATGACGGTCGTAGATTTGGGCAGTGCGCCTGGTAGCTGGTCACAAGTCGCTGGTCGATTGGTAGGTGACGATGGTATCTTGATTGCCTCTGATATTTTGGCGATGGATACCTTGCCTGATGTTACTTTCATTCAGGGCGATTTTCGTGAAGCTGAAGTGTTTGACGCCATTATGGCAGAAGTAGGTGATAGACAAGTCGATGTTGTATTGTCTGATATGGCACCCAATACGGCTGGGAACAGTTCTATCGATCAGCCACGTATGATGTACTTATGTGAGCTAGCAGTGGACTTCGCGCTTGCAACCTTACCAGAAGGTGGCGCACTTATTATGAAAGTGTTTCAAGGCGAGGGTACACAAGAATTACGCAAGCAGATGCAGCAGGATTTTAGTAAGATTCGTAGTATAAAGCCAGGTGCGTCACGACCACGCTCAAAAGAGATGTTTTGGATAGCGATTAAATAGTTTTAACATCAATAGGTTGCTGCTCTTGTAAGCGAGAGGGTAAACCACCATAAAGTGTTATTATCGCGATATAAAAGCTGCGTCAATTGTTAAAGGAATAATCGTGAAACCTGCTTGAATTATACGGGTTAGCACCACATATCATGGTATATTACCTTTGTTTTTAGCATACGTTTTAGGCAAAGTCGTCTGATAATAAGCGTTTTACAAGCTCAATGATCGTATATCTATGTTTATCTCATACTGATTATTTATAAAAACAATTTTTATGCTATCTATAAATCATATAAGTTTAATTTAGCAGCTTTTTATTATCGGGGTATTCGTTAAAAATGAGCAATACGTTTATAGACGTCACGTGTTTAATAAACACACCAATAAGTAAGGGATGGGAATAACTAGTGAGCGACATGGTAAAAAATACCTTATTGTGGCTGGTGGTAATCGGCGTTTTGGTGCTGGTGTTTAGCGGCTTTGATCAATCTTCTGAGCCGGATAACCTTAACTACTCTGAGTTTGTGACAGCAGTGTCAGAAAACCAAGTAGCCAGTGTCGAGATCGACGGCGAACAGATCACCGGCGAAAAGAAAAATGGCTCATCTTTTGAGACCATTAGACCAGCTGTGTCAGATGACCAGCTCATGCCAATGCTACGTGAGAACCAAGTCGAAGTTCAAGGAACTGCACCAAAGCGCCAAAGCGTACTAATGCAACTACTGATAGCCAGCTTCCCAATTCTATTGATTATTGGTCTGTTCTTATTCTTTATGCGTAATATGCAAGGCGGCGCTGGCGGTAAAGGCGGTGGCCCGATGAGCTTTGGTAAATCGAAAGCAAAAATGCTGACCGAAGATCAAATCAACGTTAACTTCGAAGATGTGGCTGGTTGTGAAGAAGCCAAAGAAGAAGTCGTTGAAGTGGTTGAGTTCTTACGTGATCCAGATAAATTTACCAAACTGGGTGCAACGATTCCTCGTGGTATCTTGATGGTAGGTCCTCCAGGTACAGGTAAAACCTTGCTAGCGAGAGCTATTGCTGGTGAAGCTAAAGTGCCGTTCTTCTCAATTTCAGGTTCTGATTTTGTTGAAATGTTCGTCGGTGTTGGTGCATCACGTGTTCGTGATATGTTCGAACAGGCGAAAAAAAGCGCTCCTTGTATCATCTTTATCGATGAGATTGATGCAGTCGGTCGTCATCGTGGTTCCGGTATGGGCGGCGGTAATGATGAGCGCGAGCAGACATTGAACCAGTTATTGGTTGAAATGGATGGCTTTGAAGGTAATGAAGGCGTTATTGTTATTGCCGCAACCAACCGTGCTGATGTGCTCGATAAAGCATTACTGCGTCCAGGTCGTTTTGACCGTCAGGTACAAGTAGGCTTGCCGGATATCAAAGGCCGTGAACAAATCCTAAAAGTTCATTTGAAGAAACTGCCGAATACAATCAGTGTAGATGCCAGTTCTCTTGCTCGTGGTACGCCTGGATTTAGTGGTGCACAGCTCGCCAACCTTGTAAACGAAGCTGCATTGTTCGCCGCGCGTCGCAATAAGACTAGCGTCGATATGAATGACTTCGAAGATGCAAAAGACAAGCTATATATGGGTCCTGAACGCAAATCCATGGTTATACGCGAAGAAGAGCGCCGTGCAACTGCGTATCATGAAGCGGGTCATGCGTTAGTAGCTGAGCTATTGCCAGGTACAGATCCGGTGCATAAGGTTACCATTATGCCGCGCGGCTTTGCCCTTGGTGTTACTTGGCAGTTGCCTGAGCATGATCAAACCAGTATGTATAAGTCGAAAATGCTGAGCGACATTGCTATTTTGTTCGGTGGTCGTATTGCTGAAGAAGTGTTTATCAATCAGATGTCAACGGGTGCTTCGAACGACTTTGAACGAGCTACTAAAATGGCACGTGCAATGGTCACGAAGTACGGTATGTCTGATGCACTTGGTATCATGGTGTACGAAGATGACGATAACTCACAAGGCTATTTCGGCGGTGGTGGACGTACTATCTCTGAAGCTACTCAGCAGAAAGTCGATGAAGAAGTGCGTCGTATGCTAGAAGAGCAGTATGATATCGCTCGTGAATTGATTGAAGCCAACCAAGATAAAATGCATGCAATGGTTGATGCGCTTATGAACTGGGAAACCATTGATCGTGACCAACTGCAAGATATCTTAGCAGGTGAAGAACCACGTCCACCTAGAGTTTACCAGCATAACGAAGTAAACTTATCTAAAAATGATGTTAAAACGACTGGTGCTACACCGCCACCATTACCAGCGATGTAAGTGTTAGCACATTCATGTTTTACAAAAAGCCCTTTATGATAAAGGGCTTTTTTATTGTCATCATTTTATGAAGGGTTTAGAACCCTATAAGATTTACTGGTATCATAAGCATAGATAACAATAACTGAAGCTGCATTATAAATTTTACTTGTGATGGATTATTCATGTCATTATTCCAATCTTTACCCAACTATCAAGTATCTAGCCGTGATAAAACCTTAGATTTGTCGCAGCCGCATATCATGGGTATCTTGAACGTAACGCCAGATTCATTTTCAGACGGTGGACAGTTTAACGCAGTAGATAAGGCCGTCGCTCATTGTCAGCAGATGATAAAGGAAGGCGCCACTATTATCGATATAGGTGGTGAATCTACTCGTCCAAATGCGCAAACTGTGGCGACTGATGATGAGATACAACGAGTTGTACCAGTGGTTCGAGCCATTCGTCAGCACTATAGTGACAGTATTTGGTTATCGATTGATACTAGCAGTCCTGAAGTCATGCAGGCAGCGTTTAATGAAGGTGCTGACATTTGGAACGATGTACGAGCATTGAAACGTACTGGTGCGGCAGAGCTGGCGGCTAAGCTTAATATACCTGTTATGCTAATGCATATGCGCGGTGAGCCAACGACAATGAATAATCTAGCACAGTATGACAATGTGATCGATGAGGTGAGTACAGAGCTGATTGACCGTATTAACGAAGTAGTTAGCATCGGCGTCAAACGAAGCAATATTATTATCGACCCAGGTTTTGGTTTTGCCAAAAACTATGAACATCATTGCGCGCTATTAAGTCAGCTGAGTAGCTTGCAAGCATTAGGGCTGCCGATGATGTTTGGCATTTCTCGTAAGCGGTTTTTAGCAGAAGTATTGACTAAAAGTGAAGTTGACGCTGTGAGTACGACGCAAGCGGTAGAGCGTGATTCGGCAGGAACGGCAGCTGGGTTGTTTGCGCTACAACAAGGAGCAAGTATCATTCGTACGCATAACGTGGCGATGATGCAGCAAGCAATGGCCTTATGGAGTCAACTGTCAGCATATCGTTGTTAATTTCATTCTACATGTCCGAATGCATAGTGAGATTTTAAGACTATAAATATTCTATACGCTATGCTTAACGTCTATTTTTAAACTATCTAAACCAATAAAACTATCTCAATTAATAAGAGTAAATTTATGACTAGTACCACTCAGCCAGAACCAACCAATGAGCAGCGCCGTATCATTTATCAAGCTCGCCGCGGATTAAAAGAATTGGATTTTTATATTGATCCTTATGTCAAAGAGCTGTATCTGACAGCAGATGCTACTGAACAAGCAACATTTGCAGAAATGCTCACTCATGAAGACCCAGACTTGCTTGATTACTTTACCAATCAAAATCGTCCAGAAGAGGATGATATCTGGGCGTTGGTCAATAAGATAAAAACATGGCGTCATACCAAAGACTTGGTTTAGGTCTTAAGGAACGGGTCAGTACAATATCTAACGTTTCCCATGGTACGCTTATATGACGCTAGTAACCTCGCTACGTATTGATACAGCTATCAAGCTTGCCAGTTATTTACGCGCGCTGCTATATGTAGGCTTGACTGGCGTTATGATGATATTAGCATGGTTTGCATCTTTGACTTTGTGGCAGTATTTACTAATCTTAACAGTCTCGGCAGCGGTCGCAAGTTATCTGATTATATCGAGACCGATACTATTACATATTAGTCAGCCATCGCTCAGTCAGCGTGTCGATAAAGAGTGGCAGTTACTGATACGAACGGGTCGCGGCGATGAGTTATGGCAAGCAGAGTTAATCGATATAAATCGCTATCAGTGGGCGATGAGTATCGAGTTCAATATCGTTGAACCTTATCAAAGAACGTTTTCGACTACTATATTTCGCGACCAAGTAAATTACGAGCAATGGCGACAGTTAAATATTTTAGCGAATATCAGTAAGGGTAATGCTAGATAACTGAGTATTTATGGAGCTTAAGTTTTTCCTTTTACGATGAGAAAACTCTACACGTCATAACAAAATATCTATCTCAAAGGACAAAAAGGTTTGTTATATTAAAATCTGTTATATTAAAAATAGAGAGTAAAACTCGTAATTCTGCTGTCCTTTTATTAAAAAAAATGTAGGCAGATATGAGGTTTTATAAGTTTTAGCAGTATTTTTGTACTAAACAATACGATAAAAAGAGGAATAAATAATGAGCTTATTAGGGAATTTAGTGAGCCAAGTGGCACGTAGTGCAATGAATCCAGACGACGCTCAGCGCAATCCAGTTAACCAACGTACTGAAACACGGCAGACTGGCGGACTAGGTGATATTTTAGGTAGTGTGCTGGGCGGTGGCATTCAGGCAGGTGGTTATAGCCCTCAACAGAATAGCCGTCAAGCAGATAATGGTTTTGGCTTAGATGACATTATTGGTGGTCTCACGGGTGGTAGTCAGCGCGGCGGTATGAGCTCAGGTGCTGGCGGATTAGGTGATATTTTAGGTAGTGTATTAGGTGGTCAGCGAACTAATAGCGGGTTTGGTGGTAAAGGTATGCTCGTTGCTGCATTGATGCCTATGGTACTTAGCTGGATCAAACGTAATGGCGGCTTGAGTGGGGCGTTGTCAAAAATCACTGGTATGGGCTATGAAGGTCAAGCACGCTCTTGGATGAGTAATAACGAAGCAAACGATAATTTAGATCCAAAAGAAATTAACCGTTTGTTTGATGAAAACGAAATTCAGCAAGTAGCCGCTCATACTGGTGCTAATGAAACTGAGGTAAGACAGGGACTCGCTGAGCTGTTGCCTGAGGTAATGAATCAGCTAACGCCTAATGGCAATCTGGATAATGAGTCTGAGGCCAATGAAGAGATAGATCAAATCATTAGCCAGCTATCTAGCCGTCTTGGTAATTTTAAGTAGTTTGTTCAAGTAGTTTGACAGCTTTGAGTTTGAAAATTTCTAATCAAATACTTTAAAGTTATACAGATTAGAATGACTGGCAGTATTAATTAAAGGGCACGTCATATAACGTGCTCTTTTTTATGTCCATCACAAGAGTATGACTGTCGATAAATACCGTTTGGCAGGAACAGTGATAGCGATAGTAAGCCCTTAAAATCTTTCGTCTAGCGACTCTGTAGTATGGTTAAGTGCGGCAAAGCAGATATCGGTATTAAACCCTCTATACTGCAAAAATCGTAGCTGCTTAGCTTTTTCTTTTTGCTCAACTGGTATCTTATTACCGTATTTTTTGGTACGAGCTATCACCGCTAGTTTTAGCCAATCTACACCATCGACTAGGTTGTCTGCATCATCATCTACAAACTCACTAAATTCATCAGACTCAATATTTGCCATATCGATTAGCTCATCGATGTTACCTGGCATAGCAATCTTCTTACGATAGAATTCTTGTTTGATCCGACCACGTCCGCGGCCTTTACGAATGTTCTCACGTATCAGCATTAGGGTAGTGCGGTAATCACTTTGATAACCTTTTTCTTCAAACTCATCAAGTAGTGCGTCAATTTTTTCTGGGTCTTGTTCTTTGTCGATCAGCTTTTGCTTTAGCTCAGCCTTACCGTATTCACGGCGTGATAAATAATAAAATGCGAGCCAACGCAATCGACTTTCAGCTTTGATCGCATCGATTTCTGCTTGTTTTTGTTCAGGGGTTCGTAAGTAGGCTTTGAGCGCGGCTGGTATGTTATCGTTTTGGCTGTCTGTTTCACTATCATTGATAGCAAAAAGCTCAGCTTCATTTTCTGAGTTTTTGGATAGCGGCTCAGTGCTATCACTAGTACCAGTTGTCAAACCATCACTAATTTCGTCATTCTGAATATCGAGTTTGACTTCTGCCAGCATCTCTTTGATGGTTTGCGCTTCAGGTGGTTGATATGTAGAGGTGTCACTAGGCTCAGCGATAAAATTAGCCGCTGGATGAAAACGCTTTTTACGTTTTTTAGATTTAGAGTTCTTTTTTGATTTAGGAGAAGAGCCTTCGAAAAACGCTGTATCAATAGTAGCGTCATTCGTGACTGAATCATCTTTATTTGAACGGGTAGTCCGTTTACTGGATTTCTCTCGTTTTTTAGGCTCTTTCGTATGAGAGTTCTTGAACGGTTTTTTTGGTTTATTATCAACAGAACTAGCTGAGTCGGCACCCGACTCAGCTAGAATTTCAGCTAAGGTTTTAATTTTCATAATGAATCATAGTGACTGACAACGGTTAATCGTTAAACCATTATTGTACAGGTTCAGAAGCCTGTTCTGCTTCTTCAGTTTCGTCGGCTTTACTAATTTTCTTTGTACCAAGCTTTTCGTCACGAATCTTGTCTTCGATTTCTTGTGCAATGGCAGGGTTCTCTTTTAAGAAAAGCACAGAGTTGGCTTTACCTTGACCGATTTTTTCGTCGCCATAGCTGTACCAAGATCCTGCTTTGCCAACAGCTCCAATCTCTACACCTAAGTCAATGACTTCGGCTAAGTGATTCGTACCTTCACCGTAAGTGATTTCGAACTCAGCTTGGCGGAAAGGTGGTGCCATTTTGTTTTTGATAACTTTAACACGGGTCTGGTTACCGATGATTTCATCACCGTTTTTGACCGCACCAATACGGCGAATATCCATACGTACAGAGGCGTAGAATTTCAGCGCGTTACCACCAGTCGTAGTCTCAGGGCTACCGAACATAACACCGATTTTCATACGAATCTGGTTAATAAACACTACCATACAGTTAGAGCGTTTGGCGTTACCAGTGATTTTACGTAGGGCTTGGCTCATAAGACGCGCTTGTAGACCCATGTGTGAGTCGCCCATTTCGCCTTCAATCTCAGCACGTGGCGTCAAGGCGGCTACTGAGTCAATCACGATCATATCGATTGCGCCTGAGCGTACCAACATATCGGTAATTTCAAGTGCTTGCTCGCCATTGTCAGGCTGCGAGAGCAATAAGTCATCAGTGTTTACCCCAAGCTTGCGAGCATAAACAGGGTCAAGCGCATGCTCGGCATCGATAAAGGCACAAGTACCACCTTGCTTTTGACATTCTGCAATAGCTTGCAGGGTCATCGTCGTCTTACCTGAGCTTTCTGGGCCGTAAATTTCAACGATACGGCCTTTTGGTAGACCACCAATGCCAAGCGCAATGTCTAATCCTAGAGAGCCTGTAGAGACCACATCGACATCCATAATGGCCGAGTCATCGCCTAGATGCATGATGGTGTTTTTACCAAATTGCTTTTCGATTTGACCTAATGCCGCTTTGAGGGCTTTGGCTTTATTGTCGTCCATATTGGATTCCTTGTTTTCGGTAGTTAAGTTGATGCTATAAATAAAATATTGGTACTGTTAAAACTTTTGGTAAACGCATACTGACTGTTATGAGGTCAACAATTATTGTTTGGCTGTTTTATAAAAAATAGGTTGTCACGTGACTGGTATAGGTAGTAGTATCGAAGGTATCGTTCTACTATACAGTAAAATTAAATAGCGAGAGAAGTAAAAATAAGTCCGTACTATACTGTCGTTATCGTTGTTTTTAAGTCAGACTTGGCATGCTAATTACTTGACTCAACTTCTTAACACTGTTGATTTGATAAGGTAATTATAACAAAAGCAAAGCACTATAATGAGCGTTGAGGGATGCTAGACGACACTATCTGTCGTATGGTATGAGGCTAAAATTTACAGAAATGATGCGATAGGTCGCTGTTGTTTTGAACCTGATAATGACTATGCTTGTCAATAGATTTAGGAGTTGTCCACAACAGATAAAAAGCTTATTTTCACTGATTGTGAAACATTATGAAGAATTAAATTATTTTAGAAATTATTTAAAATAATTTTTTATGTGTAAAAATTTAATATAAGTAACTGATTTTAAAGGTTTTATAAATTGTACAAAAAATGAACGATTTTACCTTATCCTTTAAGTTGCTTAGCTATAAAGTTGTCAAGTAGTGACTTATGCACAGGGTTATCCACAGCTTATGGGGAGAACTCTGTAAAGCCTTATAATACATAAGTTTACGTAGATTATTAGTATTAGGAATGGATTCTATATTTCGTTTCTAATCACTTTACAGGTTCTATTTTATCTATAAACAACGCTATGAGCGCTATGTTTCACAAATTATAAATCTATCTTTTTTTATGCATAATCATACTATAGGCATTAAAAGTCAGGAGTATGACTCAAGATATACATCTAAGATGTCAGTAGACATAGTTATGCATAGGATGTCTAGTATTTTTAGAGATATTTTCTACAGCCTATAGAAGGCCAAAAAAAAGCGGCTACATCAGATAGCCGCTTTGTCAAAACACTTAAAAGTAGAGCTGTATTAATCAGTCTTTGATATAGATCAAATCCCAGACGCCATGCCCACGATCGAGGCCACGACGCTCAAACTTAGTCATTGGACGAAAGTCAGGACGCTCAGTGAAATTACCTGTACCTGCTTTGTTGGTCAATCCAGCGAAACCATCCAATACTTCAACCATCCAAAATGCATAATGCTCCCAGTCAGTTGCTGTATGGAACCAGCCGCCTTGTTTTAAGCTGCGCGTAACGATGGTCATACGTTCAGGACTGACAAAACGACGCTTATAGTGACGCTTCTTTTGCCATGGATCAGGGAAGTATAGCTGAATACGGTCGATATGGTTTTCTGGTAGTTGCTTGAGCAATTGAATGGCATCACCGTTGATGATTTTTACGTTGCTCAAATCTTGGGTGCCAGCCATATACGCACATTTACCAATACCAGGCTCATGCACTTCTACACCGACAAAATTACGAGTAGGGTCAGCGGCCGCCATCTCAATAAACGAATCACCCAAGCCAAAACCAATCTCTACCGTAAGCGGTGCATCTGCGCCATTAGGGCTATCAGCGAATAACGTACGTAAGTTATCAATACCGGTAAGATCGCCATCACCAAAACTGTTATTGACCAAATACTCAGAAAACTCTGGAGCAGTTAGTGCAAGCTCAGCGTTTTTGTTCATGTGCGTACGGCGCTTCATAAACGTATTGACGATGCGGATATGCTTGTCAGAGGTCGGTTCTATCTCTTGGTTGGTGCTGTTATCGATATCGATAGGCTCGCTTGTGCTATTAAGGGTTTGCTCATCAGTAGTATCGGTACTATTGACGTTGTCATTGATATCAGAATGTTGACTCATAGGATTCGTAAGGCTTAATTAGGTGGGTGATGTTTGCTTATTATAAGTTAAATCCATACAACTGTGAACGGACAATCCTATTTTAGCGTATTTGCTGGTCAGTGCTATGGTTTCTCTATGTTACACATGGGTTTTGGCGTTATCATATAATGGTATCTTTTAAATGCTTTTTCTAAGAGTCAGTAAGTAGAGCGTGTTGCCATGTTATTTATCGAGACCGATTCACCGCCACCATTTTATCAAGAGTCGTTAACACTTACTAAACGTAAGCAGTTAGACAAGTGGTTCATAGGCAATCGTACCCAGCGTTATTATCTCAAACGCTTTGAGCAGTTTGATCAGCAAGGTTATCTGTCGCCAAAATGGCATTGGGCTGCGTTTTTTATCACTTTTCCTTGGCTGCTATATCGCAAGCGCTATATGGATGCGATTGTCTATAGTGTCGCAGGGTGGTCTTTTATCCAGCTTAATGTCGCGCTGGTGCTAGTCGCCTTTGAATTTATAGCGATGTCCTATGTACCAGATGCTTATCAGATGGCAACACGTATTGGTATTGCTGCTGTTATTTGGCTGTTTTGGTCGTTTATGGTGGCACGTTGGACGGATGCGTATTACTACCGAATGGCAAGGCGTGAGATCGCTGATGCGATAAATGATCATCCGCGAGATGAGTCAGCACAGAAGGCACATCTGCAGAGAGAAGGTGGCGTTAGCTTATTCGGACTGGCATTAGGGTTTGGTTTTTTTGCGTTTTCGCTATTGGTAATTAAGGTGCAGTTCTTACCGATTATTGCCAAGCCAAAAGCAAACGAAGTGTTGTTTGACGCTTATGATATTGCAAAGAATGCCCAAAATCGAGTGGCGTTGATTTATCAGCAGACAGGGCAGTGCCCAGTAAATTTGCCTCTGAGTACCGAGCAGCAGCAAATACGCATGCATGTCGATACTCAAGCTGCTGGCGTAACAGAAACCGACTGTGCGGTAGTGGCAACGATTCAGAACGTGACGTTTCCGATACGCTACTTAAACGAGCAGATGCTGGTCTTTTATCATATACCAGACAGTGATAACTGGGATTGCACCAGCTCATTAAATAAAAAACAAGCCCCTAAAAACTGCATAGCTGATTAGGGGCTGTATTTGACGAGTACTTGTAGGTGTTGCTAGTGTTGAGAGCTGATTCTTAGAGCTAATGCTTAGAGTCCGTTGCAGTATCATCCTTTTCTTCAACTGGTGTTGCTTGGCTCTTTAACGCTTCATAAAAATCGGTCAAATCCATTTTACGTGCTTTACCAATATCTTCGTCAAACAAGCTTTCAAGCTCAGCCATTGATGATTGCGCGGACTCAATCATGCTAGCTTCATCATCGTAGATAGCTTGTTGGCGTTCGATCAAGTCATCATCATAATCACGGAATGTTTTTACTGTTTCTCGCGCTTTTTCTGGTGAGATACCTAATAACTGTAGTGATTCACGTGACATGTCCAAAGACGACAAATAAGTCTCACGCCAAATATGCCGCACGCCAACTTCACGCAAACGATAATAGTGCTGACGGTCGCGTGCTCTTGCTAAGACAATCAGTTCAGGATAATTTTTGCGTAAATACTGGGCGGTAGTGATAGAGCGTTCTAAGTCATCGATGGCAAGAATAAACACTCGCGCTTTTTGAATACCTGCCGCTCGTAGAATTTCAGGGTTCTTTGGGTCACCATAATAGACTTGGTTACCGAATTTTCTTACAAAATCTACTCGGTTTGCAGAGCGTTCGATAGCGGTAAATTCGATATTATGCATGCGCAGTACACGGCCAATAATCTGTCCGACGCGGCCAAAGCCTGCAATAATGACCTGATGCTCATGATCGGGAATGGTATCGTATTCGCGACTCGGTTTACTCTTGGCAAATAACGGCTCACCCACTTTTTCTAATAACAAGAATGCCAGAGGTGTTAGCGCCATCGAGATGGTAACCACAAGATTGAGAGTATTAGCAAGCTCGGGGCGCAAGACGTTTTGAGCAGTGGCAACACTGAATAGGACGAAGGCAAACTCACCACCTTGGGCTAGGGTTACACCCAATCTGATACTGGTCGGCCAGCGATTGCCCGATACTTTGGCAATACCTGCAATCACTGCAAACTTGATGAACATCAATGCGAGGGCGCAGCCAATAATAAAGATGGGTTCTGCCAAAATAAGTTTGACGTCGGTAAGCATACCGACTGACATAAAGAACAGACCTAATAGCAACCCTTTAAAAGGTTCGATACTGGCCTCTAGTTCGTGACGATACTCAGAATCAGCGAGCAACACACCTGTCAAAAATGCACCCAACGCCATTGATAGGCCGATTTGACCCATCAAGATAGATACGCCCATCACGATAAATAGGGCGACCGCTGTCAGTAGTTCTGATGCACCACTGGAAGCCACAAATTTAAAGAATGGTCGAACCACATAACGGCTGGCAAAAATCAGACCGGCAAAGACAGCAAATACTTTACCAAAATAAATCAAATCGTAGCTTTGTTCACGCACCCCTGATAAGAACGGAATGACTGCTAATAGTGGAATGACCGCAATATCTTGGAATAATAAGATAGTGAAGGCTTCTCGACCATGCGTGCTTGAAAGCTGCTGTTTTTCAGTCAGTATCTGTAGTACAAACGCAGTAGAAGACAGGGCTAAACCAAAACCAACGATAAAGGCAGTATCTAGTTGTAAGGAGAAAAACTGATGTAATAGCCACATCAGTAGCGTACCAGTCAAACCGACCTGCAAACCGCCCAATACAAATATAGAGCGGCGCAATGCCCAGAGCCGCGAAGGCTGGAGCTCAAGCCCGATAATAAACAGCAGCATGACCACGCCAAACTCTGAAAAGTGCAATAGACTTTCAGCGTCGCCTGCCACATCCAAGCCACTTGGGCCCAATATGAGTCCAGTGATGAGGTAGCCTAAAACCGTTGCAATGCCGAAGCGTTTACCGAGAGGCACAAAGAGCAATGCTGCTCCCAAAAAAATAGTGGCTTGCAACATGAGATTTGGTGAGCCGGCGGCGGCAGCAAACATTTGGGCTCCTTAAAAATTTGAATAAAATATACAATATAAAATGAACGTGACTAAAATCAGTATGGCTAAAACGATATCGCGCTAGTATCTATTATTTTTTGCGATAAATTTTCCACACACCATTGTCTGCAAGCGGATTGTTATAAGCATCGTTGCGGCGTTTGCGCGGTGTCTGGCGACTATCTACAATCTTAAAGTCAGGCAGGGCATGTACAATCAGACCAGTACGATAAAAGCGTACCCGCTCAGGTTCTAGCATCTCGCCCTTACTATCACGACAAAAAACATAAGCACGCAGATCGATAAATTCACGGTGCGCTACCAGTCGCGCTTCCTCGTCATTTTCTAGCACTGCTGTCATGCGCTCAATTTCATCATCCGTATATTGACCACATTTATCAGTCAGGGCGCCTACTGATCCAAAGCTTTTAGATTCTTTAGCGCGTGTCTTAGTTAAATGTAGACGCTGAACGTGATAGATGAATTGTGGTATTTCAAGGCTGGCAGGGAGCGGTAGATAGTCAGGTGGCATATTGGCCGCTGGATAAAAGTCCTTTGCACGCTCAAGTAGATTTTGCCAACGTTGCTGATAGGTTTGGACTTCGGCTAAGTTGCCTTCATAAATAGGCATATCACGGATTTGGCGCAAAATATCAGGTGGAAACTGTTCATTACGAAAGTTTGCAATGTCTTCTTGCAGCGTTGATAACAAAACTTTGGCGTGTTTTTTGCCATCTTTTGATGCAGGATCATCGATATAGTCTGGGGCGACAAAGGGTGCTGAGCGTCTAGACATAGTGTTGTATCATCAATAGATAGAGTGAAAATACCAAAAAGTATGATTATAAAAATTAACTGGGGTGCTAAACAAAACTTTATAATAGTTATTATAACCACATAAGCCGATTCGGACTTAATTTTTTTGAATGGAATAAAATAAAAGATTGTCGCAAGTCACGACTGCTTTAATGTGATCTAGATTCTAGTTTTAATTCCATGTAACTTTTAGTATGAGCCAGTATCAGATGCCTATATTTGTATTTTCTAGGACGTGTTTCAAGTTACTGACTTCTTTATTCAGTCACTTAGCTGATAATTTATCGTTAATGGTTATGACCAATATGACTATTACCATCAGGTAGCTGTCCCGAAATATCACAGACCAATGCATCGCTATGTGCAATATTCTGCGGGTGAGACGAGCTTTCGACCTGAATAGTAGCATGATGAATACCAAGCTCTAGCAGTCTTTGTTCTAGACTGGCAATTAGAATATTTGATTCATGGATACTCATTTCACCATCGACCACCACGTGACAAGAGAGTGCATTGAGACCGCTAGTAATACTCCAAACATGTAGGTCATGTACTTTTTGTACTTGAGCGTCTTCGAGTAATTTTTGCTCCACATCGACTAGCGATATATTGGCGGGCGTTCCTTCCATCAATATATGCACAGAATCACGTACGACGCGGTAGCCACTGATTAAAATAAGTACGGCAACGATTACTGATGCCACTGCATCTGCCCATACCCAACCAAACCCCATCATGAGTAGCGCAGCGACAATTGCAGCTACTGACCCTAATAAATCGCTCAATACATGTAAATAAGCGCTTTGCATATTGAGGTTAACGGGTTCTTCATTATTAGGTTTCTGCTCTGCGACCTTGGCATCATCCGTACCATGATTATGGCCATGTGACTTGTCACCTTGACTACCTCGGTGCATTAGCCAAGCGACCAAAATATTGATCAGCATACCGATAGTCGCCACGATAAGCATGCCTTGGGTCGCAATTTCTGGCGGTGAGTTAAAGCGTTTAATCGCTTCATAAAAAATCATCAAAGCGATTATGACAAGTGTCGCGCCATTTACTGTAGCGACTAATATCTCAAAGCGCTTGTAACCAAAGGTTTTCTGGTGAGTAGCTGCTTTTTCGCCGATTTTAAACGCGACCAAAGTGGCACCGAGCGCTATCGCATCGCTTAGCATATGCCCTGCATCAGATAACAAGGCCAAACTACCAGTGAGCCAGCCACCAATGGCTTCGATAAACATATAACCAGTAATGATAATAAAGCTGAACAGCAAGGTACGCTGATAGCCCTTGGTATCTCGTGCTGTAGTTGTCTGTTCTAGATGCTCATCATGATCGTGATGGCCTTGGTTTTTCTGAGTGTAGTTATTTTCTTCATCTTCGCGCACGTACTTAGGCACATCCGTATTATCATGCTGCTGGCTATGATTGTGCTCGTCAGAGTTTGGATTATTTGGATTCATAATAATACTCAAATTCGCTGATAGTTGCGTTCGATAGATGATGTTTACTGATAAGTGACGTTTACTAATAAGTGATGCTTGCTATGAGTAGAGTAGGCGTAGAGCCTTTACCGCATACCATTTGATAATTATAAATTTAACATAGCCAAGCATGAGAAGCTGTAACGACGAAGTAAATGTGATGAGAAGGGGAGCAGGAAAATACGCTATCGTGTATTAAGTTTTAGATGAGAGTTACCAACCGACAGGATCAATATCCAAAGTGAGCTTAAGGTATTTAGCGCTTGGTAGGGCGAGCACTGGCTGCCACCACTGTCCCAACACATGGTGCAATTGACGACGGTCTTTAGCCAATAGCAAAAGCTGTGCATGGTAGCGGCTATTCTTTTTACTCATGGGCGCATCAATAGGACCGAGAACAGCGAGGTTATGGGCATTAGGCAAGTGCGCAATAGCATCCTTGAGCGCTTGAGTAGTTGCTGCCAATGTTTTGCCTTCACAGCGTATCAATGCAGCATGTCGATAAGGAGGTAAGCCCATCATTTGACGCTCTTGCAGTAGCTCGCGCGCAAATGACAAGTAGCCATCTTTGACCAGTTTTAATAGTAATTCGTTATCAGGCTGCAACGTTTGAATCAATACGCGGCCAGCTTTGTCACCTCGACCAGCACGGCCAGCCACCTGAATCATGAGCTGTGCGGTATGTTCTGGTGAGCGGAAGTCTGCTGATAAAAATCCGCGATCGGCATTGGGTAAGCAAACCAATGTAACGTTGGGGAAGTGATGACCTTTGGCAACCATCTGTGTACCGACCAATATGGCAGGGTTGCCTTTATTAATTTGCTCGTAAATGTTTCCCCAGCTGTCTTTGCGTCTTGTGGTATCACGGTCTATCTGAATAATCGGATAGAGCTCTTTGCTAGTTTGAGGGTTAGCAAAGATTGCATGTAGATTTTCACTGAGCCTTGTCGTTCCCATACCTTTGGCATCCAGATTTTGACTGCCACAATCAGGGCATACGGTAGGGATATAGGCTTGCCAATCGCAATGATGGCATTTTAAGTAAGAGTTACTTGAATAACTGTTTCGCTGGGATTGGCTATTATAGTGAACGGTCAGGTGAGCGTCACAGCGCGGACAATCTGCTTGCCAGCCACAAGCCTCGCACAATAGAACAGGCGCATAGCCACGACGATTCAAAAATATTAATACCTGATCACCAGCTTCTAGAGTTTGCCGTATCGCCCCGATCATGGCATCCGTCAGACCTGTATCATAGCGTGCACCGTCATCTTGTGCTTGTTGATGAGTACTTTGCAAGCGAGCATCGATCAGCTGCATGGTTGCAGGCTTGGCATTACCTGGACGAGTAAGCAGTTGGTATTCTGATAGTTTGCCATCATCGACCAGTTTTAAATGCTCAAGAGAAGGTGTGGCAGTACCAAGTATCACTGGGATTTTGTATTGCAAACCTCGATAGAGAGCGACATCAGCGGCATGATAACGTAACGTGTCTTGTTGCTTATACGAGCCATCATGCGCCTCATCAACGACAATCAAGCCTAAGTCTGCGAAAGGATATAGCACAGCCGAACGTGTACCGATCACGATTTGTGCATGCCCCGTGCGGCAGTCTTGCCAACCTTGTAAGCGATGAGTGTTAGTCATGCCAGAATGTAATAGCACAATATGGGCGGCAAACCGACTGGCAAATCTTGCCCGCGTTTGCGGTGTGAGACCAATCTCTGGCACTAAAATAAGGACTTGTTTGCCAGCCTCTAGTACGGCTTGCATCGCTTGCAGATAAACTTCGGTTTTACCACTACCAGTAATACCGTTGAGCAGAAAACCAGTGTAAGTATCGGACTCATGGGCAGCAATAATAGCGTCGACAGCAAGTTTCTGCTCATCATTGAGATCAAGTGGCATTTTTGCCAGTTTAACTGGAGCAGGTGCTTGTTTTGGTTGAATATAGCGTTCGACTAACCCTTTATCTTCTAGCGTCTTTAAAAAGGCTCGTTGCATCCCTTCTAGTAGCAATACATCTTCACTTGCGCCATGCTGACCATGTAACTTTAGCATGTCGAACTGCTGCTTTTGTTTTTTAGCATTGGCTCGAAAATCATCATCAGTGATATGAGGCAAAATTCGCCAATGGGTAATCAGCAAGTCTAATGGTTTGCCTTGACGGACAAGGCTTGGCAGGATAACTGCTAACACGTCGCCAAGCGGATAGTGGTAATAGCGGGCCAACCAGTAAGCAAGCTTGAGCATGCCAGCGTCCAAAATAGGCTCAGCATCTAGACATTTATTGATGGGTTTGATTTTATTAACAGGTACGTTGCTATCGTCTTGTGAAATATGAGCAATCACAATGCCAATCAGAGTCTGACGACCAAACGAAACCTCAACACGGCTGCCAATTTGCGGTATCGCACTGTTTGGCAAAGCAAGCATATCAGCTGGTAGGCTATAGTCAAATACCCGATAAAGGGGAACGGGCAGAGCAACTTGTACCAACATAAACGGTTTCGCAGTCTTATTAGGTGAATATGAGATCAGAATAATAGAACGGAGACCAATAAGCTTAGCATGATGCTAAGCTTATGGTGATATGACTTATAGGCTGTTGCTAAAATTAGCGCTTAATAATGAAGCTTAATAATGAGCACCTAATATTAAGCATCAAATATCATCTTATTCGATATAAAGAATAGACTCAATTTCTACCACGCCACCTTTAGGTAGAGCAGCTACTTGGACGGCAGCACGGGCAGGGTATGGCTCGCTTAGATTGGCGACAAACACTTCGTTCAAGACAGCAAAATCACTTAAATCCGTCAAAGATACATTGAATTTGACCACGTCATTTAGACTGCCACCAGCTGCTTCACAGATAGCTTTGATGTTTTCAAATACTTGCTCAGCTTGTGCTTTAAAACCTTCTCTTAGCTCCATCGTGTCAGGATCAAAACCAAGCTGACCTGAGATATAAACAGTATTGCCGACTTTTACAGCTTGAGAATAGGTGCCGACTGCTGCAGGTGCTTTATCAGTTTGGATGGTTTGACGAGTCATGGGATGTCCCTTTTATATTTTATGTGATTGATTCATTGCTACTAGAATAGTAGTTCTATTTTAGCTATTTGCATCACGACTATAGCAGTGATGCAAATCAGCAAATGCGCTTATTATAATTGATATAACCGTATAATGTTAGGGAAACCTAGCAGCGAACGTAGTTCACGGATACCCTGTGCTAAGTGGTTGCGACTACGTACCACGATATGAATGATGGTATCCGTATTGCGAACATCAACGGTTTCCACACCCATATTGAGCTGGCGTAAGTGATAGATAACTTCACTGATTTGCTCGTCACTAAGCGCAATAGAGAGCTTTAAGTAAGCAGGAAAACGAATCTTGCCGCTGTTCTTTAGGTCATGCTCACCGATGTCGCCTTGTTTGACCGCATTGTCATTGCGCCAACGCAATTGGATCACCTGATAAGGATTGTCTTTACGGATATCGTCCAGTGAGAAACATTTATGACGATGAACGACCAAACCATGACGTGATAGATGCCCTACGATAGGGTCGCCATATATCGGATGACAGCAATTGGCAAAATCAAGCTCAACGCCAGCAGCATTTGCAATCAGCTGTTGCGGCTGGGTCATGTCATCGCTATGTACTTTTGCCTGTAGGTCGCTCAGCTCATCGCTAAATAAACGTGTCACGACTAGCTGAGGAAGTAGCGTACCTGAGCTTATTTGTTCAAATAACGCATCTTTTTCAGTTAGGCCGCGCCATTCAGTCAGGTCTTTCCAGTCAGCATCTGTCAAATCATCAAAACTTTTCTGATGCGTTCGGAGTGCACGATCTAATGCTTGCCTGCCATGATGTTGTTTGTCAGCGACAGATAAATCTTTAAACCAACGTAAAATCTCTTCACGAGCTTTGTTAGTCACTACAAATCCTAACCACTCCGCTTTTGGTTCTGAATGACTGTTTACTTCTATCTCAACGGATTGTCCGTTTTTTACCACAGTGCCAAGTTTTGCAGCTTTGCCATCGATATTTGCACCAACGGCAACGTTACCAATCATAGGACCGACCGCGTAGGCAAAATCTAGCGCGGTTGCACCTTGCGGAAGCTCGTAAGCACGCCCTTGAGGACTGTAACAAATGATTTTACTAGAATGCAGGTAATCCATCAGCTCATTAATAGTAGAGACTGCCGCTGAGAAATCAGGACTATTTTCATTCAGATTGTCTTCATCAACCAAATCTTTCATGTTGCGCAATGATGCTTGGATGACCGATTGACTCACATCAGATGCATGCTCTGCCCCGATGACACCAAGTCTTGCAGCGCTCTGCATTTGCTTGGTCAATATAGTGACTTTTACCACGTCATTGTCACGCTCATAGATGAGGGTGAGGGACTGGTTACCACCTGGCAGCGGACGACGAATATTATCCGCAATATGGGTATCATCAATCTGATATTTTTTGATTAAGTAATAGGCGAGCTTGTCGCAGGCTTCGATATTGTCGAGGACGATTTCAAACGCGTAGTGACGCAGTAGCGCATTAATCTCACCGCGATTGCGGAAAAACTGACGATATATGACCACGCGATTGTCTAAGACTTTGACCAGACCATTAAGATCCAAGTTATTTAGCACGATACTCAAATAACGATGAATGGACTCTCTTTGAAAGTTACGTCCAAGCCCATGCTGTAGCAGTTTATCAGACAACTTGTTGTACATATCAGAGTCTAAATTGCGATAACACAATACTTCGATATAGTCAGCAATATCATTCAGACCCATTAATCGGGCAAATGGCACATAAAAATCCAAGGTTTCTTGAGCTGTGGTGCGCTGCTTCTCAGGACGTACCGCGTCAAGCGTAGACATATTATGTAGACGGTCAGCAAGCTTGATAATGAGTACACGCGGGTCGGCGAGGGTGGCGGTCAGAATTTTATGAAAGGTGGCCGCTTTATTTTGCTGCTTGTTATGTGAAGATGATTTTAGCTTGGTCACACCATCGACCAGTCTTGATACAATTTCGCCATAACGCTGCTTGATTTGCTCATCGCTAACCTCGGTATCTTCGACCGTATCATGCAGGATTGCTGCAATGATGGTATCTCGATCTAAGCGAAAACCCGCTAGTATCTCAGCGACAGCGATTGGATGCGTGATATAAGGTTCCCCTGATTTGCGCTTGTCTTTAATGTGCGCAATATCTCCGAACTCACAAGCATCAACAATATCACGGCGCTCAGCAGCAGTGAGATAACCTACCGAACGTAGTAAGTTATATTGAGCATCATCGACGAGGTGATGACTGAGTTTGGGTAGGGTTTGACTCATAAAATGATGATCCTATTTTCCATGACCTACTTGTTGGGCCACTTACCGAAGCAAATGGAGGCTAAATAATGACCTACCATACAAAACTTAAGGATGAGTACGCCATTCTCTAATTAATCGCAAATCGCTTTCAATGTCAACTGATAAGCGTGTGGGCGATGAAAAAATTTCACTCAGTGGTCTATTTTAGGGATAAATGGTGACCAAAATAGCCAATACATTATTATTACAACCAAAAAACCACAGCCTATGCTGTGGTCTCTATAGTTGATCAAGATGTGTATTTAATTTATA
Source organism: Psychrobacter sp. NPDC078631 (assembly GCF_050268165.1). Taxonomy (NCBI): domain Bacteria; kingdom Pseudomonadati; phylum Pseudomonadota; class Gammaproteobacteria; order Moraxellales; family Moraxellaceae; genus Psychrobacter; species Psychrobacter sp. NPDC078631. The sequence goes on along the minus strand of NZ_JBNNGG010000003.1, from coordinate 297,156 downwards.
AAAACACGATTGGCTTTATAAAATACATCTTATCAAAACAGCTTATTAGAAGCTGTGGTCGCCTGACAATGCTAAATCTAATGAGCTAGTAGCAAAATTATGCTCTGGCTGATTTAGGATATCGCGTGTGATTTTGCCAGCGGCAATTTCACGTAGTGCCAATACTGTAGGCTTGTCGTTATCAACGTCAACCAACGGCTCGGCAATACCTTTGGCCAATTGACGGGCGCGTTTGCTTGCGACCAAAATTAGCTCAAAGCGATTATCAACATTATCCAAACAATCTTCAATCGTCACTCGTGCCATAAATAGCTACCTCGGTTGTTTTTATTAGTAACGGACCTTGCCCGCCACTCAACAAAAATAATATCAAAAATATAAAGGGGGATAGCTAAATATTATAGCATTTTTTGCCAAGTCGCGTAGTTGCTTTTTATATCTACTTACGAGATTAGCTGCTTGTGCGTAGTTTACTCTTCTACCTGAGTGTTTAGCAAGTTGCTAATCGTACGATGATAGCGCTGCTGCTGACGACCAAGTGTCTGCCTGTCGGCCACGATAATGGCTTTTAGCTCAGCTAAGGCTACATCAAAATTATCATTGATCACTACATAGTCAGCATTCACGTATTGTGCCATTTCGGTGACTGCGCCAGCTAGACGGCGCTCTATAACTTCTACAGAATCCTGCGCGCGGGTTGAGAGACGTTGACGTAATGTCGCAATGCTAGGTGGTAGAATAAAAACCATAATGGCATCGGGAAAGATATTTCTGATTTGCGTCGCGCCTTGCCAGTCAATCTCCAAAATAACGTCGATACCCGCCGCTAGCTGGGTACGTACACTTTCCTCTGACGTGCCATAATAGTTACCAAATACTTCAGCATGCTCTAGAAATAGACCCGCATTGATACCATTGGTAAAACTATCGGTATCTGTGAAATGATAGTGCTGACCGTCAATCTCGCCTGGACGCGGTGCGCGAGTGGTGTGAGAGACGCTGACAGTCAAGTCATTGGTGGTAGCAAGCAATTGCTTAACCAGTGAGGTTTTGCCAGTACCTGAAGCGGCAGTAACGATGAATAATGAACCTGTCATACAATTTATCCTAATAGAAAGTGTCTTAGTAACTCGTAAAATGTATTGTAATAAATGTGTGTTGATAAAAAGTTAAGCAGTGCCTCAGTCAAAAACAAAGACTGGAAAAAATAAAAAACGCCATCATGTATGGCGATAGAAATTATAATAGATGCATTATTATAAACTGCTTTTATACAAGTTAAAGCTGGTTTTGCAATATGTCGTAAGTATGCTGAGGTTTGCCTACAAAATATTGCTATGAGTAGACAGCTATTTTAGAGAGCGACAAAAGCAAATTATGCTAAAGTAGGGCATTGATTTCGCCCCAACTTTTGAATAAAAAATTCAAAAATACGTTTTAACTATAAATTATCCAATGATAGGTCTTTTTATGCAAATTTATCTTGCCAATCCCCGTGGATTTTGTGCTGGTGTGGACCGTGCAATTGCGATTGTTAATGAAGCATTGACACGTTTTGAGCCGCCTATTTATGTCCGTCACGAAGTTGTGCATAATAAGTTTGTGGTGTCAGACTTGGCCAATCGTGGTGCGGTGTTTGTTGAAGAGCTTCACGAAGTGCCAGACGGCTCTATCGTTATTTTCTCCGCTCATGGGGTCTCTAAAGCAGTCGAAGATGAGGCTGAGCGTCGTGATTTGACGGTGTTTGATGCAACATGCCCGCTGGTAACTAAAGTACACATCGAAGTAGCAAAGTTTGCGCAAGATGGAATGGATGCAGTGTTAATAGGACATGCAGGACACCCAGAAGTCGAAGGCACTATGGGGCGTTTCAACCGTCGCCATGGTGGGCAGATTCATCTGGTCGAAGATGAAGGTGATGTGGCCGCATTGACTGTACAAGATGCTGAACGCTTGGCATTTGTGACTCAGACAACCTTGTCGATGGATGATACTGCGCGCGTCATCGATGCGCTGCGTGAAAAATTTCCTAGTATCCAAGGCCCTCGCAAAGATGACATTTGCTATGCCACTCAAAACCGCCAAGATGCGGTAAAAGATTTGGCCAGTCGCTGTGAAGTCGTACTAGTGGTCGGTTCGCCAAACTCATCAAACTCTAATCGCTTACGTGAGCTGGCTGAGCGTATGAATTGCCGTGCTTATTTGATTGATAATGCCAGTGAGATGGACAAGCGTTGGTTAGATGGTGTGCAGAGTATAGGCGTGACCGCTGGTGCATCCGCGCCTGAAGTGTTGATCCAAGAAGTATTGCAACAGCTGCAAGATTGGGGTGGTGATCTGCCTAGTGAGCTATCTGGTATTGAAGAAAATGTGACGTTTAGTCTGCCGAAAGCGCTGCGGATTCCTGTTACTCAGGTTGGTAAATAATTAGTGTTTGTATTTATATTTGTATGAACCATCATTGATATGGATAAGGTCGCATGAAAGAACCAAAAGCCAGATTTGTATTGGCAGAGGCCACGCTCGCTGAAGTCAACAAGCAACTAAAACTCAATATGCTAGTGATGGCAGCAGTGGTTTTCGTATTGTTTATGAATATCATGAAGTTTATGGCAGAAAAAAGCTTTTTCTACGCGATGCTCGCAGTAGTCATGATCTGTTTATTGTTTTTCATACAGAAAGCGCGCCGTATTCTCACGCTAAGAAAACAAGAGCTTATCCATAAATAAAAAATACAAGCATAAATAAAAAATACAGATGAAAGTGCCAAATATAGGATAGCTATGACTGCTTATTACAAATTTATTAAACGAGAATTACAAGAAGACGGTGTTAGTGTAGCGCATTATCAGCCAACCAAGCATGCACAAGGTGCTTGGAATGAGCATGAGCAGCACATGGCACCAGCAACAGGCCTATTAACAGCTGAGATCAACAGCTTCGCGCCACAACCTAATACTCGTATCGCACGTGTGAGCCTCGATATCTTGGGGCTAATACCGCTTGACGATTTTACTATCACTACTCGCTGTATCCGACCGGGTAAGACTATTGAGCTGGTCGAAGCGGTCATGAGTAGCCGTGGTCGCGATGCTATCATTGCAAGAGCGTGGCGACTGATTACTCAAGATACCAGTGAGATTGCTGGACTTGAAGATCAACCAGCAGAATACAAACCTGAAGAGTTGCCAGTTTGGGAAGGTATGAAAGGCTGGCCGGGCGGTTTTATTGAAAGCGTACGTCTAGTAGCGACAGAAGAACGTCGTTCTGGTCGCGGTATGGTATGGATTACCAATGATCTCGACATGATTGAAGGCGAGCCGACTGATGACTTGGTTCATCTGTTAGGTATGGTCGATACTGCCAATGGTGTTGTACCAAGATTGGGTCTTGGTTTATCTAAGTTAGAGTGGATGTTTCCCAATACTGATTTGCAAATCCATATGCATCGCTCGCCAAAAGGTCGCTGGCTCGGTATCGAGGCTGTACAACAATATGGCGACGATGGTATCGGACTGACCAGTGCGGTATTGCACGATATACATGGGCCTTTTGGTCGTAGTGAGCAAATCCTTACTATTCGTCCGATGCCACGTTAAAAGGCTAAGAGTCAGTCATTTTATAGTTTTGAAAAATAAAATGATACGTTGTAATCAATTAATTATACAAATGTTGGAGAAATGGTTTTAATAGTAGCTAACAAGACAATATTACTAAAAACATAATATTACTAACAAGCCGATATTAATCGACATAGAGGTTACTATGAAAACCCATACTCAATTTTCAAAAAAGCTGACGACTCTTTGGGATATATTGATAGAAGCATATTCAGAATAGTTGCTGTTGTTTGCGCGTTGATTGCTATGTCAGAAAATAACTGAGCAATTAAATAATCAAGTAAGTAAAAACCAAGCAAACAAATAACTGATACCAGAACACCGCCTTGATAAACAAGCGCGGTGTTTTTTATGGAATAAAGCTTTTGAGCTTGAATTTTTTCTCAATGCCCCTATTAGTATAGACAGTTTAACGGTATTGCATACGGCAGGTTCTCTAACATTATGAGAGCGGCTTTAGTGAGTATATCGTTATCTGATAATAGGTCTTTCATAGAATTTAAAGGAGTTTTTATGAGTGAAGCAACTCAAGCTGAAGGTCTGAATCCAGAATTAAAAAAACATACGTTTGAAGCGGAAGTGGCGCAATTACTGCATTTGGTAACGCATTCACTATATTCTAACGCTGATATTTTTGTCCGCGAGTTGGTATCTAATGCGTCGGATGCTTGTGACAAGTTGCGCTTTGAAGGCACAAATGATGATAGCCTTTATGAAGATGATGGCGAATTAAAAATCCGCATCGCTGTTGACGAAGCCGCCAAAACTATTACCTTTACCGACAATGGTATTGGTATGAACGAAGCCGATGCAATCGAAAACTTAGGTACGATTGCTAAATCAGGCACCAAAGCATTTTTGGATAAATTGTCTGAATCACAAAAACAAGATGGTCAATTGATTGGTCAATTCGGTGTTGGTTTTTACTCAGGTTTTATTGTGGCCGATACCATCAGTGTTGAATCACGTAAAGCGGGCGAGACTGCGGATAAAGGCGTGCGCTGGGTATCAGATGGTACTGGTAGCTTTACTGTTGAGCCTATTACCAAAGACACGCGCGGTACAGCGATTACTTTGCATCTAAAAGAAGAGTATAGCGAAGGCGAAGATAACTACTTAGATCGCAGCAAAATCAAGCGCTTGGTTAATAAATACTCTGACCATATCAGTTTGCCGATTCAAATGCGTAAAGAGATCTGGCAAGAAGATGTAAAAGAAGACGAAAACGACGATACGCCTGCTAGTGGCCAGATGGTACTCACTGATGAGTGGGAAACCATAAACAAGGCCAGTGCACTATGGACCCGCTCAAGCTCTGAAATTGAAGATGATGAGTATGTTGATTTTTATAAGAATATTTCTTATGACATGGATGCGCCGCTTACTTGGACGCATAACCGTGTAGAGGGTCGCGTACAGTATACGCAGCTATTATATATCCCTAAAAAAGCGCCAGTCGATCTATACACTCGTGAGCAGCAGCATGGTCTAAAGCTATATGTGAAGCGCGTCTTTATCATGGACGAAGCTGAGCAATTGCTACCGATGTATTTGCGTTTCGTGAAAGGTGTCATCGATTCAGCAGACTTGCCATTGAACGTTAGCCGTGAGCTACTACAAGAGTCACGTGATGTAAAATCTATCCGTGATGGTAACGCTCGCCGTATCTTAACCTTACTCGCAAGCCTTGCGAATAGCGAAGACAGTGACAAGCAAGAGAAATTTGCCCAGTTCTATGCAGAGTTTGGTGATGTTATCAAAGAAGGTTTAGGCGAAGACGCAGGCAATCAAGAACGTATTGCTAAGCTATTGCGTTATGCAACTAGCACCCAAGACGGCCTAGTGACGAGCTTTGAAGACTATAAAGGTCGTATGAAGGATGGCCAAAAAGCCATCTACTACCTCACCGCTGATAATCTAGCCGCTGCGAAAAACAGCCCGCAACTTGAGTTATTCAAGAAAAAAGGCATCGAAGTTATCTTGATGACCAGCCGTGTTGATGAATGGGCAATGAACTTCTTGACCTCGTTCGATGAGACACCGCTGCAAAACATCGCCAAAGGCGCCGTAGACCTAGGCGACTTGCAAGATGAAGCAGAAAAAGCGGAAGCGGAGAAAGCACAAGAAACGCTAAAGCCTGTTGTTGATAAACTAAAAGCTGCGTTGGGCGAGCGTGCCAAAGACGTCAAAGTATCGACTCGTTTGGTTGATAGTCCAGCTTGCTTGGTTGTTGGTGAAGGTGAGCTATCACCACAAATGATTCAGATGCTACAGCAAATGGGTCAGGACGTACCAGCAAGTAAGCCAACGCTAGAAGTAAACCCTGATCATCCACTCATTAAGAAGCTTGAGAGCAGTGAGCAATTTGATGATCTGGCGCAAGTTATTTTTGATCAGGCATTGTTAGCAGATGGCGGTCAGCTAGACGATCCAGCCGCTTACCTAAAACGCGTCAATGAACTATTGATGAGATAATGTTTAGTAATGAGTAAAAAAAGGAGGCTTTATATAAGAAGCCTCCTTTTTTATTTGAATTTTTAGCCAAATTTGAGTGAATTTTACAAATCAGCCTTATCCTCTTAACCGACAATCCGTTACAATCGCGATAGATTAGCGAGCTAAAATATTAGGCAATGCTAGTCATCTTCTATAATCACTCCATCGTGAATTCAATATAAATCGATGTCTGCATGCTGTACAAAAAATCGTCAACTGATTGCACCGCGCGGCTGTTACATTAAGATAATTATCATTGAGTCATTTTATTTTTCTCGACTGGCTAGAGGTCTAAGTCTTTGTCACTTACGTCGTTAAAAACCGTCTCGCTTCAGCGTTTTTCGCTCAATTTCGCTGCCAATATTATTGCAACCTTGTGGATGCTAGTGGGCTCAACACGGGCTTTTTCTTGGGTTAAACCTACTTTTGTACAGTTTGCCGTATTTGCACTATTGGCGCTTGGTAGTAATGTCTTGTTTTCATGGTTAGCTGCTGAAAGTGGCAGCATATTTAATGAGCAAGGATTGGTCAGTTATTTGATCTGGCCGATGATTATTTTGCTTGGTGGTATTATTTTGGCTCGGCGAGCGAGCAACCAAGCATTGGTATTTGTACCAGTAGTATTGTGGTTGGTCGCTGATACATTATCAGCCCTATTACAGAGCTTGGTGCAGTTTTTTGGCAGCTACGGTTGGTTGCCAAATTGGAGTTATTCGTTCTTACCAGTACTGTTTTTAATATTATTCTTATGGCAAACGCTAGCGTTACTTTGGATTTTCTCCCGTCGTCTGCGTATACCATGGTGGGAGCGCATCATTGTATTGGTTGGCGCGGTAGCGTTGCTGACTATCTGGCAGCGTAATGTTGCTGATCAGCCAATCTTTAAGCAAATACCTGTAGAGCCTGTACTAGAAGAGGCGGCACTATATCAGCAGCCGCGCTTATTACAGCAAGCATTGGATAGTATAGACCCGAGTATCGATGGCAAAACCGACTGGTACTTTATGGGAGTGGCAGGATTCTCTGATCAAAACGTCTTCCGCTCTGAGATTAACAAGGTGCGCGAGTTGTTTGATGTGCGCTTTGGTACTAGCGGGCATTCACTATCGCTGATTAACAATACTTATAGCTGGTTAGACGAACCAATCGCTACTAAGACCAGCATTTTGCGCGGTCTAAAGAAAATCGGTCAGCAGATGAATGCTGATGAAGATGTGTTGTTCCTGACGTTGTCTTCACATGGTAACCAAGATATCGTTCAGTTGGCAAATCCGCCGCTTGCGATGGATAATTTAGATGCCACATGGTTGCGTGACGCGCTAGACGCATCTGGTATCCGCTGGCGTGTGATTGTGGTGTCTGCCTGCTACTCAGGTTCGTTTATTGATGAATTGGCATCGCCAACCACGGTAGTGATTACTGCATCAGCCGCTGACAAAGCATCGTTTGGCTGCACCAACACAGCTGAGATGACCTATTTTGGCCAAGCGTTCTTTGCTGAAAGTCTACGAGGGAATACCAGTTTTGAGTCGGCTTTTAAGGATGCCAGTATACGGGTCAATGAGCGTGAGAGCGCAATGGGCTTTGAGCCATCAGAGCCGCAAATGGTTATTGGTAGTTTGATGGAAACCGCCTTACCTGCGTTTGAGCAAGTATTGTTTGATAAGGCACGCCCATCCGTTGCTAGTATTACAAATAATGCTACTTCTACAACGGTTAATATTTTACCTGACAGTGCTACTAATCTATCGGTAGACGAAGTAGAGATAGCTGCTAAATAGCTGAATACATACAAAGTATGATCTAGCATTTTATAAATGCCAATATCAGATTTACTATTAGATGATGAGTATTTATTAAACATCGTCATTGGTTCTATTTTGAATAAAAGGATATCACTCATGAAAAATTCCTATAGTCATAGTTTATCTACCAATAAACAGCTTACCCAAAAAAGCGTGAATCGCTGTTTTAATGGTGAGCAACATTATTATAGCCACGAGTCGACATCTACCAAAACCTCTATGACGTTTAGCATTTATCTACCTGATGAAGCCTTGGCTGGACGACGTTGTCCTGCGATACTGTACCTATCAGGTTTGACGTGTAATGCTGATAATGTCACCCATAAGGCGCATTTTCAGCAAAAATGTAGCGAGCTTGGTATGATACTTATCGCACCTGATACATCACCTAGAAGTAGTGAAGACAGCGATGTACCAAACGACGATCGCTATTTTGTCGGTCAAGGTGCAAGCTATTATGTTGACGCGACCCAAGCGCCTTGGTCAGACAACTTCAACATGCAAAGCTACATCGTCGATGAGCTATATGACTTACTACGTTCAGAGTTTCCCATTCACAGCATCGGTGTCACAGGACACTCAATGGGTGGTCATGGCGCGTTATTGCTAGGGTTTAAGTTCCCAAGTAAGTTTGTCAGCGTATCGGCTTTATCGCCAGTATGTGCGGCAAGTGAGTCTGCATGGGGGCAAGCTGCCTATACAGAGTATTTCGGTGATGATAAGTCTCTATGGGCACAAGCGGACGCCTCACAGATGATCGAAAAGGTTGGCCAGCAGTATTCGAGCATTTTGGTTGATCAAGGCGCAGCTGATAACTTCTTAGCAGAAGGGCAGCTACAGACATCTAAACTACAAGATGCTTGTGCAAAAGCCAAACAGCCCTTAACATTACGCTATCAAGCGGGGCATGACCACAGCTATTATTTTATCCAAACGGTGATTAATGATCATATCGAACATCATTGGCATATGGCTCAAATGAGCTAAGTTGTCATTCAGATGATCGTGATACATTTTTCGATATTCCATTCATGCTCAGAAGGTGATTTTTATGGCAAGTTATCAAGATTTGACAGCTTCTAATTCGAAGAATAAGTCAGTAGATACGAGCTCTACAAAAGCGACTATGCAAGCTGATATGGATGCTGCTCTACAAAAAAAACAACGTAACATTGATTATAGTGATGAAGTGTCTCAAGTTAAGTCAGACGACCTGATTGCAAAAACCGTCAACGACGTTGGCGATAGAGTACTTGATGATGTGCAAATATCTCGTGTGATAGAGATGGCATGGGAAGATAGAACGCCATTCGGTGCCATAGAGCATAGCTATGGTCTCGATGAGACTGGGGTTATTAAACTCATGCGCCAAGAGCTAAAGCCGTCATCTTTTCGCTTATGGCGTCAGAGAGTGAGCAATCGTGCTACCAAGCATGAGGCAAAGCGCTCCTTTGAAGTTGGCCGTGCTTATTGCAAAACTCAATATAAGCAGCGTTAGATAATTAAGTATTTAACATCAGTGCATAAAGGGCTTGCAATATATGTGAGCCAATTAAGATTTTCTTTTTAATTTATCAATATCTTATATAAACATGAATTAGGTAGCTCAATTATGAACAGTCCTGCTAAACCTTATCTTATTGCACCGTCGATACTCTCAGCTGATTTCGCGCGGTTGGGCGAAGAAGTGGAGAAGGTACTAGAATCGGGTGCCGATGTGATTCATTTTGATGTAATGGACAATCATTACGTACCCAATTTGACATTTGGTAGCATGATTTGTAAGGCATTGCGTGACTATGGTGTTGAAGCGCCAATTGATGTGCATCTTATGGTTTCACCTGTCGATAGTATGATTGAGCAGTTTTTGGAAGCGGGTGCTAGTATCATTACCTTCCATCCTGAAGCCAGCGCTCATATCGATCGCTCACTTCAGTTGATCAAAGATGGCGGTGCAGAGTGCGGTTTGGTATTGAACCCAGCGACCCCGCTGCATTATCTTGATTATGTCATGGATAAAGTAGATCAGATTTTATTAATGAGTGTGAACCCGGGCTACGGTGGACAGTCGTTTATCGATAGTACTTTAGATAAAGTTCGTCAGGTACGTCAGCGTATTATTACTAGTGGTCGAGATATTCGATTGGAAGTTGATGGCGGTATCAAAGCCAGTAATATACGTGCGATTGCTGAAGCAGGCGCTGATATGTTCGTTGCGGGTTCTGCAATCTTCAATCAAGAAGACTATAAAGCGGCTATCGATGAGATGCGCGCAGAGTTGCTATTAGCCAACAACAGCTAGCGAGTGTTGTATGGTTAATAAACGCTATTAGCCATACAATAATAATATTAGAATGTGCTGTATAACTTATGACTATATAGTTAATCCGATATAAAAGAGCTACAGCGTTAACTTCGCTTGAAGTATTACAATTACATCTGCACTCAGTTGCCTTGTCTCTCTTTTAAATTGAATCAACTCTATATAACGGTCAGTCACGTAAAGGTGAAATATGGACACAAATAATTCTAGCAGTTCAAAAGAACCTTCTGTGCAAGCAAGTTCTCACGAAGCGTTGAATCAGCAGGCTAAGCAATCACTTGAAAGTGAAATACCGCAGCGCAGCTTGGTGCCTAGAGGTATTACCGTTGGCTTAGCGATGTTTGCACTTGTACTTAGTTTGGCAGGTTATGGCTTTCGCCTGATGGTAGGTGATGACGTCGAAACCGTGCTGCGCCATGCTGCGGTCATTGTGCCTGCGTTTATGTTAGGTATTCCGCTATTTTTTTGGGTGGGTTCTCGCATACTTAACAAAGTTAAGGGCCTGCATATTGAAACTTGGAATGCCATTAGTTTGGGTTATTTGACTTCTTGTATATCGATGCTATGGCTGATGGGTACTTATAGTTAAGTTATATCGCTGTAAATATAATGCTTTTTCGCGTCTCTATTATTTATTCGCGCCTATATATAAAGTCGTAATATTTTTTAATCATTAAGCCATGTTCTACAAGCATGACTGGAATTTTATATGAGAATCGTACCAGCCAGTATTGCTAAAATTATCTATCCTAAAGACTTACCAAATGGCTTATTTACCAGCTTAATTATCGCTTGTTTATTAATGGGGTTGGCGTCACTACGTCACGGAACCGACTTACAGGGTTGGCTAAATGTCATTGAAAACTGGCTGCTTATGCTGCTGATATTGCCTACTGCGACGGCCACCGTTGCACTACCATTTAAGTATCGTGATCCTAGCCTTGAGCTAAAGCTGGTTTATTATCTTGGAATGTTTGTGGCCTTCTTATTTACATTAGGAAAGTTGCGTTATTGGCACTAATATATACAAATGACATGGCATTCAAGTTTGCTTTTATAGCGAAGACTTATGTGACAGCCCTTGAATTCCAGTGTTAAAGCGTCCATTGTATGAGTAAGACAGATTTACCCGCGTTACTGTAAGACGATAGATTTGCCGAATGGGTTTATTTTTAGAAAATGACTGCTTTGCAATGACTAGTTTCTCTACCAGTACTAAACGGGATAATAAGGAACACATTAATGCCATACGATATCGATAATGATATAGAAGTAGATAACGAGAGTAGCGATCAGTTTGCAGGATTTGCCAAAGAAACCACGTTAGAGTTGGTGGAAGCAGATGATGGTAGGTTGTTATTGCGTGATGCTGAACAAGACGAAGCACCGCTAATGATTATCGATTTTTCTGACAAGCTAAAAGAACTACTTGGTAGTGACACTCAGGCGATTGGTCAACATATGATTCATGCTGCGATTCAGGTCATTATGCAAAAGCAAATGAGCAAGTGGCATGCGCATGTATATGATAAAGAACCAATACATTACAGCTAATCTTTGTTTATCTTTGAGCACCAGTCAAAGCGAATGACTGAAGATATAGCTTAGCAACATCAAACTACAACCATAAAAAAAGGGTTTATCAATTGATAAACCCTTTTTTTGTTCAAATAACTTTTTTATAGAAAGTATTTATAAAAATGCCTTCTACAAATGATGGAAATTATTTGATTTTAGCTTCTTTAAAGATTACATGCTGGCGTACTTTTGGATCAAACTTTTTGATTTCCATTTTGCCAGGCATAGTGCGCTTGTTTTTAGTAGTGGTGTAGTAATACCCAGTACCAGCTGTTGATACTAATTTAATTTTATCTCTCATGATAGCTTTCCTGTAAATGAGGGGTCTTCAAACGATAGGTACGTGTCTCAAAGAGTAAGTTGCCACAATTAATGTAGCAAAACAGCAGCCTAAATGATGAGAGTCATCACTCAGCTGCTATTTTTAACTTAAACTTTTTGACCTTGTGCGCGTAGATCCGCTAACACTTTATCGATACCAAGTTTGTCAATGATGCGCATACCTTTGGTAGACACACGTAGACGTACAAAGCGGTTTTCAGACTCTACCCAAAAACGATGGTTGTGAAGGTTTGGTAGAAAGCGACGACGGGTTTTGTTGTTTGCATGCGAAACATTATTACCCACCATAGGGCGCTTTCCAGTCACTTGGCAAACTCGAGACATGGCGAACTCCTAATCTATGAGGTATGAGTTTTTCTCATACCAGTCTGGGCAAGTTGCACGTTTTTGCGGCATGGACACAGCAAGCGGCAGCTTTGCACCAAACAAAACTATATGAAGGTTGAGCTGGTTTTGCTGCTATCTAAAGGCAAATAACAGGCTGACCAATTCAGAAAATTTTAAAGCCGACATTTATACCATAAAACAGCTGAATACTCAAATATTTTTACAATAACTGTCGAATTAAAGAAGGGCTATTATACCCTGAAATGAGCGCTCTATGTTGTTGATTGTTTAATAGTAAAGATTAATTTTTAGTTGTAAGTTATAACAAAAGTCAGTAAAGTTGCTGTTATATATTTAATACAATCTGTTAATACACCAGTATTACTGTAAATCTATGTATCATTACCAATCTCTTTTGATTCTGGGTAATGATTTTTTGTTTATTTGCTCAGATAAATTACTGCTCATGCGGAGTTAAAACATGTCATATACATCCCTGCCCACTTCTAAGTTGTTTCAATTAACAGCACTCACATTATCATTAGCCCTAGCGGGTTGTGGTGGTGGCGGTGACGGTACTGATACTATCGCGCCAGCGCCTGATCTGGGTGTTACGATAGGTACTGATGATGGAGGTGTAGGTAGTGGTGACATTGGAGATGTTCTTAATGTTAGTACGATATCTCTATTAGATACCAATGCTAATCTGACTAGAGTTGTTTCTATGTCAGGCGTTACGGCTCAAGTAGTTGTTACTGACTCTGAGGGTAATGGGGTAAGTGGTGCTTTGGTGACATTTAGCGGTGATGGTGTACAGTTTGGCACATCCAATGGAGCAGTACTCACTAATGCGGAAGGCGTAGCAACAACATCGGTCGCACCATTGTCTTCTACTGATACTGGTAGTTACAGTTTGTCTGCTACAGCGGTATATGACGATGTGAGTGCAACCACTGCTAGTTATAACTATTCATTACAAGCGGTTGATATTACGCTGGTGAATTTTTCGACGGGTGAAGACACTTTAGAGTCTGGTGGGTCTACAATCGTTACCTTGCAAACCAAAGATACATTAACTGATCACTTTCAGAATGACGTGACTGTTAATTTGTCATCGACTTGTGGTTCATTTGAGAGCGTTAGCATTAGCTCTTCAAATCAAGGCAATGTGAGCTCGACTTATAGCGCTATTGATAGTAATGGTAATTTGTGTGAAGGTATCCAAACCATCACTGCAGTCACGGCAAACGACACATCGTCTTCACAAAGTATTGATGTAAATATTAAAGCCATCGAAGCGAGTTCTATTGTCTATACGACGACCAACTCTGTTGTATTGGGTGCAAAAAATAGCGGCTCATCTTCATCTAGCCAGATAGATTTTACTATTTACGCTAACGGTGTGCCTGCAGCAAACCAAGAAGTTACTCTAGATTTAATTAAATCACCAAGTGACTTTAATTTTGTCTCGCAAGGCAATCGAGCCTCGAAAACCTTAAAAAGTGATTCTTTAGGGAAAGTTACAGTGAATTTATATCCTGGAAATATTCCAGGACCAGTAGAAATTAAGGCTTTTTTGAAATCAAACACTGATACTTTTGCATTGGCGAAGAATATATCTGTTGCAACAGGCCGTCCTACTCAGAATGGCGTGACATTAGCGATAGGTAAAAATGTTTTGGCTGACAATGCTATTGACTCTACAAACATATCGGCATATTTGACGGATCGTCAAGGCAATTTTGTTCCCGATGGTACTGTAGTAAGTTTTGTAGCGGAAGGCGGGACTGTAACGCCAAATTGTGCAACAGTGAGCGGTAATTGCACAGTAACTTTTACCTCTCAAAACCCTCGACCTACGAATGGCCGTGTAAGTGTTATCGCTTATGTAGAGGGCGACAAAGCTTATTCAGATTTGAATGGAGATAATGTTTATACTGCTGAGTTTGACGAGCTATTAGATAACATTGGTAACTTTTTCCGCGACGATAATGAGGATTTGAAGTATACGCCAGGTGAGTTTGTCTATAAAAGAGGTGAACAAGAAGGTGGTGACAAAGCGACTTGTGCAGCAACGACTTTATCTCAGCCTAATTTGCCAAATTTCATTATTAAACCTAATGTAGATGTAACGACATGTGATGACCTACTCTCAACAGTATTGCGTAAACAGGTTATTATGGGCTTCGCTAACGATACTCCAACTTTCTACAATTATAGCGTAGGATCTGGAGCTATATCTTTCGAGATGTATGGTAATAGCGTGAGAACAGTTTCTATGCCATCTGGAACTGCACTAAGCCTTGTAGTAAAAGATGATACTGACAACGATCTGACGTGTGAACCAGAAATTGTAGGTGGAAATATAACGGTACCAAACCTTGTGAACTTAAATCGTGTAGATAGTGTGGCTAATCAAAACTACTTTGATGGTAGTAGCGAAGTTCGTTATACAGTATCAACATCTGGTTGTGCTGCTGGTGATAGTATTAAATTATCAGTTACCACTCCAGCACCAACTTCAAAAACTACGATAGTTCAAATTTTCTAAACATTTTCTTATTTGACAACTAAAAAACCCCAACCCTAAGTTGGGGTTTTTGCTTTATAGACTTAAATAACCAAAAAAAACCAACTCGCTCAGCAAAGTATTGCAAAAAAGATTAAAATAACCGGTTTACTACGCTGTCAGCAATTTTTCAGCGATAAGTCATCATTTTTTATATTGGGCGAATTATGTCAGACAACACTAAAACGGTTTCATTATCGACCATAGCTTCTCAGAGCAAACAGATTCCTAGCGCCATTGATACAGCTACTCTGCTCATCAAATGTAAAGATCAGGCAGGTATCGTACAGGCAGTCTCTGAATTTATTCATCGTTATGGTGCTAATATCATTACGCTCGATCAGTATTCAACGGCGCATGAAGGCGGTCAATATTTTATGCGTTTAGAGTTTGCCTTGGCAGGATTGAGCGATATTATCGAGAATTTTGAGGCCAGCTTTGCGCATACGGTTGCTAAGCGCCACGATATGGATTGGCGTCTACATAATAATGCAACGAAGACCAAAGTCGGTATTTTGGTATCTAAATTTGATCATGCGTTGTTAGATTTATTATGGCGACATCAGCGTGGACTGCTCGATTGCGAGATTACTTGTGTGGTCAGCAATCATCCTGATTTAAAGCAAGCAGTACAAAATTTTGGTATTACCTTTAATCATGTGCCAGTGACCAAAGACAATAAGTTCGATGCAGAAGAGCAGATCCATAAGTTAATGGCAGGTAACGACTTGTTAGTATTGGCGCGCTATATGCAGATATTGTCATCAGATTTCGTCAAACGTTGGCCGATGCAGATTATCAATATTCATCATTCTTTCTTGCCGGCGTTTGTGGGTGCAGATCCTTATCGTCAAGCTTACGATAAAGGCGTTAAGCTTATCGGCGCAACTGCGCACTATGTCACAGCTGAGCTTGATCAAGGGCCTATCATCGAGCAGGATGTACACCGTGTGACGCATCGCCAAGGGGTGACAGAGCTACGTGCTATCGGCCGTGATATCGAACGCAACGTATTAGCACGTGCCGTAAACTGGCATGTGCAAAATCGTGTGATTGTGGCAGGTAATAAGACAGTCGTATTTAACTAAGAAAACTTAATAGTGAGTTGGCTAAAAATATAAAAAAGGCGGTCAGTAACTAGTGTTGCTGACCGCCTTTTTTGAACATATATTTTATAGGAGCATTTCTAGGACAAACTTGCTACCAACAAAGCCAATCGCTAATAGGATAAAGGCATAAATAGTGATGTTGGCCGCACGTTTGCCTCGCCAGCCTGCACGCCAATTACCGAATAGTAGTACACCAAATAATAACCACGACAGTAGACTAAAAACAGTCTTATGCACAATATGTTGTGCCATCAAATCTTGTACATAAATAAACCCAATCCCCAGTGCAATACTGAGCAATACAAAGCCAACCAACAGCATATCGAATAATAAACTCTCCATACTTTGCAAGGAGGGGAGTTTATTGACCCAAAAGCGATGAATGGTATGATGCTTGAGCTCACGTATTTGTAGACGTAGAAATAGCGCTTGTACCGCAGCCATCAACAGCACACAATAGGCAGCCAATGATAATATGATATGGATTTCAAGCCCGATACTGACATCAGTTAATGGTTGATAAGGGGCGCGGCCGACATAGCCGATAGTCATACCTATTAGCGCAGTGGGTGCAGCCAAAATACCAAGGCTAAGAATAGGGCGGTATAAACAGAACAACAGATAAAAGAATAAGAAAAATAAACTGGTCAGACTGATGATATTGAATAAGTTGAAATTTAAACCATACAATGTCACAACGTATGGATATAGCAGTGCCGCATGTGCAGCCATGCCAACCAGCAATAAGCCCAAACTGAGGCTTTTGTGGATAGGTTTGTCCTGAACCAGCGCCCAACCAATATGGATGCTGACTAAGATATAAGCCATGCTAGCAAGTAAGAATGCAAAGTGCACAGATAAAAAGCCTCATCTTATACTGAGCATAAACTGCCGCTCAATGTGTCGCTAAAGTGGTATTATCAGAATGATTAGAATAATCGTCCAATTTATCATAAAATGGGTGCCAATTGAGCACCATCTTGCTTATAACTTATAAATGATCGGTAGTGCTGCATAGCGCAAAACGTAAAATATGTCATCTATAAAAAGTTGAATACAATTATAAGCGCTGTGTCCTTTGCGAAACGGCTATAAGTTTTGAGCCGTGTTAATGCTATAGTATTGATAATATAATTCTTTTATCATGTCCCTTGTCATGCAATATCCTAATATCTTATAGCGTATCCTAATATTATTTATGAACCATTTTAATGGTTTGATTTAGAGTTATTTTAATTGCGTATTATTTAATTGAAAACCATTTTAATTGAGAGTTATTTATGTTTGATACTTTAACAGAACGTTTATCGTCGAGCCTACGTAACATCGTTGGTACCGGGCAGTTGACCGAAGACAATATTAAAGACACGTTACGTGAAGTGCGTATGGCGTTGTTAGAAGCTGATGTGGCGTTGCCTGTCACTCGTGATTTTGTAAAACGCGTAAAAGAACAAGCGCTTGGTGCTGAGGTGCTAAAAGAGTTAGCGCCAGGTCAAGCCTTTGTCAAAATCGTACACGACGAGCTGACCGAAATGATGGGTAGCGCCAACCAACAGTTAGAGATGACAGGTAAACCGCCTGTTGTCTATTTGCTAGCAGGTTTGCAAGGTGCGGGTAAAACGACTACAGCTGGTAAGTTGGCAAAATATTTACAAGAGCGTCAAAAGAAAAAAGTGATGCTAGTCTCTGCCGACGTTTATCGTCCAGCGGCTATCAAACAGCTTGAGCAAGTAGCCGGTCAAGTGAATGCTAAGTTTGTGAACTCAAGTACAGATGAGAATCCAATTGATATCGCAAAGCGTGCGATTGAAGAAGCCAAAATCCAATATCAAGATATCCTGATTATTGATACCGCGGGTCGTCTACATATCGACGATACTATGATGGATGAGATCAAGGCGCTAACGGCTGCGGTTAACCCATCTGAGACGCTATTTGTCGTCGATGCAATGACGGGTCAAGATGCCGCCAATACCGCAAAAGCCTTTAATGATGCGTTGCCATTGACGGGTGTTATCTTAACCAAGACTGACGGTGATGCGCGAGGCGGTGCGGCGCTTTCTGTACGTGCTATCACGGGTAAGCCAATTAAGTTCTTAGGTCGCGGTGAAAAACTTGACGAGCTAGAACTGTTCCACCCTGAGCGTATTGCCCAGCGTATCCTTGGTATGGGTGATGTTCTGAGCTTGGTCGAAGAAGTTGAGCAGAAAATCGACCGTGATAAAGCCGAAAAAATGGCGAAAAAGATGCAAAAGGGCGGTGACTTCGACCTTGAGGATCTATTGACCCAGTTCCAGCAGATGAAGAGCATGGGCGGTATGGCAGGCTTCTTGGATAAGATGCCTGGTATGGGCGGCTCAGACATGCAAAAAGCCGTTGAAGACGCCAAACCAGAAGAAAAAGTACGTGAAATGGAAGCATTAATCAATTCAATGACACCTTTTGAGCGTAAAAACCCTGATAAGATTAACCCAAGTCGTAAGCGCCGTATCGCTGCAGGTTCAGGCCGTGAGATTCAAGATGTCAATCGTTTGCTCAAACAGCACAAGCAAATGGCAAAAATGATGAAAATGATCTCTAAACCTGAAGGGATTAGTAAAATGATGAAGTCTATGCAAGGGCTGATGGGTGGTGGCGGCGCGGGCGGTGGCGGCGGTCCATTGTTTGGCGGTGGTCAGCAAGGCGGCACTAAAGATGTGAATCCAGAACAAATGGCCAAACAAATGGGACTGGATCCAAATAACATGCCAAGCACTGAAGAGATGCAAAAGCAAATGCAAGAAATGCAAAACCAAGCGCCAAAGAAGTTTAAAACACGCTTCTAAGCTATCGTGATGTATACTGAAAGCATTTTATACAGGCCCTAAAGCTACCTAAGCTTTAGGGTTTTTTATGATTAGCTATGAATAAGTACAGATGAATAAAGTGTGGAAAACGTAGAAATTCATAAAATTCATTTAGCCTAAATGCTATGATAGGCGCTGTTTCATTCTGTCTGAATTTTGATAGTACATAAATAATAAATAGCTATTAAAAATTATTAAAATCTGACAAACCCATTTAGAACGCCAAAAGTAAAAGCCGAGGTTGTGATGTTTTTAGCAATGGATACCGTGTTCGATCAGTGTTCGATCGCGATTTTAGATTCGAGTGGACAGGTATTGTCGAGCCATACCGAAACAGGTAAGCGTCAGCAGACTCAGCAGATTTTACCGATGATTGATGCTGCATTGTCCGAGGCGCAGTTACGTCTTGCCGATATACAGGCTTTGATATTCAATCGCGGGCCGGGTGCGTTTAGTGGTATTCGCATCAATACGGCAGTGGTACAGGCTCTGTCTGTAGCGCATGATTTGCCTTGCGTTGGCGTCTCAAGCCTGCAAGCAATCGCACAATGCGCGTATCAGAAGTATGGGCTGACACACCTATATAGCGCTCTTGATGCTCGTATGCAGCAAGTCTACTTTGGACAGTATGAGTTGGTAACTGACGACCAATTAGGTCATAGCATTATGCAGCCAGTCTTGGCTGATGGTAGCGATAGCACTGAGCAGCTATTAGATTATGATCGCCAAACCGCACTTAGCCTACCTATTGTGGGTAATGGCGCGCCGCTATTGGCACGATATGATCAGCAAGACTACCATGAAGATGTTTGGCCAGATGCTGTTGTCATTGGGCAGCTTGGTATTGCTCAGTTTGCAAACGATGGTGGTACAGAAGCGTCGCAGGCATTGCCAAAATATCTACGTAATCAAGCTTGGAAAACACTTAAAGAGCAAGGCAAAGCATAGCTTGATAAATATGCTTTTTGCAGCCAGCTTTTTAGTGTTTAGCAAGCGTATACCCATATAAAATCAACGTTAATATAGGACAGCCAATCGGTCTGTTTTTAGGCCAGTTTTTTCAGGCCAGTCTGTTTCTAGGAAAGTCACTGTGGATATAGTTTTATTCGTTCAAGCTGTCATCATGGGTATCGTTGAAGGTATCACTGAATTTTTACCCATCTCTAGTACGGGATATTTGATCTTATCAGCAGATGTGATGGGTTTCTGGACTAAAGAAAAAGTTGATTTATTTGTCGTGGTGGTACAGCTTGGCGCTATTTTGGCAGTGATTTATGACTATTGGGGTAGGTTGTGGCAAGCGTTGATGGGCTTGCTGACTGGTAAAGCAGAGGGCATGACCAATCCTAGACAGCTGGGACTGAGTCTGATTGTCTCTACTATCCCTGTGATGATTGTTGGTTTTACCTTTGCCGATGAAATCAAAGCTTATTTGTTTAATCCTATCGTCGTTGCCATTATGCTCATCATCGGCGGTCTACTGATATTTTACGTGGAAAAGCGTCCTAAAACGGTCATTGCAGAAGAGGCAGAAGATGTCAGCATAAAAACTGCGTTGATGATTGGTTTGTTCCAATGTTTAGCTCTTATACCAGGGACGTCACGCTCAGGCGCCACTATTATTGGTGCGTTGTGGTTAGGTGTCTCACGTAAGGCTTCTGCTGAGTTTTCTTTCTTTTTGGGTATTCCTGTCATTGTAGGCGCGGCACTGTTGGACTTAGTCAAACATGGTGACGTACTGACCAACAGTGAAGACTGGCTAGTGCTAGGTATCGGAACCATCATATCATTTGTAGTGGCGCTACTTTGTATCCGCTTACTTGTGGCATGGGTAAGTCGCCGTGACTTTACTATTTTTGCTTGGTTGCGCATCATCACGGGTGTTATCGTGTTGGTCGCCGCTTGGGGCTTTGGTTATCAAATGGCTGGCTAGATTTGCGTTATAATTTAACACGGCAGTAATTTATAGTGAAAATAAGCAGCAAATAGGATGATGGTTATGACAGATGTGCCCCAAACGTATGACGAAACAGGTGCTGTTGTGCATTGTCAGTTATTCTACGTCAATGACAGCCAGCAAGCACAGGTTGAGCGCTTACAGTCATTGATAGCTGAGCATACATTACCAATTATCTTAGATATCGAGGTCGCTACAGAGAAGTTAACTCAAAAGCGCCGTCAGCAATTGAGCCAAGCATCTACTCAGCCTATTTTATTATTAGATGATAAAGATAAGCTATCATGGCTAAGTGATAGGCTCAGTGTGGCACCTGAGTGGGACAAGTTGCAGCGCCGTGTAGTGAGTGCTGGCCGTAAGTCTGAGTTGCTATTACAAGCGGCCAAAATCACATCAGATAGTCACGTTATTGATGCAACTGCTGGCTTTGGGCATGATAGTTTGATATTGGCCAGTACTGGTGCCCAAGTTACTATGCTTGAGCAGCAGCCGTTGATGGCATTGCTGTTACTTGCAGAGCAGCAGCGTATGAGTGTGCTACCCAATTGGCAAAAGCTCATGAGCCGTCTACAGATTATTAACACTGATGCGCTCAGTTATTTTGCGAATCTAGAAGCAAGCAATGTAATAGATAATGCTACGACAATCGATGTCGTCTATTTGGATCCGATGTTTCCAGAGGATAGCTATCAAGACAGCAAGACAGGCAAAGGGGCAAAAGTCGGTAAACATATGCAAGCACTGCATCAATTGGCTCGTCCACCAACGTCAGATGAAGAGCAACAACTGCTAAGTAGGGCGCAGGTCGTTGTCAAACAGAATAGCCAAAGCCAAGGCCGCGTAGTCGTAAAGCGCCCACAGTTTGCACCGCTGCTTGCTGATGAGCCAGCTAGTGAAAGCTGGCATAATGAAGCCGTACGCTTTGATGGGTATTTTGTCTGATAGCTGCTGTTTGTGATAACGAATGTACGAGTATAAATGTACGTAATCAATTAGCTTATGTGTGCAATTCTATTGTTGATTAATATCATGCTGCGTACTCGCATTCTTCGGCTTGAGGCACGGTTAAAAGAGCTGAGCAATCCACAATAGCAACTAGAGTTTTTACGTCAGCAAGCAGCACAAAAAGATAAAGTCCCAGCGTTAAAAGCTTTGCGCAAGCAATATCCTGAGCTATCACTGATCGAAGCGAACAAATTGTGGCAACAAATTCAGTAGCCAGTCCATTAAACTTAGTAATTAGTCTAATAAAACTCAGCAACTAGCCCCTTCAAAAATCAATTTAGTTGTTCTGAGCTAAATGTATAAGCGCACATAAAAAGTATCCAATTAATGACAATAAAAAACCATGACATTTAAAGACAAGCTACAAGCCTACATCCAGCTAACCCGTTTTGATAAGCCAGTCGGCATTGAGCTGCTCTTATGGCCAACGCTTTGGGGCGTACTACTCGCTGCAATGAATCAAGCGCAGCAGCAAGGAATGACGGCAGCGTTGCCAAGTATTAAGGTGTTCGCGATATTTGCCCTTGGTGCAATATTTATGCGAGCGGCTGGTTGTGCGATCAATGACTTCGCTGATCGAAAAGTAGATGGTCATGTGACCCGCACTAAAGGTCGCCCGTTAGCAGATGGACGCTTATCTGGCAAAGAAGCCGTCGCTGCATTTTTAGTACTGGTGCTGTTAAGTGCCAGTCTGCTATTTTTCCTGCCTATAGCTGTATTTTACTGGTCGCTCGGTGCCGTTATATTGGCATTTATTTATCCATTTATGAAACGCTATACGCACTTGCCGCAAGTATTTTTAGCAGCTGCTTTTGGATGGGCGATACCGATGTCCTATGTGGCAGTGCAAGGTGCTCCCGATATTTGGTGTTGGCTGCTATTCTTAGCCTATATGTGTTGGACAGTGGCCTATGATACCCAGTACGCCATGGCTGACCGTGAGGATGACTTAAAGATTGGCGTGAAATCAACAGCGATACTATTCGGTCGTTATGATGTGATTATCATCTCAATATTACAGATGCTCTTCTTGCTAATGATGGGCGTGGTTATGTGGCATTACTTTGCTCCGACCACATTAGGCGTAACCCCAGTATTTGGACTGGCGCTAGTTGCGATGATGTTTGCCAAACAAAACAGCGCTTGTGCCAGTCGTAACCCTTTGGCTTGCTTTCAGGCGTTCTTGGCTAATATCTGGGTAGGGCGCTATGTCTTTGCTCTCATCGCAGTTACTTGCATATGGACGACGCTAAATGGATAAGTTCGATAAGTTGCCGAGATTCAAATCAAAGAAATTGTCTGATACAAATGGCTCAGGCGTAGACTATCAAGCTAAACTTGCCGAACATGGGCTGACTCGCGAGCAAGTTATTGCAACTGAGCGTAAACTGGCGAAGTTTGCCAATACTATGGATTCACTAGTGCGAGTGCCTTTTACTAAGCAAGGAATGGGTGCGGATGCCGCGCTTTCGACCATTCCACTAGCAGGAGACTTGGCAGGATTGGCATTGACCAGTTATGCATTTATATTAGGACGTCAGTTAGGTGTGCCCGCTCATAAAATGACGCCAGCGGTGAGATTGGCACTTATTGATATGGTCGTTGGTATCGTACCTGGCATTGGTACGTTATTAGATATTTTCATTCGCCCTAGCCGCAAGACACTGGGTATCGTGCACGAGCATTTACACCACGAGTATGGTATTACCGAAACCATGCATATGGATCGACCGTTTTTGCACCAGTCACTAGAAGACAAGCAGCAGCAAAGCCGCTTCGGTTTTTTTTGGCGCAATCCAGTCGTTGCTTGGTTATATCTGCACATCCCTGATTTTCTTGGACTGCTAGTCATTGTATTTGTCGGTTGGGGGCTGTGGACAGTGATAAGCTGGTTGGTTGGGATGTTTGGGCAATCGACTGGGTTTGGTTAAATACAATCACTCATCACCTAGTTAGATAGCTTAGTAGATAAAAGTCAGTACAGAGCAATACACAGAAACGAAAAAGGCGGCAACGATAATAACGTTTGCCGCCTTTTTTATGGTTTTAAATAGGGCATTGAAACAAAGGCCGCCTCAGACTTTATTCAGTGATGACTTCTGCTTCAGCACTAACGGCATCAAAGCTAGTGACTTTATTATTTCGGATAAGGTCGATAGTGCCGCCACCAGCATGGCTTACGAGTTGGATACTGCCGTCAGCTGATTGATAGGTAGGATTATTGCCTTGGCCTTCGGGTGCGCTTAAGGTCATTTTTGGCTGGTTGGGGCGGGTAATGATAGCGTTAAGCATACCAGCTGCCGACGTCTCAAAGACCACGGACAAATTCTCACCTGCTGCACTTTTATAACGGACATCAGTGATTTGTGCGCCTTTGATAGCTTGTTCTGGATTAGGTTTTTCAGCGCCATCATTTGCAGTGGACGTAGTATCACTAAGATCTTTATCTAACTCTGTTAAGCTCATATCACGTTCTGAATCAGTCTGTGCTACATTTTTAGCGTCATCTACATTGCTATCTTCCGCTTCATCAACATTGATATTGGTCGTTACTGGCGTGGTTTGCGTTGAGGTCTCAGCTGTAGTTGTATCAGTTGCTTCAGGTTCTGGATCTTTTTGACAAGCAGTCAGTAGCAACAGGCTGAAGAAAATAGCAGGAGCCGTACGATAAAGCAGTTTAGATTTTCGTAAGTTTAGTTTTTTTGAGAGAGAAGTATTCATAATCAGCTTTATCCGTTAATAGCGCTCTACGTAAATGTGGTAATTGGCAAGGGTCAACCTGCTATTTGTTGACAGTATATTATTACGTATTTACCGTAATCACCAGCTTACGCTGTCCACCATATTCTTGAATGTTTCTATGCTCACATAAATAAATACCTTGCCACGTACCCAGTCCTAACTCACCATCGACAAGCGGTATAGTCAAGCTTACTCCAAGCATCATGCTTTTAAAATGCGCTGGCAAGTCATCCGATCCTTCTAAAGTATGGCGATACTCTGTCTGATCTTCTGGTGCGATTTTATTAAGCCAATCTTCTGTATCTAGTCGGACATCTGGATCAGCATTTTCATTGATCGCAAGACTGGCTGACGTATGCAGCAAAAACAGATGAACCAACCCTACCTTTGCAGAGTGAGGTAACAGCTGAGAAATAGCTTCTTCGACCTTCGGAGTAATGATATGAATGCCACGCGCATAGGCGGGTAGAGTAAGGGTGGTTTGGTAATAGCTCATGGGGCATATCTCATTATTAGGGTCGACATCAAATTAAGATATCATAAGACAGTATGAACTATGAAAATCGTTGCTGTTATTTACACAAGAGCCATTTATTCTTAAACAAGCGGCGTCTGTAGCCGTGTACGATTGGGTGATAAACGTGCGAGCATCGTCTCTGACAGTGGTGCGAATGAGCCTAGCATCATATCTGCTAATGCTTCAGCACAAATAGGTGCCAATGCATAACCTTTTGCGCCCATCGCACTCATCGTCCATATTCGCTGACTATTTATCAATTGTCCAACGATAGGATGGTAATCAGGCGTTTGGGTGCGAATCCCTGCTCGTCCCTGCCATAGACTCGTATCTGCCGGAATGACAGATGCCATCTCAGGAATGGCAGAGATGAGCTTGTCTCGGCTAATCTGATGCTCTTCAGGACGTATGTCAGTACTTGTGTCATTGCGGATAAAACTCGCGCCGAGCAATAAATATGGCTCATCATCTCCAGCCTGCGCGTTGAACCGCGCACAGTAACCACTATATTTAAGTGGTATTTTAGGCAGTTTTGCAAGTTGCTCAACCGTAGGCGTAAACCAAGACAGCTGCCCACGAATTTTACGGCAATCAAAAATACGCTTATCCAATTGATGACTTTCAAAAGCCGCGCAAATGACGATATTATCAGCAGTCACATTGATAGAGTTTCGATTTCTATCAATACCTTCGATACGAACTTCCTGCTCAGTTTCGTTAATTTTATTCACTTCTAACTGCTGAAAGCGAATGAGTGGATGAGTCAGTATAATGTCTTTTAGTGCTTGTGGATTGACCAGACCAGACTGAGGTAAGTATAAGTTCTCTGATAAGTTCTGCTCTTTTAGGCCACTAGTAATCTGTGCTTGCACATGCGATAGGGTGGTCGCCATATCATCAGGATAGTCGGCAATTTGTTCTGTACCGATATTGGCTTTTATGAGTAAATCAAGGGCGCCAGTCAGTTCAAGTACCGGTGCTGTATTAAGCTGTACAGCTGTTTTATTAAGGTCTCTATATAGCCTGCTGCTATGGAGATAACCTATAGTATGCAGATGCTCGTCAACATGGTGAATCGGCGTCATTTTGGGCGCAAGTAATGCTCTAGGATTGCCCGATGCACCTGCCAAGGGCGCTGATTTATCTAATAAGGTGACGGTAATACCACGATTGGCAAGCGACCAAGCTGTGAGCAACCCTGATACACCTGCACCAATGACGACAGTATTATCGAATGTGCTATCAGTCGTTTCCTGCTTTGCATCGCGACCTTCATTAACACTATCAGTATCACCATTTTCTACATTGGTCATGATGGCCGTTAGCATTTCTCGCTTTCGACCAAAACCTCTGACTTTTTTAATTTGAAAGCCATGTTGTTTTAGTCCACGCTTGACGATACCTGCACAGCTATAAGTGGCGGCAGTAGTATGAGGGCGTGATAGGCGCTGCATTTGTCCAAAGATACTGTCAGCCCACAAGGTGCTGTTGCAAGAAGGCGCAAAACCATCTAAAAACCATGCATCAATATAAGGTGTATGCTGGTTAAAGTGGTCTAATGCCAGTTTGCTTAGACTTTCTGCTGCATCACCAAGCCACATATCGACAGTTAAGTTATCATGAGAAAAACTTAAACGATGACAGCCTGCAATCAGGGGCGGATATGCAGCCAAAAGTGGCTCAATAAATGCTATTAGCTCAGGCGCGCGCCGACCCCATAACGCAAGTATCTGCGTCAAATCTGCTAGCGGTATAGGGAACTTTTCAGTAGTAATAAAGTGCAGACGAGCCGTTGCTAATTGCGGATTGGTGTCACGCAGTTGGCGCCACAATTGCCACGTTGCTAGTAGATTAAGCCCAGTTCCAAAGCCTAGCTCAGCAATCGTAAAGCATTGCTTTGGTGCAAGGTGTACTAAACGTTCTGATAACTGATTGTGCTCTAGAAACACGTGACGCGTCTCTGCCAAACCATCAGCATGAGAAAAATACACATCTCCAAACTCACCTGATACTGGCACCATATTGCCAGTATCATCCGTTTGCCAGTCAATCTTGGCAGGTGTGATAACGTTTAAGTGTTCTGGATTTTGATGATTAGCGGTAGACATGAGGCACTTCTTAGGAATATCAGGAACGGTAGCTAAACGATGAGTAGTGACGGATCAATGATATCGACATTTGGTTAGATACAACGAAGTAGGGTCATGTATATCAGTACTAGCAAAGCATATGCTACCAGCGTTCACGACGGACAAATACTAACCACGAGACAAAAATACCGACTAATAGACTGATCAAAACGGTAAACGCACCGTATAGAAACAACTGTCCTTTACTTTCGTAAACCAAGACATTCACTTGAGTCTGTAAATCGTTCACTTGGCGCTGTAGTTGCGCATTACGGCTGAGCAGTTCTTGATTCGCAGCTGACAATGCTTTAGTAGATGGTTGCAACTGTGCCGCCAAGGTATCATTGATATCTAGCGCTGAGTTTTTCGTGGGCAAAGCGCGCGCCGCTACTGGCCCAGTCAGCGGCAGCACTGCTGTCGGATCGGTTGCATCGACAGCAGGTGTTATAGGCGCAGCGGGTGCAGCTTGCGCCGAAACGGCTGTCACTAACATGAGACCAATCAGGGCACTTTTGTAGAAGCAGGTAGGTGAAAAAGAGACTTTCTGAATCACGATGCAGCTACTTGATTATTACTGTCAGTTGGCGCTGGCAATGCTTGAATAAATGGTTTGATATCGACATGACTATACACGCCATCACGTAAATAAGGCTCATCGTTTGCCCAAGCCTGAGCCGCTTCGATAGAGTCAAAGTCTGCAATGATTAAGCTGCCTGACATATCACTTTTACCATGCTCGATAGGCGTTGGACCTGCGATAACGAGGCGTCCCTCTTGGTGCAGTGCTTTTAGGCGTTCAATATGTTCAGTACGAGTAATCAGACGTTGTGCACTGCTGTTAGCCACGTCATGACCAATGATGGCAAATAAAGACATGAGACCTCCTTAGTGAATAATAAAAAAGTAATAATGAGCTTAGTATAAACGTCATAGCGACAAAGTGATTGCTGCTATGACCAGGCAACAGAAATTATTTTGTGGCTTTGTCTGTTAGGGCAGGGTTGAGATGCTTTTTCAACACGGCAAATTGAGCCACGACAAACACCAGCATAATTGGAATCCAGCCATAGGTCTTAAAGTTGATCCATGCTTCATCTGACATTGTGAACGCTGTGATATAATGTAGTACAGCCATTAGGGCAAAAAACAACGCCCAAGCAACGGTCAGTTTTTTCCAGCCGCTAAGCGTCAGGGTAAATACCTCTTTCATAGCAAGCTGCATCAATGGCTTATTAATAGCGGCACTGACGAATAGCGTCAATGCAAAAATACCATTGATAATGGGCGACTTCCAGCGCAAATAAATATCATCACGCAGCAGTAATGTGCCGCCGCAGAATAAAATCGTTAATAATAAGACAACCCATTGCTGCTTATCAAACTTACCTTTTTGACGAATAAAATGAATGGCGTAAACGATAATAGTGGCGACGAGCAAAGCCCCTGCCGCTGCTAAAATACCGTTATAACGCGCCGCGATAAAAAAGGCAATTAAGGGAATAAAGTCTAATAATGCTTTCATAGCAAAGGGTATGTCCAACAAAAACGTATGGGGTAGTTTACACGTCTACCGCACCAAAAAAAAGCAATCAACACG
Source organism: Psychrobacter sp. NPDC078631 (assembly GCF_050268165.1). Taxonomy (NCBI): domain Bacteria; kingdom Pseudomonadati; phylum Pseudomonadota; class Gammaproteobacteria; order Moraxellales; family Moraxellaceae; genus Psychrobacter; species Psychrobacter sp. NPDC078631. The sequence goes on along the minus strand of NZ_JBNNGG010000003.1, from coordinate 268,194 downwards.
ATAATCATGCGATATACGCGACCTACAGAGTAATACTTTCTTATTGCGGCTGATGATCATGCTACTGGTCAAATATAAACACAAATACAGCACCGATAACTGCTAAATCTACAGAATCATCAAGACAAACTACAACGCACATAATCGTAACAATGACTGTCTGCTAACTAGCTTTTATTCTACTTCTATTTTATTTAACACTTTAAGGCTCAGCTTATGAAAATTGACTTACATTGCCACAGTACTTGTTCAGATGGTACTTATGCGCCGACCGAGGTCATACAGCGTGCCCATGCAGCGGGCATCAACGTATTGGCATTGACTGACCATGACACGCTAGCAGGAATTGACGAGGCAAGGGTCGCTGCCAGTGCCTGCGATATGCAGATTATTAATGGCGTTGAAATCAGCTGTGAACATACATTAAGCGGTGGTTACGGAAAGAATAAATCCACCAATAAAATCATTCATGTACTTGGACTGGACTTTACTGATCGCGAAAAAATGCACGCAACGCTGCAGCAACTGCAAGACAGTCGAGCCACTCGTGGTCAGCGTATCGCCGAAAAATTGAGTGAGCTATTAGATATTAATTATGATGAGCTATGGCAAGCAGTGCTCGATAAGGCAGGCGGCAACCCACAAGCAGTCGGGCGCGCCCATATTGGACAGGTATTGTTTGAGCGCGGTGAAGTCAAAACCGTTCAAAAAGCCTTTGATAAGTACCTAGCAGATAATAAACCTGCTTATGTAGCAATCGAGGCGTTAACGATGCAGCATGGTATTGAACTGATTCATGCTTGCGGCGGCAAAGCGGTGCTCGCACATCCCACGCGATATCAACTATCAGCGACACGCGTACGTAAACTGATCGAAGAGTTTGCGCAGCTTGGCGGCGATGCTTGCGAACTGCCAGCCACTAGTGAGCCAATTAGTACCCGCAGAATGGTTGATCGTAGCATTGCTGAGCATGGTCTTGCGGCATCTATTGGTAGTGATTTTCACGGTAGTAACATGCCTTGGCGACGTTTGGGCGATGTCCCTATTTTAAATGATGATCAGCAAGGGATTTGGGAGTCTTTTGCAACGCTTGCTTAGTGAGTAGGATTTACTTTATTACAGTTATTTCTAATAAGGTTGTTTTCAATAGCAATAGGGCCTTATTTATCATGATGAATAAGGCTAAGAATGGGTAAGTAAACAAAATTGCATTCATAGAGAAATTATTGGGAAATAAATGCGTAAAACAGATTGATAATAGAGCCAGAACTTGTAACACTTGATATGAAAGTTTCAGGGCGGATAATATGCTTTAGCTTTGATTTTAGCACTTATATATTCAACGCATTTATACCTTTTAATGTATTTACACTCTCTGCGGTAGCCCCTCTATGGCTGTATCTATATCCCATCTAGGTTACAACAAAATCTCTCAAATGATCTTTGAGTGGCAGGCTGCTGACCGAACATCGCTGATGGCCTTATTTATCGTGTTAGAAGTGTCATTGCATTGGTTCTGGTGCTTGTATGTCTGGTGGCAGCAAGATGCATTAAACACCTATGTAAATATGCATTATCTATATCCATTATGGCTTGGGATTAGCTTTGTCGGGCTGTTCTTTTTATGCATGGTCAAAGGCTTATTTCACTCAAGCAATGACAACGATATTGTCTTAAGCAGATGGCAGATAGCTTTGGTTTTGGTTTACACCGCCTACATTTCTACTGTTATTGTGATGATAGGGTACAGCAGTCTGTTTGCAGGCGTGTCGCTCGTCGGCGGTGCTATGCTTGGCATGATGCTGATTAAGCGCCGCTATGCTTGGCGTATGTTTTGGCTGCATATTATCTTGATGCTATTAGCGATCATGTCACCTTACTTTGGTATCAGTCTGCCTAATTTACGCCAATTGACCGTCATTCATCCCATGCTTGAAAGTCATAACTATCTAACTTACAACGAGATTATGGCTGCTGAAAATGCGGTTGCTGCGTTGGCTTTTGAAAATAATGTCTTAAATTGGGATAGTATCAGCGAGCTACAGCGTTCATCCGCATTTTTTTGGCGATCGACGCATTTATATTTAGCGCTACCAAAAGCGATTTTTATTGTTTATATGTTTCGTGCTTTGCTATTGGTGTTAGATGATAGTCGGTTTGAGACCCTTCTACATGCCAATCAGGACGAGCTTACTCAGCTTAAAAACCGCCGCTACGGTCTGAAAAAGATGAAGTATGCCTTGGCAACGGTGAGAGAATATCAAGACTTAAGCGTCATGCTATTAGATTTAGATTGGTTCAAACAGATTAACGATAATTATGGTCACGACGTAGGTGATCAGGTTCTGATTGAAATATCGCAGACGCTATCGCAGTCGTTAACAGATGAGTCAATCATCAGTCGTTACGGCGGCGAAGAGTTTTTGGTTGTACTACCAGACACGAAGCATGATAGTGCTATGGTGATAGCTGAGCAATTACGGCTAAATATTGCTGAGCATGTCATGAAGATTGAAGGTCTGGCTGATTTTAATGTGACAGCAAGCTTTGGGTTATATACCTTAACTCATGAAGAACGAGCTTGTATTGTCCAAGGGTATGAAAAGATTACGCAGCAAAAGACCGTCGCTCGAACGTCACCTCTTATCAAGCCAATTGCTACTCAGCGCGCGGAGAGCCAAATTGCCTCAATACAAAAGCTGCCTAGCGATATCTGCCAACGACTTATTAGCACAGCGGACAAGGCCTTATATGAAGCCAAGCACCGTGGTCGCAATCAAGTTGTCAGTGCAAATGAGATGTGGGCTGAAAAAGAAGGGGGTAAGCAATCGCTTTACAAAAGCCGCTAGCCATTAATTTATTAACGATCAGCCATATCGATAACACTATGTAAGTATTATTAGTATGGCTGATATTCTATTGATTAGTCCAATTGAGGCTTCTATTTAATACAATCAAGACGCTAATTGCTGTACCAAGCTTGCGAGCACACTTGTGGCAAAGCTACCCGTAGTCAGAGTAAAGTTTAATACCAGTGTTTGATCGTCCGACCACTCCCAACTTAACGCCTCAATCGGTAGGCGCAGCGCTCGTCTTTGCGCCTTAATATCGCGCTGCTCTAATCCAGTTGCCAGTTGCATAAGTAGAGGGCTATATTGTACTACCTCGATCTCTAAATCTGCAGCGCTACCGGTAACTTTATCGTTACCCGTGCCCCATAGCACAGCCGTTGGGTGAATATCGCCACTGTCAATACGAGCATGCAACGTATCATCTAGTGTTTCACTAGTGAATATCGAGCCTGAACCATCTAAATTAAACACTTCACCTGCTAGGCCAGTGTTCCAGCTGCCATTACGCACTCGCGCTGCCAATATCTCATTAAATATCAAGCTACGTGCAGCAGACAATTCCATCGTATTTTGCTCGCGCGGTGCACGCTTACGTTTGCTCTTTTTTGGCTGCGGACGAGGCTCTCGCGGTGAACGAGCAAACAGTGATAAAGCCTCTCTGACGTTATTACCCTGACGACCAAAACGCTGTGGACCAAAATAATTGGGTACGCCGTTTTCACCAATGCGCGTTAGATGCTGATTGACGGTCTCTTTTGCATATAGTAGTTGCTCAGGTGACACGTTACTTTCGTCATCAACATTTTCGTCACCAACGCTCGCAAACTGAATATCACGTAAAGTAATAACAAACTGATTGGCACGGTGCGTACCGCGATTGAGCTTTTTATTGTGCCAGTACTGTGCAAGGATAGTGACAGTCTCATTTTCACCGATGTCTACTGGTGCAAACTCAGTAGGTGGCAATTGTTTTTTTGGTATACGCAAACTGAACCATTGTGTTGTCAACGCGTGACGATCTTTCAACCCTGAGTAGCCGACGTCACGTAATGGAATGTCTGCCCACTCTGACAGTAGTTTCGCCAGATAAGCAGTATTCATGCCTGATTTTTCAATATGCAACCATAAATGCTCACCTTCACCAGTGAAGTCTAACGGCAATAGCTCATTAACGATAAAATCAGTCGTATTGGCTTTATAAGTCGCTTGCTGTATTGGCTGCAAACTTGGCTGTGGCAAATTTGCAGTATCTGTAATAGTAGCAATATCCATATGAGCCATATCAATTTGCTCACTGGCTGTTCGTTCATTAGCGTTTTGAGCAACAGTTGTTCGATCAATAGTAGCAGCTGGGTTATCTAAACTGTCTTGAGAAGTAGTAGTTATTTCGTTTTGGTTGTCTTGAGAAGTCATAAGGTCGTCTTTTATTTTGTTTATTAATAATGATTAGAAGTAAAAGAAGTGCGGAAAGCAAAGTCGCATAATTACGTTTTGCAACGCAGCAAACATACAAAAAAACATCGTGTGCGAGGCGCTCTTGCTACTATCAATGCATAGCATATTAAAAATAATAGGATAAGTTGAATTTGTCTGGTTTGTTACGGTCATTTTCAACCTGCTGTCATTAGACATCATTATAACTGTTAAGGAAGCATTATGACCGACGCAACGATCAACACAGTCACCATCAGTAAAGCGGATATCCCAAGCGGTGGTATGAAATCATATAAGCAAGAAGACGATAGTATCATTTTAATCACTCGCGATGACGATGAGTTCCGTGCATTCGATGGTAAGTGCCCACATGCGGGTGCAGATTTGGGTAACGGATTACGTTGTGGCAATCGGGTAGTCTGTCCTTGGCATCATGCGACTTTTGATAGTCGCGACGGCTCACTATTAGAGCCGATAGCGACAAAAGGTTTGACCCAGTATGAGCTGACTCATGATGGTGATAATCTGACAGTCGATACCTCAGCTCAGGTAACGAGGCAGGTCGAAAATGACAAATTGACTGACACCCATACTATTATCGTTGGTGGGGGCGGTGCAGGATTTATGACAGCCGATCAGTTGCGTCAGGGTGGCTATGGTGGCAAGATTACTTTGATTAATAAAGAGGATAAGGCTCCTTACAACCGACCTTTATTATCTAAAGCGTTTTTGGCAGGCAAGGTGGACGAGAATAAGCTGCTATTGGGCGGTGCTGACTGGGCGGATAATAACAATATTGAGTTACGCCTCAACCAAACGGTTAGTGAAGTGCTACCCAATGAAGCGACCGTTGTCATCAAAGATGATGATAGCAACAGCGAGCGACAAACCGCAGACTTCTTGGTTGTCGCCACTGGTGCTAAACCAAACTTACCACTTATCAAAGGTGCTGAGATAGATGGCGTATATACGCTACGTAGTATGAGTGATGCCAAATTAATTAAAGCGGCCAGTCATGATCAGCGTGTGGTGATTATCGGTACAGGTTTTATCGGTATGGAAACCGCTTCGGCATTAGCACAAGCTGGTACAACAGCTTCTATTACAGTGATTGGTCAAGGTAGCCGCGTGATGGGCAATATTGTCTCTGAAACGGTAAGTAACGCCTTAATTAAGTTACATGAAGATAAGGGCATCAATTTTGTGTTTGACGCAACCGTCAATGAAATCACTAAGATTGACCGTCAAGTGGACAAGGATGGAGATAATAATAATCAGGCTTTCTCAAATGTAGGCGGTGTCACGCTGGCGAATGGCGAGCATATTGACGCTGATATTGTGATACTGGGTACTGGCGTGTCTCCACGCACAGAGATATTGAGCGAAGTTAACGATCCAGATGGTGTACAAGTCGATGCGCATCTACAGCTGCGCGATGGCGTCTACGCGCTAGGTGATATTGCTAAAGCTACCAACCAAATGGGTCGCATGCGTATTGAGCATTGGCGCGTAGCATTGCAGCATGGCATGGTCACGGCAGCTGCAATCCTAAATGATGACAGTGTTGACTCATTAGAGGCGCGTATTCCTTTCTTTTGGACCATGCAATATGGCAAGAGCCTACGCTATATCGGACATGCCGAGACACCAGATCATAATATCCTATTTGGTACGCCAGATACGCATGATTATATCGAATACTACTTCGATGATGAAGGCGAGGATACACGGGCTAGTGCAGCAAGTACGCTTGGACGTGATAAAGAGCTGGTTGCCTTCTCCGAGCTATTACGCCGTGGTCATGCACCGACGCGCGCGCAGCTTAATGCAGGGCTCGATATTATTGAGCAAGCCCATGCATTATCGCGCTAGTACTATCAAGCAATAAGTATTAGTATCTGGGGTATGTCATCAATTAGCACATGAACACATTTAGTGGTCTTAAAATGGCTAAATTTTGCTAAACATCGTCAGAAACCTTGCAAATATGTTCATATTGACGGCAATTTCTTCCTCGTTTATCTACAATTTTTCTCATTTTAAGCCGCACAATCTAATTAATGACATACCCTAGACTGGCTTAGTGATCTAAGTCAGTCTTTTTATAGTCAAATCCATATAAATCCGCTACATCGTTACCCTCATTAAGTATACTAATGTATAGCTTGCACTCGGTTTTCTTGTATCGAAATTATTTGAATGCAACTATCCATAGACGGAAAAGGAAAAATTATAATATGAGCGAAAATAATATAAATAACAGCAATATAAAAATAGACCACTTTAATAAAGAGTCGATATTTTTGCGTGAAGCGACATTAGATGATATTGGCGCACTTGAGCAGTTATTGAACTGCTGCTATCGTGAGACAGCAGGTTGGACCAATGAGGCCGATTTGATAGGTGGTATCAGGACCACATCAGCGGAGCTCGCTGCCGTAATCAATGACCCTAAGCACTATTATTTCGTTTATCCAAAAACCACAACAGGCCACCGTGGTGGAGAAGAAACGGGTGAGATACTTGGCTGTATCGCTGTCGATATCAAAACTGATGCTGCCTCGAATAAGAAAGCCTATATCGGCATGTTTGCGGTACATCCTGTGCTACAAGGGAAGGGTGTCGGCAACGTGATTTTACAAGCGGCTGAGACCTTTGCAGATCGCCACTTACAGTCACTGAGTCAGCCTAGCCGTCTGACCATGTCTATCTTAAGTCATCGTCCTGAGCTTTTGGCTTACTATCAGCGCCGTGGTTATCAGTTCAATGGTAATAAAATGCCGTTTCCAAACGATGGCAATAATGGCGAGCCAAAGCGTGATGATTTAGAGCTATTAGAACTAGAAAAAATCGTTAGCTAATCAAGTTGGCCTAGTAAAAAACACTAAAAAATATTCTATCTCGCTCAACCCCAAAAATGTCCAAAAGTCATAAATAGACCGATACTCAGCAGCATAAATGCTACAATAATCAAGCGCTTGAACCAGTTAAATGCTGGCAAGCGCGTGGCATTATCATCCGACATCAGATAAGCGAACAAAAACAATAGGCTTGCTGCCAGCGTCATTATCCCAAGCCCAATCGGTAATATAAATAAGTACACCTGCCACACAGTCATCTCTCAACGGTCAGTATTAAGCGCATCATAACAGCATCGGGATTGCGCTGTCAGTATGCCTTGCTTTAAATTTCTTAATGCAAATAATGATTAGAAAAATACAGTAGTCATCAGTGCGATATAAAAGTAATGAGCTATTTTTAGACCTACGAAGCTATATGCTTACGTAATGACTGACAATAAAAAAGGACGCTCAAAAGGCATCCTTTTTTATAATAGCTAAGACTAAGAGAAATGTTAAACAGTGAGTCTAGCGCATCGTCACAAACTCTTCTGAACCAGTTGGATGGATGGCAACGGTATTATCAAAGTCAGCTTTAGTCGCGCCCATTTTAATAGCGACTGCAAAGCCCTGAATCATCTCATCGACGCCAAAACCAATTCCATGCAAGCCAATAACTTTTTCATCATCGCCCAAGCATACTAGTTTCATGGTGCATTTTTGACGATGTTGAGTGACTGCGCTATACATATCGGTAAAGCTTGAGGTATAACACTTGATGTTTTCTTTGCCATAGCGTTCTACCGCGTCGATTTCAGACAGGCCAATCGTACCGATAGCCGGATGGGTAAAAATTACCGTCGGTATCAACGAGTAGTCCAAATGCTCATTAGGCTTATTGTTAAACAAACGCTCAGATAAGCGGCGACCAGCGGCAATCGCTACAGGCGTTAAATCTACGCTGTTTTCGATAATATCACCGACTGCATAAATACCATCGACATTGGTGTTTTGGAATTTATCGACTTTGATTTTACCCGTCTCGGTTGTCTCGACCCCTGTCACTTGCAGATTGATTCCATCAGTCGATGGCGCGCGACCAATGGCCCAAATCAAGCAGTCGACAGTATCGATACAGTCTTCACCGCCATCATTGGTGGTTAAATCGAGGCTATCATCGTCATTTTTATTGACTTCACTGATTAGGGTATTGGTGTGTAACTTAATACCGGCTTGTTCCATTTCTATCAGCAAAGTCTCTACGATAGTATGGTCAAACGTACGGAGTGGTGAATGTTTGCGTACATACAAATGCACTTCGGCACCCAGACTGTTTAACACGCCTGCGATCTCGACAGCGATATAGCCAGCGCCCACAATCGCCACGCGTTTTGGCAAATGATTCAACGCAAAAAAGCCGTCAGAGTCGATGCCGTATTCTGCGCCTTTGATATCTGGCTGAATAGGATGACCGCCCGTAGCAATCAAAATATGGTCAGCGGTAATCAGCTCGCCATTTACTTCTACGGTATTGGTATCGACAAATTTGGCAAAGCCTTTGATCACTTCTACGCCGTTTTTTGCCAAGTTATTGTCATAAGCGCGGTGAATGTTTTCGATATATTGTTGGCGGCTCTGTACCAGCTTTTGGAAGTCAAAACCTTTTAACTCAACATCAAAACCATAGTCTGGCGCATATTTATGGATGGCTTCAGCTACTTGCGCGCCATACCACATTACTTTTTTGGGAACACAGCCCAAATTCACACAAGTGCCGCCCAGTTGGTTGGCTTCGATAATGGCGCATTTTTTGCCATAGTTGGCTGCACGGTTGAGTGACGCGATGCCACCGCTACCGCCGCCAATAGAGATATAGTCATAATGTTTGGTCATAATACGGTCTCTTTATTAAGTTGTTATGGGTGCTGTTTCTGACTCTACTGTAATGGGTCTTATCATCCATCTTACAAGTTTTTTATGGTTAGCGTATGTTGAATCGCTAGAGTATCAACAGGGCTTGGTTAAGAAAAGCCCAACATCTGGATATTTAAATCCACTCAAACCCATTTATACAATAGGACGACGTCTATAAAATAATAGTCCCGGAATAGACAAGCCAAGCACCAATCCTGAGGTGACAAACAGCGCTTCAAACAAGTACACCATCATTTGGCTAAATAACTCGTCTGAAAAGCCAAAATAGCCAATCTGCACCATACTGACCATCGCCTTATAAGCAGCGATACCGGGCATCATACAAATGACGCTAGGCGAGATGAGCGCTTTGGGCGGCAGAGTATATTTCTTAGAAAAATACACACCCAAAAAGCTGGCAAGCATCGCCCCAAAAAAGCTAGCAACCACGATATGGATGTGTTGATAAACAAGGGCAGTCTTTAGTCCAAAGCCAAACGCGGTCATCAGCAAACACGGCAGGATGTAGCGTTTGGGTACGCTAAACATCAGCGTCCAACCAAGGGTGATGATACAAGACAGTATGACGGTTTTAATAAACCACATCTTAAAACCCCCAGTGCTGTATGCGAAGTAAAACCAATGCCATCACGATACCGACGCACGCGGATAAGGTAAGCATATAGGTAAAGACCGCACGCCCAACGCCAATATTGACATAGCCTTTTAAGATATCGGACAAAGAGTTAATCAATGGAAAGCTAGGCACCAATAGCAATACACTAGAGGCCACGGCAATATCGGCATTATTGCCAATATCAAAGTAGTAGGTCGTCGCGCCAATGAGCGAGGCAATAAAAGCGGTCACAATGACCGTGATAAAAGGGTTAAAGTGGTGCTTGGACAAATAAATACGAGTAAACATCGCCACCATACCCGCGATGAATGTCACCGCAGTAATCGACCAACTACCTCCATTCAGATAAGCAAACGCCGCACAAGAGGCACCAACAAATATACTTACTAGCCACGTTGGATATACGGTCTTATCCAACTCATCAAAAGCAAGGGTAGTGCGGTCAATCAAGTCATTGTGATCGACAGTGGCTTCGGTCTTGTTGACGATTTGCTGGATCTGTACCAATAAATTGACATTGATGCTCTGATTGATCGTATCTCTGGTGGTGGTAATACAGCGCTCGTCACAGATAGTCGTCAGGGTAATGGCGTTGAAGTTCAGCGAACATTCGACGCTGTTCATTCCCAAGGCAAGCCCCAAGCGTTTGGATAAGTCCACCACCACGGCAGACTCAGCGCCATACTGCATAAGGAGTAGTCCGCAGCGCACGCATAGTCGGGTAATGCGCTGCTGCTTTACGTAGCTGATAGAGGTCATGGTTGAGATACGCAGATTGGTTGGTATTGATACACTATTATAAAGGGTATAGGTGCTGATGCGCAGGCATTAACGGATATTATATTGGATGCTATTGTAAAATTTTTTGATAAGGAGCATAAAATGCATATCGCTATTTTGACGCTGACGTTTTCATTACCCGGCTGTAGTTCGCTAAAAGAGAAACGCCACCGTATGGGCGGCTTGCATGCGCGCTTTGGCAATACGCCAAGCGTCGCAGTTTGTGAGAGCGACGGCCGCGCGCGCCATGACGCGAGCGAATGGACGTTTGTGATCGTTGGACTATCTAAACGTGAGGTCGAGTCGCAATGTAGTCAAATTGAGGAAAAGCTAGAACGTACGGTAGATGCAAGGGTAATGAATGTTGAGAGGGAGTTTGTTTAGGTTAACTGGTTTTATATCTTAATTCTGAAAAATGTTTAACTTGTAGGTTGGGTGGAGCTTGCGACACCCAACCCTACGAAGAATTTAATGTTAACCTAGCTTAATATTGGATTGTTGGGATTCCTTCGTCAACCCAACCTACGAGCTAGAAGTCGGCATTGGCGTGACTAAAATTGGTAACTCTTCGGTCAGCTATCTAGTCGCGGTTTTCAATGCTGATGAAAATGATGTTGAGGCAACGGCGGTGGCGCAAGGTCGATTCGTCCATGTGTATGTCGATGCTGAAACGAGAAAGCCGACTGCTATCTCAGATAAAATGCGTTTAAGCTTGGAGAAATTGTTGGTGTAGGGAGGGTGGGTAGCTCATTGGTTGGCCGTTTATCTAAGTGGCTCAAATCAGCTAAAACCATACATAAATTTTAAGAGACATTGAAATTTTGAAAGCTAATTATAATGAGGGATAGGTTGGTACCGAGATATGAAATCCAAAAAATTAGTCGTAAAACTCAAGAATAGCAGAAGTTATAAGCTCTGCTTAAACTGTCTACTAAGTTTTCAACCTTCCGACAATAATCTGACTAATTTTGATTATTGCTGTAATGAGCACTACAATCAAAAAAAACTGTAAGAATAACTGCCATATATATGGCCATATGCTAAGTAGAACTGTTCTAAAAACTAAATAAAATATGCCAAGTTTTTCGCCTTCTCTATTAATATAAAAAGTCTTGCCATCTTTTTTGACTTTTGCCAGCTCTTCAGGATATAAACTAATTTCGTTTAGAATTTTTTGATCTATAAATGCTCCTAAGATTTCATATTCTATAGGTATTGCTACTTGTCCTTGTAGATCTATATAGCCAAACTTACCATTTTTTTTAACATGTGCAAGACCATTATCTTGCTCACTAAAGGACCGCGCTTCATCATATATAAATGGCACAATAATTTGGCCTGTCCTATCTGCATAGCCCCATTTATCTTCTTTTTTTAAAGCTATTAGCTCGTCACCAACGCCAGCAGGGTAGGCAGTGTCGTATTCTATAGGTATAACCAATTGCCCTTTAGGATTGATTATACCAATTTTATCGTTTAACCCAACGAGTGCTAAACCTCCTAAAAAATCCCAGCTTGTATCATATATTAGTGGTATTGCAACCTCTCCTTGCGTATTGATAAAGCCATAGTTATCTGCCTTTTCAACGACGGCAAAACTGTCTGAAAATGACCTTGCCGAATCATATTCAATAGGCACAAGCTGTTCACCTTTAAGATTAATAAAACCAAATTTTCCTTGTTGTTCTACCTTAGCAAAGCCATTTTTGAAAGAAGATGCGTGGTCAAAGTTGAGTGGTATAATGATTTGACCCTGTTTATTTGCAAAGCCGTATTTATTATTTTCGCCAAATACTTCACCTCGAACAACGACGACTAAGCCTTCAACAAAACCATTGTGATAGCACTCAAATAACTCTACTCTGGTATTTTCAGGTAGGCTATAGCCTTCGTCTATCAGACATTTTTTTGATATAGCATGACTGCTGTTGCTAACCAAAATTAAAGCCAAGCTCAAGACCATTAATTTAAAATTTGGTTTTATTCCACTAAAAATTTGCATTAAATCTTTTACCTTAAAAGCAAATTATTACTTATAAATTGTAATAGTCAGTTTAAAGTACTAATAGAACTTAAGCTAATTTTAAACACAAAAAAAGGCCACTCCCTAAAGAGTGGCCTTTCATCAATGATTATCTAACAAATACCAGTTATTAGTGACGACCTTGGCCTGCAGGCTTCTCAAACCCCTTTGCAGTCATACAGGCTTCTAGTTTTTTCATATCACTTTGGCTTGGACGACTTTCTTTAGACATTTTTACGCCAGCTCGTTGAGCACAATCATCCATCGCTTGTTTCATATCAGCAGACATCGCAGGTCTTTGATGATTGCGATCGCTTGTGCCATTTGATGTACCGCTTGACGCACAGGCGCTAACGCCAACAGTAGATGCCAAGATAATGAACAGTAATTTTTTCATAAAAAGTCCTTAAAGGTTTTAGGGTTGGTATAAGGGTGAGCAGTGTCAATTTGTACGTGCTATCACTTGCTACAAGGTTGTTAACCAGTTATTTCTATATCGTATGCGTCTACGCATCATATCTAACCCCTTAAAGATTAATACATTTAATGTTTAAATATCTTTAATAAATATTAAGAAAAGTAACGCAATGCACTATAGGTCTTGATATATATCAATCAAGACCTACAGTGTGCAGGCTAGACAATGCCTTATTCCACCCAATAAAAAGGCCACCCTATGAAGAGTAGCCTTTTATCAATCATGACTAATAGTATTAGCTGACTTCTTTCATGCCTTGCTCTAGCATTGGCTTTAAGAATATGCCCGTGTAGGATTCTTTGACTTCGGCTACTTGTTCAGGCGTGCCTTCAGCGATGATTAATCCGCCACCTTTACCGCCTTCAGGGCCCAGATCAATCACCCAGTCTGCGGTTTTGATAACATCCAAGTTATGCTCGATGACCACGATAGTATTACCTTTATCGCGTAGGGCATGCAGGATAGTGAGAAGTTTATCGATATCATGGAAATGCAAACCAGTGGTTGGCTCATCCAAGATATAGAGCGTCTGTCCCGTATCACGCTTGGCAAGCTCACGCGCCAGTTTGACACGTTGCGCTTCACCACCTGATAGCGTAGGCGCAGACTGACCTAAGCGAATATAGCCAAGACCCACATCCATCAAGGCTTGCAGACGACGATAGATCGCTGGTATCGCTGAGAAGAACTCAGTGGCATCTTCAACCGTCATATCGAGCACATCAGCGATACTCTTACCTTTATAGTGAATCTCTAAGGTTTCGCGGTTGTAGCGCTTTCCTTCACAGGTATCGCACGGCACATACATGTCGGGTAAGAAATGCATCTCAACTTTGATGAGACCATCGCCTTGGCACATCTCACAGCGTCCGCCTTTTACGTTGAAACTAAAGCGGCCAGGCTTGTAACCGCGGGCACGCGCTTCTTGTGTCTGGGCAAACATCTCACGCACAGGGGTAAACACACCCGTATAAGTCGCTGGGTTTGAACGCGGTGTACGACCGATTGGGCTTTGATCGATATCGACCATTTTGTCCAAATGCTCAAGACCGCTGATGCTTTCAAACTTATCGGCAATCAGCGTTGAGGCATTGTTTAACTGAGTCGCTGCCAATGGCATAAGGGTACGGTTAATCAAAGTTGATTTGCCTGAACCTGAGACACCCGTGATACAAGTCATGATACCAACAGGAATGGTCAAATCCACATCGTGCAAGTTATTGCCTGATGCGCCTTTTAGCTCAATCGTCATCGGAACTTTCTTAGGTTTGGCCTTACCTGTGACTTCGACGTCCATAGTCTTGGCAGTATGACGAACTTTTGGAATCTCGATTTTCTTCTTACCAGACATATATTGCCCAGTCAGCGATTCTTTGTTTGCCATGATGTCATCGACTGTACCTTGAGCGATGACATGGCCGCCATGTACGCCTGCACCGATACCGATATCGATAACGTGATCCGCTTGGCGAATCGCATCTTCATCATGTTCAACGACCAGTACCGTATTGCCCAAATCACGCAAGCGCGTTAGGGTTTTTAGCAGGCGATCGTTGTCACGCTGATGCAGACCGATGGATGGCTCATCAAGTACATACATGACGCCCATCAAACCTGCACCGATTTGGCTGGCCAGACGAATACGCTGCGCTTCACCGCCTGATAGTGTCTCGGCAGAGCGAGCAAGGGTTAAATAATCTAGTCCAACGCTGACGAGAAAGTTTAAGCGCTCATTAATCTCTTTAAAGATTTTTTCAGCTACTTCACCTTTATGACCGCCAATCTTTAGCGTTTTATAATAGTCGGCCGCATCACCGATAGACAGCTTGACGATTTGAGCGATGGTTTGGTCATCGACACGGACATTGCGTGAGATTTCATTCAGACGCGCGCCGTCACAGACGTTACAAGTGGTATCTGCCAGATATTTGGCTAACTCATCACGGACAAGGTTACTTTGCGTCTTGGCATAACGACGCTCTAGATAGGGAAGCACACCTTCAAATGGTACAGTCTTATTGGTCTTACGACCGCGCTCATCGGTAAAATTAAAGGTCAGTTTTTCTTTACCAGAGCCATGCATGATAAGGTCTTGCTGCTCTTTAGATAAATCCTGCCATGGCGCATCCATATCGATTTTGAAATACTTACAGACCGTGCTAAGCAAACCAAAATAGTACGCATGACGCTTGTCCCAACCATTGATTGCGCCTTGGTTAAGTGACTTCTCATGATGAGTAATCAGTTTTTCAGCGGCAAAATATTGACGTTTTCCGAGACCATCACAGCTTGGGCATGCACCATATGGGTTGTTAAAACTAAACATACGTGGCTCAAGCTCAGGCACTGCACGATCACAGACAGGGCATGAGTGCTTGGCTGACATGACTTGGTTTTCATCACCGCCTTCTTTTGGATTACCATCCATAAAGTGCAGCGTGACCAGTCCTTGACCCAAACGTAGCGCCGTCTCCAAGCTCTCAGCGACACGGTTGCCCAAGTCATCACGGACTTTAAAACGATCGACCACTACTTCGATGGTATGTTTTTTCTTCTTATCCAACGTCGGTAGCTCATCAGTGTCATAGACATCACCATCAACGCGCACACGGACAAAACCTTGTCCAATCAGCTGCTCAAGCAAGACAGTATGCTCGCCTTTACGCTCGCGAATGACGGGTGCCAAGATCATAATCTTAGTATCATCTGGCAATGCCATGACCTGATCGACCATCTCAGTGACCGACTGCGCAACCATTGGCTCACCGTGCTCAGGGCAATATGGCGTACCGATACGTGCATAGAGTAGACGCAGATAGTCATAAATTTCGGTAATCGTACCGACAGTCGAGCGTGGGTTATGGTTGGTTGATTTTTGCTCGATAGCAATCGCAGGGGATAGACCCTCGATACTATCGACATCAGGTTTTTCCATTTGTGAGAGGAACTGACGCGCGTAGGCCGATAAACTCTCGACATAACGACGTTGCCCTTCGGCATACAAGGTGTCAAATGCCAACGAAGATTTACCAGAGCCAGATAGGCCAGTAATTACCACGAATTTATCTCGTGGGATGTCTAAATCGATGTTTTTTAAATTATGAGTACGTGCGCCGCGTATTGCGATATGGTCATGTGCCATCGGTTACAGGTTTCCTATTTGCTAAAAGGGGATTGGGAAATATCTCAAGTTAAAAGTAAATATAGATCAGTAAAGTGGTTGGTTAAAACGTGAATAATTCTAAATTTATGATGTTGTTATAAGTAGTGTCGTTATAAAAGGTACATACATTGATAAGGTAAAAGTTATGCCAGCCTAGTTATTCGTTTTCTATTATTGTTTGGCTTTATGTTGCTTGTCGCTTCTATGACTGTTTTTTATAGGACTAATCAAATCTAAATCAAATCAGTGTTAAGTAACAGGCATCGTTTGTTATGGTTTTGACCAAAAATGTCATTTTATAGAAGCGTTCGTCGTTATATAGATATGATGAGTGAGCCATTAATTTTGCTGACAACGTTTTACTTTATTGTCATGGTGACAGCATTATTCAAGGTGTCACTGTGCATCTGATGCAGTTGGTAACAAAATAATCTCGTAATATGAATGGCTTGGGTTAAGGGCGCATACGTTACTGCACCAGTAAGACAAAAGTCTCGGCAACCAAACGGCGAATGTCTTATACTAGGGGGCTTGATTTATAGGCCAATGCCTTGATAAACCAGTAGTGATAAATCACGGTATGGCACAGTGTTAGTCATGAAAGATAGCAGTGAGCAACCAGCAATGATCAACCAGTGAGGCAAGTATGAATAGCGTAGAGAAACGGGCAATCCTCGGAGTCGGTGGCATCTTTGCCTTACGTATGATTGGCTTGTTTATGATTGTGCCGGTATTTTCTGTATACGGTGACAATTATGCACACGCGACGCCGTTTTTGATTGGGTTGGCCGTTGGTATTTATGGCTTAGGGCAGGCCATCTTTCAGATACCGATGAGTTTGGCTGCTGATAAATTTCCGCGTAAGCCTATTATTTTTCTAGGGTTGATACTGTTCGCTGTCGGCGGCATGATTGCAGCAAATGCGACTGATATTTACGAAGTGATTATTGGTCGGGCGCTGGCAGGTAGTGGTGCGGTCTCTGCTGTGCTTATGGCATTATTGGCTGATGTGACTCGTGAGGAAATGCGTACCAAGGCGATGGCCACGATGGGTCTGACGATTGCGACCTCTATTATGCTTGCGTTTGCCTTTGGTCCATTATTAGTCGGCTCGCTCGGTATCTCTGGGCTATTTTGGCTAACTTCAGGATTTGCTATTTTGGCGATGCTGCTATTGGTGGTGGTACCGACGCCTATGCGCGTGCTTAAGCATAATTTGGATAACAAAACCATTGGTCAACAGTTAGCCACTGTCCTCAAGATTGGCGATCTTAACCGCTTACATATCGGTATCTTTGCGCTACACCTAACGATGACGGCGATATTTGTGATATTGCCGCACCAGCTCAGTGACGTACTTGGCTTATCAGTACGTCAGCAAGGCATGGTGTATTTGCCACTATTGTTTATTGGCTTCGCCATCGCGATACCGTTTATTATCATCGCTGAAAAGAAACGCAAAATGCGTCAGGTGTTTTTGGGTGCAATCGCATTAATGACCGCCGCTTTAGCCATACTCGCGCTTGGTAGTCAGGTCGGTATTGGTATTATATTGGGCTTGCTGCTGTACTTTATGGGCTTTAACCTGCTTGAGGCGACGATTCCCTCATGGATATCTAAGCGTGCACCAGTCGCCAATAAAGCGACCGCGATGGGGCTTAACTCTTCTAGTCAGTTCTTTGGAGCATTTGTAGGCGGGGCAATGGGTGGTCTGTTATTAAGCCAGCCTAATTTGTTGGCGTGGGGCATACTGGCTATTATTATGGGTGCCGCATTGCTTATCATTATTCCCATTTCTCAGCCACCTTATCTATCGAGCACGACGGTTACTATTCCCAAAGACATCAATATCCAAGACTGGTCACGGCAAATGCTGGCAGTAGATGGTGTTGATGAGCTGGTCGTAATGGCAAAAGAGCAAGTCGCTTATTTGAAGTTAGATAAGACACAGTTGACGGATGATTCTCGTCAACAGCTATCGAGTTTGGCGCAAAGTCCGCTAGATATTTAATATGATATATAACAGCTTTAGACTTATGTTTTTATATAGAAATAAAGCCAAATAGCAAAAATTGCACAGACAGCAATCTCATAAACCACCAGTATCAATAAGTAGAAACTAACTATTTATCTCTATTTAAAAGGAATTAATATGAGTAAATTTAAGATGTTGTCTGGTAATGTCATTGAGGTTAAAAAGAAGGCGCATCGCTCAATAGCTAAGTTAACAGTAGGTCTTGGTTTATCAGCCATGCTGCTGACCTCTGGTTGTGCTACGCAAAATATTCAGGCGTATCAGAACACCACACCAACGCTCGACATGCATGAGTTTTTTTCGGGTCAAATCGATGGTTGGGGTATGTTCCAAGGTCGAAATGGCGAAGTCAAAAAGCGCTTTTATGTTGATATTGATGCAACCCATGAGGGAGATGGTGTCATTGTCCTAAACGAGAAGTTCTCGTGGGCAGATGGCACGAAATCGCAGCGTATATGGCGCCTGACTGAGCAGGCAGATGGTAGTTGGAAAGGTGTGGCAGGTGATGTCATTGGTGAGGCAACAGGGCAAGTGGTTGGCAATACGTTGCACTGGAATTACTTATTAGAGTTACCTGTCGAGGACAAAACCTATAAAGTGACGTTCGATGATTGGATGTATCTTATCAATGAAGATGTCATGCTCAATCGCTCAGTGATGAAAAAATTCGGCATAGAGCTGGGTAGCGTGACGTTAAGTATGCATCGTAAGCCTTCTGATGCGAACTAGAAATTTCTATATCACTTGATAACAAGTTAGGTGCTATGCAATATCGATAAAGGTAGATGGTGGTCTTCAGCGTCTTAAAATGGCAAAATAGCAGCATATTTATCTATTACCTATTACCTATTATTTATTAGACTCTACAATATCGACTAGTATATCAAGATAGAGTGTCTAAGCGACATAGACTGACGTGCACTATAGGTAGCCTATAGATATTCCGGTAAAAATTGGTTAAAGTAAAATTATACAATTGATAGTGCCAACTGACGCTATCAGATAACGATTAAAACAATTTATTAAACTATTCATAAGTAAAAGGACGGTATTATGCGCGGAGTCAATAAAGTTATCATCATCGGTAACCTCGGAGCAGATCCTGAGGCACGCCAATTTAGCAATGGCGGTAGCGTGACCAATATCTCGGTTGCGACATCAGAGCAGTGGACAGACAAGCAAAGCGGCGAAAAAAGAGAAGCGACAGAGTGGCATCGTATCGCACTTTTTAACCGTCTAGGTGAAATCGCAGCGCAATACCTGCGCAAAGGCAGCAAAGTCTATATCGAAGGTAGTTTGCGTACACGTAAATACCAAGACCAAAGTGGTCAAGACCGTTATATTACTGAGATTCGTGCTGAACAAATGCAGATGCTCGATGGTCAAACTGGCGGCGGTCAAAACCAAGGTCAAAGTGGCGGCTACGATAATCAAGGTAGTCAAAACAACCAGAACAACTTTGGTCAGCAAGCAAATAACCAGATGGCACATCAAGGCGGCTATAACCAACCAGCGGCTCAAGGTGGTCAGAACAGTTTTAACAATCAAGCGCCTGCTCAGCAAAACCAGTTCAATCAGCCAGCACAGAAACCTGCACAATCTAAGCCTACAGCAATGCCAGACGGCCCTGTAGATGATGATATTCCGTTCTAAGATATACCTTAGACTTTAATGTAAAAAAGCCCTGCAACTGCAGGGCTTTTTTAATGCTTGCTATAGTTGATTCAGTTTAAAAGAGATATAAGGCAACTGAGTGCAGATGTAACTGTGATACTTCAAGCGAGGTTAACGCTGTAGCTCTTTTATAGAGGATTAACTAAATCCAAAAATATAATTCAGTTGATACTTTTTAACGTAGCTAAACTAATTTTTTATTGAATAATTTTTAATTTATTTAATATGCTCTTAATACCTAAACGATTAAACTTAAGTTTATTTGGCATTGGTTTAATACTATTGGTTTTCACATTAGCTAGTATGCCTACTACCTTCTATACTCTATATTGACCGTTTGTACCAAAAAATAATTATGATTAGTGACGTTTAGTTTTAAAAATTGCTATACTAACTTTATATGGCGTATAGTTAATATATATTGATCGTTTTTAAATAAAATAAATTTCGATGATAATAGCCAAAGTTTTACTTGTTTCTTATTAATAAATCGAAAGCTATTTGGATAATAGATCTTTATATGAAATGGTTAACTTATTCAGAAAGTACCGTAGGAACGACATAGCAAGTTACAGAGCTAATGCAAAACTATCTCCAAGATTAGCAGTATTTGAGAGTATAGTGCATTGACTTACTACTCTATTATTTTAACAGTAGATTTTTGTCGAAATATCATTGCGAAATTCTAGCAGTAGTCAAAGTACTAGAATTTTGTTTTATTATTAGAAGATGCTTTCAAAGCTATAATAGCAATATATAAAGCATGGTGACTTATGTGTTTAGATTTATCTAAAACTAATTTTATTCAAAATGGATACAATGAGCATCTATCGCTATATATTTTCTATTTATAATGGATTGTTCGGGCTGTTATTAGAAATTAAATATTCTTTAGAATTAATTATATTTTATACATAGATTTAATGGCCAATGAACGATTTGTTCTCCGCATGTTTTCACGAAAAACAATACCTCAATAGAGGCCACACTCTTATTTTATAGTTGGATTTATTATGAGCAAAAATAACGCAATTGATTTAGAAAATTTGAACGTAGATGAGTTACGTGCTATCACTGAAAACGCTCAACAACTTATCGCCAAAAAACAACATCAACGTTTGTATGATGCCTATATGCAGTTCGAGCAGATTGCAGAAGATAGCAATGCAACGATCGAAGAGATACTGAAAGCTGGTGAAAAGTTAGAGAAAAAACGCAGTATTAAATATCGCAATACTGATGACCATAGTGAAACTTGGACTGGCCGTGGCCGTAAGCCAACGTGGTTAGTTGAAGCGCTAGCAGCAGGTCGTGATATCGAAGATTTTGCTATTTAATTAGCTGTTTTCCTATAAAGTTAATTTCTGTGAGCCAGCTTGAAGTTGCTATTTATAATGGTGTATTTACAACCATTTAGCGATAGATATAGCTGCTTTCGAGAAAATAAAAGCCAGTATCTTTACTGTCAGTATTTTGGCAAAAAGATACTGGCTTTTTTTCTGTCATCTATATGCCATTGTTTGTTATGATAATGACGTTTTTGTCTTATATAAGAGTTGTACGACTGTGACCCAAGTATCTGAGTTTTCTCATAAACGTCCTCGTAAGCTCTGGTGGCTAGTGGGGTTTGTGTTGTTTGCGCTATTTGCTGTTTTGCAAATGCCAGCAGCATGGTTACTTGAGAAATACGCGCCAGATACGCCTTATGTCCAGCATGTATCTGGCAATGTATGGCAAGGTGCTGCTATTTGGCAGTTGCCTATGTCATCGTCGTCGCTTACAGGTATGGCAGAATGGTCATGGCAGCCTTGGCAGTTACTCATAGGTAAGCTAGGTGCGGACGTCAATATTCACTCATCACAGACACGTCTGAATGGGCAAGTTAAACGTGGGTTAAACTCATGGCAAGTTGACAACATGAGTGGAAAAATTGCACCTGAGACGCTAGCGAGTGTGGTCAACTGGCAGCTGCCGAATACCCCTATTCAAGTAAATAATGTATCGCTAACGCGTCAGTCTGATAAAAGTGATGCATCTAGTAGTGAACCTGCTAAAGACGCTGGCGGATTTAGTGCAGCGGATGGTCAATTGACTTGGGTTGGCGGTGAGGTAGGCTATCCTAGTGGTGGCAAAGTTTTTTATATTACGATGCCTGCTCTAAGAGCCGAGCTTAGTACAGAGCAAAAAAACAATAGAGATTTGCTCCATATTAATTTATTGAACAATCAAGATAAGCGTTTGGGAGATCTGTATCTCGACAGCGATAATATGCTCGATGTCAGTTTGACGCAGCGCTTGCTAGAGAACATGCCTGAGTATAAAGGACAAGCCCCCCAAGATACGCCAGTTGTCAGTGTGCGCCAGCCATTGTTAGCTGGTTTGGGGGCGAACTAAATGCTTAATATTGCCGCAAGCCTAAAACCTGTTATCAATACTCTCAATCGCTTTTCAGGTTGGCTATTATTGTTAGCCATTGCTTGGCTATGCTGGACAGCCGCCCGTCTTTTATGGTTATTGCTAGCAGCGCCTTTAGCACCTGCATTGCCTTTAGCGCCTCTACAAAATAGTGCCAAATCTACCAATGATTATAGTGGCTTATTTGCAATCTTTGCTGAGCCCGATCCTATTACCGCAGCCGTGCAACCACTTCCTAACATTGAGCTAAAAGGCGTACTGCTAGCCATACCTGAGAGCATGTCTTCCGCCTTACTGAATGTTAATGGCGAAGTCAAAAATTACCGCATCGGTGATGAGCTAAAAAACAGCGATTATACGCTCGTGGCTGTTGACTGGAATTCAGTTATCATCGCTGATGCTAACGATAAAGAAACCTTTATTAAAATGCCAGAGGCAATGCCATTAGACCAAAGTGATATGCTAGCAAGCGGAATAAGTAACCAGCGTTTGCCAAATAATAGCATGTTGCCTACAGCGCCCCAACCAGTACAAAACGCTGTTCCTGAGGCAGAAGGGACAACTGGCGCAGACACTTCAAGTAATCCACAGTCAGCTATCGAAGAAGCGGTTACGGCCTTGCAAGAAAACCCTGCCAGTTATCTAAGTAGGATGGGTGTGATGGCATCAGGTGAAAGCTACCAAGTCACAGCGGCGATGCCTGCTGGCCTACGTAATCGTTTAGGTTTAGAGCCGGGCGATAAGGTACTGACCGTCAACGGACAGAGCGTGGGTAATAACCCTGCGCAGGATGCTGGTGTACTTCAGCAAGTACAGCAAGCAGGTGAAGCGCAGATAGAGGTTCAACGTGGTGAGCAAGTTATTACGATTCGCCAGCAGTTCTAGCAAGGTAGGTTTTTAGCAAAATTGCTCCTTAAAAACTCAGCACATAGTAAGCAATATCACTGTAGGTAATCATCAATATGGTAAGTTTTCAGAATTTTTCAGCCACGCCTTTGTATCGTAGCCTGCAGCGTTTGATGCGCCTGTGTCGGCCACTTTGTCTAGCAGTGCCGTTATGGGCTGCTGGTATTGGTCTTGCCAATGCTGAGAGCTGGAAAGTCAATTTACAAGATGCTGATATCAAAGCCTTTATCAATGAAGTTGCGACCATCACAGATCAAAACTTTGTGCTCGATCCACGTATCAATGGCAATGTGACAGTCATCTCTAACAAAGCCCTGTCCCGTGATGAGATCTATCAGTTATTTCTGAGCGTGATGCAAGTGAACGGTATCGCTGCGATTGAATCGGGAATGACGACAAAACTGGTGCCAGATAATATTGCTAAGCAATCTGGTGTGGCGGTTGATTTACGCGGTGATAGTGTTGGCGAGTCGCTCGCTACTCGAGTTATTTATTTGACCAACACCCAAGCTGCAGAAGTATTAGGTGTTATTCGCCCATTGATGCCGCAGTCGGCTCACGCGGCCGCTGTACCTGGTGTCAATGCACTAGTATTGTCCGATCGAGCAGACAGTCTTAATCAACTGACAGCTCTTATCCGTGATTTAGATAGCAATGTAAATGACAGTTTGCAAGTGATACCACTGCGCCACGTCGATGCCGAGCGTATGATGGAGTTGATTAGCGCCTTAGTCTCAAGTGCAGGTAGCGGGCAAGCCCAAGGTGGCAACAATCAGCTAAAGGTGATTGCTGATACGTCGAGCGATAGACTGTTGGTCAAAGGCAGTCCTGAAATGATTGCTAAAGTCCAAGAAATGGTCAATCAATTGGATACCACGCCGACCAGACGTTTAAGTGGTTTACGTGTCTTTCGTTTAAAGTATGCTAGTGCTGGTCATATCGCCGATATGTTACGCGGCTTACTTGCTAATCAATCTATTAATAGTGCTGGCGCGACCTCGACGTTAGAATCAGCGTCGCTAAATGATGTAAGCAGCACAGGTGCAGCAATCAACAACGCAGCCAGCGATAGCTTAGGTAGCAGTGCGGCCGCTGTCTCGACTAGCAGCACAAGTGGAACAAGCACAGGAGTGGGCGGTCGTCCGTTTAGTATTATTGCCGATGAAACTCAAAATGCCGTTATCGTCAATGCCGCACCTGAGCTCATGTTCGAGATTGAAGATGCAGTCAACCAATTAGACAGTCGCCGTGCACAAGTATTGATTCAAGCCGCTATTGTTGAAGTGTCAGGCGACGATGCCACCCAGCTAGGCGTTCAGTGGGCGCTAGGTAATGCCAATAGTGGCTATGGAGTGGTCAACTTTAACAATGTGGGAGCCAGCGCGACGACGCTTGCGGCGGCTGCTTTAGCAGGGACGAGTACGGCAGGTATTAGTGCTGCTGCCAGCTCTATCGCAGGTGCATTGATAGGCATTGGAGACAGTCGCAAAGACAGTCAGGGCAATACAGAGTTTTATGGTGCTATTTTACAGGCGCTTGACTCATCTACCAGTGCCAACTTGCTATCCATGCCATCGATTTTGACATTGGATAATGAAAAAGCCAGTATCTTAGTTGGTCAAAACGTACCTTTTGTCACAGGTTCTTTTACCACCAGTGGCAATAACTCAAACAACCCATTTCAGACAATTGATCGCCAAGACATTGGTATTAATCTGAATGTCATTCCTCATATTGGTGACAATGGCACAGTACGATTGGAAGTGTCGCAAGAAGTCTCATCAGTCGTGCCAGGCAGTACGGGTAATGCCAGTGGGCTAATTACCAATAAAAGCCTTATTAATACGACCATTCTAGCGGATGATCAGCAGACGATCGCCTTGGGCGGATTAATGCGTGATAACACCACCACACGTCAACAGAAGGTTCCTGGACTAGGCAATGTTCCTGTTATCGGTAGACTCTTTCGTTCTGACAACGACAGCACCCAAAAGAGCAATTTGATTATCTTTTTACAGCCGACTATCTTACGTGATGGCGGCGCGGTAGCGAGTGTGACTGAACGCAAGTTCAATCAAATGCGAGTGTTGCAGCTGGTCATTGATAAAAACGGTACGATCAAGCAATTACCATTGAGCGGCACTGAAGGTTGGAATGGTAATGTCAGTGCAGATTACGAGCTCATGCCGCTAAATCCCCTTATCCCTAAACGTGATCAAGCGCCAAAATCTACTTCGCAAGGTTTTACGAGAGTAGATAGTCCTAATAGCGGTATCACGACCTATCCTCTTAATCGTTAAAATATTAGCTCTATATATAACGGTTAATATGATTCAACCGACATAAATTAATGTACGATGTCATAGATACTAGTTACATCGTACATTAGCTTGCGTATTCATAACACAGATAAACATAGCTGCTTTTATATTTGAGTATATTGGTTACTAATAGAATAATGAATTACGTATCTTATTTTCCACGACAGTAAATCAGAAGCTAAAATGACAGATGATAAAAATACAAAAAAATGGCTTTTACTAAGTGTGGCTGCAACTGCACTATTACTCATTCCTAGGCGCAGTAGTCGAAAGGACAATACGAAGACAGTAAACAACCATGATACCGTATCTAAAGGTAATGATATCAATGATGCTCGTGAAAATGCAGCTAATAAATAGAAGCTAGTAATTAGAAAATAGAAGCTCAATAATGCGTCTATAGCAATATTCTTATATAAAAATACTTATATAGTAAAAATTGCTTAGTGTTTATTACTCAATTCTATGTTCTGAAAAGTCAGTTTTGGAGTTTATTGATGTGTGGCAACAAATCAGCGACCATTGCTGAGAGAACAAACGCTAGAGAAGTTTTAAAAAATGTCTATCCTCTTATAGATACGCATACACATTTTGATGCTCCAGTGTTCGACAATGATCGCAGACAGCAGGTAGAGCAGGCTTATAGTCAAGGTATTCGTCACTTAGTGCTAGTAGGTTATTTATATCAGTATTTTGATCGAATGTATGATACTCAAGACTTTATCAATAAACTGTCGCAGTCGTCTGTGACAAAGGTGAATAATGAAGATAAGTGCGATGTTGCAGCCTATATCGCGCTCGGTTTACATCCTTTTTATATTGAGCAGCATACCGATGATCATTTGATACAACTTGAACAAATGGTGATAGAGAGTCGTCCATTAGCTATTGGTGAGATTGGATTAGACACCTTTACCGATGCAATGAAGCAGCCTGATATGTTTGCTAAACAAAAAAGATTCTTTGCAGCGCAGTTGGATATAGCAGTAACCCATAATCTGCCAGTGATGCTACATATTCGTAAGGCGCATGCTGAAGCGCTCGCAATATTAAAAACGCATAAATACGATGCGCATACATTAGGCGGTATTGCCCACAGTTTTAGCGGTGGTGAACAAGAGGCGAAGGCTTTTGTAAAATTGGGGTTTAAGCTTGGTGTTACGGGTCAGATAACCAATCCGAATGCCAAAAAACTGCGCCGTGCTATTCAAGTAGCAGTTGAGAGTCATGGTATCAAATGCTTGGTCATTGAAACGGATTGTCCAGATATGACACCTACTATGTGTCAGACATCGGATGACACCCATTCACATGATAGAAATATACCAGCCAATCTGCCATGGGTATTAGCAAGCTTGAGTGAGCTATTAGAAATACCACATGATAAACTTGCTAAGCAGTTATGGCAAAATAGCTGTGATGCTCTGAAAGTAGACTGGGCTTATCCAACTTAACTGTGCTACTTATAAAAAAAGCATAGCGGTAATTAGAAGCTAAAAAGTACTAGCCAAATAAATGACAACCAAAATATTTGAAAAGAGAATTTGATCTGTTATGAGTAACACGCGACAATTTGAACAACCAAAATCCGTCGAAGACAGTCTTGCACAAGACGAATCGCGCCAACAAGATGAGCAGTACGATCGTCGTTTTCAAGGTACACGGACATTATATGGTACCTCTGCGGTTGATACTTTTTCGGCAGCTCATGTCTACATTATTGGTGTAGGAGGGGTTGGCTCTTGGGCAGCCGAGGCGCTAGCTCGGACAGCAGTGGGAACGATTACGTTGATTGATTTAGATGTATTGATTGCGTCTAATGTCAATCGCCAATTGCCTGCACTAGACAGCACGTTTGGACAAAGTAAAATTGACGCAATGGCAGCTCGTATTAGAGAGATTAATCCTACAGTAACGTTAAATTTAGTCGATGATTTTTTGACAGTAGATAATGTCGCCACACTCCTACCAAGTCGTGAAGCAGTCAAATCTGCCAATGCTCAGGGTAGACCGATTGTTATTTTAGATTGCGTAGACGATATGAATGCGAAACTAGCAATCGCTTTACACTGTCGTTTTAATAAACTAAAGTTGGTCTGTGCGGGCGGTGCAGGTGGTAAGATAGATCCAAGTCAGATTAGAGTAAGTGATTTGCGTGACTGTTATCAAGACCCACTACTTGCCAAGTTACGCAACAAGTTACGCCACGAAAAAGGCATTAACAGTGCTTTGAAAGAAAAATTTGGTATCAAATGTGTCTATTCGACAGAGCCGCCAATTGTAGATAAAAGCTGTCAGACAGGCGGTTTGCAATGCGGCGGTTATGGCTCAGCAGTAGTCGTTACGTCAGTGGTGGCGATGATTATGGTGAGTGAAGCATTACAATTATTAATAAGACAGACGAGTCGTAACTAATACGTCTGATATTATTTAACGGAGTTTACCTTGTCTATATCTAACTCACCTCAGCAGAGCTACCCTGTCGCGGTAGATGAAATAGAGCGTATCAATAAGCTAAGAAAGTATCAGGTACTCAATGAAGATGAGGAGCCTGCATTTGATCGGCTAGTTGAACTCGTAAAGCTGTTTTTTGATGTGCCTGTAGTCACCATTACTTTCATGGATGAGGAAACCCAATATTTAAAGCCAGCCTGTCAATTCGATAGTGAAGATGAGGCTGTAAGCAAAGGGCCACGTAACACGGCTTTTTGTAATTATACAATATTGTCTGATGATGTATTAATCGTGCTAGACACCTTTAAGGATAGTCGTTTTAGTCAAAGTCCGATGGTCACAGGTGCTCCGTATTTACGATTTTATGTTGGTGCACCTATTATCTTAAATGAAGACAACAAAAGGTATCGTCTAGGCACCTTATGTCTTATGGATACTGAGCCACATCAAAGTTTTAGTAGTCAACAAGAAAAGATATTGGCGCAGTTTGCAATGATGGCCGCAGATGCGTTGAAATTACAAGATAAGCAACGCGATGCTAAGCGTGCTAATGAGATGAAATCGAGCTTTTTGGCTAATATGAGTCATGAGATTCGTACACCGATGAACGGTATTATCGGTATGGTAGAGATGTTAGGTGATACCGAACTCAGTAGCGAACAGCGTGACTATGTTGATAACATTAAAGTCTCCAATGAGCATTTAATGGTCATTATTAATGGTATTTTAGACTTATCGAAGGTTGAGTCTGGAAAAATGACGATTGATTCTATTCCATTGAATTTATCTAGTTTATGTAATGAAGTCGTCAGTTTATTTGCAATAAAAGCACGTCAAAGAGGTGTAACCTTAGATTATCATTATACTGAAACACTATCACCTTATGTAAACGGCGATCCTGTACGTCTAAAGCAGATTATCGCAAACTTGGTCAATAACGCGATCAAGTTTACACGTGAAGGTGGTCAAGTAAGTATCGATGTTAAACATATGGACAATTGCTACTGTCCAAATAACATTGACGAAAAATTCGTGAGTACGAGTCAAGAAAAAGAAGCAAACAAAATAGAATGCGATAAAACTGGTCAGAACATGACTTTGTGTATAGAAGTAAAAGATACGGGTGTTGGTATCAAAGAGGAGTCGTTAGAGGCGATATTTGACGCTTATGACCAAGCAAATAAGTTTACTCATCGTATTTACGGTGGTACTGGACTTGGACTGTCTGTTTGTAAGTCCCTAGTCGATTTGATGGGTGGTCACATTCACGTAAACAGTGAAGTAGGGGTTGGTACGACATTTAGTGTTTTATTACCGCTGACTACTATTGATGAAAACAAGTATGAGACATGGCAAGACTCTCACGATACGACCATGATTGAACCTACGCATGAGCGGTCTGGCCATATCTTGTTAGTCGAGGATGATGCTGTCAATGCAATCATAGCTAAAAAATCCCTAACCAGCAGTGGTCATACCGTCACCCATGTTACAGATGGTCAGCAAGCAATTGAGGCTTTTGCTTTATTCCCTGACCGTTATGATGTGATATTGATGGATCATCATATGCCGATTATGGACGGTGTACAGGCAACTATTAAATTGCATGAATTATATGATCCTCAAGCGTTGCCGCCCATTATTGCCCTAACTGCCAATGCAATGGACGGCGAGCGGGAGAAATATCTGAAAGTTGGTATGCAGGACTATTGCACCAAACCTTTTAAGCAAGAACAGTTGAATGCCTTAGTACAGTATTGGCTGATACAAAAGCAATCATTGGAAGAAGAGTAACTTACTAGATATTAGCATTAGCGCCATTGATTAGCATTTCGATATAACCAAGATTGATAAATATAAAAAAAGCTTAACCGCCTATATGGTGGTTAAGCTTTTTTATTGATGATAAAGATATCAGTAAATATCAACTACCAGTCATGTTTAGAGCGATATTAGTTCACGCGAGTTTGGTAGTCGCCAGTACGCGTATCGACACGAACCACTTCACCTTGTTGCACAAATAATGGTACACGTACAACGGCACCTGTCTCTAATTTAGCAGGTTTGCCACCACCGCCTGAAGTATCGCCGCGTACGCCAGGATCTGTTTCTGTGATTTCTAACTCAACGAAGTTAGGCGGCGTGACTGACAGAGGAGCACCATTAAATAACGTAATGGTACATAGAGCATTGCTGTTTTCTTTTAACCACTTGATTGAGTCACTCATTGCGTTTTTGTCCGCTTGAATCTGCTCAAAGCTCTCAGGATGCATAAAATGCCAAAACTCGCCATCGTTGTATAGATAGTTCATTTCAGTATCCATCACATCAGCAGCTTCTAAGCTGTCACCTGATTTGAAAGTTTGTTCCAGTACTTTGCCACTACGAAGATTGCGCAACTTAACACGGTTGAAGGCTTGACCTTTACCAGGTTTGACAAACTCGTTTTCAAGAATGGCACAAGGGTTGCCATCAAGCATCACTTTTAGACCAGCTTTAAATTCATTAGTAGAAAAACTTGCCACAAGAAACTCCTAGGGGTTGTAAATATAATAGTAAGACATAGGGCTGACTGTACCAAAATTTTCTGTTATGCCAAGTATTTACGGATTAACGAGGATACTTTGATAGGCTAGACACTAAGGGCGTATAATATCGGATTTTGGGCACAGGTAATAGGCTGTCATGATAAACCATTTAATCACACAAAAAAACTGGCAAACGCAATTATCGGAAGCTATTACATCTGTTGATGAGCTATTGAGTATCTTACAGCTTGAATCAATGCGTGCAGAAGTTTACGTACCTAAGCATTTTGAACTGCGTGTGCCGCGTGGCTTTGTGACAAAAATGGCTATTGGCGACCGTAATGATCCCTTGCTTAAACAAGTGTTGCCAGACCAGCAAGAGCAAATTAACGTCACAGGCTACGTAGCAGATCCGCTAAGCGAAAACACTCAAAATCCTGTAAAAGGCTTGCTGCATAAATATCAATCAAGAGTGTTGTTAACGATTACAGGCGCGTGTGCTATTCACTGCCGTTACTGCTTTCGTCAGCATTTTGACTATAGTGCCAATATGCCGACTGCTGATGCAAAAGAAAATATCATTAACTATATTAATGCGAATCCTGAGGTCAATGAGGTAATTTTGAGTGGTGGTGATCCACTAAATGTGACCAATAGACGTTTGTTTTCATGGTTAGATACTTTGGAGTCTCTTCCGCAGATTACTACCATTCGATTGCATACGCGTTTACCATTGGTGATACCTGCACGCTTGGACGCTGCATTGTTAGAAAAGCTGTCTCAGAGTCGCTGCCATATTGTAATGGTTATTCACTGTAATCATGCCAATGAGCTAGATGCACCAACCACTGAATACTTGCAACGTGCGAGAGCAGCTGGGATTACTCTATTAAACCAAGCCGTGTTGTTAAAAGGTATTAACGATACTCTTGACGCGCAAGTGCAGCTTAGTCAGCGTTTGTTTACTTCTGGCGTGCTACCATATTATTTGCATGTGTTGGACAAGGTGGCTGGTGCGGCGCATTTTGATAGTAGTGAGCAATCAGCGATTGAGCTTTATTGGTCATTGTTAGCATCATTGCCAGGTTATCTTGTCCCTAAGTTGGTCAGAGAGTTACCGAATAGACCCTTTAAAGTGCCGATTGATATTTACAGCAATAGCTAATGTAGGGCACTATAACAATTTAGGGGAATTAGTAAACAAAGAATGGTTGTTGTGAGGTGTGTAAATAACACTTATTGAAAATAAAAATTTAAGATTCTTACTTTTCCAATATAATAAATGGATATATTATGGGAAAAGAATATAGACTATCGGCACGCAGATTAATAAAAGAGCATGTAAAGTTAAATATATGGTTCCAATAGTGCCCATATATTATTTGAGTGTATTTTTTAATTAAGGCCCATAATAGATAGACATCATCATTCTTCTACAGTCGACCTTAACAAGCATTCTTTATGCCCTGTATAAAGTTACATTGCTGATTACCTGAAAGTGACCAATAATGAAAGGATACTGATGATAAATTTATCGATATTTAAAGATTATTTAAATTCTACAGCGCCACTACCTCTGTCATCAAATCGTTCAGTAAACGGTCAAGAGCGATACTTACTCAAGCTATTGACAACGCTACCTTCGCAAACTCAGGAGCAGCAAGCAGAACATCTAGAAAGTGTACTAACAGTACTACGTGAAGCCAATATAGATGACCAACAACGCCTTAAACTTACGGCCACAGTAGTCGATGCTTCAGATCGATTGATAGCGACTCTGAGGCAACATTATATATATGAGACAGGTGCGCTTAATCAGTCTCAAATGTCATGTGTTGCTCAAATACAATCACTACATTATTTGATTATCATGGTCTACGATAGAGTTATACGTCGTAAAGCTTTATCTTCAAATGATCCG
Organism: Psychrobacter sp. NPDC078631; assembly: GCF_050268165.1. NCBI lineage: Bacteria > Pseudomonadati > Pseudomonadota > Gammaproteobacteria > Moraxellales > Moraxellaceae > Psychrobacter > Psychrobacter sp. NPDC078631. The sequence goes on along the minus strand of NZ_JBNNGG010000003.1, from coordinate 235,819 downwards.
TTGAAGTTTTCTTCTAGTAAAGGTTGGCAGCGCTATTTTAGTACTGAGAACAAGCCTTCTAGCACGCTCGCTATTGCGACGTATCAGTCACTATTAAGATACCAAAAACTATTAGGTGAAGAGGCGCTATGTTATCGAAAGCCATCAAATTACCTATGGTCTAGAATCAATCAGTTGTACTATTTAGCGCATAAGCAAAAAGTGACTGATATTGACCTGAGCATACATACTGCCACACATCAGGCAAATAATATTCATCAATTATATTGCCAAATCTGTTTACAACATTTATTGAACGTGCGTGCTATGAGACGCCCCACAATCTTACTGGTACAACGATTACTGCCTGAGTGGGCTAAGTATATGGTTGCAACAATGGAGCCAACCACTGAGACACGGGTTTTTGTTGATCTTCATAGTAATAGCCCACCCAGTTATTTAACTGCCAACTCTAATATTAATCCGTATGAAGATCGTCATGATTGTCTATTTATAGAGCTTACGCCGATGGTTCTATATTTCAATTCACGTAAGCGAGCTTTTATAGAAGAAGGTGGTGTAGGAGTGGAGTATAGTTTACTCAATACTATTTCAATGACTATTAGCTATCGTTACTTACAGCCGCCACTTACCTTGCCAACCAAATATAGTACCACCCAGCATGCGAAATTAATTACTAACTTCAGCGATATACACTATCATGCTAGTCATTCACAAAGCTTTGCTAACCTAATTTCTATAAAAGATCTGAGAGAAGAAGAGCGCCCTTTATACAATACATTCGACAAAAGACGCGCTTACGACAGTGCAACCATAGAGTTGTTTGATGATCATGACAATTTTTCACCATATCGCACACTACATCTGTTACCGAAAGATAGTGAGCTAGACAAGGATTCTATTGATGAAGCTGTTCTCAATAAAGGTGGGCTTAGTGTAGAGAAAGCTGACCTTGACTTTTCTACAACGGCACCAAAGCCCTTACATATCATGAATTTGCTTCTAGTCTGCCGCTCTGATGACACGGTTCAACCTGACTGGTCAATAGGCGTGGTACGCTGGCTCAATCTAGATACCAAAAATCTAGAAGTAGAATGGCAGGTACTCGGACATAAGCTTGTAGCGTGTGGGTTACGTTTGGAAGGCAGCAAAACGAGAAGCCACCATTTTGTACCAGCATTTATCCTTGGAAAAGATGAAAAGCTGAACACTACTGGCACGTTGATAGTACCACCTTCTTATTTTCAAATCGATGATAGAGTCGTCATGCGTATCGGCAATAAACAAACCTCTTTACGATTAGGGCGTAGGCTGATGATGACTGATGAGTTTAGTCAATATGAGGTAGCGCAACTATAGGTCTTATCTTTGTTCCCAAAACGCAGATGGATAGGTTAGTAGCAGCGAAGTTATACAGGTTTTTCACAAAAATATGATGCACAACAAGGGGGGTAAGTTAATCTGCAGCGGGCTGAATTATTGTCTATAATGACGGATGTTGTTACTCTGACTTCTATGATACCCCTAACAATAAAAAAACAACCTAAACCAAAAACTCAGTCAATACGATAAGATTTTCTGAACTTCATCCTAATGCTTCTTTCATGTTAGGCTAGTCTGAAGGAAAGGTGTAAGGTATCAAGATAAAAATACGACTAAAAGGCTCCCTATGCGCTCTCAATCTCTTTTGAATTTATTGGTAATCAATGATGATCAGCTCTACGCTGAACGTCTTGTGCAGTTATTGAGTCCTTATTACGATAATGTGAATTTGGGTTTTTTGGACGATAAAGAGGAGCTATTGAAACTCTTACGCCAACCGTGGGATGTCTTGGTATTTGGTAAGGCTTATGATATGAGCTTTACGGATGTAGTGAGCCTAGTACAAGAGCAAAGTATTGATCTGCCGATGATTTGTCTAGTGAACGAAGAGATAGCGACGACAGCTTGTAATGAGGAAGGACTACCTACTGTCATTAGTGGCACAATGGTCAAAGCGCTCACCATCGATCAAGAAATGCCTGTCGTCATGGCTATTTGTCTGCAGCATAGTAGTTTGCGCAGTCGTCGTGAGCTAAAAACTTTACGTCAAGTACTTTCTGAAGCAGAACAGCGTGCTAATGTATTGATTAAGAACTCTAAGAGTGCGGTTGCTTATATTGATGAAGGGATTCATATCTTTGCTAATGATCCCTATCTCCAATTATTCGGTTTCAAATCAATGAATGAAGCGGTAGGCGTGCCTATTATTGATTTGATTTCGGGTGGTGATAGTGTCAAAGGATTTAAACAGTTTTTACGTCAGTTTGACAAAGGCAGTCGCCAAGACGTTGAGTTTAATTTTGAAAGTGTGCGGACAGATGGCAGCACTTTTGAAGCAAAGTTACAATTGGCATCGGCAACATTAGAAGGTGAGCCAGTCACTCAGATTATTATTCAACAAAACAATAGTAATAGTGCAGAGGTCGCTAAACGCTTGGCTGCCGCTGAGCGCAAAGACAATTTAACAGGCCTTGATAATCGTCGTGGTTTTGAAGAGCAGATGGCAATAATACATCAGCAGGCAGTACAAGGATTGATGACAGCAGCACTGCTATATGTGCAGCTTGACAATGTAGGTAGAATAAGAAGTAGCTTAGGTCTACAAGGAATAGATACGACTGTCAAACAAGTTGCCTATACGTTAGATGAGCTAGTACCTGATGGTCATGTGAGCCGTTTTAGTGATACCGCGTTTACGATACTTGTCAAAAATAAGACTGCAAGTGAACTTGAAGAACTGGCTGTGCATATCGGTTCCTCTATTAAGGATATGTTTATTGAGGTAGATAAACGTACGACGAATACAACGGTTAGCACTGCTATTGTCAAAATTGAAAAGAACACAGCAGAGCCTACTGTCATACTAGAACGTGCTATGGATGCTATGAGTCAAATCATGGTAGAAACTTCTAATAGCGGTGGCTCTTATCATATATATGATCCAAGCGAACATGCTAATAGTGACGATCATGCACTTGCCGAATCGTTGGTTGATGCCATTACTAACAACCGCTTTGAGCTATCATTCCAATCAATATACGATATCAACAACGATCGTAGCGATTTCTTTGAAGTGTATCTAAGGCTACCATTGTCCGATGCGGACAATACTGTATTGACCCCTGATCAGTTTATGGCAGTGGCTAAAACGCATCAACTATTAGAAAAGATCGATCGTTGGGTACTTATTAATGCCTGCAAAAAAATTAATGATGTACGTAAAGTGCATCCTGAAGCCAGATTGTTAGTACAGTTAACCAGTGCTTCATTAGTTGATAAAAAATTGCCGATTGTTGCCAGTCAGTTGATAAAGGCAGTGGGCGGTACAGCTGGTGTATTAACACTACAGTTCAATGAAATAGATATCTCTGATCATTTAACCGTCGCCAAATCCCAATTTTCCGCGCTCAACGATGTCAATTGTCAAATCGGTGTTAATAACTTTGGCTCGTCTGCCAAATCTATCGAAATTGCCAATTTTGTCCAGCCTGATATGGTACGCTTAGCACGCAGTTATATTCAAGACATTGGTTCAGCAGAAAATTTAGAAACGGTCAAGTCTATTATCATGCGCACTAATGATATCAAAGTCGATGTGCTCATGCCTTATATCGAAGATGCAGCCACGATGTCGGTCGCTTGGAGTGTGGGCGCACGCTATTTGCAGGGGTATTATTTAGAAGAGCCTAGTAGCACAATAAAGGTAGCGAGTTAAAGGGCCAATATGTCATGGCGATAATATTCCTCAACCAAAGATTGCTAAAAATGACACTTATTAATAAATATCAAATGAGCAGTCTTTTGGCTGCTGTTTTGTTGCTTGCAGCTTGTGAGAAAACGCCACCTGACCACCGTGCTCCTGTGACTCTGCCCTTATATACCGACGGAGATGCGGACAACGGTTCGATAATTTATAAAGATGCTTGCGGTCAATGCCATCAACGTAATGCAGGTCTGAATAAAAAAGGCCCACAATTAATGAATATATACGGTGCGCCGGCTGCCGAGTTAAAAGACTATACCTACAGTAAAGGGCTAGAAGATTCAGGTTGGGTATGGGATGCAGAGACACTCAATCCATATATTGCAGATGCCCAAAAAGCCATGCCAGACTCCAAAATGCTGTCTGACCCGATGCCAGATGCGAAAGAGCGTGCCGATATCATTGCTTATTTATCTACGCTCCGTGCCGCTGCACCAACCGTTACAGATGATGTGAACTGACTTATCATCGTTATGACCTAAAAAATGAGCCAACAACCTACTATGACCCATGCAGCTAACGATAGATCATTATCCATCTCTCAGAGAACAGCGAATTCGCTTAGCCAGTCCATCCCTAGTACGGCTGATTTTCAACACAATCAGCAGAAAATTGCACAGCTGTTAGCGCAATTAAATCAGATTGTATTGGACAAGCCACAAGCAGTTAGGCTAGCACTCAGTTGTATCCTGGCAGGCGGTCATTTGTTGTTACAGGACTTGCCTGGTATGGGTAAGACGACTTTGGCACAGGGCTTGGCGCAGTTGTTAGGTTTGAGCTTTAGCCGAGTGCAGTTTACCAATGATATGTTGCCTGCTGATATTTTAGGTATGAGCATCTACGACCAAAGTAAACAGCAATTTGAGTTTCGTCCGGGCCCTGTCTTTACTCAGTTATTACTTGCTGATGAAATCAACCGTTCCAGTCCTAAAACACAGAGTGCGCTACTTGAAGCGATGGAAGAGCGACAAGTCACGCAAGATGGCCAGACTTATCCTTTGCCGCAGCCGTTCTTTGTGATTGCCACTCAAAATCCATTGCAACAAGCAGGTGTCTATCCGCTCCCAGAGTCGCAGTTAGACAGATTCTTGTTATGTTTGTCATTGGGTTATCCATCGCCTGCCGCAGAGCGTGAGCTGCTAAAAGGTAAAGATCGTCGCGAGCTGCTCAAAGATTTGAATACGGTACTTGATACTGAAGCTGTACTACTGGCTCAGCAGGGTGTCAGGCAGGTTTATGTGGCAGATACAGTATTGGATTATTTGCAAAGACTGGTTGCAAAAACTCGTGCAAGCCAAGAGTATCATGGCTTATCCCCTCGCGGCGTGTTGTCGCTACAACGTGCTGCCCAAGCACATGCCTATGTATCGGGATATATGGAAGTGACCCCTGAAGATATCCAAGCGGTGTTTGCTGCGGTCACTGATCATCGCCTCGGTCAGCGTTTCGTACCCGCGAATGTGACTGGTGGTCAAGCAACAAAAACCATCGCCCAACGTATCCTAGCAGAAGTGTCAGTCGTTGCTTAGCAGCTGGCAGACTGTTTGACCCTATTGATTAACTACATCGCTGAAATATAGTTCTACACGTAGTCAAATCTATATAACTCATAACGAAATATCAAAGTCACTCAGTTCACTATTTACGGTATTTTCGCCCGCTTTTCTTGTATTCTAATTGTCCGGAATCAACTATATCGTTCTATTTGTGAGTTTGTTTGTCAGTCAGATATAAATACAAATACCGACAGTATTGTCAATCAGATGGTAATAATAGGGTAGTCATGAGCTTGTTACCAAAGGCCTTAACCGCACCAATAAAATCAGCTCTGAGCCGCTGGTTTGCCGCGCGCGCACCTAAGAGTGATAGTGCTACGCTTAATTTGCGTAATGTCTATATTTTCTTTAGTCGTGAAGGAATGCTATTCGCCGTATTGTTAGGGATTACCTTTATCGCGGGTATTAACTATGGCAACAACTTAGTGCTTGGTTTGTGCTTTTATCTGGTCAGTGTTTGGCTAATTAGTTTTCATGTCACTTTTGCTCACATATCCGGTCTGCAAGTGCGTTTACTAGAAGTCACTATGACAGAGGCAGGTGCGCCTGTTTGGGTTACACTACAGTTGAATAGTGATAGTCGCCAACCAAGGCGTCAGTTGCTATTTGAATTTGAGCAGTTAGCCAATAAGAAAACCAAAAATGGCATAAATGCGCAAAGTTCAGTGCTCATCACGCGATTACAAGGCGAGCAAGTCATTCGACTGCCTGTCCAGACCTACAACCGTGGCCAACTTGAACTACCACGGTTGAAAATAAAAACAGTTTATCCTCTAGGTATCATGCGTGCATGGTCTTATGTCTACTTTGCGCGTACAGCGTGGGTATATCCAAAACCTGAAGTTTTTGACTGGCAAGCAAAATATGCAATTGCAAGCTTAGAGGATTTACCAACAGGTGGGCAGTATAGACAAGGTCAGGACGACTTTGAGCGATTAGACAACTATATCGAGGGTGAGTCATTGGCCCGAGTCTCTTGGGGGCATGTGGCGCGGGGACAAGGTATGCTAACCAAGCACTTCGCTGATCCGGTTGGTCATGAGCAAACGCTTGATTATGCAGATATGCCAGCTGCACATCACGAACAAAAACTTGCACAATTGGCTTATGGGGCATTGACGCTGGGTCAGCTAGGCGTGCCGTTTCAAATGCGTTTACCTAGTGATACTCCTGCTACTACGGAGATGGGTAACGGAGAACCCTTTGCGCAAGCATGCTTGCTAAGGCTTGCGAAAGCACCATGACCAATTCTAAACGCTTATCTTCCACTGATGTTGATGTACTGTCCACAAAGTATTCTACGGCCGATGCTACAAAAACGGCCAGCTTTGAGCAGTTGGCTTTAGGTCAAAAAGTCTCGTTTCAACCTGAGCGAAATGACGCTAAATGGTATCGTAAGTTATTTGCACTGCCAGCTTATTATTGGATATTAATTGCTCAAGTCGTCGTTGTGTTACCGCATGCCGCACATTTACCATTGTGGCTGATAGGATTTGCCTCCGTCAGTATCGCCGCTCAATTGCCTCATATCAAAGCTAAATTCAAAAAACTATCGCACCTAAAGCGTATTTATCAAAGTATGCAAATGCTAGGCTTTCTGCTGGGGCTATTAGGTCTGTGGCTAACCTACAATACAGCATTTGGGCTCGATATGGGCGTGGCGTTTTTGGTGCTATGCCTAGTTAGTAAGCTATGGGAGCTGTATAAGCGCCGCGATGCCTATGTGGTGTTGAATTTATCATTGTTCGTGCTTGCGGCATTATTTTTGATGGACCAAGGTTTACTGACTACTTTAGAAGTGATCGTTGGCGCAGTCATTGTGTTGCTAACATTTATTGCGCTTAATGATGATGGCAATGCTAACGGTGACGGACGCTTGCGTACATTGGGCGTGTTAGGGGTTGGTGCATTGCCATTATTGGTGGTGCTATTTTTATTTTTTCCGAGACTGCCACCGCTGTGGTCCGTACAGCTATCAGGTCAGCAAGCCGTTACAGGTGTGTCTGATAGCATGTCTCCTGGTGATTTTGCCAATTTAGGGCAGTCAACTGAGCTAGCTTTTCGGGTAGAGTTTGCTGATGAGCGCCCACCACAACAGCAGCTGTATTGGCGCGGTTTAGTATTTAGTGATTTCGATGGTGTCACATGGCGTCCGGCCCCTCAGAAGGATCAATGGTCGTCGAGATTGCAAGCACCTGCATGGATTCAGAACGCCTTCGCTACTGTACCTGATGAATCAAGGGCGGCACCTGTCAATTACAAGGTTATCTTAGAACCCACTCAGCAAAACTGGCTATTTGGTCTTGATTATCCGTTCTCCCAGCAGCCAGATATCAATACTACCTCTGAATTTACCTTATCAAAGGATCAACCTGTTACGCAGCAACTTCGCTATGATGTGTTGCAGTTTGCACAGATGCGTATTGATCCAGTTCTAACAGAGGCATCAAGACGTGAGAACCTTGCCTTGCCTAATGAAGGTAATCCACAAGCACGCGCGCTTGCTAAGCAATTATTTGAGCAGTCAGGTTCAGACCCTGTGCGCTACATAGCGGCTATCGAGCAATGGATCAATCGAACAGAGTTTCGCTATACGTTGTCGCCACCACGGCTCAATACCAATCGTATTGACGAATTTTTATTTGAAACCAAAGCAGGGTTTTGTGAGCATTATTCGTCAAGCTTTACCTTTATGCTACGCGCCGCTGGTATTCCTGCACGAGTAGTAGCCGGCTATCAAGGCGGTGAGCCGAGTCGTAATGGTAACGTATGGGAAGTGCGGCAAATGGATGCGCATGCATGGACTGAGGTTTGGCTTGAGGGCCGAGGCTGGGTACGTGTGGATCCGACAGCCTTTGTGGCGCCTGAGCGAGTAGAGCAAGGCATGAATACGATGACCGAGCAGCAAGGGGCAGCTATGTTTGGCAATGGTGCCAGTGCACAAATCAGCTATCAGCAGTATCAAATGCTACAAACGCTACGCCGATTATCAGACCAAGCGAGCTACTACTGGCAAAAAGACGTAGTCGGCTATGACCAAGACAAACAGGCCGACTCGCTACTCAAATGGTTCAATATTAGCTCAATCATGCAGCAAATCATTTGGTTAGCCACCAGTGCGGTTTCCGTTATGGCTATCTTAGTATTTGTCATTTGGTATCGCCGCCGCAAACGTTGGCACCCAGCAGACTTACCTCTTGCTCAGCTCTCAAAACGTGTTGCCAAACACGACAAATTATTAGCCCGCAATGATAATGAAGGGCAGCTAGCTTGGTTGGAACGTTTGGCATCAGCTATTGATAGCCGTCAGGGTGGCAATGCTCATTCTGCTACGAGTCAGCTAACAGATAGTAGCGACCCAATCGTTATTCAGACAAAGCTTATTGAAATTAGACAAAACTACCGTCAGTTACGCTATGGACGACTGAGTACATTTGATAGGAGTCATAGCGAGTATCAAGAACGACTTAAACAACTTAAAAAAGATGTGCGCGCATTATTATAGAGATTTTGGGTGATAGTGTTATTAAGTTGCTAAGGTGTTTTGAGCTAATTAAAAAATAGATAAGCGAATTAGTGAATAAGTAGAGAGGTGGTTATATGGCGATATATGTAGATTTTGTACAGATAAAATTCAAAGGCCATAAGTGGTGCCATATGCTGGCGGATAGCTTGCAAGAGCTGCATGATTTTGCGGCATTTATTGATGTGGATGCGCGTCTATTTCATCGTAATGCCAGCTATCCTCATTATGATATCACCGTTCAAATGCGTGAAATCGCTATTGCACAAGGTGCTATTCCTGCCGATAGAAAAAAGATTATCGAGTGCGCAAAAAAATTAAAAGTAGAGTTGAATGACCAGATAGAGCAATCTAGTCATTCTTAATATGAGGGATTTTCAAGTAAATAAGTAACACTTCACCGCACATCTCACTTATTTACTCGAATGTATATTTACTCAACTATACCAAACACATTATTTTGCTATTGCTGCAGTACTGATAGCGTTAAGCGCTTTTGAGATATTAGCAATCTCGGTATCGCAACCTTTTATATTGTGGCGTGTCTTGAGGTAGTCAGGGTTATTGTATGACAGCCATACTTTTTTATCGGCACCTTCGCTAATTAAGATTTTTTGCGGCAAATCAATGGCAACGGTTTGCTCACAGTTCATCAATGGCGTACCTGCTTTAGGGTTACCAAACATAACGACTTGCGTTGGTCTCAATGATAAGTCGACACTCTGTGCATTTTTCTGATGATCGACTCGCGCAAATACTTTCATACCCTTGCTTTCGATAACTGAGACCAGTTTGTCTGCGGTATCTTGGACGGAGTGATTGCTCTGTAAAGTTACCAAGCCTTTTTCGGCATTGATAGAGGTTGTGGTGTCTGTCATAGAACCAGTGCTCTTGGTTTTATCCAGCAGCGTATCGATACTGGCACAAGAAGAAACGGCCACTGCCAGCGCAGCGATAGAGACGATTTTAATCATAATTACACCTATAAGTTGTCTGTAGTATGGTCAGTCCTAACTATAATGAGCAACATCGAATATTCATTGTGCGTAATCAGGTTTGTGATTGCAATACGTCTTAACAGAACGTTAAACCAAATGTTCTGCCAAATAATCTACGAGCAGCCTAATCTTTGGTGATAAATGACGGTTATGCGGATAAATGGCCCAAATGCTTTCTTCGGGCTCTCTATAGTCATCAAGTAAACTAACCAACTCGCCGGATGCTAAATACTTTTGTACATAATAATCAGGCAGCTGTACGATACCTAACCCTTTTAGCGCAGCATCGACCAGACTATAGCCGCTGTTATATTGCACCGTACCAGAGACACGCAGGTTCCTTTCTACGCTCGTTTGTTGGTTGTCGGTCTTACGATTAGTATCGCTATTCTCTTTTGCTTTAGCAGTATCTATAAAGTGCCAGTAGTCACGAGTACCCAATAGGCAGTTATGTTGACTTAAATCACTTAAATGATGCGGTATACCGTGTTTTTTTAGATAAGAGGGTGCCGCGCAGACAAAGTTAGTACGCAGGCTAAGTTTCTTTGCCATCATCGTCGAGTCATGCAATTTGCCAATACGAATCGCTAAGTCATAACCCCCTTCAATCAAATCAATCTTTTGATTACTCAAAAACGCCGTCACTTCGATATCGTGATATTGCCCCATAAAATCATTAATCAGCGGCAACAGTTGCTGCTCGCCATAGGTCACAGGGGCGGTCAGTTTGATTCGGCCTTGGGGTTTGGATTGTAGATTACCCACCGCTTGTTCAGCCGCATCTAAGCCATCGAGCACGCTGCGACAGTGCTGATAAAACACGCGGCCCTCCTCAGTCAGTGAGACCTTACGGGTGGTGCGATAGAGTAGTTTGATGTTCAATCGTTTCTCTAACGCGCTGATTTGGCGGCTGACTTGTGCCGTCGAGATACCTAGCTCTTTTGCACCACGTGTAAAGCTCTCATATTCTGCGACATAGACAAACTCACTAATCCCTTCCCAGCGCATGATTATTACCAATATGTAAAAGATATTTGCAAATATAGCATATTGTTATCCGCTCAGAAATAAATATAATGGTTAGTATCAATGTAAACAGATGGTGTTTTACTGTCATCGATACTTGCCTATAGAGGGCAGGCAAGATAAGCTCAGTCTATCTTTATTTGTTTTAACTGTGGATATAGTAAACGCCAAAAGCCACAAAATGCGTTAGCAAACTTTTAAAACTGCTTGTACTTATAACGCAACTGTCATGTCATCACCCATAAATAACAATCAATTAAAAAGAGAGATTTTTATGTCAGATAAATTTATCAAATCAAAAGCCGCCATCGCGTGGGGTCCAAAGCAGCCACTATCTATCGAAGAGGTGGACGTCATGCTACCGCGCAAAGGTGAAGTATTGGTAAAAATCGTTGCCAGTGGTGTCTGTCACACAGATGCTTTTACCTTGTCTGGTGAAGACCCAGAAGGCGTGTTCCCTGCGATCTTGGGTCATGAAGGCGGCGGTATCGTTGAACAAGTTGGTGAAGGCGTGACCAGCGTGCAGGTCGGCGATCATGTCATTCCGTTATACACGGCAGAATGCGGTGTCTGTAAAATGTGCCGCTCAGGAAAAACCAATCTTTGCTCGGCAGTACGCGAGACTCAAGGCAAGGGCTTGATGCCAGATGGCACCACACGTTTTTATAAAGACGGCGAACCTATCTACCATTATATGGGTTGCTCGACTTTTTCTGAGTACACGGTTTTACCAGAGATTTCTTTGGCTAAAGTTAATAAAGAAGCGCCATTGGAAGAAGTCTGCTTGCTTGGTTGCGGCGTGACTACCGGCATGGGCGCAGTCATGAATACTGCAAAAGTCGAAGAGGGCGCGACTGTTGCTATCTTTGGACTGGGCGGTATCGGACTGTCAGCAGTGATTGGTGCTGCCATGGCAAAAGCCAGCCGCATCATTGCGATTGATATCAATGAAAGCAAGTTTGAGCTAGCCAAAAAACTAGGTGCAACTGACTGTATCAACCCGAAAGATTACGACAAACCAATTCAAGAAGTGATCGTTGAGCTAACCGATGGCGGTGTTGATTATTCGTTTGAATGTATCGGTAATGTCGATGTCATGCGTTCAGCGCTAGAGTGCTGTCATAAAGGCTGGGGTGAGTCGGTCATCATCGGTGTCGCTGGTGCTGGGCAAGAAATCTCAACCCGTCCATTCCAGTTAGTGACTGGTCGAGTCTGGAAGGGTTCCGCATTTGGCGGTGTAAAAGGCCGTTCAGAATTACCAGGCTACGTTGAGCGTTACTTAGCGGGCGAGATTCCTTTACAAGATTTCATTACTCATACTATGCCAATAGAAGACGTCAACGAAGCGTTTGAGTTGATGCACAAAGGCGAAAGTATCCGTACGGTTGTACACTTCTCAGAGTAATCAATGACAGCAACGACGTTATTGTCTTAGAAATACTTTATTAAAAATAAAAAGGCTGCTTCAATATTGAGGCAGCCTTTTTTTAATATTATTTCCACACATAGCTTAGTAATTAAAAGTCTCAAGCACTCTTTTTGCTAATGATTAGATCCGCTAGTGTCGATAAATCTGATGCAGTCAAATCTGGAACTGGTACATTAGGCGTGTTCAGCATTGCATTGTAGGGACGGGTCAGAAATGCACCGCGACAACCTGCCGCTTGTGCGCCTATAGTGTCCCAGAGATGACAGGCAACAAGGCATAAATCTGATGTGTCAACGGCTAGCGTATCAGCCACCAATTGGTATGTATCAGGTGCTGGCTTGAACTTGCCAACAGTCTCAATGCTAAAGTGCTGCTCAAAGAATTGACTGAGACCTGCTTTTTCTAATGGCGTTGGGGACGCACTGCTTGCTGAATTGGTCAGCGTGACCAGTCGAAACCCTGCATCGCGCAAACGAGTCAGTGCTGGCGCTGCATCAGGATGCGCAGGCAACGCGCTCATTCTTTCTTTGAACTCATTGATATCGTCGTCTGTCAAAGCGACTTGTCTGATGTTAGCAACCATTCGCAATGCACCAACGCCGAGCTCGCCAAAAGGCGTATAGAGGCCGGACAACGTCATGGTCTGCGAGTACAACACCAGCTGAGCGAACCATTCTCGCAGCACTCTTTGCTTGCCAAATACGCGCGTGAATAAAGGCGTTAGCGTGTCGATATCGAGCAATGTTTCGTTGACGTCGAACACAATAATCGAGGGAAAGCGTTCAGAAGACATAAAGTATCCTTTTATAGAATGACATTTTTATAACGTCGTATGGTTTACTCAGTCATGTTGGCCAATTGCTCTAAGATACTGATATAGTTCTCGACCCCTTGAGCACCGCTGACCAGATGACGCTCATTAAAGATAATCGCTGGTACACTTTGGATGCCTTGCTGTTGCCAATGCTGCTCTTCTGCTCGTACTTCTTTTGCAAAGAATTGACCTTCCAACACTGCTAATGACTTACTACGATCAAGCCCAGTCTCTGCTGCAATATCGGCAAGCACATTGATATCTGAGATATCTCTGTTATTGGTGAAATGCGCAGCAAACAAGGCTTGCTTTAGCTCATGCATGCGGCCTTGCTGATCAGCGAAATGTAGCAGCTGATGCAAATTAAAGGTGTTGTGCATACGTGTGTCATCATTGAAATTAAATTCAAAGCCAACTTCCTGTCCAGCTTCAGTCATTCTGACTCGGCTAGCATCTGATTCTTGCTTAGTAGAGCCGTACTTCTCGATGATGTGCTCACGTAGGTTTTGACCTTCGCTTGGCATATTTGGGTTTAGCTCAAACGGGTGCCAGTGGATAGTGTGAGCGGTATTGGTTTGCTCAAGTGCTGCTGCTAATTGGCGATAACCGATAACGCACCAAGGACAGACGACGTCTGACACGATATCTATTCGGAGTGGTTTTTCTGATGTGCTCATATTTCCTCGCGGGTATTATTATGTATGTTTTATTTGAGATGTATAGATAGAGGCATATCAGTTGGAATCAAGCAGATATACCTAGTTATCAGACAACTATAACTAGTTACCATATATCAAGTCAGTTCATACTAAGAGAATGACTAAGTGATTACAATGTAGTCTGCGCAGTCGGCGTCGCCAATTCGGTAGCGTAATTGTAACCATTACTAATAAGAAAGTAGGCGTTTTTGCAATACGCTGACTCAGTCATAACAAAACCTACGAATACTTAACCAAGCAGGCATGGTCATAAAATAGCTTTTTATTTAAAGTGGCTTCGTTGAAATGATAATTGAAAAAGAAAAATTCTAAGCAAGAATAAAAATTAATATCAATAATGGAGTCACAGATGAAAAATATCACTGAAGCAATGAACTGGCGCTACAGCACAAAAGAGTTTGATACCAATAAGAAAATCTCAGCAGAAGATTTCCAAAGTCTAAAGGATATTTTGCGCCTCAGTCCTTCGAGTACCAACATTCAGCCTTGGCATTTTGTCATTGCTGATGATGAAGCTGGTAAAGCCCGAATCGCAAAAGGCACGGAGGGCATGTACGAGTTCAACGATGCCAAAGTAAAAGGTGCCTCGCACGTCATTGTATTCTGTAGCCGTGTCTATGCAGATGATGAGTTTTTGAATGACATACTAGAAAAAGAAGAGGCAGATGGTCGTTTTGCAGAGCCAAAATTTAAAGAGCAAATGCATCAGACGCGTAAAATGTTTTTGGACATTCGTCGTTATGAGCAAAAGGACGAGCCACATTGGTTGATAGAGCAATTGTATCTCAATATGGGCGCTTTGCTACTAGGGGCTGCGACTTTGGGTATTGATGCGGTTCCGATGGAAGGGGCAGACTTAAAAGCACTTGATGAAGAGTTTGATTTACGTAGTAAAGGCTACACCGCTGTGGCAGTCGTATCGCTTGGTTACCGTAGTAAAGATGACTTTAACGCTGAGCTGCCAAAATCACGCTTTGATGAAGAAACTATTATCACGAAGGCATAGCCAGTCATCAGCTAAGCAAACGACATTTTTGATAGACAGATCTACTAAATACTACACGTAAAAAGTCTATTTAAGAGCCTCGTAAACTAACTGTTTACGGGGCTTTTTTTAGCCAGATTTTCTTTGAAATAACGTTAAAAACTGATGATAAACCACATACCACCTATTAGCAGCGCTAACATTTCGATACTCTCGCAGATTAGAAACTACACTGGAATCCCTACAAAGTAAAAACAAAACAACTTTTTTCATACGTCATAATAAATTTATTAACGCTGTTATTTTGACGCGTATTTCACCATTCCATTATATTCATCTGCCAGCGAGAAGCCAGCATGTCTACTTTGACCTTAACAATCAATAAGCAAGATTATCAGCTTGAAAATCTTGACGCTCGTACGACACTGCTCGACGTCTGTCGTCAGCACCTACAAATTACTGGACCCAAAAAAGGCTGCGACCACGGTCAATGCGGAGCATGTACCATGCTCATCAATGGACGACGGGTTAATTCTTGTCTGACACTCGCCGTTATGCATGATGGTGATGACATCACAACGATCGAAGGCATTGGAATGCCAGAGTCATTATCGGCATTGCAGCAAGCATTTAAGGATAATGATGCCTTTCAGTGCGGGTACTGCACGCCTGGTCAGATTTGTTCAGCAACTGCATTGATAGAAGAAGTAAAGCAAAATTGGCCAAGCCATGTTAGCACCGACTTAAAAAATCCTGATGGTCTCCTTATACAAGAAATTGCTGAGCGCATGAGCGGTAATATCTGCCGTTGCTCAGCTTATCCAAATATTATCAAAGCCATTTCACAAGTGCTTGAAAGTCAAGTACCAGAATCTAGTACTCAAACAACAGACAACGCAGTGCAAAACTCAAGCGTGACAGGTATCTGGTCACCGCCACCGAGCGAAGCACAACTTGGTAAGACCTCATCGAATAACAAGACAGCAACTGCTACAACAGGAGGCCGCTCATGAAACGCTTCGAATACAGTCGTGCTGATGCGCCAGAGCAAGCGGCGACATCTACCAGTACCAAAGATACGTCATTTATCGCAGGCGGTACCAACTTACTAGACTTGATGAAATTGGAGATTGAGACACCAATCAAATTGGTCGATATTACCCGTTTAGAGTTAGAAAAGGTCGAAACCACTGCCGAAGGTGGTTTACGTATCGGCACGCTTGTGACCAATAGTGATTTGGCGGCGCATCCTGAAGTCATTGCAAATTACCCAGTATTATCCCGAGCGATTTTGGCAGGGGCAACTGGTCAGCTGCGTAATAAAGCAACGACTGGTGGCAATTTTTTACAGCGCACCCGTTGTTATTATTTTTATCAGACAGACAGTGCTTGTAATAAGCGTGAACCGGGCACAGGTTGTCCTGCTATCAATGGTGAGAACCGTACGTTGGCTATTTTAGGCACGAGCGATGCGTGTATTGCTCAGCATCCCTCTGATATGGCAGTGGCCATGCGCTTGCTGGATGCCACTATAGAGACAGTCAAAGCTGACGGATCGACTCGCGCTATCAATGTGAAAGACTTTTATTGCTTACCAAAAGACACGCCGCATATCGAAAACGTATTAGAGGCAGGTGAATTAATTACTCACGTTGTATTACCTGCGCCTATCAAAGGTATGCACACCTATGACAAAGTGCGTGATCGTGCCTCTTATGCCTTTGCGCTTGTGTCCTGTGCCGCAGTGATAGACGTTGACGATAACGGCAATCTAAAGACGGTACGATTGGCATTTGGTGGTATCGGTACGGAGCCATGGCGTAACGAAGCGGTTGAGGCACTGTTAACGGATACCGATGGCAATAAAGATATTATCGCGCAAGCCGCCGATCTGTTATTGAATGATGCCAAAGGTAATGGTCAAAACGACTTTAAGATACCGTTGACGCGTCGCCTACTAAAACAAGTCATTCAGCGCGCACTAGCGGGCGAGGGAGCATAATCATGTCATTATTTGAATCAATCACTCAGTCAGAACCGACCAGAAAAATGACCATGGATGAGCCTGTTGAGTCTTTATTTAGCACAACAGCGAGCAAACTAGTCGGTAAGCCAATTAACCGTGTTGACGGCTCGCTAAAGGTTAGTGGTCAAGCGCCTTACAGTGCCGAAATTCATTTGGATAATAAAGCGTACGGTGTCTTGGTCGGTGCGACCATTGCCAAAGGACAAGTCAAAAATATTGATAGCAGTTCTTTAGATGGCATTCCTAATATTATCAAGGTCGTGACAGACCCTAAGCACTTTTTGCGTAATTCTCAGCAAGGCGGATTAAAAAAAGCGCCAAAGCAGGGAGCAACTGAGATTTTTTATCATGGTCAGCCTATTGCGGTGGTCATCGCTGAAACCTTTGAAGCAGCAACAGAAGGAGCGAACGCACTTAAAGTCACTTATAAAGATGAGACTGACCAAGCGGCATTGAATTTTACCAAAGAGTTGTCTAACGCCCATGAAGTTGATGAGAAAAAAGGCTCTGACAAAAATTATGTCCAAGGCGATCCTGAGCAAGGATTGGCTGATGCTGAGGTGACGCTTGATCGTTTCTATCATACGCCAAGCCAAAACAGCTCTGCGATGGAGCCACATGCGACATTGGCACATTGGGAAGGGGATAAGCTCGTTCTTTATACGGCAAATCAAATGCTGGCGTCTTGTAAGCAGCAAGTCATGGATGCACTAGACTTAGACAAAGATCAAGTTCAATTAATTGCACACTATGTTGGTGGTGGGTTTGGTAGCAAGCTCGGTATCGCTCCTGAATCTATTGCCGCTGCTATTGCGTCAAAAGATCTTGGTCGACCAGTATTGATTACCATGACCCGTCCACAGGTGATGGAAGCAACGGTCAGACGCTCAAACACTCGTCAGCGTATTGCAATTGGCTGCGACAAGGATGGCGTTATCGATACGTTGATTCACGATACTATTTCTAGCAATTTGCCAGATGAAGCGTTCTTTGAGCCAACTGCCTTGTCTACGCACTATCTATACAGTGGTAAAAACCGCCGTGTAAACTATGAAATGGTCGACATGAACCAAGTGCTATCAGGTTCGATGCGTGCGCCTGGTGAAGCGGTCGGTATGCTTGCCGTTGAATGTGCGATGGATGAGTTGGCTGTGCAGTTAAATCTTGATCCTATAGAGCTGCGCCGCCGTAATGAGCCCGAAAAAGACCCTAGTAAAGACATTCCATTTTCGACGCGCCAGCTAATTGCCTGTATGGAGCAAGGCGCTGAGCAGTTCGGTTGGAGTCATCGCAACGCAAAGCCTGCTAGCCAATTAGAAGGCGACTGGTGGATAGGCACAGGCATGGCTGCGGCCGCACGTGGTAATCAGTTACAGTCTTCTGAAGCGCGCGCAACGCTGCAAATCGATAAGTCAAAAGCGCTCGGTATTAAAGCGGTTATTGAGACAGATATGACGGATATCGGTACAGGGTCTTATACAGTGTTTTCTCAGGTAGCTGCAGATTTATTAGGGTTGCCCATTGACCATATCGAGATGAAATTAGGCGATAGTGCCCTGCCGCCTGCATCAGGTTCAGGTGGTAGTTGGGGCGCTGCGAGTGCAGGTAGTGGTGTCTACCTCGCTTGTGAGCAGCTTCGTGAGATGCTAGCAGCAAAAGTCGGCCTGTATCCTGATACGATTCAGTTAGATAATGGTCAAATTAAGCGAGTAGGCAAGCACGAATTGACTGCAGTAGAGGCAGCCAAAGAGAATGGTCAAGCGTTTGCTGACAGTACTATTGATAAAATATCTGAAACGACCGGAGTTTCATTTTCAGAGAATGTATTAGAAGAACAGTCAGAATCAGAAAAATATGATTTTGACAATACAGAATCATATGCGCTTGCTGACGTGATCGCAGGCTATGAGGATCAAAAAGTCAGTGCCAAAGGACAGATAAAACCAGGAAAAAATGGTAAAAAGTATCGTCAGTCTTCTTTTGGTGCAAACTTCGCTGAAGTAGCCGTGCATAAATTCACTGGTGAAATTCGAGTAAAACGTATGACAGGCGCATTTGCCGCAGGTCGTATTCTTAACCATAAAACAGCGACTTCGCAATGCTATGGTGGCATGGTGTTTGGTATTGGTTCAGCGTTGATGGAAGAGGTCATCCACGATAAACGTGACGGACGCCTGTGTAACCATGACCTCGCTGAGTACCATGTGCCAGTTAATGCCGACGTACCACAGCTAGATGTGATATTGGTAGAAGAGGATGACCCTTATACCAACCCAATGCATATCAAGGGTATTGGTGAGACGGCTATTGCCGGTGCTGCCGCTGCGATTGCTAACGCTGTATACAATGCCGTCGGCGTACGTGTTTATGATTTTCCGATTACGCTTGATAAATTGCTTTACGAGATGCCAGAGTAATTTTTTAAGCCATATGTACGACAGGAACCCGCTTAATGAGCGGGTTTTTATAACTCAATCAGCAGTATATTTCGTCATTATCAAGAAAATAACTACCAAATAAGAGGCGTTATGAATCAGGTCGCTGACATTCTTAAGCTGGCAATCAAAGCTAAGCAACAGGGTATTGATGCTGTATTGGCAACGGTCGTACGTACTGAAGGCTCAGCATATCGCCGTGCTGGCGCGATGATGCTTATCTGTGAGGATGGTCGCTCAGTTGGGATGATTAGTGGCGGTTGCTTGGAGCCGCATATTATCAAACGTGCCTTTTGGCTTACTCGTAACGGTGCCAATGTGCAAGTCTATCAGACGGGTGATGACATTCAATATGCTGACGATGGCCAAGCGCAAGCAGGTGTGAAGCGAACTAAGTCTGATATATATGATGAGCCAGATAGCGACTTAGATGGCGCGGACTTTGATGAGCTAAATTTTGGATTAGGCTGTAATGGGCGAGTGCATGTATTGTTTGAGCGACTAACGACAGCAACGCCATTGTTAGAGACAATCCGTAATGTTCGACGTACTCAGCAGCCGATTACTGTAGCGACTCTAATTCGTGCTAACGACTATCAGCATCAAGATTCTATAACGCAAAACAGTGATAATTTGCGAACTGGGATGCGTATTAATTTAGATGAACACCGCAGTTTGGGAAGTGTTTCTGCACAAGGGAAAACAGCTCTTTCAAGCATACTTGCCAATACCATAGAAGAATTAGCACAGTATAAGCTGTCTGATAAAAATGCCGAATATGTGACGGTGGAAAACGGCGAGGTAACAACAGAGTGGCTTGTGCAGCGCCTGCAACCACAATTGCGTCTATTGATTTGCGGGGCAGGTAACGACGTGATGCCACTGGTGACCATGGCCAAGCTGCAAGATTGGCATGTGACGGTCGTAGACAGTCGCGCGCAATATGCGACGCGTATGCGGTTTCCTCAAGCCGACGTTGTGATGTCGCTATATTTAGATGACAGTGAGACTTTGCTTAAGCTCAGTAATAACGCAGCCGTCGCTCTGATGTCACACAGCTTGAGTCAAGATCGTGCTCGCCTAGCAATACTACTCAAGCATCCAGACAATTATAGATACTTAGGACAGTTAGGGCCGCGATATCGTACCGAACGTTTAATAAATGAAATCAGCATAAATATTAGCAATCCTACTATGTTAAAAGCGGGTATTCATAAATTGCATTATCCGATTGGTTATAAGCTAGGTGGAGATGGCCCTGAGGCACTTGCGCTTGGTATCATGGCAGAAATAAATACGGTCATGCACAATCAAACCGCTTCAGTAGATGGTTCACATAGTAATCTTTCAAATATCTCAGCGGTGAGTAGTGATACGGATGCCAATACTGTCCAGAGTGGCGTATGAGTAAGCGTGTATTTACAGAAGGTACTGAACAGCAGAGCCAAAACCATGCGGTCATTATCTTAGCAAGTGGCCTCAGTCAGCGCCTTGGCCAACCCAAGCAGCTACTTGTTAAACATGGCGAGCCATTGATTACTTATATGACTCGACTGACAACAACTACTAATCCGAAAGCCATTGTCATTGTCATTCCTGATAACCATCATTTGATTGCTAGTACGATTACAGAGTTGGCCAATCAATATCCAACGGTTCAAATAGTGGTGAACTCACAAGCTGATACTGGTATGGCGTATAGTTTACGTTTGGGTATTGAGACAATTGTTGCTTTTGAATCGACTTCAATCGATCGAGTGCTCATCATGGGAATAGATCAAGTATTATTAGATGAGCCACATCTAATGGCTTTACTAGCGGGCGAGCAGCCAGTAGTAGCCAGTCGCTATCACAGTTGGCAACGTTTAGAAAAACATCAAAATCGAGATAAAATGGTATCTGATATCATAGGTCTGCCTTTAGTAATTGACTATAAACTGCTGAGACAGTGGCAGTCAGGATTAACAGGAGATAAAGGGCTTCGTCACCTCATTAGAGGGTTGCCCGCTGAACAAATAGGTGAGGTCGATGATGACCAACTCAGCTACGATATTGATACGCCCGAGCAGCTAGCCTATGCCAAACAACAAGGCTGGCTTGATAGTTAGCCTGATTAATTTAATTTGAATAGTATTCATTTTGAACAACGAAATGCGAGAGAATAAAATTATAAATACGATAGAAACCGAACGACTGTATCTACGACAGTGGCAAGCGAGCGACTTTACACCATTCGCTGAGATGAATGCTAACTCTAGAGTAATGGAATACTTTCCTAAGCTATTAACTACTTCGATGAGTAATACTATCGCCAAAAAATGCCAGTCGCTGATTGATGATAATGGGTGGGGTTTTTGGGCCGTCAGTCTAAAAGAGACAGATGCTTTTATTGGTATGGTTGGGTTAAATCATGCGCATGCCGATATGCAGTTCTCTCCTGCTGTCGAGATTGCTTGGCGGCTACATAATGACTATTGGGGATTAGGGTATGCGATGGAGGCGGCAAGAGCTTCATTGAATTTTGCGTTTGATGCATTAGGATTAGATGAAGTCGTTGCCTTTACTGCCGTTATCAATAGGCGCTCACAATTGGTTATGGAGCGCCTTGGTATGACTAATACACAGGAGGATTTTTTTCACCCTATGCTTGAGTCTAATCATCGGCTTGCTGAGCATGTACTGTACAAGATATCTCGTCAGCAGTGGCAAGATACTGTGCTCACCTAGTTGCATTAATAGCTGACTTTTACTCTGTTCGATTAATATTATCACGCGAAAACGTCAAAATGTGTCCCTTAAACGGTAAATCTAGATAAGTCGTATTTTCAGGTTTAACGTGCTTACTACTAAAGCCAAACTCAGTCATCTTGTTGGTTAGCTTGTTTTTGCGACCGCGACCAGGATCGACCACGATGACCTCGCAAGTCAGCATAGCATGGCGGTCAATGAACTCGGCTAATATGTCAATGTGTTGGTCTTCATAGAGCAAGTCACTGCCGATAATCATATCAAACTTACCAAGATGGCTATTGTCCTCTGCCCAGTCTAAACGCTCAAAATTAATCTCTTTGTTATTATTCAGCGTGGTATTCCTATCAAGGAAATACTCAACCGTTGGATGATAGTCAGTCGCTGTAATGTCCGCATGTCTATGATTCAATAGCAGACTAGAGAGCGCCATACCGCAGCCAACTTCCAAGATACGTTTGCCTGCAATATCGTAATCAAGCATATGATTGGCCAGCACCAAGCTTGAAGGCCATATCACCCCAAACATCGGCCAAGAAGCAGAGCAGATGCCAAGGTTTAACGCTTCGTCATCAGGGTCGCTAAATTGTTGATTATCACGCAAAGTACAAATATGAATGTCGGTGTTGCCAATTTCAATCGTTTGATAACGCACGCGCACAGTGGTCAGCGAAGTCATAAACTGTCCTAAAAAATAAGCAAGAATGCAAGGTTTGGCAGGAGTTGCCGATTTCGGTAGGGTACGACGTTGGAAAAGATAATTAAAATGTTGGAAGCTGTATAGATGTTTGAATAATTAGAGATTTATGGCAACTTAAGTTGTGGCAAGAAAATACCTAAGTGTATGAGAAGAGTATGACCTAAATTCTGACAAGTTATTGTTAATTCTGAGAGTATTGTTATTGCTGCGTAGAGTTGGCTGATATCAAAGAGTGATATAGGTAAGAATGGTACGAAAAAGATTTATCTGAGAATAAGCGGTGCGCTTGATTTTAGCTAAGCACACTGCTTATGCTCGCGTAAAAGATTGAGATTAGGCATCAAATCAGACGATAAAGTGGAATGAATTAAGCGAGTTAAGTCAGTTAAGAAACCTCCTTAGTTAAGAAATCTCAATCCAGACGTTTTAAGGGCCCATACTAGCTCGACAAAAGCACGACTGTTGGTCAAAGGTTCGCCATCGATGATGAGGACGTAGCCTGCATTATCTATCCATAAAAACACAAAGCTGGTCTCAGGAATGAGTAGGTCGACCTGTTGAAAAAACGAGATTGCCTGACTCTCTACCGCCCACCCACGTTGCTTTTGGCGGAGCATAAAGCCTGAAAAATCAGCGGCGGCGACACTGAGCATGTCCGCTTCTTCTTGACTATAGCCAACTCGAGCCAAACAAAACCCTTCATCAGAGCCAATCGCGGCTCGGCGTTTACCAGATAAGCTCGCCACGACATAAGGCAAAAACTGGTCTAATGGCAAGTTAGGCGCTGGTAAAAACAGCGACAGCTTTTCAATCCAGCCTTGTTCTATAAAACCTTGTAGCCATTGTTCAGAATATCGCTGAAGCCAGTCAGCAGCGAGCAGTGTCTGATCATAAGATAGCAAATTCTGTAATGCCAACTGCTCATCAGTCGGTTCGTTCTGTGAAAACGCTTCAAAAATACCAGCTGGCGTCAGAGTAAGATAGGTTTTATCAGCATTTAAGTAAGAAGACATAGTAACTACCATTATGATAAAAGTGATTAATAAGTGACAAATTAAGCTTTCATATCGTTGAGTTCAAATAATTTCGATACAAGGAAACCGAGCGTAAGTTATACATTAATATGCTTAGTGACGATGACGATGACGATGACGATGACGATGTAGCAGCTTTATATGGATTTGACTATAGTTTGATCGAGATGATGTTGGCAGTTGTCCCAACGCGCATCGAACTGCCAATCACTTCTACCCAAGCGAAACCATACCAACGAAAATGCGAGACGATCATTGCGCGCAGTACAATGGGCAAAAAACTCATTTTCGATTTGCTCAATCGTACCCCAATCTTCGTCATCACGCGCTTGCATCAGCTCAGTGGTGATGTCTTTAGCGATTTCTCTGGCATCGTCGCTGCTGATACGTAGGCGTTGCTTTTGCTCATTGAGAGAAGGGGATATCAGCACACTCCAACGAGTGGCCAACATACTATTGCGCTGGATGTATCTTTTTTTATCAATGCAATCACGAAAGCCCTGCTGGACATGAGGATACAAACGATCTTTGATACGAGTAAATAGGTTGTTTACATCATATGGGATATCAAACCAACACCCATAAAAAAAGTCCGCTACAGCACCTTGTAACGGCTCTTTCTCCGTCAACAGTAACGCTGCATTGATACGCTGCTCATGAAAGTGACGGTTATTAGGTGCCAAAAATACTTTACGAGAGTAAAACCGAAATACTCGGTGCGCGACTCTTTCATTTTCTTTGATCAGGTCTGAATCAGACATTATAATACCCTCCTGTCATCGCTATTATGACGACGGTGCTTGCTTCAATGATAATGATGTCATACGACAAGCGATGATGTAATCCAGAGAAATAGCGCTTGATATCAATATAATTATTGAGCGACTAGTCCAATAACGTTTGCATTAAATCAATCATAAACTCGGCATCTTCTTCGCTCATTGGCTCAAATCCTTGAGGCATGCCAAGCTCAGCCAAGGCTTCTTTACCATCTGCATCGTTGTGCAAATTGAGAATGGCCTCTAGAAAGATTTGTGCATCGGGAAAGTCTTCTTTGACTAGTAACACATGACTGATATCAGCCAAGTCACTTTCGATAAGTACTGACAGCTGAGTCTTGGTCAAGCGTGAGAAGCTATGAAAAATCTCTGCCAAAAAGAACGCGACTTGGGCTTCACCTTTGATGACCTTGCGGGCAGCCGCTTGATAGGTCTCGGTCACATCCCAGTTGAGATCAGACGCTTCTATATCGACGGCTTCTAGCAAGCGCAAGCCAATCAGTTTGACATCTCGGTTGTCGGCCATCGCGACAGTAGCCCCTGCTTGAATGTCTTCCAAACGGCTGATAGTGCTATTGGCAGCGGCTGCAATGATCATCTCGTCAGATTTACCGATAGGTCGGGCAATGGCTCGATAGCCTTGCTCGCGGATGAGAGTGGCTGCATCAAAAGGGTTGGCATAAATGATTTGAATGTCACCAGCATCAATGACATGCTCTTGCTCAGCATGAGAGGCAGGGATATTGAGATGCATGTTTAAGTTGGCACGTTTTTGAATCAAGGTGTTGAACATGTGCCAGCCTGCAAAGCGATCAGGCGAGAAATCAGGGGCGATTAACATATTGTGTGTCGTCATGACTTAGCCTTCCTCATCTTGTTTCATTTGGGCATATTGAGTCATCGCCGCTTCAATTTTGCTGCGTGATGGTTTGCGTCGTACCGAGGTGTAGCCGACGGTTTCGCCGCGACGCACGTTAGGCACCACAGTGGCATAGACCCAATAATGACTGCCGTCTTTGCATAAATTTTTGACATAGCCATGCCATTTTTGTCCAGACTCGGCAGTATTCCATAAGTCTTTATAGGCAGCTTTTGGCATATCAGGATGACGCAAAATATAGTGCTGTTGGCCAATTAATTCATCTACATGATAGCCACTGATTTCGACGAAGGCATCGTTGACGTGAGTGATGATACCGTCGAGATTGGTACGCGAGACAATTAGCTTACCGTCTGGGTAGGGGCGCTCTATACCAGTATCATAGACAGTTCGTGAGGTGCCATCATGATAAGTCATCGTGATTTGCTCAGCAGGCATATCGGGTTTGTGTGCATCAGGGATTGGAGAACCCATGGTCATCTCCTTCGTTGATCGTTATGTAGTCAATCCTCTATAAATTGGATACGGTGTCAGCCTTGCTTAGCCTACTACTTGTAGTACTCTCACTCGGCTTCCTTGTATTCAAATTATATTGAACCGACTATATTTATAGTAATTAAAAAGCTAATAAATTCGATAAGTAACTGCTAATCAAATAAGCTTTGCCAACGCTTCTGAGGCGCGCTTAATATCTAGGAATATTAAGCCAAGCTTGGCATTGGGTTTTGCCATTATGGTGAGTACCGCTTCATCGCCTGATGAGGTCATGATGACGTAGCCTTCCTCGCCTTGAATCATAATGCGATCAATACTACCGCGTGCCAACTCGCGTCCTGCACGGTCACCTAATGATAATAATGCTGCTGACATAGCACCCACGCGATCTTCATCCACGCCGGTTGGTAGAGCTGAAGCAATCATAAGACCATCGTTAGAGATTAGCGCAGATGCTTCAACATCTGCTGATGAACTGTTTAAGTCTTCCAATATCTGCTGAAATGAATCTGTACGCATATCGCTTTCTCTATACTGTTTGTTAGTTTTTATTTATGAACTATAGTTAGCCAAAAATAACCTTGTTTAAAAAAGGGTATTATAATTCCTTACTAATAATATTGATATAGCAAATCCCTGTTTAAAGTGAGGTTATTAGGTATTTTTTCTTTAAATTTATGAAATTTGCAACTTTATTATTAAAAAAGCCCCAATCATTGAATGACTAGGGCTTTTTAATTGAGATAAATAAAGGTAGGTTGATTATATTGTGTCGCGCCATTTACCTTGAACCATGATGCCTTGGATAGGGTTTAGCCCCATTTGATAGGCTAAGTCAGCAGGACGAGAGATATCCCATAGCGCTAAATCAGCATCGCAGCCCACTTCTATTCTGCCTTTGTTAGGTAGTCCTAACGCTTGTGCTGCATAGACGGTCGAGCCTGCCAGTACTTCTTCAGGTGTCAGGTAAAACAGCGTGCAGCCCATGTTCATCGTCAATAAAAGCGACGTTAACGGTGAGGTGCCAGGATTACAATCAGTTGAAATTGCCATAGGAACTTGATGTTTGCGTAATGCCTCAATCGGTGGCAACTTAGTGTCACGTAACGTATAAAACGCCCCTGGCAATATCACAGCAACGGTATTGCTAGCGGCCATTTTTTTGATATCTTCTTCTGACAAATGCTCTAGATGATCGCTCGATAGGCCTTTATATTCAGCAATTAGGGCACTACCGCCTATATCAGACAGCTGCTCAGAGTGCAGTTTGACTGGTAGATTTAATGAGCGAGCTACTTCAAACACTCGTCTGATTTGCTCTGTGCTAAAGGCGATGTTTTCACAAAATCCGTCGACTGCATCAACCAAGCCTTCTGCATGTAGAATCGGTAACCACTCGCAGACTTGCTCAATATAGTCATCTGCACGATTTTTATACTCAGGTGGCAAGGCATGAGCCGCCAAATACGTGGTACTCACATGAATGTCGTATTTTTCACCCAGTTGGCGAGCGACCGTGAGCATTTTGTGTTCAGTGTCCAAGTCCAAGCCATAACCTGACTTGATTTCGATACTGGTGACACCTTCTTTCATAAGTGCGATTAAGCGTTTTTCACTTTGGGCAAATAGCGATTCAATACTGGCAGCGCGGGTAGCGCTGACCGTCGCGACAATACCGCCGCCTTGTGCAGCAATATCTTGATAACTAACGCCCTGCAATCGCGCTTCGAACTCATTGCTGCGGTTGCCGCCATAGACGATATGCGTATGGCAATCGATGAGTCCGGGAGTTATCCATTTATCATTTACATCCGTGATTTGGCTAGCTTGATATTTAGACAAATGAGCAGTGATTTGATGCTGTGTGCCAACCCAAGCGATTTTGCCATTTTTAATACCGATGACCGCATTATGCAACTGACCGTATGTGATGCTACCATCTGGATTATCGGCATCATCACTTATCTCAATACCAAAACCATGCTGCTCTGAAAAAGTGGCGACATTGGCATTGATAATGACATGGTCAAATGATGTCATAGTAGACTCGTCTAGCGTCTGTTCTACAGGATTTTTCGATACGGAGTTCTTTGATTTATTCATAATATGCTCCTAATTATTGGGAGGCTAATGTGTTTAAGCGCTAAGTAAATGCTGCTCTACAATAGTCGCTAGTAAGCGAGCAGCGACTTTGCAGCTACGACTGTCAATATCAAAAGTAGGATTGATTTCAGCAATGTCTGCGATTTTTACTTTGCCTGATGCCATAATGGTTTTGACCATACGCTCAACAAAACCAAGATCAATGCCGTAAGCAGCTGGGGCGCTCACACCGGGCACAACAGTGGCAGGAAAGCAGTCCATATCGATGGTTAGATATATGATATCGACCTGATCTACAAAGCTTTTGACCTGCTCAGCAAGTGTATCCCAAGGCTGATAATGACAGTCTTCATCGCTAATAACCTGTACGCCCAATTGTTCAGCGCGATCAAAAAGCGCCGCCGTATTAGAGAATCGACTGACGCCAATACAGCAATAGTGAAAAGGCTGATCGTATGCGTCAAGATGTTCGGAAATTTGGCGAAATGGTGTCCCAGAGGTCGCTACATCAGACTGACGAATATCAAGATGGGCATCAAAATTAATAATTCCGATAGTAGGCGTGACATTGGCATTGTTAGTATTTTCCAAGGTCTGCCATAATCCTAAAAAGCTACCATAAGCAATAGCATGACCACCACCCAATCCGATGGGGAGTCCACCTTGCTTGACGATTGTACTCACTGCATCGGCATATTTGATCTGCGCTTGCTCAAGAGTACTCTCGGCAAAACTATTCTCGTCGTGACAATGTATATCACCTGCATCACCCAATAAAGTTGATAATTGACCATCAAAACGTTGTTGCAATTTAGCGATGACTGGCAGCGTAGCAAAAGCTCGACGAATCAATGGCGGGGCAGCTCTAGCACCTACGCGGCCTTGATTGCGTCTGACGCCTTGATCACATGCAAAACCAATTAGCCCAATATTTTGATCCTCGTAAGGCTGAGCAAGCTGATACCAATAGCGGGCACGCGCAGTCTCAAATGGCTCTGCACGTCCTGTCCACTGGCTCATATCAGCAGGTGTATGGCTAATACATGTGGTATTCGGTGTTGTTGTTCTCGCTATTGTCATCGCTGCTCTCCGCTTATTGATCTTTATTTAGACTCGTACCAATCGCTGCGTAGTGACTGCCAATGTTCGGCAAGCGTACCGTCTAATACCAACTGCTTGGCTGCTTCGATATCAGGGGCTAGGTAGCGATCTTTATCATAGAAAGTCACTTTCTCACGTAGTTTCTGATGTGCCACAGTCAGCGGCTCTGACGTATCTAGTCCGCGATGGAAGTCGATGCCTTGACCAGCAGCCAGAAGTTCAATACCAATAATGGTGGCAGTGTTTTGCGCCATCTCGTATAGGCGGCGTGCGCAATAGGTGGCCATAGACACATGGTCTTCTTGGTTAGCAGAAGTCGGGATGCTATCGACGCTACCAGGGTGGGCGATAGATTTGTTTTCTGAAGCCAGAGCCGCTGCGGTCACATGCGCAATCATAAATCCTGAGTTTACCCCAGCGTTATCAACCAAGAATGGCGGCAGACCACCTGACAGCGTCGCATCGATTAGCAAAGCGACACGGCGCTCAGACATAGAGCCAATCTCAGCGATTGCCAAGGCTAAAATATCCGCGGCAAAAGCGACTGGCTCAGCATGGAAGTTACCACCTGATATGGCGACAGGCCCATCTTCGTTATTGAAAATAAGTGGGTTGTCAGTTACTGCATTGGATTCGATTAATAAGGTTTTACCTGCTTGGTTGATGATATCAAGGCAGGCACCCATAACCTGTGGCTGACAGCGTAGGCAGTAAGGGTCTTGCACTCTATCGTCTTGCTCGCCGTCATGTGAGGCACGGATAGCACTGCCTTTGATGAGTTGACGGTGTGCTTTGGCGATTTCGATTTGACCATGATGGCCACGTACTTCGTGAATACGCGCATCAAATGGTGAGTCTGATCCTTTAGCCGCATCAATTGACAGTGAACCGACGATGGTGGCGGTCTCAAGTAAATCACGCGCCAAGAAATAACCACGTAATGCCAGTGCAGTTGAGACTTGCGTACCGTTGATCAGTGCAAGGCCTTCTTTGGCTGCAAGAGTAATAGGCTCAAGCCCATGCTGGGCTAGCGCTTCTGCTGCAGGCACTTTTTTACCGCCAACAAAGACATCACCTTCGCCCATCATCGCAAGTGTCATATGTGATAATGGCGCTAAGTCACCAGATGCGCCAACTGAACCTTTGGCTGGGATATTGGGTGTGATCTGATTATTGATTAAGGCCAGTAAACTATCGACTACCTCGCGGCGTACGCCGGAAACGCCTTGCGCCAGACTGGCAACTTTCATCACCATAATCAGTCGTACTACGCCGGCAGGAAGTGCTTCACCAGTACCCACTGAGTGAGAAACAATTAGGTTGCGCTGAAGTAGCTCAAGTTGGTCATCACTGATACGCGTCTTTGCCAATAGGCCAAAACCAGTATTAATACCATAAGCGCTTTTGTCTCGTGCAATGATAGTGCGTACATCTTCGTGCGAGGCATCTATCGCTTCATAGGCACTCTCAGGTAGTGTCAATATGACAGGCTGCTCGTAGATATCACGTAGCATCTCAAAGCTAAGCTGGCGAGGATGTAGTGTTAGTTGTTTGATGTCGTTCATAGGGGTCATCCTAGTGTGGTAAGTCATATAGTCATTCCACTATAAAAGTATTACAGCGTTAACCTCGCTTGAAGTATCACATATACATCTACACTCGGTTGCCTTGTACTACTTTTAAATTGAATCGACTATGTGGGTTATATTATTTTTGTTTCGTGTCTTTATTAAAATGAAGTTGTTAAAAGGATTTTAATCAACGCAATAGCTATTATCGGGTTTGAATTTTTTAGCCAATCCAGTTGAAGTACATGGCCAGTTGTCCGAATGCCGCAGCCAATAAAATACTGAGTACCACGCGCTCGAACCAAATGATGACCATTTTGCCAACAGAGATAGGAATTTCAGTGGCAAGCACGCATGGAATCATGGCTGAGAAGAACAGCACACTGCTAATGGAAATGACCCCTGCGACATAGCGTGTCAGAATATCTGCCTCACTTAGCAGTAATGCTGGCAAGAACATCTCAGCCAATCCCGCTGACATTCCTTTGGCCGCGACAAGTGGTTCTGGTAGGCCGCCAAGCCATGTAAAGGGATAAAGAAGCAAACCCAACGCATCGAATACGGGCGTATATTTTGCTAATAGCAATCCTGTTAAGCCGACAGCAATGATAGATGGCACGATAGCAGCGGCCATCGTTAGACCGTCGCGAAAATTAGACCATAAGATTTGTTTGAGGTCAGTGGCACGGCGCGAAGTGGATAAGCCTAAATCAAACGCAGCTGCTAGCCGTGTACCACGTTTATGGTCTAAAGCGGGACGTTCAACGCTATCATCAAAGAGGCTGATAGGCGGAATACGAGCGGTAATCGCAGTAACAATAAAGGTGATCACTAGCGTAGACCAAAAGAACACATTCCAAAACTCCATCAGACCAAGCGTTTTGGCAACAATCACCATAAACGCCGCTGATACGGTCGAAAACCCGGTCGCAATGATAATGGCTTCACGCGCTGAATATTGCTTTTGTAAGTACACACGATTGGTGATGAGCAAACCAATGGAGTAGCTACCGACGAAGGAAGCAACGGCATCAATCGCTGATGAACCTGGGGTTTTCCAAATAGGTTTCATAATCGGCTGCATGAGCACACCAACCATTTCTAGTAAGCCAAAACCAACCAAGAATGCCAATATCAACGCCCCAATCGGTACAATCATACCGACTGGTAAGGCCAGTTTTTCAAACAGAAACGGCAGCATGTCCTTTTCCATCATAAAGGCAGGCGCTACGTCAGCCACATACATCACTGCTAGTATCAGACCCATGATTTTAAAAGCAGTCATAATCATATGAGTGATATTTTTACGCCATGAGCCGTCGATAAATGGCTTACTCACACCATAGATCATGAGTAGAAACAGTAATGTCACGGACAAGGTGTGCTGCTGAGTGACCAGATAGGTTGCGCCATGATCGAACAAAATCGTGCTTTTTTCACCAATGGTAAATGGCACAAAAAACATGACCAAACCGATTGCACTGAATACGATAAGCTGTATTAAAGCAATAGGGGTGGATAGCAGTTTTTTTGACGATGTTGTCATATTTTCATCGTTCAGACTAGATATCGTATTTTGCTCAATCATATTATCCTCCTTGATAAAATATCGATTATGTCCTTATACCTAGCTACAGCGTATAAGGACAAGGGACAAACTATTTGATCATTGGCAGGTTTAGACCATAGTCTTTCGCTGTTTTAATCGCCAGCTCATAACCTGCATCGGCATGACGCATAACGCCTGAGCCGCAGTCATTGACAAGTACTCGTGACAAGCGTTTGGCAGCAGCGTCAGTACCATCCGCAACGATGACCATACCCGAGTGCTGCGAGTAGCCCATGCCTACACCGCCGCCATGATGTAGTGATACCCACGTTGCGCCGCCTGCCACATTCAGCATGCCGTTCAATAGTGCCCAATCAGATACCGCGTCTGAGCCGTCTTTCATACTCTCTGTTTCGCGGTTTGGACTGGCGACAGAACCCGTGTCTAAGTGATCACGACCAATAACGATCGGGCCTTTTAGCTCGCCGTTTTTGACCATTTCATTAAATGCTAAACCTGCTTTATCACGTTCACCAAGCCCTAACCAGCAGATACGCGCAGGCAAGCCTTGGAACTGAATGCGCTCTTTTGCCATATCTAACCAACGATGAATATGTTTGTTTTCAGGGAACAGCTCTTTAATTTTTTGATCGGTTTTGTAGATATCTTCTGGATCACCTGATAACGCTACCCAGCGGAATGGGCCTTTGCCTTGGCAAAACAGCGGACGAATATATGCAGGGACAAAGCCTGGGAAATTAAAGGCATCTTTGACCCCTTCATCAAAAGCGACCTGACGGATGTTGTTACCGTAATCAGTCGCTGGAATGTCCATCGCTTGCAAGTCTAAAATCGCTTGGACGTGTACGGCACAAGACTGAGCAGCGGCTTTGGTCAGTGCTGCATGTTGCTCTGGATCTTCTTGAGCAGCTTTCCATTCCTCTACTGTCCAACCGATTGGTAGATAGCCATTGATCAAGTCATGCGCTGAGGTTTGGTCGGTGACCAAGTCAGGCTTCATACCGCCAGCATTAGCACGCTTGACCATCTCAGGCAAGATATCTGCGGCATTACCAAGTAGAGCAATAGAGACAGCTTCGCCCGCGTCCGTATGTTTTTTGATTAACTCATAAGCATGGTCAAGATTGTCCGCTTGCTTATCGACATAACCCGTGCGCAAACGGAAATCGATACTAGACTGCTGACACTCGATGTTTAATGAAGTCGCACCTGCAAAAGTTGCAGCCAATGGCTGCGCGCCGCCCATGCCACCAAGACCAGCGGTCAAAATCCAACGACCCGCCCAGCTACCATCATAATGCTGACGACCCGCTTCCACAAAAGTCTCATACGTACCTTGGACAATGCCTTGCGTACCGATATAAATCCAGCTGCCGGCAGTCATCTGACCGTACATAAATAGGTCTTTGCGATCCAGCTCGTTGAAGTGCTCCCACGTTGCCCAGCGCGGTACAAGGTTTGAATTGGCAATTAATACGCGTGGTGCGTTTTCATGTGTTTGAAACACGCCGACTGGCTTACCAGACTGTACTAGCAACGTCTCATCATCTTCTAACTCTTTTAGTGATTCTAAGATTTGATCATAGCTTTCCCAGTTACGGGCTGCGCGTCCGATACCACCGTAGACGACCAGACTTTTTGGGTTTTCTGCCACATCAGGATGCAGGTTGTTTTGCAGCATGCGATAAGGGGCTTCGGTCAGCCAGCTTTTGCAATGTAGCGTGCTACCGATAGGCGCAGCAATATTACGGCTCTCATCACGGCGAGTCAGCTTAGTCTCTTTGTTGGTTCCGTTGTCAGTAGTCATGATCATATCCTTGTGATAGCGAATAGGGCGATAAAGTCATTAAAGTAAGTGTCTTACAGTCAGTCTAGATATTCATTTACTAAGTATTTATCTACTACTAATTATTCATCTAAATTCATAAAAATATCGAATCGATGAAACAAATTTTCTAGCACTGCTGTAAAGTTGTATATACAAATTATCAAAGATACTTTTTTCATGCAAGGTTTTTTTTCATGAGCTGATTATTTTTATTATTAACTCAGCCGATTTAGATAACATCGAGTGAGTTGAAAAACGCCCTAGTTAATACTGAACGATCAGACATTTTGACTAAGGCTTGCGCGATGGTCTCGTGATATTATGTGGTCATTCCTATTAGCAAAACTGACGGTTAAAGGCGGATATGACAAAGACGATTCCGGCGTATCAACGCATAAAAAACGCCATACTAGACAACATTCATTCTGGTAAGTGGCAAGCGGGCAACGCGATTTCGACAGAAATGGCATTGGCTGAAGAGTTCGGTGTGTCACGAATGACGGTCAACCGTGCGCTAAAAGAGCTGAGCGAGGAGCGGGTACTAGAGCGTCGGCAAGGGTCGGGCACGTTTGTCGCGCAGCAGCAGTTCAATCATACGTTTGTTGAGGTGCGCAATATCGCTGAGGATTTAAAGTCTGCCAATCGTGATTATGAGGCACAGGTCGTGAGTAAGCGTACTGTTACTGTTGCTATGCTCGATAATGAGCTGCGTCGTAAGTTTGGTATTGATGAAGAGTCTGTGATTGATGAAGGGGCTACGTCTGTAAACGCGATTGCTCAGACAGATGCTAGTGATGAAGCTGTCCTGTATGAAGTAAAAATCATTCACTTTGCCGATGGTCAGCCCATACAGTTTGAAGAACGCTGGGTTGATGCTAAAAAAGTGCCGAAGTTTATCGATCAGGATTTTAGTGTGGTCAATACCAGTGATTACTTAATTGCCAAAAGTCCTCTAGAAAGTGGTAGCTATACCATCCGAGCATTGGCAGCCCCTGATGAGATTGCTGAGTTTTTGCAAATTGCGCCGCAGTCACCAACGCTTGTGCTGCGTCGGCAGACCTATTCGGCTGGCCAAGTCGTTACCTTTGTAAAAATGTGGCATGCGGGTGATCGCTATCAGTTCTCAGGCGAGTTGTAGCAGATATAGTCAAGCCTATATAAATCCGCTACATCGTCATCCTCGCTAAGCATACTAATGTATAACTTGCACTCGGTTTGCTTGTATCGAAATTATATTGAACTGACTATAGCTTACGTATGCTCACTGATTTTGTACGTTTTTCTGTCTAAAGTGAGATACTATATCCATAAGCTGCTATTTAATAAGATAGCAATTGACGTTAATTAAACTCGTCAGAATATTTGAACAATCGTTAAAAATTAAAATATAATATAGAAACAGTATTGAAAAATAGCCCAAATAGCCTCAAATCGGGCAACCAAAGCCGAATATCATAGAGGAGCTTATATTGTTCTTCTGTATCGGCTTGCCCTATTTATTAGCACCGTATATTTTATTAGTGCTGTGTGTCTTATTAGCATTATGCGTTTTTACTTTATTCATTCACTCTTATAAGGACGTCTTATGAAACGTCGTACTCTTTTAGCCCTTGCCGCCAGCACTATGTTCCTTGCCGCTTGTGGTCAATCTACTACCAACGAAGCCGATACCAGTGCAACTGACAGCGCTGCAACAGGCGGTTCTGATTTGCTACAACGTATCAACAACGGCGGCACCATCAACGTCGGTACAGAGGGTACTTATCCTCCGTTCACGTATCATGATGAGAGCGGCAAACTAACGGGTTATGATGTCGAAGTAACGCGTGCAGTCGCGGATAAATTAGGCGTAGACGTTGAGTTTAAAGAAACCCAATGGGATGCGATGCTGGCAGGTTTGGATTCAAAACGTTTTGATATGGTGGCTAACCAAGTTAGTTTGACCACGCCTGAGCGTAAAGCAAAGTATGATAAAGCAATGGCTTATAGTTGGTCAGGTGCGGTTGTATTGGCACCTACTGATGACAACCGTTATAGCTCGTGGGAAGGCCTAAAAGGCCTACGTACGGCGCAATCACTTAGCAGTAACTACGGTGAGCTTGCAGAGCGTTATGGCGCAGAAATCGTCCCTGTCGATGGTATGGCGCAAGCGATTCAATTAGTGAAGCAGGACCGTGCTGACTTTACGATGAATGACAATCTAGCGGTGTTAGATTATCTCAAAAAATTTCCAGATTCTAATCTTGAGATTAAACTGACTGCACCTGCAAGTGAACAAACAGGTTCAGGCCTAGTGCTTATCAAAGGTGATGATGAAGTTGTAGCTAAATTAGATGAAGCGATGGCTGAATTGGCGGCTGAAGGTACGCTAACCAAGCTTAGCGAACAGTTCTTTGGTGCTGATATAAGTCAACAAAAATAATGTCAGTTTCTATCATGTCAGCTTCTGTAATGTCTACATCATGGTTCGCGGACTTATTGGCCGTATTGCCATTTATGAGTCCTGATCGAGCGCAGATTGTCATCTCGTCGTTTTGGCCAATGCTCAAAGGCGGTATCTATTATTCGATACCGCTGGCGTTGATCTCATTTGCGATCGGTATGGCCATTGCACTGACAGTGGCATTGATTCGTATTATTCCGCGTGCCACTTGGTTCCATGAAATCATCTATCGGCTCGCTCGTGTCTATGTGTCCGCCATTCGCGGTACACCGATGTTAGTTCAGCTGTTTATTATTTTTTATGGTCTGCCAAGTGTCGGGGTGAAGCTAGATCCCTTTCCCTCAGCGATTATCGCGTTCTCACTGAACATCGGTGCTTATGCATCGGAGACAGTGCGTGCCTCGATTTTATCGATACCAAAAGGGCAGTGGGAAGCAGGATCGACGGTTGGTTTGACGTATCTACAGACTTTTCGTCATGTGATTTTACCGCAGGCGCTTAGAGTATCGGTGCCGCCGTTATCTAATACCTTTATCAGTTTGGTAAAAGATACCTCACTTGCTTCATTGGTGCTGGTCACTGAGCTATTCAAACAAGCGCAGATTATCACAGCTCGTAACTATGAGTTTATGTTGGTCTATACCGAAGCCGCGATTATCTACTGGGGTATTTGTCTGTTCTTGACCTTTATCCAAGGCAAGCTTGAAACTCGGCTAGACCGTTATGTAGCAAAATAAGCTACGTAGTAAAATAAATTATGGCTCAATAGACACTCGCAAATATAGACTAGGGCGTGTCATCATTTAGATAGCGAGGCTTAAAATGAGATAAATAGTAGTCAAATGAGGAAAAAATTGCAGAGAATATAGGTATGTTCACAATATTTTTGACGATATTTGACAAGATTTAGCCATTTTAAGACCGCTAAATGATTAAATGGGCTAATTGATGACACGCCCTAGCACAACAGGAATTTTTATGATCAAAGTCACTA
The DNA here is from genome assembly GCF_050268165.1 of Psychrobacter sp. NPDC078631. NCBI lineage: Bacteria > Pseudomonadati > Pseudomonadota > Gammaproteobacteria > Moraxellales > Moraxellaceae > Psychrobacter > Psychrobacter sp. NPDC078631. The sequence continues at coordinate 198,260 of NZ_JBNNGG010000003.1, read as the reverse complement.
ATATTCATAAAGCCTTTGGTGGCAATCAGGTGCTAAAAGGCATCGACTTGACCATTAATAAAGGTAAAGTGGTCGTAATATTAGGACCTTCAGGATCGGGTAAAACCACCTTTTTGCGTTGTTTGAATGCGCTAGAGATTCCTGACCAAGGTGTGATTGCTTTTGATGACGATAGCTTGAGTGTCGACTTTGCGACTAAGCCAAGCAAAAAAACGCTATTAGCCTTACAGCGTAAGTCAGGTATGGTGTTTCAATCTTATAACTTGTTTCCACATAAGACAGCCATTGAAAACTTGATGCTTGGGCCTACAGTAGTACAAGGGCAGAGCAAAGCACAAGCCCGTGAGCAGGCACTGGTATTACTAGAAAAAGTTGGACTGTCGGACAAAGCGGATCTCTATCCGTTCCAGTTATCTGGTGGTCAGCAGCAGCGTATTGGTATTGCCCGTGCGCTTGCTATTGAGCCATCGCTCTTACTGTTTGATGAGCCAACCTCTGCGCTTGATCCAGAGTTGGTACAGGATGTGCTTGAGACGATGAAACAGCTCGCCTCTGAAGGTTGGACGATGGTCGTAGTGACTCACGAAATCAACTTTGCTCGTGACGTTGCCGATCATGTTGTACTGATTGAGGATGGCCATGTGGTCGAAGAAGGTAGTGCTAAGCAGCTGTTTGAAGACTCAAAGCATCCTCGTACGCAGGCATTTTTGCAACGTATTGAGCAATAAAAACGTTTGGTTTTGCGTAAGTGATGAAACAAAAAAGCCCCAATCATGATGAAATGGTTGGGGCTTTTTTTTATCGCAATAAATAGGACGTATTTCAAATAATAGACAGTAAACTATATTTTTTGTCGTTGCTTTAACCAGCGAGGTACACGAGTAGCAGTGCCATTTAACACAGCATTTAATAAAGCTGCCAGTAAGATAAGTGCCACACCCAAATACTGAATCCAAGACAAAGATTGATGCAGTAATAGCACTGCAAGTGCAATCGCAGTCAATGGCTCGAAAATCGTAAATACCGATGCACGAGTGGCGGGCAGCTTTTCCAATGCCTTCATATATAGCCCAAATGGCACGACGGTACCCAGCAGTGATAATCCTAAAACATAGCCCCAAGTCATTAAGGGCAGATCTAATAGCTGCTCATAAGTGTTATAGGTCTCAGGCAAGAGCAGTAGTACGCCAGCACTAATGATAATGGAAGTGAAAAATACCAGAGGGGCAGGGTGAGCGTAATGCATTGCGCGCTTGCCCAATACGCCATATAACGAATAACACATCCCTGCTGATAGACCGAGTAAAATCCCCCAGTTAACTTTTGCTTGCTCACCTAACATTGTCAAGCCAACACCAAATACTGCCATTAGTGCTAGCAACACTGATTTCCGAGTAATGGACTCGCTCAGTAAGAATTTTGAAAACAACAAACTAAATACGGGCGCGGTATAGAGTAAGGCAACGGCAGGGCCAGCACCGACATAACTGACCGCAAAAAAATAGCAGACCGACATACCAAGGACACCTATCAACGACTGCATCGCCAGTCCAAGCCATTGCTTTAGTTGTAATTTGATAAGGTGTGGCCACAGTTTTGGTAGCATGGCTAAAATAATAAAGGCCGCCGTGACAATGCGTAATATGGTTACTTGCCAACCACTAAATCCAATTTGGTTGAGATAGGTCGAGAATATACCCAACGTGCCCCAGCAGATAGCAGCCGTGATGATTTGAATGGTACCTAGCCATGATTGATGCGAGTGGGTCGTCATTCCGTTGTCGATGTTTGCCATACTGTTTTCTTCTTACGATCTAAGTGACACAAGATGTTGTAAGATTGCTATTAATACAATCTCTCCAAGCAATACTGAAATAAGAAAAGACAACCTGATTAAAGGCTGTCTTTTGTTTATTCTTTTGAGTCTATCACTAAAAGATTATAAACCGCTACTAGGGCGTGTCCTAAATTCAATCAATAGTTATTCAAATGGCTAAAAAATGGCTAGCGTTTGCTAAATAACCTAAACAATATCTAATAGTTGGCTCATATCATATTCGTGTTCGCATCACTTTTTTATTTCTATAGTCTCTGTTAATCAATCCATAAAAAGAATGTTTGCTCTCGAAGAGCATTTTGCTGAATAAAGCACACTTTTTCCAATTGGGTTCTTGGTAAATGATCCGTATCAGCCCCGCAGTTTGTTGAGCGCTGTTTTATCCACTGAGTCTGCTCTTTTTTAAGGTCAGCCGTCATATCCTCACCGTACAGGCGTCTGACTTCATTTCGCGTTACTCTGTAGCTTTCATTCAATGCTTTATCAGACGTGTTATATATCTGATCAATTAGAGCAGCTTGTGAGGCTAATGGTAGGTAAGTCTCGTTTTCTTTGTAAGTGGCACTATAGGTATCGACTGTCCATTTACTTCTTATAGATATCTCATGGTTCGATGTATCTATAAACCCATCAAAATCTTCACCTTCAAAGATATAACCCTGAAATCGACACGGGGTCACGCCATCTTTACACAAGCTATGCTTGGTTTGCGCAGAGTAGTATTTGACAGCATAGGGCGACTTACTAGGTTCTGGTGTTGTCTGCAATAATCGTCCTAAATCGGGAGCGACTAACAGCATATTGTTGCAAGTGACGCTTCCTTCTGCACAGCTCTCATAAAGGTTGAGACGTTGACCTTGGATGTCCATGCCCATTGTAAAGTTTGCCTGTACAGGTGCTACAGCCGAACTGATAGATGTCATTAGCGTTAAGCTCAGGAGCAACGCAGTACGTCCGAGTAAACTGGATGTATTTAGGCTTAAGTTAGACATGGAGACGGACATATAGGTTTATACCTGCAGCAAAAAGTTACTCAGCAATCGTTTAGCACCTTCAGTAGCAAATGACTCAGGGTGAAACTGTACGCCTTGAATTGGGTGCTCTTTGTGCGCCAGTCCCATAATTTCATCACCAGTCAACGCTGACTCAGCAAAGCTTAATTCAGCACAGCTGTCATTGGCGACTACCGAGGTAATCGTCAGACAGCTTGGTATGGTGTCGGCTTTTACCACCAGTGAGTGATAGCGCATGATCTCAAGCTCTTGTGGTAAGCCTTGATAGATACCTGAGTTATCATGGCGAATCGATGAGACTTTGCCATGCATCGGTACACTGGCGCGTACCACATCACCACCGAACACATGAGCAATGCCTTGCATACCTAAGCAGACGCCCAGTAGTGGCACCGTCTTGCCCAGTGTCTCGATAACCTCTGCACAGATACCAAAATAAGCTGGATCATCAGGGGAGCCAGGGCCAGGTGAAATAATGATTCTATCAAGATTCATCGCTTCTACGTCTGCTAAAGTAATTTCGTTATTGCGTTTAACGATGACGCTGGCTTCTTCATCACTGTCTAAGGTTTGCAAAATCTCGCCCACGTATTGGTAGAGATTAAAGGTAAACGAGTCGTAGTTATCGATAATTAAAACATTCATGGGTCATAAACTCTTTTGTAAAAATAGTGCTAGGTAAAATATGGTCAATTTATGCAGTACGTTTGGTATGAATTACGACTGCATAAAGCTGTCTAGTACGACTTTCATCGCCGACAGTTTACGCTGAATCTCTAAGTACTCATCGGCTGGGTTTGAGTCGTAAACGTTACCGCCGCAAGTTTGAGCATAGGCAGACTCGCCATTGATAAACAGACTGCGAATAGGAATGGCAAAGATACAATCACCATTAAAATTGAACGAGCCTAATGCACCGCCATAAGCACCGCGTCCATCAGGCTCTAGCTCGTTGATGACTTTGATGGCTTCTACTTTAGGTGCGCCTGATAGTGTCCCAGCAGGGAAATTGCTAGCAAGGGCACTAAACATATCTTCGTTAGGATGCAGGATACCAACGATCTCAGAAGAAATATGCTGTACGTGAGAGAAGCGTTTGATATCCATCAAGCTACGTACTTTTACCGTACCAAATCGTGCAACACGGCCAATATCATTGCGATGCAAATCGACTAGCATATTGTGCTCGGCAATTTCTTTGTCATCGTTGAGCAAGGCGCGGGCAAGCTTACGGTCTTCGATCACATCGGCGCCGCGCTTGGCAGTCCCTGCGAGCGGATAGGTTTCCATTTCACCTTGGCGCAAGCGGAATAACAACTCAGGAGAAGCGCCAATGATGCATTGCTGCGCAAATTTCATAAAATACATATGCGGTGATGGGTTGACGGCACGCAACTTTTCATAAATCGGCATTTTGTCACCGGCAATACGGTACTTAGACTTAAAGCCAACCTCGCACTGAAAGATACGCCCAGCGATGATGTCTTCTTTGACTTGCATGACGACATTGGCATGCTCTTCTTGGCTCATACCATCACCTAAAAACTCAACTTTAGGCGCTTCATAGCTAGGCGTTGGCTCATCGAGTAGGGCTTTGATTTGCTCGATGCGGTTTTCTTGTTGAGCAGTTGGGTAATAAAAGTAGAAAATTTCCCCAGTCATCTTATCTAGGGTCAATCCATCTAGATACACGCCAAACTTAAATGGTTCAAAGTCTTCGCTGGCTTTTGCATTGAGGCTGGGTTCAAAGAAGTTCACGCAGTCATAACCCAAATATCCGACCAGACCACCGCTTTGATCACGAGCGATGACATGCTGCGGCGTTATATCACGCAGTAGCTGATAAGGGTTGTCAGTTTGATAATGGTTGGTTTTAGTAGTTTTATTATCGGTAATGGCAAGCGTGTTGCGGTCTAATGCGGCGATAGTCGTCACAGGGTCAAAGCCAATCGCATGATGGCGCGAGATATGGCTATCTTCACCTAATGATTCGAGCAAATAGCAGGTATCAAACGCGCTTTCGATACGTTTGAATAATGCAAAAAAATCGATATCTTGCGTCAGTTTGATACGTTGTGGTTTGCTCGGAATATCGATAGGAGCAGGCTTGGTCTGTATGCGAGTACTAGAGGTCATAACAAAGTCCGAAATGGTTCAAATATGTGTTGATTAATAAGTGTTGATTAATAAGTGTGAAAGTCGTTAGTAAAAAGCTAGATAGTATGGTCGTTAGAGGTTAAGAGTGCTCTCTATGAGTGGCCAATAACGCGCTGACATCATGGCTTTGCTTGGCCTTGGCACCGCGAGAGACAGTGGCGATACCAACACCTAGCTGCTCAGAGATATCACGCTGGGTGATGCCACGATCTAGCAAGTCAAAAATGCGAATACGATTGGCGATGTCATGCTGTTCTTTATCGGTCAGCAGGGCACTGAGCAGCTTTTCGATATCTGCGCTATCAGTACAGTTGGTCAAATGTTTCACTAAGCTTTGATAAGGATCGGTAGTCATAATAGGTAATCTTAGCCAAAGAAAATAGATAGGTCGGTTATTGAGCGATTTTTCGCTGAGAACTATCTTGTTTCAGTATTCTAGTACAGTAGTACAAGAAAAACAAGTCATGAGCTAAGTTAATAGCAGACTGCTATGGACGTGATGAGTCTCTGTGCCTGATTACATATAGCCTTAAGGCATAGATAAACTCGTATTGAATGCTATGTTTATGATTAGAACAGAAGCACTTTTGCACTCTCTCAGCATATTCAGAGCTAAAACTGAGAATTTATTATATTAATTATTGCCAAAGTGTTAATACTTCGTTATTATGCCTCTCATTATTTAAACGCAAATCATTATCATTAACATTAATCATGTTATTCGTACGATGAGTTAAGTGTTTTAAGATATTTAATCTTCTGGTAGGCACTATTTTAAGGGTTGTTTGACGACATCTTTTAAAAATAATTCTAAAAATTCTAATTTCTGACAGTAAACAAAGTGAGTAAATGTGTTATGCGCGAAGTAAAGTTATCTAGTCAATTGACAGTATTGTCTATCGGTGTCGCCGCTGTATTGTGGACGCAAGCTGCCAGTGCCGCAACGGCAGCAGATATGCCAAACACGACATTACAGACTATCACTGTAACAGCGAATAGCTCAGTACGTGACGCTGTACAAGAAGACTCTGTCTACATAGATGACTACACCCCAGCTGCACAAGCCAGCCATTTGAGCGATTTTCTGGACGTTGTACCAGGGGTAAGCGTGGGCGGTACCTCATCAGTCAACCAACGTATTCGTGTACGTGGTCTTGATGATACCAACCTAAAAGTCACGATTGATGGCGCACGTCAAGAAGGCGCGTTGTTCTACCATATGGGTGATGTCACTATTGATCCAGATTTGCTAAAACAAGCAGAAGTATCAGTCGGCAATAACTCAGTGACGCTAGGCAATGATGCTATCGGCGGTGCAGTTGCTTTTGAGACAGTCGACGCGGCAGATTTACTCAAGCCAGGTCAAAAGGTAGGTGCTAAGCTGCATACAGGTTATGCGAGCAACAATGATGAACTGCTAACTTCAGCCACTGTGTATGGTGCGCCAACAGAAAATATTGATTTACTGGCTTATTATGGCAAACGCAATGCAGACGCTGGTGAAGACGGTAAAGGCCGTAAAATCCAAACGGAAGACAGCGAAGGCGAAAACATCCTATTAAAAGCTGGTGCTTATGTCGGTAGTGATCATCATGTAGGGGCTAGCTTTAGCCGTACCGAAAACAAAGGCAAGTTCCCATTACGTCCAGATTTTCCTGCTGGTGGCTGGAACCCAATCATCCCGCAGGAAGTCAAACGCGATACCTATGCGCTTGACTACGCATACAATCCTGCCAACCAGTTGGTCAATGTAGACGCCAATGTATATCAGACCAGTACGCAGATTTTGCGTAACTCTGATGGCGAACCTGGGTTTGAGTTTGATGCAGAAGTCCAAACCACAGGCGCAAAAGTGCAAAACACCAGTGTCATCGATAGCAGTATTATTAACGGTGTGCCAGGGGTTCATAAGTTAATCGCTGGAGTTGAGCATTATAAAAAAGAATCTGAGATGACACGTGACTTTGGCAATGCGAGCACTGATGAGGCAACCAATACTTCTGTATATCTAGAAGACCAATGGCAAATGGGTAAGCTTAGCTTAACGCCAGGCGTCCGTTATGACCGTTATGAGTCTCCAGAGTATGTATCGGCTGGCAAGACTTATGACAATGTCGTTGGCGCATTGGCTGCTAGCTATGAGATTGCACCGCGCACCCAGCTATTTGCAAGCTATACTCAGTTATTTAATGGTCCAGATCTTAGCCAAACGATTTTTAACACCGATGGCGCTGATACGTATGTGAACAATGACCTAAAAGCAGAAGAAGGTGACAATGCAGAAGTCGGTATTGCTACAACGCTGCGTGGTCTGACTATGGCTGATGACTCTTTAAAATTAAGTGCTAAATACTTTGAAACCAATATCGAAAACTATATTGAGTTTGTACGTGCAGGTAATGGTAGAGTTGGTTTAGATTGTGCGACTGGACAATTAAACGGCAGTTGCCAAGGTGTTATTAATAATGACGAAGATTTCAAAATCAAAGGTGTAGAGCTATCAGCCGACTATCGCGCAAATAACTTCAACATGGGGCTAAGCTATGCTCGTGCGCGTAGCAAAGGCGAAGATACGGGTTATAATATTTCTTCTGTCAGTGGTAGTGGCTCTGAGTCTGGCGATAAGTACATGGTCAACTTGGGTTACGCTCCAACCAACACTACCGAACTTGGCTGGCGCAGTACTTATGTCGCCGATGTGACGCCGAATACCGCTGATGATGACAACGAAAAACCAGGCTATGACGTGCACGATATCTTTATGACTTACACGCCAACTCAAATCGAAGGTTTAAAGGCCACACTAGGCGTATACAATATCTTTGATGAGACTTATGCAAGCCATGCATCACGTAACTCTATCGATGATGACTATACTGATTTTGAAATGGGAAGTAATATCAAAACGTCTTTAACGTATCAGTTCTAATCTAGCTTATCGAACTTAAGTCTAATCGTACTTATAAAGTCAGCTGTCTTACACGGGAGCTGGCTTTTTATTGCCTATTAACTTTTACATTGGCTATAACAGTAATGATGTATTAGCTGATAAGTACCTACCAAAACAACATATGACAAAGAACCAACACTAATGATTTCATTCAATCCTCGTCAAGCCTGCCTATGGCTCCATCGTTATACTGGGCTTGCCATGGCAACTTTTTTAATTATCACTGGTATTACTGGCTCATTATTGGCATTTCATGACGAGCTAGACGATATCTTCAACCATAAACTGGCTCAGGTTGAGAAGCAGAACGCATCACATCTGCCTATTGCAGAGCTTCATAACAAGGTCATTAGTGCGTACCCTCAATATGCTTTTTCTAGCATGCCAACCTCGATAGCAGCAGAGAGGTCAGCTGTATTTTCGGTAGATAGAGCACGAGGAAAAGCCGCCCAAAACCAACCAAAAGCACCGTTTCAACAGGTTTATGTCCACCCTTATACTGGCGATATTATTGGTACTCGTGATAGAGATGAGTGGGCATGGCACAACACCATGTGGAAAGTGTTTTGGTTACATCGCGATTTATTACTGGGTGATATTGGAAAATTGCTACTAGGGATTGTCGCGCTCGTGTGGACGATTAATTGCTTTATTGGCTTTTACTTAACGTTTCCTAGAGCGCTCAAGAAAAAAGCACAGAATCAAACCTCGCCTAAAAAACGTGCCTCCTTTTTTAAACGTTGGTTACCAGCGTGGAAAATCCGCCGCAAAACCAATCTCTTTAAGCTCAACTATGATCTACACCATGCCTTTGGGCTGTGGTTATGGCTCATACTGTTTGTCATCGCGTGGTCGAGTGTTGGTTTTAACCTAAGAGAGGTCTATCAACCTGTGATGCATACTGTCGTAGGTCTTGAAGGCAGAGAGGAAAGACAGGAGAACTCAAGAAAGCCATCAGAAAAAGCAGAACAGGCTTCTGGTGCAGAAACAGGGACTAGGGTTGAGGCTGTAAACAATGAGGTTGTCGATGTCGAAGCTGTTGATGTGGTCAACAAAGCCAATAGCATTTCTTATTTAAGTAAGCAGGCAAACATCGCTGCCCAAAGCAAGGGTATGCTAGTACGGGAGTTTTTAGGCATACGCTGGATTGAGGATGAGGGTCAATGGCAGCTGCGCTTTAAGACAGATAAGGACATTGGTAAAAAAGGCGGTGCATCATCCATCACGGTCAATGCAAAAACGGGTAGCGTTGAACAGGTAAACTTCGGCTACCAAAACTCATCATTTGGTAGCAAAACTAACAATTGGTTGATGACTTTACATATGGGTCATATTGGCCATGGCATTGGCCACTTACTGTATCAAATATTTTTAGCATTGGTAGGTTTGGCTGTGACAGTGTTGTCAGTTACTGGCGTCTATCTGTGGTGGAAAGGGCGACAGCAGCGACTTAAAGCATCACAAAAACTTAAATAGATATTAAGACATAAAATTAATATGCTCAATATATTGCTAGTACCAATGTACTGGCACTATATTGAGTTTTTTATTGCGTACTTGAATACGGTTTAGTCATTAAACCGTATCAACAATCACTGGACGACCCTGATGGCTTAGGACAGTGACATCGACGTTGTATAAATCTTTCATTGTCTCTTTAGTAATAACATCAGCAGGGCGACCAACAGCCGTCACTTCTCCTGCTTTCATCGTAACTACTGTATCTGCAAACTGTGCCGCTTGGTTGATATCATGCAGGACTATTACCACGGTTTTTTGCTGATTGTGGCTAAGCTGACGTAGCTCACGCATCAGCCGACCAGCATGATACATATCTAGGTTGTTCAGTGGCTCATCGAGCAATAGATAGGGCGTATCTTGGCAGACAATCATAGCGATCAGCACGCGCTGTCGCTGTCCACCTGATAGCGTTGACAAGAAACGCTCGGCAAGTGGCTCAAGCTCAAAGCGCTCAAGGATTTCCTGTACTTTTTGCTGATCGTCGGCGGTCGGTTGCCCTTGATGATAAGGGTAACGACCAAACATCAGTAGCTCATGTACGCGCAGTCGTCCTTGTACATGATTGTCTTGCCCAAGCATAGCAACAGTCTTGGCCAGCGTCCGCGCCTGACAGCTAACGATATCACGTTCCTCATTATCTACAGCGAAGCTCACCTGCCCAGATTGTAGCGGCTGCAAGCGAGCCATAACAGAAAACAACGTAGACTTTCCAGCACCATTAGGCCCAATCAAAGCAATCACCTGCGCCGTTGGTAGGGACAACGTAATGTCATGTAAGATTTGTTGTTTGCCAATATGATGAGAGATATTATTCAGTTTAATCATAGTCAGTCTTATTTAAAAAAGTCTTAGGTTTTTCTTGATGAACAGGATCGGCTAAATAAACAATGTCGGCTAAGTAGTTATAACGAACGACGTTGAGACATAAATATCAATGCTAAGAACATCAATCCGCCTGCTAGCTCTATCACCACTGACAATACGCCTGCCATATCTAGCACTTGCTCAAAGAGTGTTTGACCCAGTACTAAGCAAATCATAGCGACCAAGCTGACCAATATCAGCCGTTCGGTGTGATACATATGTCGCGCGATACGATTGGTCAATGCGCAAACCAATAGACCAAAGAAAGTCACTGGACCGACCAGTGCAGTGGCCGTGGCAACCAATACAGCGATGACAGTTAATAGACCAAATGCTAGGCGTTGATAGTTGATACCAAGGTTGACGGCTTGTGCTTGTCCGAGCATCAACACATCGCACTGGTAACGCCAGCGCCACACAAATATCGCAGTGATGGCACAGATAAATAAGCTGATACCTAGTAGCTGAGGGTTGACCGTATTGAACTGCGCGTAGCTAGCGGACTGTACGACCACAAAATCGTCAGGGTTAATCAGCCGTGCAATGAGTGCTGACAAACTGTGAAACAACACACCAAAGATAACGCCCACCAATATTAGCCGCGTCAGATCCTGACTACTTTTAGAAAATAACAGCTTAAATAATAATAAAGATGCCCCAAACATCAGGACAATCTCTAGCGTGAACTTGGCAATAGGGTCGAGACTGGTAAAGCTAATCGCACCTAAAAAGAAGACCAGTAAGCTCTGCAACAGAACATAGAGTGAATCAAACCCGAGTAGGGAGGGTGTTAGGATTGGATTGTGAGTCAACGTCTGAAACAGTAACGTCGACACGCCAATCGCATAGCCAACCACCATTAGTGCCAGCAGTTTCTTGCCGCGTAATGGTAGTGCAAAGTCCCAATAGCCATTGACATTGAGTGTCATAAACAAGGTCGTCGAGATAAGTAGAATAATAGCTGCTATGGATTTTGGATGCGCAGCTATCCATGCCCAAAGCTTTGCCAAATGACCTTGTGCAGCGGCTGAATACTGACCGTCTGCTGAAAATGAGTTATCTATCGCTATGCTAGTGTTGGTAGCATCAGTCTTGGTGGAAGTAAGCTTAGTTGATGAGAACATACAAAAATCCTATGGTGCCAAGCTTATCTAATAAGGCAAAAATGAACGACGGTAAGTGAGTGTTGAAAACTAATACATAGTTAGTGAACATAGTGCTACTGCTCAGCCGGTGCACGTAATAACAGCCATAAAAACAGCACCGTACCAACCACACCAAAAATGGTGGCGACAGGCACTTCAAATGGATAACGAATAGAGCGCCCGATAATATCGCATAGCAACACCGCTGAAGCACCAAGTAGGGCAACTGCTGGCAAGCTGCGACGCAACTTATCTCCCATTAGACGGCTCACAATGTTTGGTACGACCAGCCCAATAAAAGGAATCATGCCTACAGTCACGACCACGACAGCGCTCATCATGGCTACCATACCCACGCCAATCCAAGTGACCTGACGCTTACTAATACCTAAGTTTAAGGCGATATTGTCACCCAAACCGACGATGGTCAGCTTGTCGGCAATAATATAAGCCAGCACACACAGTCCACCCGTGAGCCACAACAGCTCATAGCGCCCTGCCAATACGCCCGAAAAATCACCAAACTGCCAAACACTCAGCATCTGTAGTGATTCGGTCTGATAGGCGATAAAGGTAGTGACGGCTTCAATAATGCCGCCAAAGACAATACCAATCAGTGGAATCATCAAAAAATCAGTGGGCGGAATACGGTGAATGAGCAGCATAAATAGCATCATGCCAAAAACGGCAGCGATGGTTGCCACGCCCATTTTGACAATGAGCGCACTGGCAGGGAACAGCAGACTGACTACCAGCAAACCAAGTGCAGCGCTCTGAGTCGCACCAACCATAGATGGCTCTACAAAGCGGTTTTTTAGCACTACTTGGATAATCATCCCAGCCACAGCCATTGCAATGCCAGTCAAGATAATGGCGATGGTGCGCGGTATACGGCTAACCAATAACAATGAGCTATCAGAATTAGCACTCTGCGTCAGAAGGCTCTGCAAGATACCTGACCACGAAAAGTCAGCCACCCCAATAGATAAGCTCAATAACACCAAAAGCCCCATAAGAATGAGGCTTGCTGTATTGATGAACCACGGTGGTATGACAGTACGTCGATGCAACGCATTGCCAGTACTGCTCTGCCAGCTTGATGCTGATGGAGCAGTACTGGATTTGAGCCTAGCATGAGTACGGTGTGAAAATAACGACATAATCTCTACTGGCTTAAAAATGTGCATGGTTAACGGTAATAATTACCTACTTGAGCAATAATCGTTTGTATAAGCAACGACGTTATTTAGCGTTAGTAAAAGCATCTTTGATCGTCGTTAGATCTTGCATCCATTGGTAATAACCGCCAAATGCTAAGTAAGAGTCTGGGCTCAGATAAACCACTTGCTGCTTGCTCCACGCATTGCTCTGGGCAACCAATGGATTGTCTAATACGGCCTTGGCACCAATACCGTCTTCACCAATTGCGGCACTGCGGTCGATGACAAATAACCAATCAGGATTGGCTTTTTGAATATATTCAAACGATATCGGCTGACCATGAGGCGCATCGGCAATTTTGTCATCTGCCATCGGTACACCTAACACAGTATGGATAAAACCATAGCGAGACTTATCACCATAAGCTGACATTTTGTTGCCATTGACCATGACAACTAGGCCAGTGCCTTTATTTTCTTTCGTTAGACTTTCGGTCTCAGTGATGAGTCCATCAATGTTCTGTTGTAGCTTAGCGGCTTGATCGCTTTTACCAAACAATGCACCTAGATCATGTAGGCGCTGCTTGCTTGATTCGTAAATGTTAGCTGTATCAATACTCATATCCAATGTTGGCGCAATACTTGATAGCTCGTCGTATTTTTCTGCCATGCGTGAACCGACCAAAATAGCTTGCGGCTGCATTGCATTCAACGCTTCAAGATCTGGCTCAAACACAGTACCTACCGATTTTGGATCAGGCTGCGTTTCTGAGTGTAGATTCTTTAGCAATAGACCGCCAGGCATACCATCGACCGCCACATCTAGCGCCGCCAAGTCTTGCATCAACGTCATGTCATAAACGACAAGTGGCGATGGGTTCATGGCCAGCTCAACATCACCTTTTACGGTATTGACCATGATTTTCTCAGCAGATACAGCGTCATTATTAGCAACGTTCTGTGATTCATCAGCCGTTGGGTTTTCGGTTTTGGCGTCTGCTGGCTCAGAGTCATTAGATTCAGGCGAGCTACATCCTGCCACTACGGTAGCTAACAAAGCTGTCATGGCGGCAGTCAGTAATGGACGTTTGAAAAAAGAGGCGGTAGGTCTGCTAGATAATAAATGTGTCGGCATAATGAACTCGGTCTATCAAAAAATGTTGAAGCAATTGTCTAAAATAATTGCAAATGAATGACGCTAAAAATATTAAGTCTGAACGATGCTTGAGATAAAAAGCATAAAATAAATAGTCTACTTAGTACCAATCACTAACTTTTTATACGAATAGTTTTTATAAAAATAGTATGGGTAGACAATACAGCGGTTATAATAAAGTAGTTGAGACTCATTATCAATATAAATGATAATGGTTTTTATTAACAGTACTTGCTATATTAAACGCAACGTATCATTTGATAAAAAGATAAGTTTCATAGTAGTGAAACTGAGAAGTAGAGAACGTTCATGAAAATGAGCGTTCTGATAGGTAAAATCACTAAGCAATGTCACGTGTCAGAGATGTATTAAATAGCGAAAATATTGTAAATTATTATTGATAATAATTATCGTTTGCATTATTATCTACGCCATTCTACTCTGAGTAATAAACATTAGGCTGTTATGAGTTCAACGGATTTAGACGCGCCACCACTTAAGTCGTTATTGCTAGCTATTGTTGCAGTACTAGGACTCCATGTGCTTGCCGCAATTGCACTAGTGGCAATAAAAACGCCTGAACTCAAACCTGAGCCAAAAAAAGAGATGTCACCGCTTGAGATAAAGTTTGTGTCATTACCGGCAAAAACGGTCTCAACTGAAGTAGAAAAACAAACAGTCACAGCTAAAAAAGAAGTACAGCCTGAGGTGCAAGTTCAGCCAGCGCCGCAACCTGAACCAAAGCCTAAAGAGTCGGTTAGAAAACCAACAGAGACACCAGTAAAACCAAAAGAGCTTGTTGTAAAAAATACAGAGCCGAAAGTGACGCCTGTGATAGCGTCAGAAAAGCCTCGTCCTGATACCAGTCAAAAAGTAGCCCCAAAAGAGCCGCTACCGAAACCAAAGGTTGATAACTCAGCAGCTGAAGCACAGCGCAAAGCAGCTGCCCAAGCTGAATCAGAGCGTCAAGCCAGAAAAGCTGAGCAAGAAGCACAAGCTAGGGCAGAGCAAGAAGCCAAAAGAGTCGCTGATGCCAAAGCTGCCGCTCAAGCGAAGGCTGCCGCAGAGGCCGCCGCTGCACAAGCAAGAGCTGAGGCAGACGCAGCAGCTGCTTTAGCACAGAGTAATGAGCCTGTGAGCTTTACTGCTAGCTCAGCCAATTGGGCATCTGCGCCAAACTTTAGTTTCCCTGAGCGCGCCGCACGTAGAGCCCGTTCTGGTGATACGCTCAACGTTGTCTTGGTATTACGAGTCAACAAGCAAGGCGGTATCGATAACGTGCGCGTTGCTCAATCATCAGGTAATCCGCTAGTAGACAAAGAAGCCCGACGTCAAGTTCGATCTGGCAAGTTCAAACCCTTTACTAAGAATGGTGTACCCGTAGTAGGTGATGTGACCCTACCGATCAGTTACGCGGTTCCTTGATAACTCACATTTTATAACAACATATTTATTGATCATCTTTCATTATAAAACTAAACATGATATTTACCTCAGTATCATGTAATGGCATTACACATTAAGGAGTCTGACATGGACTTTATGCAATACTGGCAGATCAGCGACATGGTGACAAAAACGTTGTTCTTTTTGTTGCTTGCGTTATCTATTCTCTCTTGGGTGACAGGTATCGTCCGCGTATTGCAAAGCCGCAAACTGGCGACCAACGTAGCAGATGATTTAAGTCAGCAATTGCAAGCCAGACAGTCTGATTTGGCTGGTACTGATGCTGCCACACGCCGTTTGGTGACTGAGCAGACTTTGCTCAAGCATATCGGTCGCTATCGTTTTGCTAGTGAGCGCGGTCTGCCGATTCTTGGTACGACAGCAGCGATTGCACCGTTCATCGGCTTGTTTGGTACGGTATGGGGTATTTTCCATGCCTTGCACAACATCGGTATGAGTGGTCAGGCAGGATTGGGGCAGGTTGCAGGGCCAGTCGGTGAAGCACTGATTATGACAGGTCTTGGTATTGCAGTAGCGATTCCAGCCGTGGTGTTTTACAACCTTGCAGTACGTATCAATCGCCGCATAATGTATCAAGCCAACGACAGAGCGCATGATTTATTGGCGCAATCAACGGGTCTTGTGGATACTACCAAGGTAACTGCAAGCCATGCTGCTAGCGCCTCACAAGTGCACTCTGCAACGAGCAGTCGTTCAACGACGAGCGAGACTCAGCATACCAGCAACTACAGTAATTCTGTACCAAAGCAGCTATAGATAATATTATTTCTACAGATACTGATTCTGTAGATGCTAGGTCTGTAAGCGATAGGTCTGTAAAGGCTAAAATGACAAGTCGACAAATCGTCAAAAAGCGGCTTGGCTGTGTGAAAATAACCAAAAGCATTGAGAGTAACTATGGCATTTCAATTGGGTGATGATGACGTACGAAGCATGGATGAGATGAACCTCATTCCGCTGATCGATATCATGCTGGTATTGATGATTATATTTTTATTGACAGCGACCGTGTTGAATCCGACGGTGCCTTTAGATTTGCCAGAGACTAGTGCCGCGCTCAATGAAACGCCGCCAGAAGCGATTCAAGTCAGTATTGATAAAGACGCGGGTATATTCTGGGATAGCGATCCAATCAGTATGGAAGAGTTAGAGAATCGCTTGCAGCAACAAGGCGCGACTGGTAAGAATCCAGCGGTACAGTTACGTGCGGATAAAGAAGGGAGGTACGATACGGTCGCTCAAGTCTTAGCAGCGGCAAGTAACGCTGGACTGACCAAAATCGCCTTTGTGAATGAGTAGCTTAGTAGCTAAATCTTTAAGAACTTAAGCATTGAATAGTTTAAGCACTGTGAGTTAGTACTAGTAGCTTTGGCTCTATAGTAGAAAACTGGCTAGATAAATCAATAGCCCGACCAGTAAGACGACAAGCACCGCTATAATAAAAACAATTAAAATAATAAAATTTTCTCCAACCTCATTAACTACTTAAACCTCAAATTAAGTCGTTAGTGAGGTTTTCTTTTTTTACCAGCCGTAGCCAAATGGGCGATAGCCGTAACCGAAGCCTGCATGTCTGTAGCCAAATGGGTAAGGTGAGCGTAAGTAGTCGAGATCGCGCTGACGGATATAGTAGTAGCGCCCTTGGGAGTAGGCTTCTTCTAACTTATCAATACCCTCTAACGAACAGACAGGTTGCCAGTCATAGCCTTCGCGGCCGAGCTTATAAGCATTCAGCTCGGTACAGTAGTTTTTGAGACCTTGTTGACGGCCTTGCTCCCATTGGATACGGTTAGGGCTAGCACCGCCGACACTGGCGCAGCTATTGGTATAGTGACCGAAGTAAGCGCCTGAACGTCCTTGCGAGCCATCAGCATAGCCGACTTCTTGCCAGTTACTGCTTTGACACTGCTGCGGAGTTAGGCTCTGAGTCGTGGCACAGCCCGATAATGTCAGTACGACCGCGCCAAGTAGCGATAAGCTCATGCCTGCTTTGCTCATGACTTTACTTGTCAGCTTGCGAGCGTGATAAGCGCCCGATGAGTTTGACTCAATAAGATAATTCATAATAAACCTGCGCGCGTTTAAAATTATGGTTTATCATAGCACTTTTTTGCGCTGACCACTTTTCGTATCTGGTTTTTATAGCGTACTGTGGTTGGTAATTTTGTATACGCTAAATAATTGATTTAATAGCGTAACTTGCTAAATTGTCATATGCTTTAAAAGCACCTGTTGCACCGCGATTGGACGACAACGCTTGATTTTTAATGGTTCGTGCTCATTATAAGCCCTTATATATCGTTGTTTATTATCCTGCTAATCGCAAATCTATATGTACTATTTATAAATAACGGTTCATTAGCGATATTTATCTATATCTCTCTTAGTATCTTTTTCATTTAGTCAAAAGGCCAGACCATCATGGGAACATTGATTGGCGTTATCATTGTACTATTCGTATTAGGGAGTATGATGGCGCTCAAACCGAACGGTATCGATCAGCGTTTGGATAAGCTGCGTATGACCGCGCGTCGTCTACAGCTCAATCCAAAACTTGTTTCGTGCCCTGATTGGATCAAAGGCCGTGACAATGAGTATGGCCGCGGTATGCTTGGACAATACTGCCTAATATTTGAAGACACTAAACTGCCGCATACCCGTTATCAAGTGATTGATGGACAGTGGCGACCAGACAGTAGTTTTGTTGATACCAGTACAGATGATAAGACGCTTACTATTCCCAGTGCGATTCGATCTAGTCAAATCAGCAATAATCCAGTAGTCAAAAAGATTGATTTTAGCTTGGATCAAGTGCCGTTAGAGCTGCCAGTAAGTATCGAGCCGTTTGTTAAAGGTCTATTGACCAAGGCAAATAGCATTATTATTTATTGGGAAGATATTGCCTACGTACGTCCAGCATCTAACCCAACGTATCATCAAAAACGGATCGAAGCGGACTTATTAGTGCTCAAAGAAAACCTTGAGAAATGGGCGCTACAGATGCAAAAACAAGCATAAACCTAGTAAAGCGTTTTTTCGTCTCCATTAAAGGGCAATATGCAAGCGGTTTATCATATTCAAATTATTTAAAGTTGACAGTTTAACGCTTAGCAGTGTAACGTCTTTATAACTATATCTTTATTTTATGGTTATTATTTGTTTTATAACCTTTTTTATCAGCAGCGATTATTACTATAAATAGCTGAACCATGGTCAAACCGTGAGTATCAGCTTCCATAAATTGCCGTGCTGCTGAATTTAACCTTACTTTTAATTTACTTATATTATGGTGTCGTCAAACATGGCAAAAACCACAACCAAAAAAAGTCCAGCACCAGCTGCTGACAGCCCGAAGGGTAAGTCTTTGGTGATTGTAGAATCACCAGCCAAGGCAAAAACGATTAATAAATACCTTGGTGATGACTTTATCGTACGCTCAAGTATCGGTCACGTCCGTGATTTGCCGGTCAGTGCGAGCAAAAGTGCAAAGAAAGCCACAACCGCTAAAAAAGATGACAGTCTGACCAAAGAAGAAAAAGCGCAACAAGCACTGGTACGCCGCATGGGTGTAGATCCAGAGCATGATTGGGCGGCAGTCTATGAAGTACTACCAAACAAAACCAAAGTCATCAAAGAGCTTAAAGCATTAGCCAAAGACGCTGAAAAAATCTATCTAGCAACGGATATGGATAGAGAAGGGGAAGCGATTGCTTGGCATCTAAAAGAAGTCATCGGTGGCCCTGATAGCAAGTATCAACGTGTGGTCTTTAACGAGATTACCAAGTCAGCTATTCAAAGTGCGTTTAAACAGCCTTCGAAATTAGACATTGACCGCGTGAACGCGCAGCAAGCGCGCAGATTCTTGGACCGTGTTGTTGGCTTTATGGTATCGCCATTATTATGGCAAAAGATTGCCCGAGGACTGTCGGCAGGCCGTGTACAGTCAGTCGCTATGCGCTTGGTCGTCGAGCGTGAGCATGAGATTCGCGCATTCATTCCAGAAGAGTACTGGCAAATTCATGCAGACACGCACATTGCCAATGGTAAAGCAAAAAAAACCTCAGATGCTGAGCAAATCGGTATCCGCTTAGAGGCGACCAAACAAGGTGGCAAAACTTTAAAACTTGGTAATAAAGAGCAGACCGATAAAGTGTTAGAGGTGCTCAAGGCAAGCGATTTTATCGTCAAAGAGCGTGAAGAGAAACCAACGCAATCACGTCCAAGCGCGCCATTTATTACTTCGACCTTGCAACAGGCTGCTAGTACCCGCTTAGGTTTCTCTGTTAAGAAAACCATGATTTTAGCGCAGCGTCTGTATGAAGCAGGTCATATTACTTATATGCGTACCGATTCGACATTCTTATCAGGCGACGCGCTTGCTGCTGTCCGTGGTCATATCGAAGATAGCTATGGCGCAAAATACGTGCCAGAAAAGCCAAATTTCTATGGTAACAAGCAGGGCGCACAAGAGGCGCATGAAGCAATTCGTCCTTCTAATGTCAATATGAAGTCAACACAGCTCAAAGGTGTTGAGCGTGATGCAATACGTCTATATGAGCTAATCTGGCGTCAATTTGTGGCGTGTCAGATGTTACCTGCCAAATACCTATCAGTGAACCTATTTGTAGGCGCAGACGATATCGAGTTAAAAGCGCGCGGTCGTACCATGGTGTTTGATGGCTACACAAGAGTCATGCCACCGGCCAAGACTGACGATACCTTACTGCCTGATGTCAAGAAAGGCGATAAGTTAAACCTAGATAAGCTAGATCCAAGTCAACACTTTACCAAGCCTGCGCCTCGCTATACTGAAGCCAGTCTAGTAAAAGAGCTTGAGAAAAAAGGTATCGGTCGTCCATCGACGTATGCCTCAATTATCTCAACCATTCAAGATCGCGGCTACGTGAAGCTTGAGAACAAGCGTTTATTTGCTGAAAAAATGGGTGATATCGTCACTGATAGATTGACGGCTAGCTTTCCAGATTTAATGGATTATACTTTTACCGCTGCGTTAGAGGACAAGCTCGATCATGTGGCAGAGGGTGATCAAGACTGGAAAGATGTGCTTGATAATTTCTATGGCGAGTTCAAAACGACTCTAGAGCGTGCCAAAGAAAAAGATGGTATGCGTCCAAACGATCCGACTGACGTGCCAGATGTCCATTGCGATATCTGTGATCGTCCTATGCAACTGCGCACAGGGTCAACAGGTGTATTCTTAGGCTGTACTGGCTACAATCTACCGCCAAAAGAGCGCTGTAAAGGCACCAAAAATCTAATGCCAGTCGAAGCATTCGCCAATCTAGATGATGCGGAAGGTGATGACGAGGCGGCAGAAGTTAAAGATTTGATGGAGAAAAAACGCTGTCCGAAATGTGGCACGGCGATGAATGGTTACATCGTAGATGGTGGTCTCAAACTACACATTTGCGGTAACAACCCTGATTGCGATGGTTATATTCTAGAAGAAGGTAAATTTGAAGTACCTGGCTCAGATGCACCAACCATTGACTGTAACAAGTGTGATGGACAGATGGAGCTTAAAACAGGACGCTTTGGTCCGTACTTTGCTTGTCAGAACTGTGATAATACGCGCAAGGTACTAAAAACAGGCGAAGCAGCACCGCCACGTATGGACCCAATCCACCTACCAGAGCTAAAGTCGACCAAGCACGATGATTATTTCATCTTGCGTGAAGGGGCGGCTGGGATGTTCTTAGCAGCGTCTAAGTTTCCAAAAGTGCGCGAGACACGTCCGCCAAAGCTGGCTGAGCTACGAGAAATTAAAGATAAAATGGAAGATAAGTTCCAGTATCTGTTTGCAGGGCCAGATGAAGATCCTGAAGGTAACCCAACCATCTTGCGCTGGTCACGTAAGAAAAAAGAGCAGTATATCGGCTCTGAGAAAAACGGCAAGGCCACACGTTGGGGTGTTTACTGGCGTAAAGGTGAATGGGTAGAGGAGTAACTATTGTTAAATCCAGTATAGGGCTTTTATAGCGTCAGACTCATTTAATGTACTACAGGTACAATTTGCATTGGTCTTTCTTGTATTAGGGCGTGTCCTCAATTCAATCGATATTTATCTAAATGGGTTAAAAATGGCTAAATCTTGCCAAACGGCGTCAAATAGCTGACTAATATCTCGATATTATCTGCGCTATTTTCCTTGTTTGACTGCAATTTATCTCATTTTTATCACCATTTTCAAAATGAAGACACGCCCTAGCTTTATATTTGCTTAAACAAACCTAATAGTTACTTCCAATAAAAAACCCTCTTACAGTTTAAGAGGGTTTTTTTTGCGCCTATAATATTTCTTTTAAGCTATTTCTACGTTTGCAAACCTAGCTTAAGTTCATAGGTTTAGATAGTATTAGTTTTTTACGATGATACCGCAACCAATACGATCGCCTGCATTACCTGAAGGCTGACTGGTATAGTCGTCAACGCCAGCATGTACGATAAAGGCCAAACGATTTACGCTGTATTTGCCTGCTTCAGTCGCTGCGATTTTCTTATTCACATAGTTGATAGTAGCAACACCATCTTCATTAGCAGTTAAGTTTGGCAAGTCACCAGCATGACCATTCATGTCATCTGGATTGGAGTGTGGCTTGTTGTCTGGGTTGAAGTGACCGCCTGCTGCTTTACCCATGACGTCACAGCTACCTGTTTCATGGATATGTAATGAGACAGTTCTGCCTGGCTGTAAGTTAGTGAGTTTACCGTAAACTTGGACACCGCCATCGACTGGACGTAAGAAAACTTGACCAACTTCTTTCTTCTCGCCATCTACCGTATTTATAGTTGATTTTAGCGTCGGCTGTGCTAAAGGATTGCCTGTTTGCATTTGGTTTTCTACGGTTTGGCAGCCAGTCACTGCTAACGCTGAACCGCATAATAGGGTGCTTGCAAGTAATGTCTTATTCATTATTATCTCCAATTGTTTGAGTTGTTATTTTTAATATTCATCAAAGCCACGAATATCTATCGTTATTGTTCTATAAAAATCGGTGTTAATATTCGTTAACATCGGAGTCAGTATAGCCAAGCTGACTCTATAGTTATTCATCAAATGCGCAACAATCAGTTAATAAATGTAAGTATCGTATGGGTTTGAAAAACGAAGTAGCATAAATAATTTTGAAATTAAATGGCTTTAAATGTGTGAGAACCCTATTAAGAAGGCTACGAACTGCAAGCAAATGAACAATAAACAGGCATAAAAAAAACCGCCCATCATTGTGATAAGCGGCTTCCTAATCTATAAGACGAGTTTAATAAAGGTTCAATTAATTATGCAGTGCTTTTCCAGAGGTTTTATCAACAGTCACTTTGGCAGGTTTGATTGGTGTTGGCATACTGACCAAAGCAACCTTTAAGATTTCCTCAATCGTGGCAACTGGCTGAATGGTTAAGCCTTCTTTCACGTTATCAGGGATATCAGCCAAATCTCGCTCATTGGTCGCTGGGATCAAGACGTGCTTGATACCGCCGCGATGTGCCGCAAGCAATTTCTCTTTGAGACCACCGATACGTAGGATCTTACCGCGTAAGGTAATCTCACCTGTCATCGCAATATCTGGACGGATAGCGATACCTGTCAACGCAGAGACTAGCGCTGTCGTCAGTGCACCACCAGCTGATGGGCCGTCTTTTGGCGTGGCGCCTTCTGGCATATGCACATGGACGTCTGTTGTTTTAAACGTCTCGTAGTCAATACCTAAGCTATCACCGCGAGCACGAACCACGCTCATGGCTGCGCGAATTGACTCTTTCATTACATCGCCTAGTGAACCGGTAAAGCTAAGCTCGCCTTTACCTTTCATACCGACCGCTTCGATGGTCAATAGCTCACCACCGACCTGAGTCCATGCAAGACCAGTAATACGACCAATCTCAGGCTCTTCTTCAGCCAGACCGTAGTCATACTGATGTACACCTAGATAATCATCGATATTTTTGTCATCGACTGTCACTAGCTGACGTTCTGCTTTTTTCGGAGCGCGAGCACCATGAGTTTCAACCGAACCGCGAACCACTTTACGGCAGATTTTATTCACTTCACGCTCAAGGTTACGGACACCTGCTTCACGCGTATAGCTACGCACGATGCTGTGCAATGCTGCTTCAACAATCTCAATTTCACCTTCTTTAAGACCGTTTTGCTTAATCGCTTTTGGTACTAGGTATTTCTGTGCGATACTGACCTTTTCTTCTTCGGTATAACCAGGCAGACGAATAACTTCCATACGGTCAAGCAGCGCAGGCGGAATATCCATACTGTTAGCAGTACAGATAAACATCACTTGCGACAAATCTAAGTCCATATCTAAATAATGGTCGTTAAACGTATCGTTCTGTGATGGGTCCAATACTTCAAGCAACGCTGATGCTGGATCACCGCGGAAGTCTTGCGCCATCTTATCGATTTCATCCAATAGGAATAGCGGGTTTTTGACTTCTACTTTTGCCAATGACTGTACAATTTTACCTGGCATTGCACCGATATAAGTACGGCGATGACCACGAATCTCTGCCTCATCACGTACGCCACCAAGCGCCATACGCACAAACTTGCGACCCGTGGCACGGGCGATAGATTCACCCAATGAGGTTTTACCGACACCTGGAGGACCGACGAGACATAGAATCGGGCCACGAAGCTTCTTCACGCGTGATTGCACGGCGAGATATTCTAAAATGCGGTCTTTTACATCTTGTAGACCGTAATGGTCTTCGTCTAATACCGTCTTAGCTTTGTCTAGATTGATAGATACTTTGGTCGTCGCATTCCACGGCGTATCCAAAATCCATTCAATATAGTTGCGTACCACTGATGACTCACTTGACGCAGGTGGCATCATTTTGAGCTTTTTGAACTCTTGCTCAGCTTTTTTGCGTACATCGTCTGGCAAGTCAGCATCTTCTAAACGCTGCTCTAGCTCAGCCACATCATCTTCACCATCGAATGCACCGTCATTCATATCTGACAGCTCATTTTTAATGGCTTTCATCTTCTCGTTCAAGAAGTATTCGCGCTGATTGTCTTCCATTTGCTGACGGACAGCATCTTGGATATCTTGTTCGATATTTTGCTCAGCACTTTGCTTGACCAGATATTCAGTCAAAGTATTGATATGCGTTTTGATATCGTCTTCTTCTAGGAAAGACTGTTTGATATCAAGATCCATCGACACACGAGTTGAGATGAAATAAACCAACTCAAGCAAGTCGTCGATACGTTTGGCCACACGAGTCAGCTCACGTGCATTGCGAAGTCGCGCATCTGCATAGCTTTCGAATAATGTAGTTAATGCTTGAATGGTGTTTTTCTGTTGGCTCTCATCCATGCTGACATCGAGGTCGGCACGTTCAAATCTCGCCATCAATAAATCGTCATGGCCTTCTATGTTATCGACACGAGCGCGGTATTGACCTTCGATCAATACTTTAATGCAGTTCTCATCGCTATCATGGGGCATGGTGCTGACGATGCGACACACCGTACCGTACTGATACAAGTTATCTTGATCAATATCTTCGGTCAGTGAGTCTTTTTGCGCGACTACTAATACTTTGTTGCCATACTCAGCTTGTGCCAACTCAACCGCTTTCACCGATGGCGCACGTCCCACAAACAATGCAATCTGCATATGTGGATAGACGACGACGTCGCGTAAGGCTAGCAGTGGCAGATAGCTTTCATCTTCATTGTCTTTGACAGCGTTGAATGAGGCATTTGACGCATCCGTAGATGAGATTTCTGTCTCATTATTCGCGTCAGCACTGATGTTAGCGTCAGTGTCAGTATTTGCATCAGACGTCGTGTCAGTGTTAAGGGCAGATGATACATCGATGTCGATGTTGTCTTTATCAATATTATGTTCACTCATATGTTTTTCCTCGTTCCCCAGACTTGTAAAGTCAAGTTCGTGGTTCATGTTTAGATAAATGGTGCTCACGAAAAAAATTGCAAGGCTGATTGGTGAAGTCGTCTGCTTATCTTTGTTAAATAGTTGTCTGAGTGCCCAGTTATTAATGCAATCAATGTTACCAATGACATGTCGTCAACGGTATAACTGGTCTGTGAAGGATAAAGACAGTCAGAAATTATAGAAGAGGGTTTAGATGTATAGGTGGTATTTGGCTACCTATGTTGATGCCTAATCGGTTCTATGCGTAGGCTTTATACCCAAAATAAGGTAAACTGGCGCGCGTCTAAAACAGGCTCTCATATTGAGACGTTTTAGACAACAGGGCGATATTCATTAGTTTCAATATTCATAGGTCTCATTAAGACCAAAGTATAAAGAACAAGGGGCAACACATGGCCATCAATGCAGTATTGCTAGCAGTTATTATCATGCTAGGACTGTCACTTTCGCGAGTGCACGTGGTGCTCAGTTTATTAATCGGGGCGCTGGCAGGTGGACTGCTAGCAGGGCTTGGTATTACTGATACGCTCAATGCTTTTCAAGAAGGCATCCGTAATGGCGCAGAGATTGCGTTGTCGTATGCACTGCTTGGGGCGTTTGCGGTAGCGATTGCTCATTCAGGTTTGCCGCAGTCATTGGCAGGCGCGGTCATCAAGCGTATTGATGCTGCTGGTACGAGTGGCATGATTAAGTACATGCTGTTTGCAGGCCTCATTACTATGAGCTGCTTTAGCCAAAACTTAATCCCTATTCATATTGCCTTTATTCCATTACTGGTACCGCCACTATTATTAGCATTCAATCGCATGCAGATTGATAGACGCCTGATTGCTTGTCTGATTACTTTCGGACTGGTCACCACCTATATGTTTATTCCTTATGGCTTTGGTGATATCTACCTCAATCAGATTATGCTAAAAAACGTGGGTGAAGCAGGTATTGATGTTGCTAATATTTCTGTGGTGCAGGCTATGGCGATTCCTGCACTGGGTATGCTAATTGGTCTGCTGGTTGCTGTATTTATTAGCTACCGTAAGCCACGCGCATATCAGCAGATTGCGATAGATCAGCAAGCGCATGATGCCGTAGTAGAAGGTGATGCATTAAGCAAAACTGCTGCTGGCGCACAGTCGCAAAGCAAGCTAAAGACACTGGTTGCACTGGCTGCTATCGTTACGGCTTTTGTGGTGCAGCTATATACTGACTCGCTACTACTGGGCTCAATGTTTGGCTTTGGTGTGTTTATGGCGACCGGCGTGGTGAAGTGGCGTGATGCTGATGGCGTCTTTAATGACGGTATCAAACTGATGGCGATGATTGGCTTTATTATGATTACCGCGCAGGGCTTCGCTGAAGTAATGAAAGCCACTGAGCAGATTCAACCATTGGTCGATGGCGCAGCCTCACTATTCGCTGGTAACAAAGCGATGGCGGCATTTATTATGCTATTGATTGGTTTGATTGTGACTATGGGTATCGGTTCTTCATTCTCGACCATTCCTATTTTGGCTGCGATTTATGTACCTCTATGCATTTCATTAGGATTTTCGCCATTGGCTACTGTGGCGATTATCGGTACGGCTGGCGCGCTTGGGGATGCCGGTTCGCCTGCGTCAGATTCGACATTGGGGCCAACCTCTGGTCTAAACATCGATGGACAGCATGACCATATTAAAGACAGTGTGATACCGACATTCTTACACTACAATATTCCGCTACTGGCCTTTGGTTGGATTGCAGCGATGGTGTTGTAGTAAGTGATTTGAATGATTAGGTTTAATATAAAGGGCGAGTATAGCTATAAGCTATGCTCGCCTTTTTCATTTCTCTTTATTGCTTAATTAATATATTTTTTAATACTCATCATCAAAATCTTTTATCTCACCATTCAAACTGCTCAAAAATGTATCACTTTGCGCGAGCAACGCATTTAAGCGTTCTTCATTGACTAGCTTTGCCATCTCATCAGCGCTAAAGGGCTGTTCTTGACTGTAGTAGCGTTGCTCTCTAGCCTCCCCATTGCCTAATGTCTGCAAATACTCATCCACACTGTCTGCACTGGAATCTTGTTCAAACTGTTTATGGTCTTTCATTAAAACCACCTTATGCCGCTTGGGGTAATTAAACCATCTAATGGCACATCCCACGGTTGACGTGCTAATTGTTCAACCACTTGAAAATCATAGCACCAGCCAATTTTTAACGGCCTTGACGCACCTGATCGATAGCTTTTTCCAAGGGTCGTATCATAGAACCCGCCACCCATGCCCATACGATTACCATTTAGATCAACCGCTACCAGTGGACAAATAATCATGTCTAGTTCTGATGCCCATAGTAAAGCGCGACTGTGGTTTTGTTTCATGCCTAATTGGTGAATGCGAGTAGGGACGTTGATCAATTTTGAATGATAAACAGGTACAAAGCGCAGGCGCTTATCATCATTGCCATTGCTAGTACGACTAAGTGAACCAACAATTGGTAAATAAGGTAAATAGCCTAAGCGCTGACACCAGTCCAATAGTGGCTGAGTGGGTAGCTCACCAAAGCCATCATAATAAAGTCCAATACGCGCATGTGTAGGCAATCGCTGCTGTAGTTTGGTCAAATGTAAGCTTGCAGATTGAGCAAATTGTCTGCGCGCGCCAACATTCAACTGACGGCGTTGGCGAGTAAAGTGTCGTCTAGGAGGGTTACTTAGTGTGGGCTCTTGTGAGTTAAAAGTTTTTGGCTCAGTGGGCATAGTTTTAGAGTGCATAGGTATCTTATCCAATGAAGTATCAGATTGGTGGTGACAGGCGTTTTTAGACATTCGTTTTTAGGCATTGATCAAGGCTATTTGTGAATATTCAACACGCCTTAGTCATGCTATCATAACGCCACTTTACATCGTATTTCCGTTTATGTGCAGCAGCTGTTGCACTTTTTATCGTTCAGTTATCTAACAACAAACCAGTAAAGAGGGTAGTTATGTCGACACAGAATCAGGCAACTCGTACCGAAAAAGACACCATGGGTAACGTAGAAGTCCCAGCTGATGCTTATTGGGGTGCGCAAACTCAGCGTAGCCGCGAAAACTTCAAAATCGGTGGCGAGACATTGCCACGTCCAATGATTGAAGCGATGGCACTGGTCAAAAAAGCCGCTGCGATTACCAATGCAAGCCTAGAGCGTATCGAAGGCGACAAGCGTGACCTTATCGTACAAGCCGCTGACGAAATCATCAATGGTGGTCTGGTCGATCAGTTCCCATTGGTCGTATGGCAGACAGGTTCTGGCACCCAGTCAAACATGAACATGAACGAAGTATTGGCCAACCGTGCTAACGAAATCGCTGGTTCTGAGCGTGGCAGCTACACGCCAATTCACCCAAATGACCATGTGAACCATGCACAGTCTACCAATGACAGCTTCCCAACGGCGATTCGTGTGGCTGCTGCTCGTCAGATCAACAGCTTATTGATTCCAGCGGTAAAAGCACTACGCGATACGCTAGCGGCAAAAGCCAAAGAATTCGATAGCATCGTAAAAATTGGTCGTACGCATCTACAAGACGCGACGCCTTTGACCCTAGGCCAAGAGTTCAGCGGCTATGTGAGCCAACTTGACCACGCGTTAACTCGTATCGACAACGCGCTACAAGGCCTATATGAATTGCCACTAGGCGGTACTGCGGTTGGTACTGGTCTAAATGCCCACCCTGACTATGCAGTAAAATCAGCTGAGCAACTAGCGACTTTGACTGGCTTGCCATTCGTCACGTCACCAAACAAATTCGAAGCACTAGCCGCTCGTGATGCAGAAGTATTCGCCTCAGGCGCATTAAAGACGCTAGCAGCCAGCTTAAACAAAATCGCTAACGACGTACGTTGGTTGGCATCTGGCCCTCGTTGTGGTCTTGGCGAGTTGACGATTCCTGAAAATGAGCCAGGCTCTTCTATCATGCCAGGCAAAGTAAACCCAACTCAGTCAGAAGCAATGACGATGGTTGTCGCTCAGGTCATGGGTAACGACACGACTATCAGCATGGCTGGTGCGTCAGGTAACTTTGAGCTAAACGTGTATAAGCCAGTTATCGCCTTTAACTTGTTACAATCTATCAAGCTGCTTGGCGATGCTTGCAACAGCTTCAACGAAAACTGTGCCGTTGGTATCGAGCCAGTAAAAGACAAAATCGATGACTTCTTGCACAACTCATTGATGCTAGTGACGTCATTGAACCGTCATGTTGGCTATGAAAATGCAGCCAAAATCGCTAAGACGGCTTATAAAGAAAACAAAACTTTGAAGCAAGTTGCGGTTGAGCTAGAGCTACTAACTGAAGCGCAGTTTGATGAGTGGGTCATTCCTGCTGATATGGTACATCCTAAGTAAGCAGTAGACAAAATAACGACCTGCTACGGTGTCAGACTTGCTTAATGTATGATAAGTACAATTTGCCC
Organism: Psychrobacter sp. NPDC078631; assembly: GCF_050268165.1. Lineage (NCBI taxonomy): Bacteria > Pseudomonadati > Pseudomonadota > Gammaproteobacteria > Moraxellales > Moraxellaceae > Psychrobacter > Psychrobacter sp. NPDC078631. The sequence goes on along the minus strand of NZ_JBNNGG010000003.1, from coordinate 168,607 downwards.
TCGTCTTTCTAGTAGCAGTGTCACATTTGTGCCACTAAGAATCTAGAAATAAAAAGACCTTGTCATGTAATGTGGCAAGGTCTTTTTTCATTGTTGATTATAATAAAAAAATTAGTATTTCGTTATTTTATAGCTTAATTTCATTTTCAGATCTATGCCTTTAAACTATGAAGCTAATACTAGTATCATATAGAATCGATAAGTACCAGAAAGGTTAAATAAGTATGAAATTTATTGCACCAGAATTCAAAAAAAACGGCTTCCATTGTCCTTTATGTGGCACTTATTCACATATGACTTGGAATCAGTTAAAAAATACCAATTCATATACAAAGTATTATGAGTCACTTTGCTCATGCTGTGACGAGAATAGCTTGTGGAGAGTAACTGAATATGATGAAAGTTCGTATGGAAGAATAGCTAAAAATGCCGAGATTTTATTTCCAGATAACGGTATGGCTGCCTTACCTGAAAATGATATGCCCGAAGATGTAAAAATTGACTATGTGGAGGCAGCAAGAATATTCTCAAAGTCGCCTCGTGGAGCAGCAGCTTTACTTAGATTGGGGTTGCAGAAACTATGTAAGCACCTCGGTGAGGATGGAAGTAATATAAATAACGATATCCGTAGTCTTGCTGCTAAAAATATCTTACCTCCAATGGTTGTTAAAGTAGCTGACACTGTACGCATTACAGGTAATAATGCTGTACATCCAGGAACAATGAAAGAAGAAGATTTTGATTTTGTAGCATCTAAAATGTTTGACCTTCTTAATTTCATAGTAAAAAAAGGGATTTCAGAACCAAAAGAACTAGACGCTTTGTATCAACTCACTCCAGAAGGTCCGAGGAAATCTGCAGAAGATAAAGATGCTAAATCCAAAGTTAGTAATCTTTAACTACATATTTAAAAGGATTTTCTAGACTAGGCTGCGTCTCACATACCAGTTTCAAGAAATAGCTATATTATCGGTGCGCTAGGCATACCTTACAATTAAAGTTGTCATAAAAAAAGACCTTACCACATCACGCGGCAAGGTCTTTTTGTTATCAAAATTCTAAGCTGAATTAAAACTTATAAAGCAAACCAAGCGTTGTCGCCGCTTCAGTACGAGAGTCAACCATTGGGCTATCGTATTGCTCATTTGGTACATAGCTCACGCTTTGATTGGCAAATCCTGCCCAGCGCTCATTAAAGTCATAGTTAGCACTGATATTGATATACGGATTCAGGCTTGAGTTAGATTTATAAGCGTCAACGCCTGTCTCTGCTGACTCTTTTTCACTGACGCCATAGTAGTATTCATTGTAATCAGCATCATGATATTCAAAGCCGATGCTTGGATAAACCGTCAGCTTGCCTCTAGTAATTCTAGAAAGGTAGGTCAAGCGAGCCGTGTTACCACCACTACGATCTAATACATCAGCACCTATCTGCGCGCGGATGCCGCCAATAGCCGTACGACGCTGATAGCTAAGACCTGCTTCTGCTGATGATTTACGCTCATCCAAGCCTTGCAGTGCGCCATTGGCATCATCAGGATCAAACTCAGAACCTGCAAGCTTGGCATAAGCAGACAGCTGATTGACACCATCATTGATCAGATACGCACCAGCTTGCGCACCGCGTACATAGACTTTGTTGTTGTCATAAAATGCACCTGGTAGCACGCGCACTTCAGTGCTGTCTTCGAGATCATAGGCCGATTTGACTGCCATGACATTGACCCCAACGCTGAGCTCAGCATCTTTGTCAGTCGGCAGGTTGTCATTAAAAAGTGCGGCGTTAGACATGTTAGCCACACTAAGTAGTGCAGTAGCTGTGAACGCGCTAAATATAGTACGTGTAGAGATATTAGGTAGCGCTGCAATTTTTAACATAATTGGATCTCGTAAGTGAGTATAAATAACTGAGTGGTGCGATTAAGCAAAACGTGTTCAAAAGGGCAAGCTATAAAATGAATCAGTAATATAGGTCAGTATGCTGTTTTTGGAGACTATATAGCAATGATAGATAAGTATGAGCATTTACTCAATGGCTTTTAGTACTTGCAGTAACTGTTGATGAATATCTTGCCACCACCAGACAAAACCAATGCTAATAAGTAACATCGCCAACCATGGTAATAGTTGCCAAATAATGGAAGGTTTTTTAAGTGCTTCGGGTTCAATACTATTATGATGAACAGCTTCATGACTTAACGGTGAATTGTTAGCAGTAACGCTTTCAGCACTATTGTTAGCATTTATATCAGACACATTCGTTTCATTGTTAGCAAGCACAGTATCTTGCTCAGTCGAAGCAGAATTAAGATAAGGCGATTGTTCGATAGAAGTGGCATCATACGGACTTTGATTATCGTGTTGGTCATTATACTGGCCACTATAATGACTGTTATATGATGGGGTGTCGTGAGCACTATATGAATAGTTGGTTTGATAAGCGTTTAGCGTGCGCTGCTGCTGAATCGCTGCGTTTTGTATAGCGACTGCTAGACGCTGACGGTAGCCAATGGCAAAAGCTAATGCAATCACTAAACCTGTGATTGCGCCACCGATATGACCAGCATTATCAATACCCGGTACGGCAAACCCATAGACGAGGTTGATGCCCATAATAAATATCAGGCTTTTTAGATTGAGCACCATGCCATTGACCGATATTTTAAATAGTGCCGCGATTAATAGTGCCGCACCAATGCCCATGATACCGCCTGATGCGCCAGCTGATAGTCCAGGCTGTCCCGTACCATCCAATATACTTTGCCATGTGACATAGCTATTGAGCAAGTTACCGCCAATTGCTGCTAGTAAAAATAACGCTAAAAATTTGGCTGAGCCAAACATCGGCTCGGCAATCTGCCCAAAGAAATACATGGCAAACCCATTAAACAATAAATGCATCAAACCAATGTGCAAAAACGCACTGCTGACCAGTCGCCAAGGATCATCACCCATGGTAAATGGTAATGCATTGGCACCCCATTTGAGCAGCGCTTCAGTGGAGGGATTGTTGGCATCGACGCCCGTCAATATCTGCATAATAAATAGCCCAATAAAGCTGGCTAATAGCAGGGTAGTGACGGGTGCTGTTTTTAATAGTTGTTGAATGGTCATAAAAGCGAGATATCATCAAAATGTTGTATAGATAGTATAAAGGGTATGGTCAGATAATGTTATGTATCCGCAGGTCATCATAGTACAAGTTTTTATAATCTTTATGACTTGATAGCTTTTAAAACTAGATAGTTCTTAGAAATGGAAAGTTCTGAAAAACGGATAGCTCTTGAAAATGAACAGCTCTAAAAATGACCAACTTTAAGATTTTCATAAGTGCCTTTTACCAAGATATCGTCCGTAACTTTATTGATATCGGTATGACCGCAGAACGCCATTGAGATATCACACTCTTTGTAGATGATTTCAAGCGCGCGGCGTACGCCATCTTCACCATAAGCACCCAGTCCATAGAGGAAAGCGCGACCAATCATTGTGCCCTTTGCACCCAATGAGATGGCTTTTAGTACATCTTGACCGGAGCGAATACCACTATCTAACCATACCTCGATATCGCTATCCTCAGCATGGACGGCTTGTACGATGTCAGATAGTGCAGAAATAGAAGACAGTGCGCCATCTAATTGGCGGCCACCATGGTTAGAGACGACCAGTGCATCAGCACCGCTACGGGCAGCCATGATGGCATCTTCAGGTTCCATGATGCCTTTGATGATGAGCTTGCCGCCCCACATATCTTTGATACGCGCTACATCATCCCAGCTCAAACGTGGATCAAACTGCTCTTCTGTCCATGAGCTTAATGATGACAAGTCTTCAACGCCTTTGGCATGACCGACGATATTGCCAAAGCTACGACGTTTAGTGCCTAGCATACTCATACACCATTGCGGCTTGGTCATTAGGTTTATGATATTGGTAAGTGTCGGTTTCGGCGGTGCAGACAAACCGTTTTTGATATCTTTATGACGCTGACCCATGACCTGCAAGTCGGCAGTTAATATCAGTGCTGAGCAATTGGCATCTTTGGCCCGTTGAATCAGATTGGCCATATAGTCTTGGTCGCGCATGACATATAACTGAAACCAAAACGGCTTGCTGGTATGAGTAGCGATATCTTCGATAGAGCAGATGCTCATGGTCGAGAGCGAGAAGGGCACGCCAAATTTTTCAGCGGCACGCGCGGCGTGAATTTCGCCATCTGCCCATATCATGCCAGTGAACCCAGTTGGGGCGATGGCAACGGGCATATTGACGGACTCGCCAATCATTTGTGTCGCTAGGCTGCGATTGTCCATATCGACCAATACCCGTTGGCGTAGCTTGATACGGTCAAAGTCAGTTTCATTACTGCGATACGTGGTCTCAGTCCATGAGCCTGAATCGACATAGTCATAAAACATGCGCGGCACTTTACGCTCGGCGACACGGCGCAGGTCTTCAATCTCTGTTATTTTCTTTAAGACAGGTTTTAAATCTTTCATGATTTCTCACCACTTTATCATCGTAATAGGACGTCTTTGTTATATGTCTAATGCTATTAAACGATCAGCTGCTGTAAATCCACCACCGAAAACGGATAGTTTAATCGTTTGGATGGCGTCAAAATTACAGGAATAGTGGTGGCAAATTCCATCATAAGTGCCTCATCAAAGTCTGCAATATCGACATGTTGATAACTAATCGGTTGTACCGCCTGAAACTGAGTAATTATTTGCTCAGCGATATCACATAAATGACAGCCCGAGGTGCCCAGTAGCCACCATTGATTGTTATTTTCAGTGCTGTTTAGGCTTGGGCTTGCTGCAATAACACGCGCTCGTAATACTTCTATATTATCATCGTGCATGGTTAGTCTCTTATCTTCATATTGATTGCAAAGCGCTGATGCTCAGCATGCGCTTATTTAAAACATAAAATACTTTAACGGTCATTACATCATAAAGAAGTGGGGTAAATAATGACAGCGATTGTGAGATTAGGTAAGATGACCTGCTATTGATCGTTATTAATGACTAATGCTCAACAGTTAATGATTGGCTATAAATAGCCCATTTATAATCATTGATTCTTAGTTGATGTCTCATAGTTATTGATAGAGTATCAACCTTATCTTATTACTTTTTTAACCACTCGGATATCGCGCATGGCAAGTTTTGGCACATTTATCAAACGTCTGTTATTGGCAATTATGCTACTGGTTGTCGCATTTCATATATTGGTCGTTGGGCTACTATTAATTTGGAAAACGCAGCCAATCAACAACAGTATGTTTATGTTGACGCATCGCCTAACGGGCGGCACAGTCACTCAGACATGGGCTGAATATGATGCGATTGCCAAATCTGCCAAGCAAGCAGCGATTGTGAGTGAAGACTCGACGTTTAGTCAGCACAGTGGTTTTGATTTTAAAGGTATCAAAGCGGCGCAAAAGAAAAATGAAGAGACAGGCAAAATGTCTGCTGGTGGCTCAACGATTACTCAGCAATTGGCAAAGAACTTGTTCCTAACCTCGCATCGCTCTTATGTGCGTAAAGCGGAAGAGGCTGTCATCACTGTGATGATTGAGACCTTGTGGGACAAGCAGCGCATTATGACCGCTTACCTAAATGTGGCGGAGTTTGGCAACGGTATCTATGGTATTGATGCAGCAGCGCATCATTATTTCGATAAGTCTGCGGCCAATCTAAACCGAGATGAGTCAGCGCTTCTAATTGCGATGCTTACCAATCCAAAGTACTACGAAGACAATCAAGGTGATAAGCGTTTGCGTAACAAGCAACGTATTATCAAAAAACGCATGAAAAATGCTGTATTACCGCAAGCCTCTTCATAAGTATAAAGCATTAGGGTTGGGCTAGATTATAGGATCGAATGTTGTAGGCTCGGCTATTTCGAATAAAACTAGGGCATGCCCTAGAAAAGACAGAACGATAAAAGATGATGGCGTATCGATAACGCAAAAGGAGTAGTGACGTGGTAGAGATGACTAGTAATCAGGGCAGTAGTGATGTTAACGATATGATTGACGTTAATAATGTTGAAGACGGCGCTAATGACAATATTAGTGAAGACATTAGTGTAGATAGTATCCAGAATAATTTAGCAGAAATCGAATGGCAACGCTCAGCAGATGGCAGCTATTCACCGAGCAGTTATATCAATCGTGATTTGTCTTTACTACAGTTTCATCTGCGGGTATTAGCGCAGGCATCTAGTTCGCGTCACCCATTGCTTGAGCGCTTATTTTTCTTGATTATTTTTTCATCCAATCTTGATGAGTTTTTTGAGATTCGTGTCGCTGGTATCATGCAAAAGCTCAATATCGGTGATATATCTACCAGTGCTCATGGCATGCGTCCTAGCGAAGTGCTAAACGAGATATCTATTATCACTCATGCTGCAATCAGTGAGCAGTATCGTATTCTTAATGAGGATATCCTGCCAGCACTTGCGCTCGAAGATATCCGCTACCTAAAGCGTGATGAGCTAAACGCTGAACAGTCTGCATGGATGAAGCGCTATTTTACGGAGCAAGTCGTACCCGTATTGACGCCGATTAGTATTGATCCGGCGCATCCGTTCCCGCGTCTTGTAAATAAAAGCTTAAACTTTATCGCCACATTGGAAGGTAAAGACGCCTTTGGACGCGATATCAACTTAGCGATTGTACCTGCGCCGCGCAGTCTACCGCGTGTGATACGCCTGCCAGATGAGCTAACTGGTGGCAAAGAGCATCATGTGATGCTATCCGCTATCATTCATGAGCATATCGGTGAGCTATTCCCTGGAATGAGTGTGACAGGCTGTCATCAATTTAGGCTGACACGTAATGCTGATTTAGATTTGGCTGATGATGTCGAAGATATTGCCAAAGCACTAGAAGGCGAGCTTGAAAACCGCCGCTTTGGTGATAAGGTGCGCCTTGAAGTCACAACCGATTGCCCAACGCATATCAGTGAGTATCTGCTCAATGAGTTTGAGCTGCATGACAATCAGCTATACCGTGTCAATGGCCCAGTCAACCTAACGCGTTTACTGTTTGACTTTAATATTCCTGCACTACGCTACCAGCCATTTACTCATGTCGTGCCAAAGGCATTCCGCCGAGAAATGGATAAGTCAGATAAATCGACCAGTATGTTCGCTGCCATGCGTAAAAGCGATGTGTTGGTTCATCATCCTTTTCATGCCTTTTCTCCGATTATTAATTTACTTTGGCAAGCGGCCAGCGACCCTAAAGTATTGGCGATTAAACAAACGCTATATCGTTCAGGCACCAATTCAGAAATCGTCAAAGCACTTGCCGCCGCCGCTCGTAATGGCAAAGAAGTCACGGCTGTTATTGAACTGCGTGCGCGTTTTGATGAAGCGTCTAATATCGCAGTTGCCAACTATCTACAAGAAGCAGGCGCGGTCGTGGTCTACGGTATCGTCGGTTACAAGACCCATGCCAAGCTCATGCTAATCGTACGCCGCGAGGAAGACCGAATCCGCCGTTATGTGCATCTGGGCACCGGTAACTATCACGCGGCCAATGCCAAGGTTTATACGGATTATGGTCTGTTTAGCGCTGATCCTGATATCTCAGAAGACGTTCACAAGATTTTCCAAGAGCTAACCGGCATGGGTAAGCCTGCCAACCTCAAAAAACTGCTACATGCCCCGTTTACGCTGCATGAAAAACTAATGAGCTTTATCGATGATGAAATCGCTCATGCCAAAGCGGGCAAACGTTCTCATATCATTATCAAAGCCAATGCGTTAACTGAGCGCCGCCTTATTGATAAGTTATACGATGCCTCGCAGGCAGGCGTTAAGATTGAGTTAATTCTGCGGTCTATGTGTTGTTTACGTCCACAAGTAAAAGGACTCTCTGAAAACATCACTGTGCGTTCTGTTATCGGTCGGTTTTTGGAGCATACACGCGTTTATTATTTCTATAATAATGGCGATGAGCGTTTATACTGCGGTAGTGCAGACTGGATGGATCGTAACCTGTTCCATCGTGTAGAAGTGGCGTTCCCGATTGAGAACAAGAAACTGTTTAAGCAGATTTATCAAGATGGCTTAATTAACTACTTACAGGATAATACACAAGCGTGGACACTTGATGGCACTGGCGTTTGGCAGCAGCTACAGCCAGCAGCAGGTGAGGAGCCACATGTCGCACAAGAGCATTTATTAAAAACGATTAATCGTGTCGAAGAGTCTAGCTAATCCGTAAAAGCACCTTTAGGCGATAATCAGCTATTCAATTATCTATCTGACCAAGCACTGGTAAATACTGGTGCTTGGTTTTTTGTGCTCACCAATTGTAAAAGTTACAAACTGACTTGCAACCTCACAATTATTCACATATTGATACGGCAGTACACTGGTGCATTACCCAACGTCATACCTATAATTAATATCAATCCTGACGCTACTTGATAAGTATTGGTTACTCATTTGGGCGTTGGTGCAAGTTCAAAACAATTTAATAAAATCATAATAATAGGAAATGAACCATGAGTACTACTAACGATGACAATTCAGATATAAAACAAGCTGTAGAACAGGTAAATGGTCAGGAAGTTGAGAAGAACTTAGCAGAGAATAAAAAAGTCGACGCTCCTGAATCATTAAGCGAAGAAGAGCAAACACCTTTTATCGATGATGATCTACGTACTGATAAGTAATCTACGACATCAAACATCGACCTAATAATTAATAATAACCAATAATAAAGCGAGGGACGCGCCATGACTATGCAAGAACCAGTAGCAACAGACACAGAAGAAAAAGTAATCGTGGATGACCCTGCTGCTAATGAGTTAGAAAACCCTAAAGATAGCTATGCAGGGCGCAAGCACAAGCCTGAAATTGATGGCCCTGAGCAAGACTCACAAGAGACTGACGAAGTTTATGCTGACCCACGTAAAGAAGAAGACCTTCCAGCTGGTGGCAAGAACGCAGCAGAACTAAGTGCCTATGACTTGAGCCAAAAAGGTAATAAGTAAAGGAATATAGGTAACTGCAGGCTAACCAAATCGATAAAATTATAAATATAAAAAGAGGATATGATAATGCAAGCCAAAGACTTAGCAATAGACAAGAAAAAAGTACTAGGATCTGATGATCATAGTGCAATTGAAAAAAATACTACTGAGAACAAAGGGACTGATACTTTTGATGAATCTGTGGTCGACTCAGAACATGTAAATGACAATGACAATCCAGCGCGCCAACCAGATCGCCGTGATCAAGAAGGAAGTACCGCATTTGATGACAATATCAATGAAGATACTGTCGGTAGTGCAGCACCAAAAAGTGAGGGTATTAATGATTTAAATCGTTATGCCAACATTGATAACGCACAAACCCGTATTTTAAATCCTGATGAAAAAGATTAGATAGGTTTAAATTTCGACAGATCTATAGTGTTTCTTGGGTTAGACGAGTAATTATCATAGTAGGGAGTATTAATGAATAACTCACATAACGAAAGCGTCAATAACGATCATAGCTTAAAAGATGCAGATGACAATAATGGTATTGTCCCTGATGATGCATTACAAAAAGCAAATCCAGCCGCAGCAGAAAAGGCTACGGAAGATCATGATCCGCATAATGTTGCCAAGAGCAACAAACAGTATGATAGTCCATTGATGGAAGATAAAAAGTAAGAATTCACTATATTAATAGCTATTAGTATTTGTACATAAATAGGCATTTGTATATAGATAAAAAGGCACTGTATTTGGTAAGAGTATATAACTCGTATCAAACATAGTGCCTTTTTTTGTTTCCTATATTTTTGCTTCCTGCATTTTTACTTTCAACATTATATAGGTAACAGGTTTAGGTAAGGCGTAGGCTTTAAGCAGGTGTGCCACTATGAAAACGTAGCTCAGCATCTGGGCTACTGATTAATTCAGCCTCTACTTCCTTAAGAAAGGCAACTCTCTCATCGATATTCTCATCTGACAATGATTGAGCGAGTGCAAGATAATCTTCGAAATGACGGCTCTCTGACTTGAGTAGATAACGATAATACTTCGCTAAGCGTTCATCATTAATGACTTCGGCCAACGCTGCAAAACGCTCACAAGAGCGCGCCTCAATAAACGCCCCAATTATCAATACATCAACCATCGCTGCTGGCTCATAAGTGCGTTTGTGCTTCAACATACCCTTAGCATAGCGCCCAGCACTCAGATATTTCCATTCCTGCCCACGCTCATTCATGATACCCAGTACTTGCTCGTAGTGCAGCATCTCTTCACGTATCAGCTGCGCCAATTTACGTTGCAAGTCATACGAGAACTCATAACGAAATATCAAATTCATCGCGGTGCCAGCGGCCTTTTTTTCGCAGTTAGCATGGTCTTGAATAATCATAGGTAGGTTTTTAATCGCGGCATCTACCCAAGATTGCGTGGTTCGAGCACCCAAGAAGTTATAAACAGGAGATAAGTCTACCTTTATAGGAGTGCGCAGATGCGTAATATCGACACTGTCTTCTTCAAGCAGTTTTTCTTCGATTAGATCTGATTCAGCACTACTATTTACAGTTTGAGAGATATTTTCTTCGACAGATTTTTTTTCGATACTCTCGTTATCTATAGCATTTACTGTTGATGGTAATGTCGTGAGGTCTTGTTGATTGATAGTCATAGTCTAAGAAAGCTTTATTTATGAATGGTAATACGAGTAATTATATCGTTAGTCTGACCTAGATACGATGCTAAATAACTGACAGTCATCAATAGGTGTTTATTAATAGATAACGGTTAAGCATAATTAAAGGTATCAATGATTACTTACTGTTTATATTAACATTGCTGCATCTATTTCCCAGATGATGATTATAGCCTCTAGAGTAGGCCACTTATAGACTATCATTATTAAACAGCCTAAGTATTTACTTAGTGAATGGTGTTTCCTTGTTAATTTTATTATTTGATAGTAGGATGAGATTTTGCTATTTAAGCATTTCGTCTTACTTTTATGATTCGCTCTTAGTAAAGAGTAAGTCTAATATTAATAGGTTACCTTTTACTAGAACATAAACTTTGTAGATATATCTTCTCAGAAAAATTAGAGAATCAAAGATTCCACAATGAATGAGATATGAACGTTTAAAACCTTACAAGCTTAAAAACTCTTAAATAGTTACTGTCACAACTCAGTATTAGTACCCCTCACGAACAGCTAAGGATAACAATATGAGCCAGTCTTCTAACACCAATCGTATTCAAAAAGGCAGTCTTGCCATCGATCAGCAGTTATATGACTTTATTGAAAACGAAGTACTACCGAAAGTCGGTGTGGATTCAGACGATTATTGGTCAGGTTTCGAAAAGGTTATTAAAAAATTTACCCCGCGCAATAAAGCGTTGCTTGCGACTCGTGACAAGATTCAAGCACAGATTGACCAATGGCATCTAGATAATCCTGCAAAAGATGGCGAAATAGATTATCCAGCTTATAAGACATTCCTACAAGAAATTGGTTATTTGCTACCTGAAGGCGAAGCATTTACGGTTGATACCAAAAACGTCGATGATGAAATCGCGCACATCGCAGGGCCGCAGCTAGTCGTACCAGTTCGTAATGCTCGTTATGCGCTTAATGCGACCAACGCACGATGGGGTAGTTTATACGATGCTTTGTATGGCACCGATGTTATCAGCAGTGATAATGGCCAAGAAGCGGGTGGTAGCTATAATCCTACTCGCGGCGCTGCTGTTGTCGCTTACGCTAAAGCGTTCTTAGATGAGCACTTCACACTAGCATCCGGCTCTTACAATGATGTGACTGGCTTTAAGGTAGTCGATGGCAAGCTAGAAGTCGTACAAGGTGATAGCAGTACTGAGCTAAAAGATACGGCTAAGTTTGTCGGTTTTGTCGGTAACGCTGAAGCTCCTACAGGTGTGCTGTTAAAGAACAACGGCTTGCATGCTGAGATTCAAATCGACAGTAGTCATCCAGTGGGTAAAGACGATCCAGCAAACATCAAGGACGTACTGCTTGAGTCGGCTATGACAGCCATTCAGGATTGTGAAGATTCAGTCGCTGCTGTAGATGCAGAAGAAAAAGTCGAAGTTTATCGTAATTGGCTTGGCTTGATGAATAGCGACCTACAAGAAACCTTTGAAAAAGGTGGCAAGACGCGTACACGTAAGCAAAACCCAGATCGTGAATATAACACACCAGATGGTGGCAAGCTGATCTTGCCAGGCCGTTCGCTATTGTTGATTCGTAACGTGGGTCATCTCATGCAGAACCCTGCAATTTTGGTTGATTTAGGCAATGGTCAAGAGCAGATATTTGAAGGCTTAATGGATGGTTTAATTACGCCATTGTTGTCACTCAATGATATCAAAGGCAAAAACGAGCTATCAAACTCACGCCAAGGCTCAATGTATATTGTGAAGCCAAAAATGCACGGCCCTGAAGAAGTCAAAATGGCCAATGATTTATTCAATGCATCAGAAGACTTGCTAGGTCTAGAACGCAATACGCTCAAAATCGGTATCATGGACGAAGAGCGCCGTATGACGGTCAATCTAAAAGAAGCGATTCGCCAAGCAAAAGAGCGCGTTATCTTCATTAATACGGGCTTCTTAGATCGAACTGGTGATGAGATGCATACCAGTATGAATGCTGGTCCATTTGTGCCAAAAGGTGACATGAAGTCGCAAGCATGGCAACCCGCTTACGAGCAGTGGAACGTCGATATCGGTCTAGAGACTGGTCTGCAAGGTCATGCTCAAATTGGTAAAGGCATGTGGGCCAAACCTGACGAAATGAAAGAGATGATGGACACCAAAGCGGCTCATCCTAAATCTGGAGCCAGTACGGCTTGGGTACCATCACCAACGGGTGCTACCTTACATAGCATACACTATCATCAAGTTAGCGTAGCCGATGTACAAGATAGCCTAAAGTCGCGTGAGCGTGCCAGCTTAGATGATATTTTGACCATTCCATTAGCAAAAAATACCAATTGGGCAGAGGAAGAGAAGCAGCAAGAGCTTGAAAACAATGCTCAAGGTATCTTAGGGTATGTGGTACGCTGGGTAAACCAAGGCGTTGGCTGTTCCAAAGTACCTGATATCAATGATGTCGGCTTAATGGAAGATCGCGCTACCTTACGCATCTCTAGCCAGCATATTGCCAACTGGTTACATCATGACGTGGTGAGCGAGCAGCAAGTGATGGATACGATGAAACGTATGGCCAAGGTCGTCGATGAGCAAAATGCAGGCGACGATGACTATCAATCAATGGCAGATAACTTCGATAGCTCTTATGCGTTCAAAGCCGCCTGTGATTTAGTTTTTAAAGGACGCGCACAGCCTAGTGGTTATACTGAGCCATTGTTGCATCAAGCACGTTTGGATCTTAAAGCAAACGCTTAGAACAATAGGCTAAATATGACATGTATTAGAGCATACTTGGTGAGCAAGTATGCCATTCAGTCTTGCTCGTTTGTAACTAATAAATGTGTCAAAAATAAGTCATAAACTGTTTTATGAGCGCTATTTGTAACCAATAAATAGCGCTCTTTTTTGGCATATTACTTAGTATCTATAACGTGCGTTTAAGACTATTAGTAACGGTATTAACCAATATTATTCGTATCTAACTGAGTAAATAGAAGTTTTTTTACAATCGTTCAAATATAAGAAATTATTTGTTATTCGATAACGCGTGTATCGAAAAAGCAAAAAAATATGTTGCAAATTATGTCAAAGTTGTTATGCTTGTATTCGAAGTATGAGTTTGGTAACGGATGTTACGCACGGAGCAATAAAGACCAAACGTTACATGGCAGTTGCGTTGTTTAATCCCAGTCATGTGTGTCATGGTTTTTTACCTTACTGTAATAGAAATTCGCCACACTTGTTTCTGACTAATCTCGGTAGCCAGTTACACATTATATCTTTGAGGATTTGTGACGATACCATTATGGGCGCCAGCTAATAATAGCTTGCTCATTACTACAATTGTAAAGTGGAGATACCCCATGAAAAAACTACTTTTAGCTACAGCAATCGCAGCCCTATCTGTATCTGCAGCCAATGCAGCACCTACCGTTTATGGTAAAGCTTTCGTTACTGCTGACTATGTAAATGCTGAGCGTGACGGTACTGATGATCAGTTCGACGTAGATAGCGATTCAGTACAAATCAACTCAAACATTTCACGCCTTGGTTTCAAAGGTTCTGAAGCGATGACTGCTAACACTGATGTTATCTATCAGTTAGAGTATGGCATTGCTATCGACGGTAATGATGACAACATTGGTTTCAAAAGCCGTGATACTTACCTTGGTCTAAACAACAAAGACTTCGGTCAGTTCCGTTTTGGTCGTAACTACTCAGTAACTGACTACATCAACAACGTGACTGTTACTGAAGGCTACTGGGATAACCTAGGTGTTAGTAATCTTGATATGGATGGCGACGTACTTGACGCTGTAACTATGGCTGATGGCGGCCGTGTTAATGATTCTATCGTATGGATTGCACCTAAATACAACGGTTTGCCTTTAGAGCTTGCTCTACAGTATGGTGCTGACGAATCATTTGTTTCTGACAGTGATGACCGTGACAGTGGCTACGGTGCTTCTTTGATGTTTGACCAAGGTACTGGCTTCACTGCTGGTGTTGCTTACGAAAAAGACATGAGCCAAGATGGTGACCTTCTACGTGGTAGCGCTACTGTTGATCTAGGTAAATACATGGCTGCACCAGTTATGCTAGGTGCTATGTATCAAGTAGCTGATTTCGATGGCGGTAATAAAGACGAAAAAGGTCTAATCGTAAGCGCTGAAATGGGTCTAAACAACTTTGCTCGTCCAGCATCTGTATATGTACAGTATAACGGTACCGAAAACTTAGCTGGTGTTAACAACCGTGATTCAGATCAAGTGGTTGTAGGTGGCAAATATAACTTTAAAGACAACATGATTGCTCATGCCTATATCGGTAACAACTCTGCTGAAGACGGTGATAGCAATACTGATCTTGACGTATTCGCATTGGGTGGCGGTCTAGAATACTTATTCTAGTATCACACTTAAGCAGATTACATAAAAAGACTCATCCTTCGGGGTGAGTTTTTTTGTGCGATAAAGAATGATAACGGCGATGTAAACTTTGGTTTTTTCATCTTACTGTAATATTTTCTTGGTAAAGTTATGTCTAAGCAGTTCTTATGGCTCGCTATATATATGGTTTCGAAGGTATAGGACCTTGCCATTATATATCTAACGATCTTAGACCATTTATCACTCAAATCGTAAAGTGGAGATATCCTTTGAAAAAATTACTTTTAGCTTCAGCAATTGCAACGCTATCAGTTTCTACTGTTCAAGCAGCCCCAACTGTCTATGGTAAGGCATTTGTGACTGCTAACTATGTGAATGCTGAGCTTGATCGCCAGTCGATGGATTTGCCAAACGATGCTATCAATGTCAACGAAGACAACAGCTCGGTACAAGTTAGCTCACACTCTTCACGTTTAGGATTCAAAGGATCTGAGGCAATCACTGCTAATACAGACGTCATCTATCAGTTAGAGTACGGTATCAAAATCGATGACAGTGGCAGTGACAATATTGGTTTCAAAAGCCGCGACACTTATCTGGGTCTAAAGAATAAAAACTTTGGCCAATTCCGATTCGGTCGTAACTACTCAGTTTCTGATTATGTTAACAACGTGACTGTAAATGAAGGGTATTGGGATAACATTGGTTCGAGCTCTTTAGGTAGTAGCAATACACTAACTGAAGCACTTACCTTGACTGATGGTGAGCGTATCAATAACTCAATCGTGTGGATTGCGCCTAAATATAACGATTTACCAGTAGAGCTTGCGCTACAGTACGGCGCTGACGAATCTTTTGTTTCTGATAGTAGTGATCGCGATAGTGGCTTCGGTGCTTCGTTAATGTTTGACCCAGGCACTGGTTTTACCGCAGGCGTTGGGTATGATAAAGATATGAGTGTCACAGGTGAGATTCTACGCGGTAGTGCTAGTGTCGACCTAGGTAAATACGTGGCTTATCCAGTGAAGTTAGGCGCTCTATATCAACAAGTAGATTTTGATGACTCAAACAATGAAGAGAAAGGCTTGGTCGTCAGTGCTGAAATGGGTCTAACCAACTTCTCACGTCCAGCTTCTGTTTATCTACAGTATGATAAGACTGAGAACTTAGCAGGTCTAGGCGGCAATGATTCAGACCAAATCGTATTGGGCGGTAAGTATAAATTCAAAGACAATATGATTGCACATGCTTATATCGGTAAAAACTCTGCAGATTTAGAAAATGGTCTCCTAGTAGTCAGAGACTATGACGACAATACTTCTGAAGAAGTTGTTGCACGCGGTGATGCGGATGTATTCGCTATCGGTGGCGGTTTAGAATACAAATTCTAAATCAGATACGCTTATAAGTTATTTATAAAAACTCATCCTTCGGGGTGAGTTTTTTGTTGTGTAGCGTTTTAACAATAGAAAAATGTTTGCTACCAGAACGAAAACATAAGAGTTTTAGACAGTTTGCATTTTTGCCCTATATTTTATGGCGTATTTTTAGTAAAATCCTTCTTTACCAATTACCGACAGAGTACTATGACCAAGTTTATATTCGTGACCGGTGGGGTAGTGTCCTCACTAGGAAAAGGTATCACCGCAGCTTCTCTTGCAGCGGTCTTAGAAGCACGTGGCGTGACTGTCACGATGACCAAAATGGATCCGTATATTAACGTCGATCCAGGTACAATGAGCCCGTTTCAGCATGGTGAAGTATTCGTCACTGAAGATGGCGCAGAGACCGATCTAGATTTGGGTTATTACGAGCGCTTCTTGCGTCACTCAAAAATGAGTAAGAGTAATAACTTCACAAGTGGCCGTATTTATCAGAATGTGTTGAATAAAGAACGCCGTGGTGAATATCTAGGCGGTACTGTACAGGTTATTCCGCATATTACTGATGAAATTAAAAACAAAATCCTTGCCAGTGGCGAAGGGTATGATATCGCTATTATCGAAATTGGCGGTACTGTTGGTGATATTGAATCACTTCCGTTTATGGAAGCTGTACGTCAGATGCAAGTAGAGCTTGGCCGTAATAGAGCCATGCTAATGCATCTTACTTTAGTACCGTATATTGCTAGTGCTGGTGAGACCAAAACCAAGCCAACGCAGCATTCAGTGAAAGAATTACGCTCTATTGGCCTACAGCCTGATATCCTAATCTGCCGCTCTGACCATCATATTTCACAAGACAACCGTCGCAAGATTGCGCTATTTACCAACGTTGAAGAGCGTGCGGTCATCATGTGTGAAGATGCACAGAGTATCTATCAGATACCACGCACATTACACGAGCAAGATCTTGATGATTTAATCTGTGAGCGTTTCGGTCTTGATGTGCCTGAAGCTGATTTGAGCGATTGGGACAAAGTGGTTGAAGCTCAGTTGAATCCAGAAGGAACAGTTACTGTTGCGATGGTCGGCAAATACGTCGAGCTTCCAGATGCTTATAAGTCTATTAACGAAGCATTGCTACATGCAGGTATCACTCATAAAGTAGATGTGAAGATTGACTACATCGATGCTGAACGTCTAGAAGATGACGATACTTTGCTTGCGCAGCTAAACGATGCTGATGCTATCTTAGTACCAGGTGGTTTCGGTGAGCGCGGTACGATGGGTAAAATAAAAGCCATCACTTATGCTCGTGAAAACAACGTTCCGTATTTAGGCATTTGTCTTGGTATGCAGTTGGCTGTGATTGAGTATGCACGTAATGTACTTAATATTAATGCGAACTCTTCTGAGTTTGATCGTAAGACAGCTGAGCCTATCATTGGTCTTATCACTGAATGGTTAGATGAGCGCGGCGAGCTACAGATTCGTAGTGATGATTCAGACCTTGGTGGCACGATGCGTCTAGGCGCACAGCAAGCAGAGCTGGTTTCTGGTAGTAAGCTAAGTCAAATTTACGGTGCCAGCAATATCACTGAGCGTCATCGCCATCGCTATGAGATGAACAATCGTTATATCGAGCCGTTAGAGCAAGCAGGTATGACCATATCTGGTTATTCTGCCAAGCAGCATTTGGTAGAGTCGGTAGAGATCTCTGAGCATCCATGGTTTGTCGCTGTGCAGTTCCATCCTGAGTTCACTAGCTCACCACGTGGTGGTCATCCACTGTTTAATAGCTTTGTAAAAGCCGCTAAGAACCATAGCGAAGCAAAATAGCTCTCAAAATGTAATGTATATTGAAAGCGTTTATTATAAAAAAGACTGATCTTCGGATTGGTCTTTTTTTTGCTTAATCCAAACTGCGAGTAGTTATTAGCGAAAATCATTTTTACTAACGACGTCTAATTACGCTTGCATACTTTTTTTAATCAGCCTATCGGTTACAATATGGGATAGACATATTTATAACAAAATAAGAGGTAATGGCTTCATGGAAAACTTATTGACCGCACAATCACATATCACGCTTAACACTCCTAACAACGATACGATTAACATTGGTAACGACCAGCCTTTTGTATTGTTTGGTGGTATGAATGTTTTAGAGTCTAAAGAATTGGCATTTGAGATTGCTGAGCAGTATGTTGATATTTGCCAGCGATTGGGTATCGGCTATGTTTTTAAAGCGAGCTTTGATAAGGCCAATCGTTCAAGTCTGCATTCGTATCGTGGTCCTGGTTTAGAGCAGGGTATCGATTGGCTCGGACAAATCAAAGAAAAATTCCAAGTACCGATTATCACTGATGTGCATGAACCACATCAAGCAGCACCAGTCGCTGAAGTGGCTGATATTATTCAGTTACCTGCATTTTTGTCACGTCAGACGGATCTAGTGCATGCGATGGCAAAAACAGATGCCATTATTAATATCAAAAAGGCGCAGTTTTTGGCCCCTCACGAGATGCGTCATATCGTCAATAAGTGCCTAGAAGGTGGTAATGATAAATTGATACTTTGTGAGCGTGGTAGTGCCTTCGGCTATAATAATTTAGTCGTGGATATGCTTGGTTTTGATACCATGAAGCAGATGGATATCCCTGTATTCTTTGACGTGACGCATAGCTTACAGCAGCCAGGTGCACGTAGTGATAGCGCTGGTGGACGTCGTGAGCAGATTACAACGCTTGCCCGTGCAGGTATGGCTACAGGGTTGGCAGGGTTGTTTTTAGAAGCGCATCCAAACCCAGAGACCGCAAAGTGTGATGGTCCATGTGCGCTGCGTATGAGCCAACTAGAGCCGTTCTTACGTCAGCTTAAGCAAATTGATGATTTGGTCAAAGGTTTTGAAGTATTGGATACTCATTGATACGGTACGTGATAAGAGGGCTATACAATGGCAATTCAGATGGCGCAAGTAAGCATCGAAAATATCGATGATGTAGAAGGCTTAGATAGCGTAATGACCGCGCTTAAGAACATCTCAGGCGTGACGGCTATTAATTTGGATCCTAAGCATAATGTCGCAACGGTAAGCTATGATGATACAGATACTAGTATCCATGCCTTAACAGCAGCGATTAGTATGGTGGATTATGTGACTCAGCCATTTCCGATTGATTCACCGCAGAACCCACACCATAACGATTTATAATTACAAATAGCTATTGTTATAAACTTGTCGATGAGCTCTTTTACGTTTTTATTGATAAGTTGCTGCCTCGTTAGTAGCATCTCGTTAATAAAGCAACAACCAAACGGTCTTGTTGTCGAGGATAATAGGGCTTATGCTTATTTAATACAGCTTTGATAGTTGCTCTTACTTTGATAACTCAAAAAATATCAAAGTAAGCATCAATAAAATCACTATTAGAGCTGCCTGTTACTAATAAAAATAAGGAGCCCAATATGGCAGATCAAACACGTATTATTAAAATTGATGGTATGACTTGTGGCGGATGCGTAGCAAGCGTACATACAGCAACAGCCGATATTGATGGATTAGAGACTATTACCGTTGACCTCGCTGACAACTTAGCGACGGTAAACTTTGATGATAGCAAAACCAGTGCAGAGGCTATTGCTTCAGCTATTGATGATGCCGGATTTGAGGCGACAGTTGCTAACTCATAAATCTCATCACTTATTTACAGAACCAGCTAACATGTTATTGCAAGCATGATAGCTGGTTTTTTAATGATTAACGATTATGAGTCTGCAGTCTCGATACTTTGATACATTGCTACTTTGTCTAAAGTACTCATATTGAATACGATATTACCCAATTGCTTTATTTGAATTTTTTGCCCACCCACTGATATTTTATCGTGGTTCCTACAAATTTATAGGTACCATGACGAGTTTTATTTATGAACGATACCACCCGTACTACCAAAGATAAGTCTTATGATGTCGAAACTGATGTTGAGTCCAACACGCCACTGACACCGCAACGTGCGCATTTGCAATTAGCGATTGACGGCATGACTTGTCAGGCCTGCGCCTCAAGAATCGAGAAGGTGCTTAACAAGAAGCCTTCAGTGTACGAGGTAAGTGTGAGTTTTGCTGGCGAGACTGCCAATGTTGATTATGATCCGACCCAAACGACGCCCGAACAGGTGACGGAGTGGGTGAATAAAACAGGCTTTGTCGCTAATGTGCAGGCAGCCGATAGCTTATTTGCTCAGACTGACGAAGACACCGCCACTCAATACCCATGGCGTTTGATCGGGTTATGGGTTTGTTTGGTGCCATTTTTGGTAGGTATGGCAGGAATGTTGACAGGTTTTGATATGGCGTGGATGCCGCCAGTCTGGGTGCAATTTATTTTAGCGACTGTAGTACAGTTTGGTTTAGCGCTACCGTTTTATAAGAGCGCATGGGCATCTATAAAAGGTGGCCTTGCCAATATGGATGTACTGGTGGTCATTGGTACAGTGACGATATGGGCATATTCGACTTATCTATGGCTCACGCACGGCGATGGTACTTTAAACAGCTTGTTGCAAAGTGGACATTTGGGCGGACACGGTGCTGGTAACAGTCCAGCCGTATATTTTGAAGCAGGGGTGATGGTCATTGCCTTTGTACGTACAGGCAAATATCTTGAGGAACGTACCAAGAAGCACAGCCTAAACAGTATTGATTTATTATTGTCATTGACACCTGATGAAGTAGAGCAGCAGCAGCCAAATGGTGAATTTCATAATATTGCGTTGTCTGATGTACAAGTAGGTGACATCCTACGTGCAAAGCAAGGCAGCCGCGTCGCTACAGATGGTACCGTCATAGATGGCAGCGGTTGGTGCGTGGAGAGTCATTTAACTGGCGAGTCGGTAGCCCTCAAAAAAGAGCAAGGCGATGGATTACTAGCAGGTGCCTTAGTAGAGAATGGTAGTCTGCTGTATCGTGTCAGTGCGAAGGGCAGCGACACGAAACTCGGCGATATGGTACAAGCGTTGAGTGATGCACAAGGCTCAAAAGCCAATCTAGCGCGTCTCGCGGATCGAGTAACGGCTACTTTTGTCCCTGTAGTGGTAACGATTGCGTTGGTTACCTTTGGGGTTACATGGTGGCTAACAGGTATGGTTGATACTGCCCTAATGCATGCCGTATCAGTATTGGTCATTGCTTGTCCTTGTGCGCTTGGTTTGGCCACGCCAGCGGCGATCATGGCTGGTATGGGCGTTGCCGCGCGTCATGGGGTGTGGTTCAAGGATGCACAAAGTCTTGAGGCAGCAGGTAATATCGATACGGTAGTACTCGATAAAACAGGTACATTGACGATTGGTAAACCTACTATCGTCGATCATGTCATGGTGGATAAATCGCTTGCTGTGGACGATGTATTGCAGATTGCGGCCAGTGTCGAAGCGCACGCCAGTCATCCATTAGCAACGGCTCTCGTCAATATGGCTAAAGAACGTCAACTGTCTTTATTTAATGTGACCGATATCAGTGTGATAAAAGGCGCTGGTATACAAGCAAATATCGAAGGGCTTGGATTAATAAAAGTGGGTACGGCAGAGTTTGCGAACCTGACGCTGCCTAAATTGATGCCAAAAGTATGGCAAATTGCTAGTACCGTTGCGATTAGTATCAATGATGAGCCATTAGGCGCGTTTGCACTAGCCGATGACTTAAAAGCAGATACGCCTCAAGCAATCGCTGCACTACAAGATGCGGGTATCAATGTGATCTTGATGAGTGGTGATAAGCAGTCCGTCGTCGATCATGTAGCAGGGCAGTTGGGTATTGATAAGGCTTATGGCAAGATGAGCCCACGTGACAAGGCCAGTCAAATTGCACTATTGCAAACTGCTGGTCATAAGGTAGCGATGGCAGGAGACGGCGTCAACGATGCACCAGCGATGGCCACTGCCGATGCCAGTTTTGCGATGTTTGAGGGGACTGATGTCGCGCAGCATAGTGCCTCTGCACGTCTCATGGGCGAGTCGCTCATGCATATCGATGCGGCACAAAAAATCGCTCAAGCGACGCTACGCAATATTAAACAAAATCTGTTTTTTGCCTTTATTTATAACTGTCTTGGTATTCCGCTTGCTGCGTTTGGGTTTTTGAATCCGATGATTGCCGCCGCTGCTATGGCACTTAGCTCCATCTCAGTACTTATGAATGCACTACGATTGACACGGTTTAAGACAGAGGTTGAGCTAGATAATACAGTATCAATCTCTCATACGGATAATAAACGCATAGCGAAATCGTAGCTATCATATTTGCTTAGGTATTCTACAAATATAAAAGAGGCAACCATCGCATATATGTATCTATAAGATTGTTTTTATGACGGCAAGTCGGTGTAAGATAAGGGAAGTTTGGTAAAATATATGCTATGATGCCAAGCACTATAGCCGACTATTAATCTGCTTTATATCCCTCTAATTGCTAAGTAACGATAGCCAAAAAATAGAAAGGTATAAAGGGTTTTTAGGACTACGCGCTATATGATATTTTGCTTTATCTTTTTTGTATGCTAGCTGCCGTTATTTATCTCACAAACTTGGCATGACCAAAGGAATTAACAGACATTATGTACGCTGAAGAAACCAACAACGTCACCGCAATTAAAGACATTCGCGCTCGTGAAATTTTAGACTCGCGCGGCAACCCAACTATCGAAGCTGATGTTATCTTAGCTGACGGTACTGTCGGCCGTGCTGCTGCTCCAAGTGGCGCATCAACAGGCTCACGTGAAGCGCTTGAGCTACGTGATGGCGACAAGACCCGCTTTATGGGTAAAGGCGTCAAAAAAGCCGTTTCTAATGTCAACAGTCAAATTCGCAGTGCCTTGATTGACAAAGATGTGACTGAGCAACAGGCGATTGATGATGCCATGATTGCGCTAGATGGTACAGAAAACAAAGAAAGCTTGGGTGCTAACGCCATGCTAGCTGTGTCACTTGCGACTGCAAAAGCGGCAGCCAAGTCACAGAATCTGCCATTACATCAATATATTGCCAATCTACGTAATCAAACGTCGTTGACCATGCCTGTACCAATGATGAACATCTTGAACGGTGGCGAGCACGCGGACAACACGGTTGATATCCAAGAGTTTATGATTGAGCCTGTAGGCTTCACAAGCTTCTCAGAAGCGCTACGTGCTGGTACAGAGATTTTCCATAGCTTAAAGTCTGTATTAAAATCGCAAGGCTTAAATACTGCCGTTGGTGATGAAGGTGGTTTTGCACCGAACCTACGTAGCAATGAAGAAGCCATCACGGTTATCATGCAGGCGATTGAACAAGTTGGCTACAAAGCTGGTGAAGATATCCATCTTGCGCTAGATTGTGCGGCTAGTGAGTTTTACAAAAACGGTCAATACGTTTTGGCAGGCGAAGGTAATAAAGCCTTTGATAGCCAAGGGTTCTCAGACTACCTAGTTGGGCTGGCACGTCAGTATCCTATTATCTCTATCGAAGATGGTCTTGATGAGTCAGATTGGGATGGCTGGAAATATCTGACCGAGCAGATTGGCGATAAAGTCCAATTGGTTGGTGATGATTTGTTTGTGACCAATCCTGCGATCTTGCAGGAAGGTATTGATAAGCACATTGCTAATGCCATTTTGATTAAGTTTAACCAAATTGGCACCTTGTCAGAAACGCTAGATGCGATTTATATGGCTAAGAAAAATGGCTATGCAACCATCATTTCGCATCGTTCAGGCGAAACGGAAGACAGCACCATTGCAGACTTAGCAGTTGGTACCGCTGCTGGTCAGATCAAAACTGGCTCGCTATGTCGTTCAGATCGCGTAGCGAAGTACAACCAATTGCTACGTATCGAGCAGCAAGTACGTGCAAGCTATCGTGGCCGTGAAGAGTTTATCGGTCTACGTGGCTAAGAGTTTAACTGGCTTTTTAGCGTAATATACGTTGAAAAGCCTAGACTCGTCAGCTGAAGTCAATATTTGGGCGATATATAATCATTTGTATATCGCCTAATCAGCTTAAATTTTACTATCCTCTTTTATACCGTTTGGCGTTATCACCTTATGAAATATTTTAGCCAATTTATACTACTTGCTTTAGCCGTTGCAGTGCTTTTAGGATTGCAATATCAGTATTGGTTGGGTGAAAATGGTCGTTTTGAACACAATAAGTTGACAGCTCAAATTGAAGAGCAACAACGTTTGAATGACAATCAAGTTGCAGCAAACAACTTACTACGCACCGATGTTCAAGATTTAAAAACGGGACTTGAGGCCGTAGAAGAGCATGCTCGCTTAGATTTAGGTTTAATCAAACCCAATGAGACTTTTGTCCAAGTATCCACCGCACCAACCACGCACAGCAACTATTAGCTTTATAAATACACTAGCTTTCACGAATACACTAATTTTTACGACATGAATTAATTTTCATGACGTAGCATTATAAAGTTGTTATCTGACACCATTCATTATACTTAACACCTGCTTTATTCCTCTTTACATATACTGTCATGGGCTAAACCATGAGTACACCACTATGAATACAACCCCTAATATACATGCCATGATCGTCGCAGCTGGTCGCGGCAGCCGTTTTGGTGCGTCTATCGCCAAGCAATATACAATGCTAGAAGGTCAGACGCTATTGCAGCATAGCGTGGCACGGCTTGCTTGTAGTGCTTATATTGATAAGTGTCTATTGGTCGTGGCAGCAGATGACAGGACGGCTCAACAATTAGAGTTTGCCCTTCCTATAAGCTATGCAGTCGGCGGAGCAAAGCGTTGGCAGTCAGTACAAGCAGGCGTTGAAGCAATTAGTCAGACAGGTGCTGATGATTCAGATTTGGTGCTTATTCACGATGCAGCACGTCCCGCTGTACCAAGTTCAGATATCGATCAAGTGATTGAAGCAGCGATGTTGGAGCCTTACGGCGCTATTCTAGCGACACCAGTGGCCGATACGTTAAAAGCTTCCTATCAGCAAGCTACAAATACAGAAGAGAGTCGTCCATATTCTTACACCAAATCTACCATTGATCGTAGCAATATGTGGCAAGCACAAACCCCGCAAGTATTTCGCTTAGGTCAATTAAAAAAAGTCCTAAAACATGTGTTTGAACATCAGCTAAGCATTACAGATGAGGCCAGTGCTTTTGAACAACTAGGTTTACCAATACGCTTAGTCTCTGGTAGTCGCCAGAATATAAAACTGACCTATCCTGATGATGCGGTACTGTTAACAGCGATTATGGCGCTTCAGTCTTAGTTTCAACTCTGCTTCCGCTAACGAGCATCAGTTTTACTCCTTTTATACTTAATAATGGTCATGATAAGTATTATGGCTTCAGTAATCACTATATCCTCGTTAGACTTTTCTGTACTGTTCTTAGAAATTAATGAATTCAAAAATAATCTATTACTAAAGCCTATACCAAGAATATATATAATCTACTTTGGAATATAATATGGTTATTACATATGTTTTTTGTGTCTGAGCGAGCCTATGTCCAGTAATAGGTTGCTTTAATGACCAAACTAACCTATGATGTAACTAACTTAATACAATTAATATAAAAACTTATAAAATCAATAATATATCAGACCGATTCATTACGCTTAGTTATGTTGTCTCTATATTTTTTCTGAAGTTAGTATGATTGTTTTAGCGACATTTACCTGATAATAGGGAGAAGCTGATTGTCAACAATCAACGATTCAACAAATCCAGTAACGCCAGATCTCTGCCAGCTTGTATATATAAGCCGGATTACCTCTACTGGTCTTTCAAGTCCTAGCACGCTTAATGATATCTCAGAGACCGCGGTTGAACGCAATCAAATAGATAATGTCACCGGTATTCTTTGCTATGGCAATGGCTACTTTTTACAGTGTGTCGAGGGATCAGAGCAGGCACTAACCAATCTAAAAAATCGTTTGTTGGTAGATGATCGACATAAAGAATTAAAGATTTTAGACTTTTCCGAAATTACCAAACGTCGTTTTGCCAGTTGGTCATTACGTTCGATTACCCTTGAGCGTTGGATGACTAAAGAGCCTGAGCTTAAAAAGTTAATGCCATTTAAGCCGTATGAGTGGGATTCTAATGAGTGGCAGAAGTTCTTGGACGTTTTGCAAGGCTACTATGAAGAGCAAACGAGAACAGGTAATGTCGACACGCCTCCTGTCAAATACAGTACGCTAGGGGTCACTCTAAGTAAGGTTGTAGGGCAGCATCAGGCGTTCTTTTTAATCCAGACGATATTGGGATTGATGATAGTTGCTACGTTGCTATGGTTACTGCTGTAATCGATAGATTTTAATAAAATTGTCCATTAAGCGAAGTTATATTTATAATTAATAAGACAACCAAATAGAAAAAGCCAGCATCAATTGAATGCTGGCTTTTTTATTTAAAAAAATAAGTTGGCTCTTAATGAGAGACGTAAAAAAACCCAGTTCATAATAAATTATGAACTGGGTTTTGGTGGTACGCTTGTTAGTCTAATCTAATGCTAAGCAATAGTGCCAACAAGTGACGCCAAATAGTGGCGTCCCCAGGGGGATTCGAACCCCCGTTACCGCCGTGAAAGGGCGGTGTCCTAGGCCTCTAGACGATGGGGACTAGTAACAACACTTCAACTGCTTTCACCATTTATGCTGAAGTGGTGCGTATTTTAATAGCGACGGCGCTTCCTGTCAAGCCTTTTTCTACGTCTTTTTAAAATTAAATATCTTTTTTTAATTGCGCGACGAGGATGTAGGTCATTTCGCTTTAAATGATAGCGAATCCATAAAGAAGTACAGGCGCTAATCGTCAATGCGAGCAGCATATAGCCGAGAATGGTGCCCCATAACTTGAGCTGTGGATCCATAATAAAGTCCCTCCTATTAATCTTGATAGTGCTTGCTATCAAGACAGTGTGAGCAACTTAAACCATCTATAGGATATAACTGTATCGCTGAAGAGTGATATTTTATCATCAGACCGTTATTCATATCGAATAAAACAACCACATCTGTAATCACTAAAATAGTTCCGTCTATTTATTATGATATCAACCATATCCCTATTGATTGCCAAATCAAGATGTCAAAGTCATCAAGTATTACAAATAGCACTATTATGTATGATTGGCAATATAGGATATGTGACTTATTGACTGTCGCTATCAGCTGGCTCTTCTTTAGCCTCTTCATTATGCAGCGCATTGGCCAACATAGGATAGTTATTTAGTATATGGCAAAATAGCTCAGCAGTCTTTTGAGTGTCATACAGAGCTGAGTGAGCATTCTTACCATCAAACTCCAATCCTGCTGCTTTACAAGCGCGTGCTAGGACGGTTTGACCAAAGGCTAATGCTGATAAGGTTACGGTATCGAATACTGAAAAGTTATGAAATGGATTGTGGTTTTTGCTATTGGTTCGTAGCACAGCTGCATTCAAAAAAGCCAAGTCAAAATGGGCATTGTGCCCAATTAAGACACATTGACGGCATTCTTCGTCACGGCGTACGTCTTTTAACCCTTTAAAGATGCGGCGTAAGGCTGTTTTTTCATCTTCAGCAATAGCTTTGCGCATTGGGTTTTTAGGGTCAATACCGGTAAAGGCAAGCGCACTTGGCTCTAAGTTTGCGCCTTCAAAAGGCTCGATATGAGCATTAAAAGCTTCACCTGGATAAAATATACCTTGCTCATTCAGTAAGACGGGAATACAGGCAATTTCTAACAGGGCATCGGTCTGGGCGTTGAAGCCTGCTGTTTCCACGTCGACGACGACAGGCAAGAACTTGCGAAAGCGGTCTTTTAAGGCCATAGGCGCTTGCTCATCTGTCGCTGAAGCTGCATCTTCATCGGAAGTGCTTAGAGTAGCATCAGGACTGGCAGATTTAGGGTTTGATAAGTCTTCGTCAGGCAAGGTCGCTATGTTTCGATTGGTCATATAAAGTTAAATCACTTTTATCAGTCGTACTAATATATTGAATAAGAAATAAGCATCTTATGATACCAATCGTACCTTAGGTACAAAGAAATCTACTACAAAGGTATCATTAATATCATAGGATAAAATAATAGGTCGTTTATTGAATGCTAAGCTTTGTGGGTATTAAGCCTTAATTGACCAAGGTAGCGTTTCACCTGCCATTAAAGGCGTCAATGATGCACCATCAAAATAAGGATAGTCAGTCGGCACTTGCATAGGCGTGTTGACAAGCGTGATAGTGCTTTCATTTAGAGGTAAGCCGTAGAACTGAGCGCCAAAACGACTGGCAAAACCCTCTAACTTATCTATTTTTCCAACACTATCAAAAGCAGTCGCATACAAGGGCAGCGCCGTGGCTGCACTATAGCAACCTGCACAGCCACAAGCGGCTTCTTTTTTATCTGTCGCATGTGGCGCAGAGTCAGTACCTAAAAAGAACTTTGGATTACCACTAGTGGCTACATCTAATAGCACTTTTTGATGGCTTTCACGCTTTAAGATAGGCAGGCAATAGAAATGCGGTTTGATACCACCAACCAATAGATGATTGCGGTTAAACATCAAATGCTGCGGCGTAATAGTGGCAGCAACATGGTTACCTTGTGACAATACAAAATCTGCTGCATCGCTGGTAGTGATGTGCTCTACTACTATTTTCAATGTAGGGAATTTTACGATAATTTGGGCCAATACTTCATCTAAGAAACGTTTTTCACGATCAAAGATATCTATATGGTCTTGGGTCACTTCACCATGAATTAGCAATGGCAAATTATATTTTTCTAGTGCTTCAAAGACATCGACGCAGGCATTAATATTGGTGACGCCGTCTGCGGAGTTGGTAGTCGCCCCAGCAGGGTAGAGTTTGACTGCCTGTACGATACCTGACTGCGCTGCCAACTCGATATCTTGGGCAGTGGTGTTATCCGTTAAGTATAGAGTCATACGTGGATCAAAAGCTGACTTGCGCTCAAGACTTAAATCACTAGCTGCTAATTGCTCCATGATACGTGCGCGGTAGGCAATTGCATCCTGCGCATTTTTGACTGGAGGCACAAGGTTTGGCATACAGATGACACGGTTGAAGCTGCTTGCTGCATGAGGTACGGTCGTGCTCAAGGCGAGATCGTCACGCAAATGAATATGCCAGTCATCTGGCTGAAGGATGGTCAATTCTCTAATCGAATCAGTCATAGTGTCAAAGCGCTCTATATCGTCAAATAAAGGAAACAAAAGGGAGTGATACTGTGGGTCTATCATAACAGATTTGCCCACTTGACTAAATATAAGGCTAGATATCTATACATAATTCATCGAGCTAAGATTAATATCTTGTCGTTAAATGATGTTTAAATGCTGGTGGCAAAAATGAGGTTGACTAGAATTTAAGTCAAAAGCGCACGCCTTATGGCAGTTAGACTTTTGCCCATAGTAAATATGATGTACACTGAGCAGGTAATTATCGTTCAACTTGCTTTCGATTTGATCGTCGCCTTTTCTAAAACTATATTTCATAATGGGAGTTATTCATGGCTCAACTTGATCCAAAAAATATCAATAAAATCGTCTTGGCTTATTCAGGTGGTCTTGATACCTCAATCATCGCTAAATGGCTACAAGAAACTTATGATGCGGAAGTAATCACCTTTACCGCTGATATCGGTCAAGGCGAAGAAGTTGAGCCAGCACGAGCCAAAGCTCAAGCAATGGGTATCAAGCATATCCATATCGAAGATTTGCGCGAAGAGTTCGCTCGTGATTATGTATTCCCTATGTTCCGTGCTAACGCCATTTACGAAGGTGAGTACTTATTAGGTACGTCTATTGCTCGTCCATTGATTGCCAAGCGCTTGGTTGAGATTGCTAAAGAGCATAACGCCGATGCTATCAGCCATGGTGCGACTGGTAAAGGCAATGACCAAGTTCGTTTTGAGCTAGGTGCTGTCGCTTTGTCACCAGACGTAGTAACTATTGCTCCTTGGCGCGAGTGGGATCTATCAAGCCGTGAAAGCTTGATGAAATATGCTGAAGAGCATGATATCGCCATTGATTATGCGGGCAATAAGAAAAAGTCTCCTTACTCAATGGATGCTAACTTATTACACATCTCTTATGAAGGTGGTGTTCTAGAAGAACCGTATACTGAAGCAGAAGATGACATGTGGCGCTGGTCTGTCAGCCCAGAAGAAGCACCTGATGAAGCGCAATATCTAGAACTAGAATACGAAAAAGGCGACATCGTTGCTATCGATGGTGAAGCACTTAAGCCTTATGAAGTCATGATTAAGCTGAACGAAATCGGCGGCAAACACGGTATCGGCCGTTTAGATATCGTTGAAAACCGTTACGTCGGTATGAAGTCACGTGGTTGCTACGAAACGCCAGCTGGTACTATTATGCTAAAAGCGCATCGCGGTATTGAGTCGTTAACGCTTGATCGTGAAGCTGCCCATCTAAAAGATGAGCTAATGCCACGCTACGCAAAAATCATCTACAATGGCTACTGGTTCAGCCCTGAGCGTATGATGCTACAAGCATTGATTGACAAGTCACAAGAATACGTCAACGGTACTGTACGTGTAAAACTCTATAAGGGTAGCGTGAGCGTCGTCGGCCGTAAATCTGACGATTCATTATTTGATGAAAAAATCGCCACTTTTGAAGATGATGCGGGCGCTTATGATCAAAAAGACGCAGAAGGCTTTATCCGTCTAAATGGCCTACGTTTAGCTATCGAAGCTAGCCGTGGTCGCGATTTATCTAAGTAAGTTTTTGGGCTACTTATAGTCAATTTGTAACTTAGATCGCACAACAAAAAAGAGACTCTATATTGATAGGGTCTCTTTTTTTATGGCTAATAAATGATTGCTAAAACGTTTGCTTTGAGGGTAGCTATTCCAAAGTAAAAGGCTTTACTCAGCTTTTTCTGTCTCTACAACGTCAGATTCATCTTCGTCTACCATTACAATGGCGACATCTTGCTGTTGGCGCTCGTCAATAGCATCTTGTTCTAATACTTCTTCAGTTGCCAAGATCGCACCGTCAGATTTTTGCGACTGATACTTTAAGGTAGCGAGTGCACCAAGGACACCGACGACAAGTATGATGATAAGAATGACAGGATTTTTCCATAGCGGTGTAGAAGCCTCATATTCGATGGGCTTTTCACTAGTGGTGGTCGGTGTATTGTCGTTATTGCCGCCGATTAGTCCCAAACTTACCAAAGGCGGTTTAGGCGGATTGGCTGGTTCAGAGTTAACGCGCAGTCGATTTCGGCTGAGATAGATATCTGAGATTTTGGCCAACTGTAATAACCAACGTTGATGTGGTAAGGCAACGGCATGCATCTCCGTAAATACTAGCATATCGTTGTGACGACCTTGCTGTAGATTGTCAGGTGAGCGTCCAATGGCTTTTAAGTAATTACCTGTTGCCATTTGCATGTCTTGCACAGGTTCATAGTTTTCAGGTTTGAATCCGGTCAGCTCATACCAGTAAGGATCAAAAGAAGGTGGATTGCTTGATAACTGCTCAGCATTTAGTAACGTACGCTCCGCATTATTCTCTGAGTTGTTCTCTATCGCTTCAACAGCTTCAGTAGTTGTTTCGAGCAGGTCACTATTGCTTTCTGTCTCAGCAGATGAGGTATGCGTATGCTCTGGGCTAAATCGGGCCGCTGATAAAAACTGTGGTTGTAGTGCAAACCATTTATTGATCTCATCACTGTCTAGTTGACTGTATTCTGTCAGGATAGCCAATTCACGCAGCACAATCACGCACAATGAGGTGAGTAGAGTTTGAGCCTGCTGCGTCGTTGCATCGATCTTCTCAGCGATATGTTCGCTTGCCTTTATGACACGGGCGTTATCACTAAATACAGCATCTGCTGCATCGTGGCGATGGTAGAGTGTGGCGCTAATAGTTGCAAAGTTCATTGAGTTATACTGTCGTAACTCTTTGACAGCACTACGACCAAACAGCTTTTTGCTAACTGCTTGTCCCTGATGACGCTGCTGATAGGCGAGCAGCGCACTTATGATGGCTTGTAGACTGGCATCCATCCCTAAGCGAGCTTGCGGTAGAGAGAGCTGTGCCGCATCGGCCAAAAGTGACAGCATAGGCTGGGTATCATGATATAAAAAATCATACATCGACACACGTGTCGGTGAAATAGTCGTCATAATCTGCTAGCATCAAAAAGTGTGCCCCTATATTACGGTGCCAAATGTCTTGATACAATCCCTTGATAATAGAAATTTTCAATCATTTTACTAATAACCTTAATAGTAATCTGATGAATGACTGATAGTCGGAAGCATTTATGACCAATAATAAGACGCTTGATAAACAACTCGTGATTAATATCGCTGAGCAAACATTGACGCTGTACCAGCAGCAAACTGAGGTTGTGAGATACGTAGTCTCCACTGCAAAGAATGGTATTGGTAGTCAGCAGGATAGTGGTTGCACGCCGCTCGGTAGGCATGTCATTGAACAAAAAATAGGTGGTAGCGAGCCTATGAATGCGGTATTTGTTGGGCGTGTGCCGACAGGTGAGATATACGATGCAAATCTTGGTGAGCTACATCCCAAGCGTGACTGGATATTGAGTCGTATTCTTTGGTTAAGCGGTCTTGAAGAAGGGTTAAACAAAGGTAGCAATAGCCAAGGTGGTTGCGATACTTATGAGCGCTATATCTATATTCACGGTACACCAGATACTGAACCAATGAGTATTCCGCTATCACATGGCTGTATCCGTATGCGTAATGAGGATATTGTAGCGTTATTTGAGCAAGTAGAAGAGGGTATGCCTGTTACGATTGTGGCTAATTAGGACATGTTGTACATTTAGCCATGGCGCTGACAGAAGCTATTTAAACACAATAAAAAAGACAGCTGGTTATATAACCAGCTGTCTTTTTTATGGAGCAGTTTTACTTTATGAAATCAGTATCCGTCATAAACATAATATCCCTACCTCTACCAAAACGTTGAGCTGTCCGCAAATTTTGCTAAACGTGCATCAATATGATTCTGGTCAACAGTCAGTATGGCCGTAAACCAACCTGCACCATATAAAGCACTAGCATCTGTTTTTGATTTCAATTCATAAAACTGCTGTTGTTGATTATCATCGTTCAGTTGTTCTAACGCTTTTTGCGCTTTTATCAGCCTTTTTAGCCAACGTTTGGTTTTCTTTTTAGCTTTTTTCTTACTTAGTAAAGGCGTAGAAAATTCACTGATGTAACGTAAATCTCTTAACTGATTGAGCAGCTCGCTTTCAGGTTGGTCATTATCAGGAGTATCTGTGCTTACATCTAGATCTACGTCTACGTCATCGCTCACAAGCTCAGCAACACTTACTTCGTCACTTACTTCGTCAGATTTCTTATTGGTTTTAAGGCATTTTTTATATTGTTTAGAGAGGACTTTCGTTAGCTTATCGCGGGCAAGCTGATCAGTCTGAGGTTCAATGCTTGGGTCGCTCATAGTAAAGGCAGTCAGCTCTAACAAGGTTATCTGAAAATCATTGGCTTGCAACGTATTGATAGGCGTAATTTTGATATTTTCAATATCTGTTGTCCAGTCAACGGCAGGCGCGCCACATGCTTGTAGCTCAGGTTCTATCTGTGCATTGATATAAGCAAGTTGATAGTAATCGCTAAGCAAGGTTGCAGTTTGCTTTAGTATCGGTAGCCATTCAGGATTAATTTCATCAGAGAAGTCGGTAAATGCTTTCAACGCAGTACGCAAGCGATCAATACCAATCCGTAACTGTAGAATATGATCGTCCTCTATGCTGCCAGCGACGATAGCACTGCTGTTTGGTAATATCTGCAATAAGCAATTGTGTACGACCGCACGTATAAAGGCAGGTGCGCTGCTGTCTTTGTCTATTTGCAATTGACTTAGGTTTGCGTTGACCGCTGGACTGTAACTTTGTCCGTTAATAAGTAAGCTACCGTTTTCAGCTTTGGTAACGGTAGATAGACACAGCTTATAGCGCTTGCACCATGTTTTGGCAGTCGTAAATAGAAAATCTAAATCTCCTGACACCAGTTCAAACTCTATCTCTTGAATAGCTTTGCGTAGCGAGTCATCAGTACCATGAATAATCTCTCCTTGATCATAAGCCATTTCGATACAGTTATTGGTTTCATCCTCATTACTTTCTGTTAGCAACCGCGTAGTGCGCTCGACGTCAGTCACATAAAGTCGTGTTAGCGTCTTTGCTAGCTTTTTGAGTTTAAAGTCAGCCAATGCCGCAGCGATTGGAGTGTCCTCATATATTGTCAAATCAGGCATCAACTCATTATTATCGAGCATCGCTTGTACTTGCTCATTATCGAGTACGGCATTGTGTTCCAAGCGTGCCGCGATACCATCACCACCAGCTTTAATGGTTTGGACCCATGTATCGCCTTCTTTGCGAATACGCAGGCCGATACCTGCCTGTGCAAGCTGTTGGTCAGGCGTATCGTAATAGTATGCAGCCAGTTGTGTCACTTGTGAGGATTTAACGTGCGTTTGACGCATTAAACCCTTTAGCCGTGACTCTGGTACCAAAAACTTCAGCTCTATCTCTTGCATATTAGCTCCTAATAATTCTGACTGATGGCTCTGATCGATGGTTGTGATAAACCATTATTAGTCTACCACTCTCTGATTATTTAAACCGCAATAAAAAACCGCCCTACATGATGTAGGGCGGTTTTTTGATAAATACTGCTAATCTGTCGGTTATTAGAACTGGTTCATCGTGTTCTTGCCGCCGCCAGCTTTCAGAGCGTTATCGCCTGAGAAGATTTCTTTGTGGTCATCGCCAAGGTCAGAACCAGCCATTGCTTGGTGCTTAACACAAGAGATGCCTTCGCGGATTTCTTTACGCTGTACGCCAGCTGCATAAGCAAGCATGCCTTCTTCACCGAAGTAGCCTTTAGCAAGTTCATGAACGCTAAGAGCAGTCGTGTGGTAAGTCGGTAGCGTGATTAAGTGATGGAATACACCCGCTTCACGTGACGCATCACGTTGGAAATTCTTAGCGGCTACGTCAGCTGCAGCATCAAGTTCAGTACCATCGTAATCAGCGCTCATCAAATCATCTTTATTGTATGCAGAGATGTCTTTGCCTTCTTCTTCCCACTGTGCGATAACCTGCTTACGGAAGTTAAGCGTCCAGTTGAATGATGGGCTGTTGTTGTATACAAGCTTGGCTTTAGGCTGTTGCTCTTTGATACGGTCAACCATCATTTTGATGTGTTCTACGTCTGGAGTCGGTGTTTCGATCCATAGTAGGTCAGCGCCGTTTTCTAGAGCAGTTACACAGTCAAGTACAACACGGTCAATGTTAGTCTCTTCACGGAACTGATATAGACCGTTAGGTAGACGAACTGGGCGTACTAGTTTGCCGTTGTGCTTAAGTAAGCTGTCGTTTTCTTGAGCATTTTCTAGCGTTACTTCTTCCATTTCGATGAAATCAATGTATTTAGAAGCAAGATCGCCTGGCTCATTTGATACTGGAATTTTTTGCGTTAGTGATGCGCCTTCAGAGTCAGTACGAGCAACGATAACGCCGTCTTCAACACCAAGCTCTAGGAATGCATAACGGATAGCGTTTAGCTTAGAGATGAAGTCTTCATGCGGTACAGTTACTTTACCAGCCTGGTGGCCACACTGCTTAGCATCAGATACTTGGTTTTCAACCTGAATGGCACAAGCACCAGCTTCGATCATTTGCTTAGTCAATAGGTAAGTAGCTTCTTCGTTACCGAAACCTGCATCGATATCAGCGATGATTGGCACAACGTGTGAATCAAAGTTTTCGATTTTTTCTAGGATAGCTGAAGTGTCTTGGCCAGCTTCTTCAGCAGCGTTTAGCTCACGGAAGTAGTCGTTCAACACTTTAGCATCTGCTTGACGTAAGAAGGTGTAGATTTCTTCGATTAGCTTAGGTACTGACGTCTTTTCGTGCATAGATTGGTCAGGTAGTGGACCAAACTCAGAGCGTAGGGCAGCTACCATCCAACCTGAAAGGTAGATGTAAGTTTTAGAAGTCGTACCGAAATATTTTTTCTTAGCGTACATAGTTTGCTGTGCAACAAAACCATGCCATGCACCTAAAGACTGCGTGTACTGAGACGTATCATTGTCATAATCTTCCATATCTTGACGCATGATTTTTGCAGTATATTTTGCGATATCCAAACCCGTTTTGAAACGGTTTTGTGACATCATACGTGCAGCATCAACTTCGCTAATGTTCTGCCAGTTGCCGTGCTTTTGCTTTAATTCACGTACTAAGTCGATCGCTGATTTATATGCAGTTGACATCTATAGTCTCCTTGGTGGGGTGTAAAAACAAATAAGTTAATTGTTAAAATAATGGGTATGTCGTTTTACTAAAATCCGCTTTACTAAAACCTTTGTACTAAAAAGTAATATTCAAAATTTGGTCTATCATTTATCTGTCGAAGCTCTATTTACCCTAAACAAACCGCTAGGCTATTACAAGAAATTTGCTGAACTCAACAGTTGAAAATAATTGCTGGTTTATAAATATTTATCGATTCTCACTATATATCTAAAAGGTATCTGAATACTTAATAGCCAGTGATGTCATAATTGGTAGCAAGAGATGTTACAATAATGAGGTCAATTAACCGTATTTAACGACTGATAAAAACCATTAATATATTACTTAGCGACAATATTTAATCGGATGAAAACAGCTTGTGAACCTAAAGTTCGTCCTCTATGCTGCAAATCCTTTATAGAACTCACTATAACCACCTTACCAAGATTTATCTAATTTATGATAGTTATCTTTGGTATTTCTGTATGATATAATGTTTATATAACAGGGTCTTACGATAGGTTGGATGAGTTATAATGCGTGTCTATCAGAAAAAACCAGAACAAAATTAGTAAAAAATAATGAAATTATGCTGTTATAACGCACAAATCATTGTAGCAGCACTACAAATGCCAGCCTTAATATGGCGTTTACTCAAAAGCCAAGAGAACCAAATATGAATTTGCAGCGGGTTGATTTAAATTTATTAGTCCATCTAGATGTGTTGCTACGAGAAAAAAACGTCACTCGCGCAGCCGAGCAGCTTGGGATTACTCAGCCTGCTATGAGTAATATCTTGCGCCGTTTGCGTAAGCTGTTTAATGATCCATTATTGGTACGCTCATCTGAGGGTATGACGCCGACTGAACGCGCGCTTGAGCTACAGCCGCGTATCCGCGAGATACTCGCTGACTTGACTCAAGTATTGGAGCCACGTACTGAATTCCGCCCTTATAGTACCTCTCGTGTATTTCGTATTATGACATCGGATTATGCCGAAGCGACCCTAGTACCTAAGCTGGTAAAAGCACTACGTTCTGAAGCACCCAATGTGATTTTGGACTTTTTGACTCCATCAGACGTCTCTTACCGAGATATGGAGCAGGGACGAGTTGATTTAGCGATAAACCGTTTTAACGAAATACCTCAAAGCTTCCATCAGGTTTTAGTGTGGCGTGATACTTTTAGTTGCTTATTATCTTCTGACAGTCCTTATGCCAATCGTTTTAATTTGAAAAACTACCTTAAAGCACAGCACGTTTGGGTATCTAAAACAGGGATGGGTGTGGGCTTTGGGGTCAATCCAGAAAAATCTGGTGGACTAGGATCTATCGATCAGGCCCTGCAGCGTCTTGGTCAAAAACGCCAAATCAGTGTCTTTACTCGTCATTATCAAATGCCTGCTATGCTTGCAGCAAATAAAGATTTGATAGCAACACTGCCCACGCGTGTGGCAAGAATGCAGGCAAATAACGACAGCATTATGATGGAAGATCCACCGTTTTTTATTCCTGAGTTTGAGCTTACGATGGCATGGTCTCCTTTGTTGCAGCATCATCCAGCCCATCGCTGGTTACGTCAGTTAATTATGCATGTGGCACGACAAGTCGTTGCTGAAGAAGAAAATCCGCCACAAGAGATACCGGTTATTAATCATTTGTTTTGATTGGTTTGTGTGAGTTGAATCTATCTTTTATTAGAGCGAAATATTTTTGATTATCTGAATTTTTAGTAAGAGTATTTTTCTTTATCTCCCACTCTATATAGTTATTAGACCAGCCACTAGGCTGGTTTTTTTATGTCCTAAGGGTTAATAGTTAACACGTTCAATTTAGCCTTACTTAATAAGTCAGTCACACTATTAACATCTTCAACACACTTCACAATATATTGTAAAACTCTTCATCAAATAGCTTGTTAAGATAACGGCAGATAGAAAACGAGCTACTAACAGATTGTGCTATCGACGTAAATTTAATAATTAAAACTGTCACAGCAAAATAATTACAAGTGACAGTAAACCCGATTATAAATCCCAAATATAAATTCGAATAATAAGGACAGTAACTATGTCAGACATTACTACTATCAACCCAACCACGGGCGAAGAAATCAGTAACTATAATTATATGAGCAACGATGAAGTCAACAAGATTGTCGATGCTTCACATAACGCATTTCTAGAATGGCGTACAGTGAGTCACGAAGAACGTGGCCGTGTTATCAAATCTATCGGTGATAAGCTGATGGAATATAAAGAAGAGCTGGCTAAACTGATGACTGAAGAGCGCGGCAAGTTACACAGCCAAAGCATGCAAGAGATTGATCTTTGCAAAGCCATCTGTGATTACACTGCTGAAAATGGCGTCGCTTCTTTAGCTGATGATGTACGTGATATCGAAAGCATGAAAAAAGGGCTAGTGACGTATCAACCTATTGGTATTATCTACGGCATGCAGCCTTGGAACTTCCCAGCGTATCAAGTATTCCGTTATACCATCGCAAACTTGATGGCAGGTAACAGTGTTCTGCTAAAACACGCATCTAACGTAACAGGCTCTGGTCTATTAATCGAAAAAATTCTTCATGAATCTGAATTATCAAGTGATTTGTTCCGTACGATTATCATCGACCATGACCAGTCAGAAGCATTGATTGGCAATGACAAAGTACGTGGCGTGACACTAACAGGTAGTGACAAAGCAGGTGTGATCGTTGGTCAGCAAGCAGCTAAAGCGATTAAGAAAGCGGTATTAGAGCTAGGTTCAAACGATGCATTTATCGTATTAGAAGATGCAGATATCGAAACTGCAGTAGAAACCTGTACTCAAGCACGTCTAATCAATAACGGTGAAACTTGTGTAGCGGCCAAACGCTTTATCGTAGTCGATAGCGTATATGACGAATTCCGCAAGCGTATTGTTGAGAAATTTGAAGGTACCAAAGCGGGTGATCCAATGGATGATAGCTCAGATATCGGTCCATTAGCACGTGCAGATTTGCGTGAGCAACTACATGAGCAAGTAGAGCAGAGTGTTGCTAAGGGTGCAACGATTGCTGTTGGCGGTAAGGTACCTGAAGGTAAAGGTAGCTTCTATCCAGCAACTATCTTAGAGAACGTTGAAAAAGGTCAGCCTGCATACGATGACGAACTATTTGGCCCTGTCGCTTCACTAATTCGTGCAAAAGATGAAGACGACGCAATGCGCATCGCTAACGACAGTCGTTATGGTTTAGGTGGCGCGATTTTCTCGAAAGATGAAGAGAAAGCTGTTCGTTTAGCACGTGAGCAATTCGATACAGGTATGGTCTATATCAATGGTTATGGTCTTGCCAATCCTGCACTGCCATTTGGTGGCGTGAAAAACTCAGGCTATGGCCGTGAGCATGGCGGTTTTGGTATCAAAGAGTTTGTCAACATCAAAGCGGTTCATGTATTCTAAAAATGAACTAATTAGACAAATTAGCTAAATAGATAACTATTTACGATTTTAAATAATTGTGAATAACAAATAGTTATCAAATAAAAAAGCCCAGTTGCTCGTAATGAGTAGCTGGGCTTTTTATTGAGCTATATGAAGTAGTATTAAAATCAACTTAATAAGCTGAGATTTTTATCCGTCTATAAGCAATTGCAAAGGCAACTTAGGTAAATAAGTTTGTGTTTGCGATGATGTATTATTTGCTTCAAGTGATAATACATTTTTTACTAGTAGTAAAATCGTCCAAGGTAGCAACTGATGTTCAAGTTTCTGTATCCGTGACTGTAAGCTCTCTACTGTGTCGTTAATATCGACATTCAATACAGCTTGAGTCAATACTTGACCTGCATCAAGCTCCGCCGTCACTTTATGAATACTACAACCGTGACGACGTTCACCCGCTTGTATGACTCGTTTGTGAGTATCTAAACCCTTATAAACTGGAAGTAGAGAAGGGTGAAGGTTAATCATGGGCGCTGGTACATTATCGATAAATGAACCACTTAATACACGCATAAATCCGGCCAAGACGATTAAGTCGGGTTGCCATGCTATTAGCTGCTCATTGGCATGGGTTTCAAATGTTTTGATGCCCATACGTTTGCCATTAGCAACGTGTGACAATACCGCAACTGGAATATTGGCATCTTTAGCACGTGTCAATGCATAAGCATCTTCACGGTTACTAATAACACCAACGATTTCAATCGGTAGCGCCCCTGCTTGCATGGCATTGATTAATACTTGCAGGTTGCTACCACTTCCTGAGACTAGAACAGCAATGCGTAATGGTTTGATAGGCTGACTTGCGTTATCAATTGACATTAACGGTACACCACTGCATCCGCTTGGTCATCAGTGCTGCGTTTGACCATTTCACCTATTTGCCAAGCTGTTTCGCCCGCATCAGTCAAGGTCTGGATAGCAGCTTCTGCTTTGTCTTTTGGCATAACGATGACAAAACCAACGCCGCAGTTAAAGGTACGGTACATCTCGCTCTGCGCGATATTACCTTGAGTCTGTAGCCAAGTGAATAGCTCTGAGAACTGCCAGCTATTGGTATCGATGCTAGCCGCTAAGTTATCAGGTAGTACACGTGGTAAGTTATCTGTCAGACCACCACCTGTGATGTGTGACATCGCATGTAAAGCTGAGCTGCCAAGCGAATCTTGTAATGCTTTGATTGCTTTTACATAGATACGGGTAGGAGCCATTAGAGCATCTTGAATAGGCTGACCGTCTAGTTGCTCGTCACTACTCGTAACATCCACA
Source organism: Psychrobacter sp. NPDC078631 (assembly GCF_050268165.1). Lineage (NCBI taxonomy): Bacteria > Pseudomonadati > Pseudomonadota > Gammaproteobacteria > Moraxellales > Moraxellaceae > Psychrobacter > Psychrobacter sp. NPDC078631. The sequence continues at coordinate 127,055 of NZ_JBNNGG010000003.1, read as the reverse complement.
CCGCTAACTTCGATGACTTTACGAACCAATGAGTAGCCGTTTGAGTGTGCGCCACTTGAGGCAAGTGCAATCAGTACGTCGCCTTCTGCGACATTTTCACCAGTGACGACTTCTGCTTCTTCAACCACACCTACACAAAATCCAGCTAGATCGTAATCATCATCTTGATACATGCCTGGCATTTCAGCAGTTTCGCCACCGATGAGCGCACAGTTAGCTAATTTACAACCATCACCAATACCAGTTACGACAGTCGCCGCAACATCAACATCTAGCTTACCAGTTGCATAGTAGTCTAAGAAGAATAATGGCTCTGCGCCGCAAACCAACAGATCATTGACGCACATCGCCACCAGATCAATACCAATCGTGTCATGACGGTTCAGCTGTAGCGCCAATTTTAGTTTGGTGCCGACGCCATCAGTGCCAGAAACCAATAATGGTGAGGTATAACCTGTTGGGATACGGCATAACGCACCAAAACCGCCAAGTCCACCCACGACTTCAGGACGAGTAGTGGCTTTTGCAACGGACTTGATTCGCTGAACCAAAGCATCGCCTGCATCGATATCAACACCGGCATCTTTGTAGCTTAAAGAAGGCTTGTCACTCATAGTCATCTCACAGTTGGGGATAGATAATTTGGATTAGAAGGTAAAGTAATTGAGCACGCAAAAATCAGCGTTATAAAGTTCAAAAGCAAAGTTTAAAGACAGTGCGCGCATTATACCCAAAAACAGACCTTACTCGCAAAGCAACTTGCCAATATTTGACTAAGATTTGCATTAAGTGGCAAATAAGCCGTTAAGAAACAAAAAATGACTGATTTTTTGTTGTACTCTGCGATAATAGAACGCTAAATTTATTGTCAATAATGGCCTTAATACAAGTCCAAATGTGATTGATAGAATAAAAAATAATAAACATAAATTTATTAAGAATTAGATTTTTTAGGAACGTTGATACGTCTTAGTCTAGCTAGCTAAAACTAATGAGAAAAGAAAGAAATTAGCCTAGTGATACATTGTGATAGCTATAGTTATACCATTTAGAAATCGCTATCACTGACTGACTCCCTGTCACTTTTTCAAACCTGTCAATTTTTTAACCTCGTCCAACTATAGGATTACTTGCCATGATGAATCAACCAATAGATCCTTTTTTTCGGCGTTTATTTATTGTCGTGGCGTTAGTGGTGGCTGTGTTTCTTTTGTATTTAATGATGCCCGTCATCGTGCCCTTCGTTTTTGCCTTTATGCTGGCTTACCTATTTAATCCTCTAGTCAAGCGCCTATCAAAATATATCAAGCGCTGGGTCGCGATTATTATTGTCTACTCGACGATTACTTTGGGGATGGCGTTATTATTGTGGTGGTTGGTACCGACGTTGTGGCATCAGTTGCAAGCGGCTTGGGATTATTTGCCAAAGATATTTAATTGGTACAACCAAGTAGTACGAGAGTGGTTCAATAGTAATACTCGTATCAAGCTGCCCCAATTAGAGTCGAAAGAGTTTTCCGATACCCTCGTCGATTATATGCAAACGAACTATAAGTTCGCTGATGCTAGCACTATGATGAGCCAAATACTGACCTCAAGTATGAACTTCATCAATAATGCAGGTCTTATTGTATTAGTGCCTATTTTGACCTTTTACTTCCTATTTAATTGGGATCAGCGTTTACATAACTGGAAGATGGCGATACCAGGTGCTTACTGCCAAAAAGTAACTGAAATAGCTAAAGAGTGTGATCTGGCATTGATGGCGTTTATCAAAGGTCAATTATTGGTGATGGTGTTGCTAGGCGCTATTTATGCTGTACAGTTACAGCTAATTGGGCTAGAGCTCGGGCTTATCATTGGTATGGTAGCAGGCATAGCCAGTTTTGTGCCGTACTTAGGGTTTGGTATTGGTTTTATCGCGGCTATTATCGCCTGCCTATTTCAATTCGGATTGGACTGGACGTATTTGTCATTGGTCGTAGGTGCGTTCTTGATTGGACAAGCTGCAGAAGGTTATATCCTACAACCATTGCTGTTAGGTGATAAGATTGGTCTATCGCCATTATGGGTCATATTCGCCGTATTGGCAGGTGCCAGTCTATTAGGTTTTGTTGGTATGCTAATCGCCTTGCCAGTGTCCGCTGTCTTAAACGTCTTGTTCCGCCATTTATACAGCTATTATCGAACAACTGACTTTTATAAAGGCCGTAAACAACTAGCATTGTTTGAAAAAAGATAATTATCTTATTATTGAACATACTAGATAAAGATTGATATGCAATATTAGGATATGAACACAATGATTGATAAGGCTTAATGGGTAAAAGACTTGTCAGTCATTTTGTAAATATGTTATATATAGGCGCAGTGTTGATAGTATCAACCGTTTTGGTACCAGTTTTGCTAACGTTGTTTTTAACAAAGTGACTGACCGATTTTTGCAAAGGCTATAGGGCCATTACTTACAGCTGTATCGGCTAGTATTGACAGTAATGAATACAGCTCAAAACAATCTATCTTTTCTATTATATTTTTCCATTGCACTACGCAACACGAGTTGATGATTCATGGCAGAAGCACAGCTAAGTCTCAATCTGGACATTAAGCATGATGCAAGTCTCAGCGACTTTGCCGGTCCCGGTTGGATGTCGATTATTGATGCAGTACGGCAGTTACATGTCGGCCTGATCGGTCAACTATATCTGTTTGGTAGCCCTGCTACAGGTAAGTCCCATTTGCTGTCTGCTATTTGCGAGTCATTTATCGAGATGGACAAATCGGCTATTTGTTTGTCCCTTAACGAGCTGATTCATACAGATGTCCACGTACTATCATCGTTAGAAAACTTTGATTTGATTGCTATCGATGATTTGGAAGTGCTTGAGCAAAGCAGTCAGTGGCAAGAAGCTTTATTTCACCTGATCAATCGTAGCCGAGAAGGGCAACGCCAGTTATTGTTTGCCGCTAATAAACCAGCCGACGACTTACCATTCCAGTTAAGAGATTTAATGACACGTTTGGCACAAGCACCGACCTTTAAAGTGCCTACTGGTCATGATTTAGCAGATAGACAAGCATTATTACAGTCTATTTTGCGTCGACGTGGATGGCAGTTTGACGATCGAATTATTGATCATTTATTGACCGATGGACCGCATCGTATCGGTGCGATGATGGAAGTACTTAATTATATTCAACCAATGTTCTCTAACCTTGGTCGCAGTAATATCTCAAAAGCGGTCATAAGTGATGCTTTGCGTACCATCGATGAGCAGACGCTTGCCGCGGAACTGGCGGATATCGCTCAAGAGACACAAGTGGATAATGACACGCCTGATCAAGACCAACATACGATGCCACTTGATTTTTAGCAGCAAAAAATGAATAACCGTTAGAATACGAATCTTTTGTCCAACTCGCTTTTACTATTAATGGAATAACTTATGAAATCGAATGCTTCTTTGCTAAAAAAATTAACGATAGGTACGTTATTGGTAGGTGCTGCCTCGGTCTCTATGTTGTCACAGGCAGCAGTGACCCTACAGGTTGATGACCATATCAAAGTAACTGCTATTAATGGGCAGGAAATTCAGCAGAGCGCTTTTCAGCCGCTGCAGAAAACATTTACGTTACAGCCTGGACAACACGCTATTACTGCTAAGTATGACCGTCTATATAACTTGCCTCGTGATCAGCACGACTATTTGCGTTCAGGTAACGTCAGCGTGACAGCACAATTAGCCGACAATCAAACATATCGTTTGACTATGCCTAATCAACCAGAAGCATATGAAGCTGCTAAAGACTATGCCAAGCAGCCAACGCTCGCTGTGCAACAGAACAATACGGTCATTGCTAGTCAGCAAAGTATGGTCGGTAATCAAGGCGGCATATTCTCAGGCATTGGTAAAGCACTAGGCGGCGTGTTCGGCGGTGCAGGTGATGCAGAGTTACAGAACCAACGTGCTATCGCCTCTTTAGATCAACCAGTAGTAAATACTACTAGCAACATCAATACTGGCACGACCACTGTTAAGCAAGCATCTAGCGTAAATACTTCTACCAGTACGCTAGATACGTTTATGCAAGTATGGCTACAAGCCACGCCTGCTGAACGTGAAAAAATGCGTCAATGGATCCAAAAATAAAACAGTTTTCTATAAAAGATAGACAATAAAAAAGCACCTAATTAGGTGCTTTTTTATTATTTAGAATTTGATAATTGTTAGAGTTGGTAAGGTTAAGTCGAATAAAAACTAAAAACTCTTAACCCAAAAACGCATTATACATCCATACCAGTTTTTCTTGCTCTTGTACGTAAGCATCAACTAGGTCAGCTGAACCTTGGTCTTCGCTATCTTCTGCTAGGGCTGATACTTGGCGCTGCTCTGCGATTAACGTTTGCAAGCCAGTGACCACACCTTTAACGCAGCTTGTGCCGTCTTTAACGTTTTTGTCTTCACTGATGCTAGTATGCTGCGTAAAGTCGCTGTAAGCGTGAAGTGGTGTACCACCCAACGTTAAAATGCGCTCGGCGATTTCGTCGATTTGGACCTGTAGTGACGTATATAGTTCTTCAAATTGTGGATGCAAAGTAAAGAAATGCTCACCTTTTACATTCCAATGATAACCACGTACGTTTAAATAAAACACGTGATACGTCGATAGTAGATTGTTTAATTTGGCGATGACTTCGCTCATGTCTGCTTTTTCTAGACCGATCTGGTTAGTAGCATTATTAGAATTACTCATAGTATTGTCCTTATAGTGTGAGTGTAGTTATACGATAATAAGTAAAGAAGGATAAAGGCTCTAATAAATTAATATACAGCGAAAAATACTTTAGTTTTCATCTGTAACTATTAACATAGATTCTATCTCTTTCTTTGATGCTTATAATAATAGCAAACTATTATTAATAAGTTAAATTTAATAAATACAATTTTACGATTGGTTTTATAAAACTTAAATCAGGTCTCTATATTGTTTTTCTAAACGATAGAGAGACCTCATTACATTTACGCTGGTGGCTGCAAGTTTTCAGGATTTAAGCCTTTCACAGGAACCACTTCTTGTAAATGTTGACGTATCGTATCGATAGGAAACTTCTGTGCTTGCAAGCGTTTCGGTACGATTTGGCTACCTTGTTGACCTTTTAGCTCAAACATCATAAAGATATAGTCGTCAGTCTCATCCCAGCTCTTGATAGAGGTCCAAGGAATAACTGCTTGCTGAGTCGCGCCTGCACGCATTTGCATACCACGCATTTGCGAGTTTTTCATCATATCAGGCTGGTTGCTTGGCATCGCCATGACTAGACCATGCTTTTGCACACCTAACTTCATCTGGCGCATTTCATCTGGCATCTCTTGATCGGCAACTTGTTTGTCAAACTCTCTTTTTACGTACCATTTAAAACCTAAGGTACGCGCCAATAAATAAATCACCACACCAACCAGCATTAACCAAAAGATAATGGTTGAATAGCCTGTTACAAAGATCAGTCCTGCAATAGCGAGTACCACAACCACGGCCATGATGATCCACTCTTTGGTCTTAAAGCTTGATAAACCAAAAGAGGGACTGGCACTGGCAAACAGTTCATACTGTGCTTGGTGAAATTCAGCCTCAGTTAGGTTTAAGGCGACAGGTTGGAGCGTGTAGGGGTACAGGGCCATAAAGGTTTCTCAAATACTTATATTAAAAGCGTTGGATTAAAACTGCCAAAGCGAAGCAGCAATGCTGTACTTGGCTAGAAGTGAATAAAGGTATGCGCTTATCTTACCGAAAAGTACTCCTAAATGAAACATATAAGCAAGACTGTTCACGGATAGATGTCATATTAATGACGTAGTTCATGCTCTATACTCAGCTTACTAAGACTAGACGAAAGTAAAAGTGAGCAATTAACAACAGAATCACTTGTGACAAGCGATTAGCATAATGAACAAAACCTAGTAAGAAGCAGTCAAAAACAGTGAAAAGCAGTCAAAGATATCCAAAACATGGTCAAATCTGCCGTGTCTTGGTATTATAGCGTCTACAAGATACGTTGATATAAAACATAACGTCATAGCCGGTTATCACAAAGACCGTGATAGCGATACGCTAGGCAATTACCTTATTAATAATACTTTTAAACCTTTTACTCACCTTTAGTGTTACAGGCAACTACTATGATTGATCCGAAACTCTTACGCGGCGATTTAAGCGACCTACAACAGCAGCTAGCCACCCGTGGTTATGAGCTTAATATGGAGTTCTGGCAAACGATTGAAAATGAGCGTAAGTCTCTACAAGTCAAAACCGAAGAGTTGCAATCGCGCCGTAATGCTGGTGCAAAGCAAGTAGGTGCCCTAAAAAAATCAGGCGAAGATGCCAGTGAGCTATTGGCTGAGATGCAAAGCGTTAGCGGTGAGATTAAAGCTGCGGAAGACGAGCTACGTACCCTACAAGAGCGTATCACTCAAGCAGCTTTGCAAATTCCAAATATTCCGGCGGCAGATGTACCAGTCGGTACGTCAGAAGACGATAACGTAGAAGTGCGTAAATGGGGCACGCCGCGTACGTTTGACTTTGAAATTCAAGATCATACTCATATCGGTGAGACGCTTGGTATGCTCGACTTTGAAGCCGCGACTAAGTTGACTGGTAGTCGTTTTAACGTGCTAAAAGGTCAATTGGCGCAGCTACACCGTGCACTGATTCAATTTATGCTCAACACTCATACCATGAAATACGGCTATCTTGAGACCTATGTGCCTTATATCGTCAATAGTGATAGTCTAAAAGGCACAGGTCAGCTGCCTAAGTTTGAAGATGATTTGTTTAAATTGAGCAATCACACCAATAATGATGAGATGGATTTTTATCTGATTCCAACCGCTGAAGTGCCAATGACCAATTTGGTACGCGGCGAGCGTTTGGATATTAAAGAGCTTCCATTAAAATTCACGGCGCATACACCATGTTTCCGTAGTGAAGCTGGCTCACACGGGCGTGATACTCGCGGCTTGATTCGTCAGCATCAGTTTGAAAAAGTTGAAATGGTCAATGTCGGTACCGCTGAGCAATCTGATGACTTGCTTGAGGCAATGACAGGGCAGGCTGAATATATCTTGCAGCAGTTGAATTTGCCATACCGCACGGTACAGCTATGTACGGGCGATATGGGTTTTGCTGCACAAAAGACTTATGACATCGAAGTATGGCTACCAAGCCAAGATACCTATCGTGAAATCTCTAGTTGCTCTAACTGTGGTGATTTCCAAGCGCGCCGTATGGGTACCCGTGTCAAAGATGGCAAGCAAACCAGCTTAGCTCATACTTTAAATGGTTCAGGTTTGGCCGTGGGTCGTACGCTACTGGCAGTGATGGAAAATCATCAAAACGCTGATGGTAGCATCACGATTCCAGAAGTATTACGTCCGTTTATGGGTGGTGCTGAGACTATTTCAGTTTAATAAATTGACTATAAGTAATGAGCTGCCTGTCACTTAGGTCACTCGCAGCCTGTTATTTATAACTTAAATCAAAGTCCTTCATTGCTCATAGTTTAACAAAGCTGATGTGAGTCATTGCTAAATATAAACGGTCTTGTTACCGCATTTTTGGCTAGGCTCATAGCAAATATGTTAATATTGCATTTTTATTTTATAGCCTATCCATTGAGGACGCCTGCCGCGTTTTTGATGGATTATCCTCTGAGTAAACTCTCCTCTTATCTTTATACGACTCATTCGAATATTAGGACACTCTATGCCAGCTCCAATTAGCGAACGTAAACTAGCCAATGCCATCCGTGTACTGTCGTTTGACGCGGTTCAAAAAGCCAACTCTGGACATCCGGGTGCGCCAATGGGTATGGCTGATATTGCCGAAGTTTTGTGGCGCAAATTTTTGAAGCACAATCCAGCAGATCCTAATTGGCACAACCGTGATCGCTTTGTACTGTCAAACGGTCATGGCTCGATGCTCATTTATTCATTGCTACATTTATCGGGCTATGATGTCAGCGTTGATGACCTAAAAGGCTTCCGTCAGCTGCACTCAAAAACCCCAGGCCATCCTGAACTTGGTTACACGCCTGGTGTAGAAACGACGACTGGTCCGCTAGGACAAGGCATTGCTAATGCCGTTGGTTTTGCAATCGCAGAAAAAACCCTAGCTGCACAGTTCAACCGTGACGGTCATAACATCGTCGATCATCATACCTATGCATTTTTAGGCGATGGTTGCTTGATGGAAGGTATCAGTCATGAAGTTTGCTCACTAGCTGGCACGTTGGCGCTTGGCAAATTGGTATTCTTCTACGATGATAATGGTATCTCAATTGACGGTAATGTCGAAGGCTGGTTCACTGATGATACGCAAGCGCGCTTTGAGTCATACGGCTGGCAAGTGATCAAAGTTGACGGTCATGATACTGATGCAATTACGCAAGCGACTGAGCAAGCGATTGCAGAGACTGCTAAGCCAAGTCTAATTATTTGTAAAACGACTATCGGTGCTGGTAGCCCGAACAAGCAAGGTCTAGCGGCCAGTCATGGTGCACCACTTGGTGATGATGAGATTGCCTTGACTCGTGATGCGCTATCTTGGAAGCATGCCCCATTTGAATTAGATGACGAAATCTATGAAGCGTGGGATGCTAAAGCCAAAGGCGACGTCCAGCAAAAGAACTGGGATGCAGACTTTGCAGCGTATAAAAAAGCCTATCCAGAGCTTGCAGCAGAATTGTCACGCCGTCTCAATGGCGAGTTGCCTGCTGACTTTGACAGCCAAGCACAGGCCTATATTCAGCAAACTCAAGAAGCGGGCGGCGATGTCGCTAGTCGTAAAGCCAGTCAAAATGCAATCAATAGCTTGCAGCCATTATTACCAGAATTATTGGGCGGTTCAGCAGATTTAGCTGGTTCAAACCTCACGCTATTTAAAGGCGCTAAAGGTATCGAAAAAGACGCTGACGGCAACTATATCTATTATGGTGTACGTGAGTTCGGTATGACCGCGATTGCCAATGGTATCGCATTGCATGGCGGCTTTATCCCTTACGTAGCGACGTTCCTAATGTTTATGGAATACGCACGTAACGCGGTACGCATGGGCGCATTGATGAAGCAGCGCGTCATCCATGTGTATACGCATGACTCTATTGGTTTGGGTGAAGATGGTCCAACGCATCAGCCAGTTGAACAATTGACTAGCCTACGTACCACGCCAAACCTACGTACATGGCGTCCGTGTGATGCAACTGAATCTGCAAGCGCTTGGGTAGAAGCAATCAAGTCTGAAAACAACCCATCAGCGTTGATCTTTAGCCGTCAGAGTCTGCCACACCAAGCACGTGATAGCGAGCAAGTAGCGAACATTACCAAAGGCGGTTATGTACTGGCAAAAGAACAAGGCGAGCTACAAGCCATCATCATCGCTACTGGTTCAGAAGTCGGTCTTGCGATGGAAGCGTATGAGGCGTTGAGCGCAAACGGTGTTGGTGTCCGTGTAGTGTCTATGCCATGTGCAGAGATTTTCGTTGAGCAAGATGCTAGCTATCGTGAAGCGGTATTGCCTGCCAATATCCGTGCTCGCGTCGCAGTCGAAGCGGCACATGTAGATTATTGGTATAAGTTCGTTGGTTTAGATGGCAAAGTCATCGGTATGACGACTTATGGTGAATCTGCTCCAGCTAGCGATCTATATAAAGAGTTTGGTATCACGACTGATGCTGTGATCGAAGCGGTAAATAGTTTGGTGTAATAGACCTAACTGAGTTAGTATCGAAGGAAAAGCCATCAGAGAAATCTGGTGGCTTTTTTTATGGCTTAATCTTTGGCTTTTCTTTTGGTCTGCTTTCATCAATATGGCTATCGGTAAAATAACTGCTGCAATCAGTACTAAATTCTGTGCCTCAACATGATGATTTAGTGGTAAATTAGAATAGATTGATTGCTCACAAAGTTAAGTTTTATTTCTTGTGCAGCTCTCATATAAAAATAAATTATATGACTATAGAACTGGAAAAATTAGATGGATAGTATCGAACTGGCAAATGCTATTACATGGCTAAAACAGATTGAACTAAGTGAAGGCTTGATAGCAGCCTGCATAATCGGAATATTTGGACTGTGCGGTATTCTCATTACTCAGAGAGCTGAACGCAAAAAGGAGTATGAAGCCTTTTTGAGAATAAAGTTTGAGGAAGTGGTTTTTAGACTAGTTGATTTTGCAGCCATTATTCATGAAGTACAATCTAAAAGTTTTTCAAGCAATGATGATGAAGCTTTAGATGTTGATGAATTTTACAGAGAAGGTGGCAAGATAGAAATATTAATAGCTTTATATTTTCCAGAGCTTGAGAAAAAATATGAGTTGTTTTTAAATGCAGGGGGAGACCTGATAAATGCACAGCATGAATATGAAACTAATCCTAACGATAGTACTTTAGATGTACTTAAACAGCTTGATGAAGAGTATGATCGGGTTTATAAGAGTTTTTATAAACATATCAAAACATGTTCTTTTGCTTATGCCAAGCCTTTAAAACATCGTAAGAGAGTGCTGATTAATTAAATTTAAAGAGTTTTGGTATTACGCTTAGCACATTCTATAACCATTCTAAAGATCGCTATTATGTCCCTAAAATCTAGCTTTAAAGGTTTCCTAGGTGAAACCGTCATCAATGTTGCTATGTGGCTTAAGCTTGAAAAAGATGTTTATCATCGATTAAACGGTATTACCTTGCCAAGAGCCAGTGGCGGCAGTACCCAAATCGATCATATCATCGTTTCTGTATACGGCATCTTTGTGATTGAGACCAAAAACTATAAAGGCTGGATATATGGTAGCGAGAAGCAAAAGCAGTGGACACAAGCTTTCAAAAATGGAAGTACATTCAAATTCCAGAACCCACTGCGCCAAAATTATTTGCATATCAAGACGCTCGCAGATTTATTAGGATTAGAGCTGAGCTACTTTCATTCGATGATTGCTTTCATCGGTGAATGTGAGTTGAAAACCCGTGATGAGTTGCCTGAACACGTATTGACAGGTGGTATGGTGTCTTATGTGAAGAAAAAACAAGATAAGATACTCACTGAAGATGAGGTTGCATCTATTGTTGAGCAGATTAATAACAATAGATTTAGTAAGTCTTGGCGCACCAACAGAGAGCATAAAGCCTATCTAAAAGACAAGCATAGTAATCCAAGCCAGAATACAAATAAACAGCCTAGCGATAATACTAATGATAAACCAGTTGCTAAAGTGGCTAATGAGTCTATACCAGAGCCGATAGTAAAAGAGACCGCTAAACGCGCTATTCTAAAAAGTAGAGAGGTGCATCGATGGTCTGGTCAGACTGAAATTGAATCTACCACGTTACCAATTGATAGTATGGACACTCAGCAGGCAGTCACTCAGTATACAATTACATCGCACGATATTGCTGATAAGGTTTTTCTTACACCGTTTGAGGTTATAGAGCCTGAATTAGCAGCGAGTTCCTCTGCGACAGTTGAGGTGATAAACCATACAGCTGATTTTATTCAAACGCCAACCTGCCCGAAATGTAACGGTGAAACGATCAAGCGAATGGCAAAAAAAGGCCTGAATCAAGGGCAGGCCTTTTTTGGTTGTAGCCAATTTCCTAAATGTCGCGGTGTGGTGAATATTGATTAGTCGTTAGCCATTTTAACCTTAGCCATCCTAACTTTAGTCACCTTAACCATATATCTCTTCTAAACGTAAACAAGCAACCAATCGACCGTCCCATTCGCGCAGTTGTGGCTCTACTTTGCTGCATTGCTGTTTGGCATAGGGGCAGCGTTTATGTAGGGCGCAGCCACTTGGCGGGTTGAGCGGACTTGGTAACTCACCTTGTAGGGTCAAATCATTTTTATGGCCATTTACCGTTGGTGCCGCAGCCAATAACGCGATGGTATAAGGATGTTTTGGTGCATTATAAATCGCTTCTTTGGGGCCGTGTTCGACGGCCTGACCCAAGTACATCACCATTACATCATCAGCGACGTGACGCACAACGGATAAATTGTGCGAGATAAAGACGTAAGCGGTACGATACTCATCCTGCAAATCCATAAATAGATTTAAGACTTGCGCCTGAATCGATACATCGAGTGCGGAAGTTGGCTCATCAGCGACGACGATTTTAGGGTTGAGCATCATGGCGCGTGCGAGGGCAATACGTTGACGCTGACCACCCGAAAACATATGCGGATAACGACCAGCGTGTTCGGGTCGTAGACCCACATGTCTCATCATCTCGTTAATTTTGTCGCGCTTTTCTTCTTTAGACAGTTTGGTATGGATATCCAATGGTTCTGTCAATTGATAGCCAATGGTATGACGCGGATTTAAGCTACCATAAGGGTTTTGAAAGACCATTTGAATTTCAGTACGCAACTCTTTGAGTGCTTTTCTACTATAGCCAGTGGTGCCTTCATCGTTGATAAATAGTTCACCATGTGTAGGCGCTTCGATCAGTGTCAACTGGCGGGCAAGGGTAGATTTACCGCAGCCTGACTCACCAACGACGGCCAATGTCTTGCCAGCTTCAAGCTCGAATGAGACACCATTGAGCGCTTTCACGTAGGCTTTTGCTTTGCCCAGACCTTGTGATACTGGGTAGTGTTTGTGTAGATTGTCTGCTTTCAGGACCACTTTATTACTCATACTTGTGACTCCAAGGTAGCAGCGTGAGAGGGGCGAGAGGTAATATCAGAATCAATACAGCGCACCTTGCCATTGGGTGTATCTAAAATAGGTGGCGGAACTTCGCAAGCAGGTTCTTTATACGGGCAACGTGGAGACAACAAGCAACCAGCTGGCCGGTCATATTGACTTGGCACAACCCCTGGTAAGCTGTTTAACCGATCTTGACCGATGGCTAATTCAGGGATTGCTTGTAGCAATGCTTCAGTATAAGGATGTGCAGGCTTTTGAAAAATCTCTGGCACGGTACTGGTTTCGACCACTTGTCCAGCATACATGACCGCGACATCACGCGAGTTTTGTGCAACCAGACCCAAATCGTGGGTAATTAATACCATGGCCATTTGTTTTTCGCGTTGTAATCGGCTGAGCAAATCCATAATTTGCGCCTGTACGGTGACATCCAAAGCCGTGGTTGGTTCATCTGCGATCAGGAGTTTTGGCTCGCAAGCAATGGCCATCGCAATCATAACCCGTTGGCTCATACCACCTGATAGTTGATGCGGATAGACCTTGAGTCTGTTTTTGGCATCGGGCATTTCGACCAACTCTAACAGCTCTAAGATACGTGTTTGTACGGCTGCGCCTCGTAAACCAAGGTGTTTGCGTAGTACTTCACCTAGCTGCATCTCAACCGTAAAGCTTGGATTTAGGCAAGACATGGCGTTCTGAAAAATCATAGAGATGTCTTTGCCAATGATGCCGCGTCTCTCTTTGGCTGACATACTGAGCATATCTGTATTATCAAATATCACTCGCTGTGCACGAACGGTCGCAGAAGGTGGCAACAGCCCCATCAGCGCCATCATAGTGACTGATTTACCTGAGCCAGATTCACCCACGACAGCGATGACCTCACCTTGGGTAATCTTCAACGATACATCATCGACTGCGCGAAAGGCACGCACTCCTTGTCCAAAAGTGACAGACAGGTTTTCAATATCTAGCAGCAATGGTGAGTCTTTTGTTGATGCGCCATTCATAGACGTGTGAGTGATAGGCGTATTAATTAATGGTTCAGTCATCTTAGGTCACCTGCTTTAATTTAGGATCTAGCGCATCGCGTAAGCCATCACCAGTCAGGTTGATCGATAGTGCAGCCAAGAAAATAGCGACACCCGGCCAGATGGCTAGCCAAACGTTACTTTGAATATATTGACGCGCCGTACCTAGCATCGCGCCCCATTCGGCATCAGGTGGCTGTACGCCAAAGCCTAAGAAACCAATCGCACCTGCTTCTAAAATAGCAGACGAGAAAATCATCGTTGCCTGTACGATAAGCGGTGCCATACAGTTGGGCAAAATGGTGATAAACAACAATCTGAGCACGCCAGCACCCATCACTTGTGAGGCAATAAAGTACTCACGTTGCAGCTCTACCATCGCAGTCGCACGAGTCAGCCGAATAAATGGCGGTGTACAGACCAGTGCAATCGTAATAATCGTATTGGTCATAGATGGCCCTAAGATAGCAGCAATGATAATCGCCAATAGCAAGCTCGGATATGACATCAAGATATCATTGACCAACATGACCGCTTTACCCCAGACCTTTGGCCAGAACGCTGCACTCAGCCCAAGTGAGATACCAACCAACATCGCCAAAGTCGTTGCGCTTAGACCGATAAACAACGAATAACGTGCGCCATACATCACTCGAGACAATGTATCTCGGCCCGCATCATCAGTACCTAGCCAAAACATCGCATTGCCGCCATCAAGAAAGGCAGGCGGTAATTGCTCTTGACCAGTGAACAACTCATAAGGATCGTGAGGGGCAATAGCAGGCGCAAGTATGGCAACTAGAACCATTAATGCCAGTACAATAAAACCAATTACTGCGCCTTTGTTTCGGCAGAACGTCGATAAAAATAGCTGCCAAGATGACGGCGGTGTGGCTGCCATCAGGTTGACATCAGAGGGGAGAACAGAAGGCTTCATGAGCATTTCCTATAGTGGCTAGCGCAGTGACATTTTTTAGAATCTTATTCATAAAAAAGTACTAAGCATTGCTAAAACTTCACTTGAGCGCTAATCATCACTATTTATAATGTGAGTATTTATCAATGTTAGATTAAGAAGTATGGCGAATACGTGGGTTGATCAGACCATACAAAATATCAATAAATAAACTAACCAAAATCAGAGCGGTGGCGACCAATAAAATACCATTTTGTACAATAGGGTAGTCGCGTGTGAAAAACCCATCGAGTAACCAATTACCAACGCCTGGCCAACTAAAGATAGTCTCAGTAATAATGGCACCTGCGAGCAATGTCGCCATCTGTAGGCCAACGACTGTAACCACAGTAATCAAGGCATTACGCATTACGTGGACTAGTATCACTCGGCGCGGAGATAAGCCTTTGGCTCGTGCTGTACGCACGTAATCCTCGTCTAACACCTCTAGCATCGCAGAGCGTGTCATCCGCGCAATCATCGCTAACGGAATGGTCGATAAGGCAATAGAAGGTAGGATAAAGTGTTTGACCACGTTCCAAAACGCGCCAGGTTCTCCTGAGCTTAGTGAGCCAAGTAACCATGAACCATACAGTGGCTGCACATCTAAAAACTGTGCAACAGATATCACCCCAGCGACGGGTAACAGACCAAGATAGTGAGCGAATATACCAGTCAGGATAGGTCCCAATAAGTAGATAGGCATAGAATATCCTGCCAACGCGCCTGACATTAGGGTGTAATCAATCCATGTACCACGGCGCAAGGCAGCAAAGATGCCTAAGCTAACACCAATGACACTAGCGATAACAATGGCACATAACGCCAACTCTAAAGTAGGAACAAAGTGGGCAAAGAAGTCTTGTAATACGGGCGTACGAGTACGAAAGGATTGACCAAAATCACCTGTTAGGATGCCAGTCAAATAATCCCAATACTGGGCAACGAGTGGTTTGTCTAATCCTAGCCTTTCTAGGGCACGAGCATGTAGCTCTGGATCGACCATACGCTCACCCATCATAATTTCAACCGCATCTCCAGGTACGAGACGAATCAGAGTAAAAGTCGATAGCGTTAGGCCAAGATAGACGGGTATTAAAATGGCAATACGACGCAGAATATAAAGTAGCATGGGCTGCTCAATAGTTGTGGTTCAATGATTAGAGTATTAGCGATGATCAAGAGATCCGTGACAAAGCGATTAATTCATATTGTTCATATAAGTGCGGCTGGAGCAGAGTATCTGACCCAGCCGCACTTATATGAATGAATAAAATGAATAAATTGCTTACGTCGTAACGGAATTAATCAGTCAAGGTTATTCAATTTTTACACCATCGAAACGTATTGAGCCAAGTGGGCTGATTTTATAATCGACCACGTTTGGTGCGGTGAATACGGTCACTACCGAGTGTGCCATTGTCGTCCAAGGAAGCTGCTCTTTGAATATCTGCTGAGCTTGCTCATATTCACTGACACGCTCATCTTGATTGTTAATCTGACGGGCATTGGTCACCAAATTATCGAAGTCTTTATTACACCAGCGCGAGTAGTTGTTACCACCGACCGCGTCACAAGACAATAACGAACCAAGCCAGTTGTCTGGATCACCATTATCGCCAGTCCAACCTGCTAGAATGACATCAGGCTCGCCTTTAGCAGCGCGCTTGAGGTACTCGCCCCACTCATAAGTCACAAGCTTGGTATCGACGCCAATCTTCGCCCAATCTGCTTGTAGCATTTCAGCCATTAGCTTGGCATTTGGGTTGTATGGACGCTGAACTGGCATATACCATAGATTAATAGAAAGGTTATCCGCGCCAGCTTCTTTGATCAGTGCTTTTGCTTTTTCAACATCGTAAGGCGCATCTTTAAGTGACTCGTCATAGCCCCACTGCGTTGGCGGCATTGGGTTGGTTGCTTTGAGGCCTTCGCTCTGATAAACCGCGTTAATAATAGCGTCTTTGTTGATCGCCATATCTAATGCTTGACGCACTTTAAGATCGCTCAGTTGAGGTTTTTCTACGTTGTAACCGACATAGCCGACGTTGAAGCCAGGCTGATCCAGAACGGTGGCTTTACCTGATTTTTTGACAGATTCGATTTCGGCAGGTTTTGGATAAGCGGACACGTGACATTCGCCAGCTTGCACTTTTTGAGCACGAACAGCTGAGTCTTTAGTGATGACAAACACTAGGTTGTCGATATAGATGTCGTCTTTATTCCAATAGTCCGGGTTTTTGGTATAACGAATTTGCGCGTCTTTTTGATATGAGGTAAAGACGAAAGGTCCAGTACCGACGGGCTTAGTATTGATATCAGCAGCATTACCAGAGGCTAGTAATTGATCTGCGTACTCAGCAGAACCAATATAAGCAAAAGGCATTGCTAGGTTCTGTAGGAACGGCGCATTGGTTTCGCTAAGGGTGATTTTTACCGTATAGTCGTCAACCTTTTCGATATTAGAGATGATGTCAGGTAGTCCCATACCGACCGAATATGGGAATTCAGCAGGATAAGCTTTGTTAAATTCAAAGTCTGGGTCAGTGATACGTTCTAGCGTAAAGACAATATCATCCGCGTTGAAATCGCGAGTTGGAGTAAAGTAGTCGGTTGTACCGAATTTAACCCCTTTACGTAGATTAAAGGTATAAGTCTTGCCGTCTTCGCTAATATCCCAGCTTTCAGCAAGTCCTGGTTGAATCTCAGTTTCTGCTCTTTTGAATTCTACTAAGCCATTGTAAATAGGGAAGGCACTCGCATCAAAATCCGTACCTGAAGTATATTGCGCTGGATCAAATCCGGCAGGGCTACCTTCTGAGCAATAGAGCAATGTTTTGGCGGCTTTGGCATCTGAGCTAGCAGCAGAGTCGTCGGTGGTTTTGTTGTCTCCACTACAGGCGCTGATACCTAAGACAAACGTCGCCAACATCGTAAGTTTGAAGAGTGATTTTTGCATTATTACATCCTATGTAATGGTAGGTAGGTACTCATGTATCCATATGTTTGTACTCGAGCATGAATACGATGAGAAAGCGTTTAGTGACCTCTAAAGTGTCTATCTATGCAGTATTTTATATATACAAAATAAAACATATTAAAGGTTGTCATAACTTTAAATTATATAGATGGAAACTAAAAATATAAATAAGTCGTTCGAATATACTCTCTTAATCTGTGGTAATGCAAGCGATAAATAGACTAATTTTGATAAAAAATGCACGGTTTTACCGTATTTAGCATCAATAAGATATTAAATACTAAATTCTATGGCTTTATGTTTATTCGCTCTAAGTAGCAAAGAGACACACTTTTAAATTGCTAACCAGTTACAATTTTACTAAGTGTAAACAATTAGAAATAATAAAGTTATGTCTCTTTAAAGTAATCAGCTATAAGCAGTTTGCCCAATACAGCATCAAATAGGGCCATGATTCGCCTTAATGAGATCGGCTATTTTTTCGGCAATCATAATAGTTGGCGCATTGGTATTGGCGCTAATAAGCGTTGGCATCACTGAAGCATCGATGACTCGTAATCCGCTCACACCTCGTACCTTCAATTCCAAATCCACCACAGAGCTGTCATCTGAGCCCATGCGGCAAGTGCCTACTGGATGATAGATGGTATCTGACTTATTACGGATATAGCCGAGCATGCCGTCTTTTTCGAGGTAAGGGGCAGGGTAGTCTTCAGTGATGTACTTTGCGAGTGCGGACTCTTGCATGATGGCTCGAGTACGCTCGGCACCGGCTACCATATACTCTACGTCTTTCGGGTGTGACAGATAGTTTGGATCGATCAAGACAGCATCGGAGGGGTCAGCTGAGTCTAATCTGACAGTACCTCGACTTTCAGGACGCAGATAGCAACTGTGACAAGAGACAGCGAAGCCGCGTCTGAGATCGCGGCCATGCTCGATCACGCGCGAGATGACAAAGTGCAGCTGTGTATTTGGCCACTCTTTTGGGTCATCACCGACGCTAAAGAACGCACCTGCTTCTGCATAGTTGGTAGACAGCAGCCCTGTACCATCTTTTCTCCACTGCCGAATACTTTTGGTCAATGCCGAAATCGATGCCATGCCAATACCGATGACATCAGTCGTATTGACCTCGTAATCAAAGACAACATCTAGATGATCCTGTAAATTGCCACCGACTTCGGGTGCATCTACCACCACATCGATACCATGAGACTGCAAATGCTCTGCAGGGCCGATACCTGAGAGCATCAGAACTTTAGGTGAACCAAACGCGCCACCTGATAGTAGGACTTCATGACGCGCCGTGACAGTATGTTCGACACCGTCTTTTTCGTAGACGACGCCTGTCGCTTGATTGTCTTCGATAATGACGCGGTTAGCCTGCGCATGAGTGATGACAGTTAGGTTGGAGCGGTTTTGGACAGGATGCAGATAGGCGGCCGCAGCAGAGCAGCGTTGGCCTTGTTTTTCGCCATGGAAATGAGTGACTTGATACAATCCTGTACCGTCTTGCTTTTCGCTATTAAAGTCGGTGTTATGATCTAGGCCATTGGCAATCGCAGCTTCTACGAATGCTTTGGAGATGTCTCGTGGACTGAGTAGGTCGCTAACATGCAGCGGCCCGCTATCACCATGTAGGTCATCGCTACCACGAACGTTGTTTTCAGCTTTGATAAAGTAGGGAAGTACATCGTCAAACCCCCAGCCAGTACAGCCTTGCTCTACCCAGCGCTCATAATCTAGCTTACTACCACGCGTATAGATCATGGCATTGATAGCTGATGAGCCGCCCAGACATTGTCCACGTGGCTGAAAACCTTTACGGTTATTAAGGTGCTCTTGCGGGGTGGTGTGAAAGCACCAGTTATTTAATTTAAGTGGTTTGCCAGGAACCATCAGAATCAGTCCGGCAGGCACACGTACTGCTAGATCTTTGCCATCACCGCCGTACTCTAATAAACAGACACTGATATTTGGGTTTTCAGTGAGACGGCTAGCAAGCACGCAACCTGCTGATCCACCACCGACGATGACATAGTCAAATGTTGTGTCAAATTCCATTTCATATTCCTTATAGCATCCATGCTAATTAAAATAGGGTACGCTTTACAGTAACTATTATTTTGCTGAAATAATAAAATAAAAATGACTCTGCGGTATCTGTTTGCGCCAATATAATAGGACAAGCTAAGACTGTTATATTCGGTACATTATTTAAAATTAATGCTACCTAGTTTTGCACCAAACGTCCTTATATCGCACAGATTTCTGAGCGTACGATAAAGCGTTTGCCTTCAGGGATTTCTAACGAAAAGCTCGCACCGCGACCATTGACGACATCAATAGTGAGATCGGTATGCTGCCATAAATTGTACTGTGCCTTACCCATATAAAATGGACAGCCAGCAAGCTCACCAACCAACACATCCTGACCACCCACTTTGAACTCTCCTAATGGATAGCACATGGGTGAGCTACCATCGCAGCAGCCACCTGATTGATGAAACATCAGCTCACCGTGCTTGGATTTCAATAGCTCAATTAACGCTTTACAAGACTCTGTTGCTGTAATTTTCATACTCAACTCCTATGCTATCAGTGTCGAAAAACATACTATTCTAAAAAGCTATTATTCAAAACATGGCTTTTTACGACTTCTTAAAGTGAAAATGCAACCTATCTTGCGACAGATTGCATTTGTTTTCTAAGTACTGTCATGCGTTCACAGGTTAGATTAGAAGAAACCCATTTTTTTAGGGCTGTACGAAACCAGCATGTTTTTGGTTTGCTGATAATGATCGAGCATCATCAGATGGTTTTCGCGGCCGATACCTGATTGCTTATAGCCACCGAATGCAGCGTGTGATGGATATAGGTGATAGCAGTTGGTCCATACGCGGCCCGCTTGGATACCACGTCCGAAACGATAGGCTTTATGTACACTACGTGTCCAAACGCCAGCGCCTAGACCATATAGGGTATCGTTGGCAATTTGCATGGCTTCGTCGTCGTCTTTAAAGGTAGTGACAGCGAGCACAGGTCCAAAGATTTCTTCTTGGAACACGCGCATGTCGTTGGTGCCTTCAAAGATAGTTGGCTTAACATAATAGCCGTCTGCTAGGTCGCCATCGTGTTTGGCTTGATCGCCACCAACTAGGACTTTTGCGCCTTCTTTTTTACCGATATCAAGATAAGATAAAATCTTCTCTAACTGATCTGAGCTGGCTTGCGCACCAATCATAGTCTCAGTATCTAGTGGATTGCCCATTTTGATGGCTTCAACACGAGCGATACAGCGTTTGATAAATTCGTCATAGATGCTTTCATGTACGAGTGCACGTGATGGGCAGGTACAGACTTCACCTTGGTTTAAGGCAAACATGACTAGGCCTTCGACCGCTTTGTCCAAGAAGTCATCGTCTTCGTCCATGACATCAGCAAAGAAGATATTTGGGCTTTTGCCGCCAAGCTCTAGCGTCACTGGAATGATGTTTTCGCTAGCGTACTGCATGATGAGGCGACCCGTTGTGGTCTCACCAGTGAAGGCAACTTTGTTGATACGAGGGTTTGAGGCAAGTGGTTTACCAGCTTCGACACCAAAGCCATTGACGATGTTTAACACGCCTTTAGGTAAGATATCAGCGATACCGATCGCTTCTAACATATATAGTATCGAAGCAGGCGTTTGCTCAGCAGGCTTCATAACGATACAGTTACCAGCAGCCAGTGCAGGGGCGATTTTCCATACTGCCATTAGAATAGGGAAGTTCCATGGGATAATCTGCCCGACAACGCCTAGCGGCTCATGGAAATGATAAGCAACGGTGTCTTCATCAATTTGACTGATACCGCCTTCTTGTGCGCGGATGGCACTGGCGAAATAACGGAATTGATCGATGGCTAGTGGAATATCTGCCATTAAGGTTTCGCGTACAGGCTTGCCGTTTTCGTAGCATTCAGCAATAGCGATCGCTTCTAGATTGGCTTCCATGCTATCTGCGATTTTTAATAATAAATTGGCACGTTCAGCGACGCTGGTTTTGCCCCAAGCGTCTTTAGCAGCATGCGCGGCATCTAGGGCTTTTTCGATATCTGCTTCTTTTGAACGGGCGACTTGGCAAATGGTTTTACCATCGATAGGGCTTGGGTTGTCAAAGTACTCGCCATCGACAGGAGGGGTCCACTCACCATTAATAAAGTTATCGTATTTTTCGCGGAATTGGACGGGACTGTTTTCAGTATTGGGATAAGCGTATAACATTAACCACTCCTTGTTGTGTATTATGGTTATTTAAAATATGGTTACTTACGTATGACCATTTAAAAATACATTCTTGGTCTTCCTAACCAAGTTATCATCCTATCGTACTGAGCTTTTTAGCAGAACGATAATGACTTTTTATAATGATATATTTTGTATCGTATAACTTTAAGTTATGTGATATGAGTCGGTTAAAATGGTTCGCAAACGGTATGCAGCTGTTATAATTGTGAGCATCTATTTTGGCTTGCTATGGTTACTGGATTAATCATGGCGGCTTTCTTTTTGTACTATTTCTTCTTCATAATATTGGTTGGTTTGGATCTATGCGTCAATCTTCTGCTCTTGATATCCTAAAAACAGGTCAAAACGTCTTTTTGACCGGCTCAGCAGGTTCAGGTAAGACTTATACTCTCAATCAATACATTGATTATCTACGCGCCCGCCGTGTCCCTGTTGCGGTGACCGCCAGTACGGGTATTGCCGCAACGCATATGAACGGCACGACGATTCATAGCTGGTCAGGTATCGGTATCAAAGATGAGCTGACTGATCGAGATTTGTCCACCTTATCACGCAAGCAGTTTTTAGCAGACAGATTGAAAGATACTGCAGTTTTGGTCATCGATGAGATTTCGATGCTACATGCCAAGCAGCTTAACTTGGTCAGCCAAGTGCTCAAGCATATTCGCAAAAATGACAAAGCGTTTGGCGGTATTCAGGTCGTAGTTGCAGGAGATTTCTTTCAGTTACCACCGATTGGCAGTAAAGGTGAGACGAATCGTGAAAAGTTCGCCTTTATGTCTGAGGCTTGGCTCGACGCCAAATTCCATATTTGCTACTTGTCTGAGCAGCATCGTCAAGTCAGCGATGCAGCCAATGGCGGACTCGATTTAGACGATATTCTTAACCAAATCCGCCGTCAGGAAGTAACCTTTGAGGCGATTGCCGCTTTAGAAGCGACGTATGATCAAAGCGTCGATATCAAGCGTACGCGTCTCTATACCCATAACCTCAACGTTAATAAAATCAATGACAAAGAACTGGCGTCTCTAGATGGCGAGATGATGCGTTTTGAGGCGACGGCGACAGGCGATAGTAAGCTGGTTGAGACGCTAAAAAAGACCGTACGTACCCAAGACGAGCTGATTCTCAAAGTCGGCGCCAAGGTCATGTTTATCAAAAACAATGCTGAGCTCGGTGTCTCTAACGGGACGATGGGCGAGTTGATTGGTTTTGCTGCTGTCAAAATAGATGATAAAGACAGTAGTGACGCGTTAATCGAAGACGATAGCAGCGATGACGTTGATGAGGATGCTGCTAGCGAAAAAACGACAAAAGGTAAGAAGTCTGCTGCTAAAAAAGATAAAGAAAAACCAAAGTCGAAGAAACCAACGACCCAAAAAATGCCTGTCGTGCGGCTTAATTCAGGACGAGAAGTCATCGCTGAGCCTGAAGAATGGATTATCGAAGATGAGACGGGTGACGTGCTAGCAAGTTACTTACAAGTGCCGCTCTGTCTGGCATGGGCGATTACCATTCATAAATCGCAGGGCATGACCCTCGATGCGGCTGAAATCGATTTGTCGCGTACTTTTGAGTTGGGACAAGGCTATGTAGCATTATCACGCCTCAAATCGCTATCAGGTCTACAGCTGCTGGGTATGAACGACATGAGCTTGCAACTTGATCCATTGGCTCGCGGCGCAGACAAGCGGTTTCTAGTACTGTCTGAAGAAGCGGATGCCAACTATGCGATGCTAGATGAAGAAAGCATGCAGCAGGCACATGAAAAATTCGTCCTGAAGTCAGGTGGGACATTAAGCAAGTCGGTAATCGATGCTTACGCCACGCTACAAAAGAAGCGCCGTGAACAACAGCAAGCGAAAATCGATAAAAAACAGAAATTAGGCAATCAGGTCACTGACAAATCAGACAGTACTCTACTTGCGACCAGAGTGTTGTTAGAAGAGAGTTTGACCATTGCTGAGATATCACAAGCGCGTCAGTTGTCACAGTCGACTATCATGCGTCATATTGCTGACCTAAAATCACAAGATCCAAGTCTTGCCTGCGATCATCTGCGTCCAGATGATGAGGTAATGACAGCCGTAGGTAATGCCTATGTCGCTATTAAAGTCGCTAATAATCCAAATGACTTCAATGATGACGGTAGCATCAAGCTGCGTCCGATATATGATCATCTTAAGCAAAGCATTGACTACAATACCATTCGCCTCGCATTGATTTTTATCACCCCATAGTTTTGCTGCTTATAATTTTACTGCCTATAACTTTGTTACCATTAGTTTTATAGGCTTTATTTTTGCTATTTCTTAGTATTTAGCAATCATTAGCGCACTCAACGTGATAACGCTCAGTTTTTACCCCCATTTATAGCGATACCCTTTATGTCCGATGTTATGCCTGATTTTTCGAGTGCTACTTATCAATTGACCTCTGACCCGACAGCGGCGACGTTCCGTACTACTGGTGAGCATACACAGCCACTGAGAGTCGCTATCAATGGCTTTGGTCGTATAGGGCGCAATGTACTTCGTGCTTTGCTAGAGCGCTTTGAAGTGTTAGGTCGTGCGATTCATGTAGTGGCAATTAATGATTTAGCGCCAGCGGATATCTTGTTACATTTACTCAAGTTTGATAGCACCCATGGTCGCCTCAGTCGATTAGGCGTAAATGCTGAGATTGTAGAAAGTGAGTCAGGTGATACGAGCAAGACTGAGCTCTGTCTGACCAAAAACAATCTGACTTACTGCATCAATATGCTATCAGAGCCTGATCCCAAAAATTTACCTTGGCAGACGCTGGGTGTCGATGTGGTTTTAGAATGTACTGGGCATTTTCGCTCGTATGAGCAGGCGACGCTACATATTGACGCTGGCGCGCAGCAAGTAATCATCGGTGCCGCGCCATTTGACGATGTGGATGCCTGTATCGTGATGGGCGTGAATACCGATGCGCTCACGCTTGAGCTGCCGATTATCTCCAGTGTGTCTTGTACCACGCAGGCTTTGGTGCCGTTGATTGATACGCTTGACAAGGCGTTTGGTGTGCAGTCCGCCATGATGACAGAGATTCATGCAGTCACTGCCGATCAAACAGTGCTTGATCAAGCACATCGAGATCCAAGACGGGCGCGCGCTTCTGGCTATAATATTATCCCAACGACATCCAGTAGTATCGCTGCCACAGAGCGGGTGCTACCAGCCATGGTCGGCAAGATAAATGGGCATTCGATACGAGTGCCCACTATCGACGTGGCTGCGATTGATGTCACCTTTGTGTTTGATACGCCAGATGTCGATGTCGAGACAGTACGAGAGGTACTTAAATCTGCCAGTCAGGCGCATTTGCATGACATCATGGCTTATACCGATGAGCCATTGGTATCTAGTGACTTTATTCATCAGACTGAGTCGCTAATCATTGATGGTCAGCAACTTATGCAAGTAGGTGGTCAGTATAAGGTTTTTGCATGGTATGATAATGAATGGGGCTATGCCAATAGGTTGCTTGATATGTGCTTACATCTGGCCTCAAGCAAGCAATAATGCACCAATTTACAAGTATTCGAAAATTAATTGGATTTTTTTAGTTTAGGGGCTTGCATTATAAAATGATATCTATATAATGATGCACCAATGGAGACGTGGCAGAGCGGTTGAATGCACCGGTCTTGAAAACCGACAAGGGTTAATAGCCCTTCGAGAGTTCGAATCTCTCCGTCTCCGCCAAATTCGAAAAAGCCCCAATCAGCAATGATTGGGGCTTTTTTTTATGGTATTGATAAAATTATTAAATAATACCTTCTACTTCTATAAAATCCTCAATAGTAGGTTATACAGCTACTTCACCAGTGAGTTTTCAAATTCGATTGTCTGATCATCTATTAAGGTAAGCATGCCTTTATTAACCTCGATAGTGATGCCACTAGCATTTTTGATAGCGCGCATGACATTGATATCCTCAATGCTGCTTTCAATAATGATCTTGCCAGACTGCTCTGGTGCGATAGGTGGATCAAACGTTGTCAAAGGCACATTAAAGTTTTTGCCCTTTTTCAGGTTGGCATCCTTCATGGTTAGCGTCCCTTTAAAACTTTTTATCGCGCTTTTGCCATGATTGGATAACATAAACTGCATTTTGACTTGATTTAAGCTATCGCTATCACTGGTTTTTACAGGTAGTAGGGCGACAGGATACATCTGTGCGGTAGCATTAGTCGCCTGACCTTTGACGATAGGGCTTTTCTTTCCCGTTGGGTTGTTTGGATGCAGCCGCTCGTATTCACGCTGTTGTATTAGCGCCTGCTTGATAGTGGTGCGCGGCATGGCTCCTGATTCATAGGCATCGCTCAATTTCATACGTAGCATATATCGGCTGAGTACTTGTTGATCGGCCTCAGACAATTGCTCAAAAGTTTGCCCTAACTGTTTTTGCCATTGGTCTGAATCTGTCGGTATGGTTGTTTTACTTGGATCAGTCTGCGGCGATGAGCAGCCAGTCGCAATCACTAGCATTGCTACCGTCATGGTTGAAAACAAAGTTTTGTTGAAACGCTGATGTAAGCCCGTCATCGTACCCCTCCTTGCAGATCTTTATTATGTTGAAACCTTATAAATAGTCGCGACTATATTCTTAATATACCTTGTTTAAATATCTGTTGTGTTTAGTTATGGCTAACTAGAATCGTAAATATCGCAGAGTACTTAAAAACATATGTACTATGAATCAGGTGCAAGAAGGACATAACAAGAAGAGAGTTAGAGAAGAATCAGTAATGCTTTAACTTTTATAGCAGCCACAAAAAAGACCAAGCTCGCGTTAGCAAACTTGGTCTTTTTTATTTTAATACTATTTAGCAGCGATACTATTAATTGTTTAATCGTTGTCTTGTAACTCAGATAGCGGATGAGTGATGTTGTTATTATGCGTCACTACAATCGCTTCATCGATAATATGTTGGCTAACGCCGCGCTTGCGTAGCGTTTCGATGAATACTTCATCATGGGCAAGCGTATAATCCTGATGGTCACGATCCAAGCCCTGACGAATATAAAGACGAATAAGCCCTTGAATGCGCTTAAAGCCTAAGTCTGATGACGTCGTTTCTAATAGACCAATCATTTCTTCAGACAAACGAATACTAATCGGGCGCATGATCTTTTGCGGATGATCAGAAAACTTATTTTTTATACGTACAGGTATCATAATAAACCATTACTTTTAGTGAGTAAGAGCGAAGCACTCAAACAAAAACGAACCCAATCAAAACTAATCTTACCATACAACAAAAATGTCTAAAAGAACACCACAGCCGTGCTAATATTATTAGAAGTAAATATAAAAGACGCAGCAATAAAAAAACCTCCATCAAATTATGATGAAGGTTTTTAGTATATGGCTCTCCAACCTGGGCTCGAACCAGGGACACACGGATTAACAGTCCGTTGCTCTACCAACTGAGCTATTGGAGAATAGCTGGTCATAACAGCAAGTTATTGACGCTTTATATTAAAGCAGTTAATTAGCTTGTTTGCGTTATGTGGGGCACATTTTAGCCAAGTCACTACAGGCTGTCAACCTTATTATGCGTTTAATTATAAATATTATCGCAATTATTGAAAATTAACGCCAATCCCTTATCAGATAGGCTATTTCAAGGCAGCACTTAGTAGGAAATGACGACAAATGTGTTTTAAAAATAAAATGTGCTTTAGAAATAAAGAATATTTTCAGAAAATTTTATAGGGCACATAGGATGAACGATGAGAATATAGAACTGGACGTCAATTCGGCAAAGTAAAACTGGATTTAATACTTTGTATTTTTGAATATAAAGGTGGTGCGATACCGTTTGACACAATAAAGTTGCAAGACAGCCCTTCACATTGGCAGTAGTATTCTATAAAATACCGACCATGTGGTTTCTTTGCTATGTTTTTCATAGCATGCGTTGAACAAAAGCGGGTGTTCTAAAGATGAGTCCTACTACGATTGCTTACGGTTATCTGACTATTGCCATTATATGCGAAGTGGTGGGGACGACTTTTTTGGTAAAGTCAGAACAGTTCACCCGTTTGTTGCCAACATTGATGATGGGCGCGCTCTATGCGGTTTCATTTTATCTATTGGCTCAGACGCTCAAGACCATACCGCTAGGCATTGCGTACGCGCTGTGGGGCGGGCTTGGGATTGTACTTACCTCACTCGCTGGTGTGGTGCTATTCAAGCAAAATCTTGATACAGCAGCAGTGGTCGGTATCGCGATGATCGTCGGCGGTGTTGTTGTGATGAACTTATTGTCTAATTCTGTGGTGCATTGATATGGAAAATGCTTATAAGCGTAAAAAACAGCCAGAAGTCATTCGTCGTGCGTTGTTAGATCAGGCAGCACGTATCACATTGGAGCAAGGCTTATCTAAAGTGACGTTTCAGGCAGTCGCTGATGCGGTTGGGGTGACGAAAGGTGGCGTGATGCATCATTTTTCTACCAAAAACGCACTTGTATTAGAAGTCTTCAATGATGCAATGGCTAAGTTTGAGGCAGAAGTAAACGCAGCAATGGCTGATGACCCTGTTAAGTACGGTTCATTTACCCGCGCTTATATAGATGCCACTATCAGCCTTGGCGAGCAAGGTCAGGAAGAGTACGATAATCAAGCGACCCTATATGTACTGATGCTAGGTGATAGTGAGCTGCGTGAGTTGTGGGCTAAGTGGGCGAATGAGCAACTCAAAAAACATGCAGCAACGGATAATACCGAGACATTATGTATGGTTCGCCTTGTCGCTGACGGCATTTGGCTCTCAGACTTTTCAGGCATAGATATCGCAGACAAACAATCATTACGTGATCGCTTGATAAAAATGACGCAACGAGATTTTGATTTATAAAACGATGCTGATTTATAAAATAATTTTTATTTCACTATTTGAAGACTAAATTTCTTAAAGACTAAATTTCGAAACTTAACTAACGACGACACTATTCGGTATGAGTACCTTTATATAGCTACTTTTGCCAATCGTCCTAAGGAGAATTTATGACTGATATTAATAATTTGACAGATATTATCGATTTAGACCAAGTACAAACAGCCTATATCAACGGTCGCTATCTAGCGGTTGATGAATCGCTGACGACTTTTGAAGATATCAATCCAGCCACTGGTGAAGTATTGGCAACGATTCAGCAAACCAGCAATGATCAGATTGATGAAGCCGTAAAAGCCGCACATAAAGGTCAAAAAGTTTGGGCGGCGATGACAGCGGTCGAGCGTGGTCGCATTTTATCGAAGGCTGTTGAGATATTGCGCGATCGCAATGATGTGTTGGCACTACTTGAGACCAAAGACACAGGTAAAGCCTACTCTGAGACGAAGTATGTCGATATCGTTACGGGTGCTGACGTCGTTGAATACTATGCAGGGCTTGCGCCTATGATTGAGGGTCGTCAGATTCCATTGCGTGATACTAGCTTTGTCTACACTAGAAGAGAGCCGTTAGGCGTGGTCGCAGGTATTGGCGCATGGAACTATCCGATTCAAATCGCGATGTGGAAAGCGGCACCTGCACTGGCTGCTGGTAATGCGATGATTTTTAAGCCATCAGAAGTGACACCATTGACAGCACTAAAACTGGCAGAAATATTGACAGAAGCTGGATTGCCAGATGGTGTGTTTAACGTCGTACAAGGTAACTATGAAGTGGGTCAGGCGCTAACTGAACACCCAGATATCGCAAAAGTATCGTTCACGGGTGGCGTACCAACTGGTAAAAAAGTCATGTCGAGCGCGGCAAGCTCATCTCTAAAAGACGTAACTTTAGAGCTTGGTGGTAAGTCGCCATTGATCATATTTGATGATGCAGATATCGATACCGCTGCTGACATCGCTATGATGGCCAACTTCTACAGTACTGGTCAGGTATGTACCAACGGTACGCGCGTATTTGTCCCGAAAGCGCTACAAGCTAAGTTTGAGCAAGCCATCTTAACCCGTGTTGAGCGTATTAGACTGGGCGACCCTATGGATGAGAACATTAATATGGGTCCACTGGTTAGCTTCCCGCATATGGAGCGTGTGCTTGGCTATATCGAGCAAGGTAAAAAAGGCGGTGCACGTCTGCTAACAGGTGGCGAGCGCGTTACAACGAACGAGCTTGCAAACGGTGCATTTGTCGCACCGACAGTATTCACTGGTTGCACGGATGATATGACTATCGTACGCGAAGAAATCTTTGGCCCAGTGATGTCGATATTGACTTACGAGACCGAAGAAGAAGTTATTCGCCGCGCTAATGATACCGATTATGGCTTGGCAGCTGGGGTTGTGACTGCAGACCTAAAACGCGCACATCGAGTTATCGCTCAGATCGAAGCTGGTATCTGCTGGTTGAATACATGGGGCGAGTCGGCAGCACAAATGCCAGTAGGTGGTTACAAGCATTCTGGTATCGGCCGTGAAAACGGTATCGAAGCGCTCGAACACTATACTCAGACCAAATCTATCCAAGTAGAGTTGGGTGCGTTTGAATCTGTCTTTTAATCAATCTTATTGAGAAAAACGAAGCCAGTAAGGTTGCTTATCAGCTTTTATTTAGCCTTTTTAGGACACCTTACTGACCCTAAACGATTTATGTTTTTTCAATATTATGGAGTATGTTATGACATCAACCACACCTGAGTATGACTATATTATCGTCGGTGCAGGCTCAGCAGGAAATGTGCTGGCCACACGTCTGACCGAAGATGCCAATATTAAGGTACTGCTGTTAGAAGCAGGACGTCCAGACTATCGTTTTGACTTCCGTACCCAAATGCCAGCTGCACTTGCTATGCCGCTACAAGGGACGACTTATAACTGGGGTTATAAGACAGATCCTGAGCCATATATGAATAACCGTGTCATGGACTGTGGCCGCGGCAAAGGGCTAGGTGGCTCATCACTGATTAACGGTATGTGCTATATCCGTGGTAATGCGCTAGATTTTGATGATTGGTCTAAAATAAAAGGCCTATCAGACTGGACGTATTCTGATTGCCTGCCTTATTTTAAAAAGCTAGAAAACTGTGACGCTGGCGAGAATGACTATCATGGCGTGGGCGGACCTGTTGAAATGACTACCTCAAAGCCAGGAGTCAATCCACTGTTCCAAGCTATGATTGAAGCGGGCGTACAAGCGGGCTATCCACGTACCGAAGATCTAAACGGCTATCAGCAAGAAGGTTTTGGTCCGATGGATCGATTTGTGACACCTAATGGTCGCCGTGCGTCAACGGCTCGTGGCTATCTTGACCGTGCCAAACCACGTAGCAACATTACGATTTTGACAGGTGCATTGACTGACGTGATTTTATTCGACGGCAAGCGCGCTGTCGGTGTCAAAGTCGAACACGAAGGCCAGACCAAAAACTTTCATGCCGCTCGCGAAGTGATTGTCTCATCTGGTGCGATTGCCTCACCGCAACTGCTACAGCGTTCAGGTATCGGCCCTGGTCAGTGGTTAAAAGACGCTGGCGTGACTGAAATATTGGATCTGCCAGGTGTCGGTAATAACTTACAGGACCATTTAGAGCTATATATGCAGTATGAATGCAAACTGCCAGTGTCAATCGCGCCTGCCAATAAATGGTGGAATAAGCCTGCGATTGGTGCAGAATGGTTATTCAATGGCACAGGTCTTGGTGCGTCTAACCAATTTGAAGGTGGCGGCTTCATCCGTACGGATGAGAAGTTTACCCACCCAAATATTCAATATCATTTCTTGCCACTAGCTGTACGCTACGATGGCCGCAGTGCTGTGAAATCACACAGCTTCCAAGCACACGTCGGTTCATTACGCTCACCAAGCCGTGGCCGCGTCAAACTAAAATCACGTGATCCAAAAGCACATCCAAGTATCTTGTTTAACTACATGTCGCATGATCAAGACTGGCAAGAGTTCCGTGCTGCAATGCGTATCACGCGTGAGATCATGCATCAGCCAGCGCTGGATCCTTATCGTGGTCGCGCGATTGCACCGACCGATGATTTGGTTACCGATGCTCAATTAGATGAATACGTACGCAATCATAGTGAGACGGCTTATCATCCATCTTGTACTTGTGCGATGGGTGAAGATAACGATTCGGTAGTAAACGGCGAAGGTCTGGTACATGGTATTGATGGCTTGCGAGTCGTCGATGCGTCTATCATGCCAAACATTATTAGTGGTAATCTCAATGCTACAACTATCATGTTGGCCGAAAAAATCGTCGACAAGATGAGAGGCGTACAGCTGCCACGTTCAACGGCAGATTATTATGTAGCCAATGGTGCACCGCTGCGCTCAGAGCCAATGCGTGATTATCTCTTGACGGTGTAGGCTGCGATATAAGCCTGCATACAGGATACTGACTAAATAACGATATGAGAAAATTTTAACCAAAAGGCCTTTCCAAGTAGAGGCCTTTTCTATCAGCGCTAACGTATTAGAATAATGAATACCGTTCAGGTTGAATTTGTTTATAATTTTATTAGCTTTTTATTTATTGGTACTGCTTTGTCCGTCATGCGGTTGGTTCCACGTTATACGGTTATAGATCATCAGTCTACTATTAGACGATGCCGGACAAAGCAATATCGGACCCTGTTTAATTTACCTATTGAGGTCTTTTATGTACAGTTCGCCATCACAAGATGTGACGAAACCTCTGACCCTAAACAAAACGGTGTTTATGGGCTCAGCTATTATTTCTATTTTATTGATAATCTGGACCATCGCTTTTCCAGATTATAGTGAGGCCTTGTTGAGCGCGAGCATGACTTGGGTATCAGACAAGTTTGGCTGGTATTATATGTTGGTGGTTGCCGCTTATAGTATCTTCGCGTTGTTTGTTGGTTTTTCTAAGTACGGCGATATAAAGCTTGGTCAAGACCACGAAAAAGCACAATTTCCGTTTTTAGCGTGGGCGGCCATGCTGTTCTCAGCGGGTATTGGTATTGACCTGTTGTTCTTTGGTGCCTCTGAGCCTTTGATGCATTATTTGACCCCGCATACAGGCCTAGAGCCTGCTAGTGCTGAGGCCATGCGTGAAGCACTTGCTCAGACTTTCTTGCACTGGGGTCTACACGGTTGGGGTATTTATGCGCTGATCGGTATGGCGCTGGCTTATTTTGCTTATCGCAAAAATATGCCACTCGCGCTACGCTCGCCGTTGACTCCGATATTTGGTGAACGCTTAATCAAAGGCTGGCTAGGCGATGGTATTGATACCTTTGGCGTCGTCTGTACGTTGATGGGTATTGCGACCAGTTTGGGTATTGGGGTATTACAGGCCAATGCTGGCTTGACCCATGTGTTCGGTATTGAATCTAGCAAAACAGTTCAGGCGCTCATCATCGTAGGCGTTGTCGCTGCAGCCGCTATTTCTGCAATGACAGGTGTCGAAAAAGGCGTTCGTCGTCTATCTGAATTCAACATGCTGTCGTCAATACTGTTGTTGCTTGCCATATTGGTAATGGGCAATACGGTGTATCTATTAAATACCTTTACTCAAAATATCGGTCAATATTTCCAAACCATCATTTATAAAACCTTTGACGTTTATGCTTATGACGGTGCTGCTGGTGCCGAGTGGAAATCTTGGTGGACGATATTTTTCTGGGCATGGTGGGTTGCTTGGGCACCATTTGTCGGTCTATTTATCGCACGTATTAGCCGTGGCCGTACGTTGCGCGAGTTTGTATTTGGCGTGATGTTCATTCCGCTTGGTTTTATCTTTGCATGGTTCTCTATCTTTGGTAATTCAGCGATAGATTTGGTTGCCAATGGCGCAACAGAGCTTGGCGAAATCGCGGTCAATGATGCGGCAATGGGCATGTTTGCGCTGTTTGAGTATTTCCCTTACAGTGAAGTATTGTCATTTGCTGGTGTGGTTATTGGTCTTATTTTCTTTGTGACTTCTGCTGACTCAGGCGCATTAGTATTAGCGAACTTGAGCTCAAGAGGTATGACCAATGATACCGATGCTCCTGTTTGGTTACGTCTGTTTTGGGCAGCAGCGACTGGTCTTATTACCTTAGGGTTATTGTTTGCAGGTGGTTTTTCTTCACTACAGTCTGTCTCTGTCATTGCAGGTTTACCATTCTCTATTATTCTTGTGCTCTACATGATGTCTATGTGGAAGTCGCTAAAAGAAGAAGGCAATAAGCGTAAAGCCAGTACAATCGGCACGGCAAATGTGTTGGACAGCGGGAAGAGCTGGAAAGCGCGCTTGCAACGTATTGTGAGCTTCCCAGGCCATGCACAGGTTGAA
This sequence comes from Psychrobacter sp. NPDC078631, assembly GCF_050268165.1. Lineage (NCBI taxonomy): Bacteria > Pseudomonadati > Pseudomonadota > Gammaproteobacteria > Moraxellales > Moraxellaceae > Psychrobacter > Psychrobacter sp. NPDC078631. The sequence goes on along the minus strand of NZ_JBNNGG010000003.1, from coordinate 92,795 downwards.
AAATTCTTGCATAATGTCGTGATGCCAGCGATGTCTGAGGTCGAAAAAGAGTTTAAAGCAGGTGGTCTTAAAACCTCGTTAGATACCAAAAACCTTGCCAGTATCGGTGAAGGTATCGATGCAGGCATGGACCAAGACAGTGGTCAGGTAGATGGTCTAAAACTGCGTGTCGGTCATGGCGATGAAGATGACTTTATTTATGAAGTCAATCTGATTAAAGCTCATCGTCCTAACTTTACATTGAGCACATCTACCAAGCACGCAGAGTATTACTACCGTGCGGAAGTGTTCTTAAGCGAAGGCTCGCAAGAATATGACTTGGTTGGCTACTCAAAAGAGCAAGTATTGGTTGATATCTTAAATCAGTATGAGCGTCACTTGCAGTATCTGCATTTAGAGCGTTAATCAGGCACACTTTTTAAGTAAAACTATCCCCATAAGTTGCACGCAGCTTATGGGGTTTCTTTTATGGATAACTATTTATAAATAACTATCGTTTGAATTGAGATTACCCCCCCCCAAAAAAATAAGTGGCAAACAAGCATCGAAAATATAAGGTAAAATTCCCTAAGATTAAATTGATCGACTGATACGCTGCAACGTATTAGCAAAGGATACACTTGTGAGCAAATTAAAGTATATAGCGCATTATTCAGAACAGATTCAAACTCAAGCTGCTCAGCTTATAACTGAGGATAGGTTAGGCGAGTATCTGGAAAAAAAGTACCCAACTCAGCATCAAATCCAAAGCGACAAAGCGCTCTATCAGTATATAAATGAGATAAAAAACCGATACATGCGTAAGATTGGTCAGCTATCAAATGTCAGCTATAGCAGTAAGCTCAAGGTTTTAAAACATGCCCTAGGTATCCATACGACGCAATCGCGCGTACAGGGCAGTAAGCTCAAATCGCACAATAGCATCACGGTAGCCAGTCTATTTAAGGATGCGCCGCCAGAGTTTTTGCGCATGATAGTGGTGCACGAGCTTGCCCATTTCAAAGAGCATGAGCATAACAAAGCGTTTTATCAATTATGCTGCCATATGGAGCCTGAATATCATCAGTTTGAGCTAGATACGCGGCTTTGGTTACACTGGCGAGAGTTGTAACCCTAATATAGTCAAGTCTATGTAAATCCGCTACATCGTAATCCTTACTAAGCATACTAATGTATAACTTGCACTCGGTTGCCTTGTACTATTTTTAAATTGAATCAACTATAGTATGAATAACAACCTTAACAAGGTTCATAGTAATCTTAATAACAGCCACATAAATATCGTGTTCTTCTCTGTATTAATCATCTGAGCCGCTAGGGCGTGTCCTCAATTCAATTGATCATATCTAAACGGGCTAAAAATGGCTAAATTTTGCCAAACATCGTTAAATAGCTGGTTAATATCCCGATATTATCTGCGCTATTTTCCCTGTTTGACTGCAATTTATCTCATTTTTATCACCATTTTTAAAATGAGGACACGCCCTAGAATTACGTTATAATCCTAACCACACACGACATAGTCCATAAAAGGTTGTAAACAATGATTAATACCAAAATATATAAAGCCATTTACACCTTAGCTGAAGAGTTGTTAGAAGCGGATCGCAGAGGCAATCAAGAAAAATTTGATTCGCTGTATGCTGAATTAAATGCCGTTTGTACCGATAATGAAGGCACAGACAAAGACCATCCAGAACAATGGGAAACGCTCGCTGATTTCACAGAAGATTTGGACGCAGCACTGGTGATTTATGACAAAGCACTGGCCAAAGCTACTGCCATTAACTCAAAAGATCATATGTCATCGATTGCTTTTTCTATGGCAGTACTACAGCTTGAGACAGGTGAAAAAGAAGCTGCTATCCAAAGTCTGCAAAATGCCAAAATCACAGCCAATAAGATCGAAGACAAAGAGTTCAAGGTTGAGATTGATGAGATGCTTACGAAGCTATTGGCAGAGTAGTTTGGTTTATAGTCAATCCTCTATAAATTGGGGACGGCGTCAGTCTGGCTCAGCCTGCTGCTTGTAGTACTTTCGCTCGGCCTCCTTGTATCCCAGTTATATTGAACCGACTATAAATAGGGTAATCCGATATGCAAGACATACCTGTGGTAATCGTTGGTGGTGGGCTAAGTGGATTATATGCCGCCTTCTTATTAGAGCAAAAGGGTATAGCGTATAGACTGCTAGAGGCGCGTGATACCTTGGGTGGTCGCATTGCAGTTGCTAAATATTCAGATGTGCAAGCTACTAATAACAGTACTGATATCGATCAAGCAGAATCAAGCGCGGCGTTTGATTTAGGACCATCTTGGTTTTGGCCTGATTATCAGACACAGTTAAGTAGTCTGATTGAATCGTTAAATTTATCACATTTTTCGCAGTTCGAAGAAGGCGATATGATGGTTGAGCGCGCTGCCAATCAGCCACCCGTGCGTATGCAAGGTTACAAAAGCGCACCACCTTCTGTGCGGCTAGTCGGTGGTATGGCCACTTTGATTGAGACGCTATATGCTCGCCTAGATGCTAGTTGTATCATGACCGGTCAAACCGTAAGGCAATTAAACAGGACGTCTCAACATATTGAAGTACAGAGCGAAGATACTTCTGGACATGTAACCGGGCATGTGACGACGTTCCGCGCGCAGCATGTGCTACTTGCGTTACCGCCTCGATTGGTAGAAGGGCGGATAGCATTTCAGCCAACGCTACCGCAAGACTTAAGTGGACAGTGGCGCGAGACAGCTACTTGGATGGCTCCCCATGCCAAATACGTCGCTGTTTATGAGTCATCGTTTTGGCGAGGTGCTGGTCTCTCGGGTGCCGCGCGCAGTGCGATAGGGCCGCTTACTGAGATACATGATGCCTCTACGCTAGAGGGAGATGGGGCATTATTTGGTTTCTTTGGTGTTCCCGCTCAAGTACGTCAGAGCGTTTCTGATACGGTGCTAAAAGAACATTGCCGTGCGCAGTTAGTGCGACTATTTGGTACACAGGCAAGTACTCCAAAAGTTGAATATCTCAAAGACTGGGCACAAGATCCATTAACAGCGATGCCTGCTGATGCTAGCGGTAACGGTCAGCATGCAGTAGCACCGCCGACCAAGCCAAAAACAGGCGTGTGGCAAGACTGTCTAACAGGTTGTGGTAGTGAGTGGTCGGCGCAGTTCCCTGGCTATGTTGCTGGAGCAATTGATGCAGCAACCGTCGCTGTACAAAGCTTACCTACTACCATTTTGCACCAGTAGCTATTAGGGTGCTGTTGTAAGTTATTATAAAGGCCATCCAACATGACTCAAAAATTCATCATCCAATAGGATAGTCGATGAATGACTCGCTCAAACAAACCAGTATTCACAAAACTACTTGGCTAGTGCCCTTCATTTGTCTGCTGGCAGGTGGGGCACTCACTGGTATCTCGACCAATGTGGCAAAGTACGCTATCGATGTCGGTCTGACCCCATTAGGGTTTTTGTTTTGGTCGATTATTGGCGCTGCTGTTATTTTATTTATGATAGCGCTCATCAGAAAAGAGCTTCCTCCTCTTAATGCGCGTAGCTTAGAGTATTATTTCGTCGCGGCGCTTGTCAGTGTCGCGGCCGCCAACTTATTATTATTTTCTGCCATTCCTCATGTGGGCGCAGGTTTCGTTGCCTTAATTCTCTCATTGCCGCCACTGCTAACGTATCTTGGCGCGCTGGTACTACGCATGGAGCAATTTTATATTGTCCGTGCGCTTGGAGTCATCGCAGCACTCATTGGAGCAGGGGCATTAGCCGTGCATAAACTCTCTGCGCCAGATTCTAGTGTGTTTTGGATTTTAATCGCGCTTTGTGGTCCAGTGCTACTCGCCATTGGCAATATATATCGGACGTTACGCTGGCCTGATAATGCGTCTTCTGGCGCACTCGCTCCAGGTATGTTGATGGCGGCAGCGCTGCTGCTAGGGTTATTTAGTATGATGTCAGATTTCTCTATTGCTGTACCTTTAGAGACCTGGTTGCCGCTAAGCATGATAGCTATACAAGCATGCGTATTCGCTGGACAGTTTTTACTGTTATTTCTATTGCAGAAGACAGGTGGTCCTGTGTTATTGAGTTTGTTAGGTGCGGTAGGGGCTATTGTCGGCGTACCCTTCGCTATTTTTTTGCAAGGGGAGAGTCCACCAGAAGGTTTATTTTTAGGCGCTACTTTGATTGCTATTGGCGTGGTGCTAGTGACGTGGGGCGGTGTAAAAATATCAAAAGTAAAAGAAGAAGTCTCATAAATGTGTATAGGCGATAGCATTAAAATATAGAGTTATTAAAACCGTTACTTCCTAATGGGCATTTCTTATCTCGCTCAGATTATCAGCCTGGTTATCAGTATCTAGCTTATCAATAGCTGCTATGACTCAATAATTGGTTACGATTAACTTAAATCACTTTTTGTGGATATGACAAAAAAGGAGTATAAGTATCGTGGTTATCGTTGTCATGGACTCAGGCTATGAATGCAGCCACGCGTTATCGATTATTAAACAATTTTACGATTCTCATTAGTGTCATCGGGGTGGCGATTGCCTTGTTAGATAGTGGTTTTACACTACCAACGTGGCTCCAACAAGTATTCCATATTTTCTATTTGGTCATCATCTTCCTTAGTTTTATGGTGACCGCTGGTCGTTACATCTATACCAAAAAGCCATTAACGCTTAATAAAGTCGCCGTCTTTGACGCGCTGACTAGCATTGCCATTATCATTTTATTGACCGCGCATTTTACGGACTTAGTACGTTCGGGCCTATCTGCTGCCGTTGATGGCTTTGTCGCGATAAAGATAGCGGTGTTTGTCACCTTCGTCCGCGAACTCTCCGATCATAATTTCAATCTCAATCGTACCTTTCTACACCCTGCGCAGTTTTTTATTCTAAGCTTTTTAGTCGTGGTGCTGGTTGGTGCATTGCTATTGATGATGCCCAATGCGACGACGCAGCCGCTGTCTTTTGTTGATGCGCTTTTTACCGCGACCAGTGCAGTTTGTGTGACAGGGCTTATCGTAGTGGATACTGCCACCTATTTTACGACTTTTGGCCAAGTCATTATTATGGGGCTGATACAAATTGGCGGTTTGGGTATTTTGACCTTTGTGACCTATTTTAGTTATTTCTTTAAGGGCGGTGTCAGCTATGAGACGCAAGCAAGCATCAGCGAGATGTCTTATATGCGCGGTATGGGTGATGTGGTGTCGACACTCAAGTCTATCTTATATGTCACGTTTGCTGTCGAGGCGGTAGCGGCTGCGCTGATTTATATCAGTATTTATGACATACCCAATATGGATTGGTCTGAGCAGCTGTTTTTTTCAGTCTTTCATGCGATTTCTGCTTTTTGTAATGCTGGGTTTTCTACCTTTAGTGCTGGCTTGTACGATGATTCGCTACGTTTTAATTATTCGCTACAGCTGATTCTGGCGATGACATTTATCTTCGGTGGTATGGGTTTTACCATCGTGGTCAACGTGCTTAGGTATTTACGTTATCGTGCTCAGCGGCTGATAAATCGTCATGACCAACGCTATATCTATCAGCCTTGGTTACTGAATATTAATAGCCGCATTACTTTGATTACCACAGGCGCATTACTGTTGGTCGGTCTGATTGGGGTGATGATATTTGAATACAATAATGTGCTCGCTGACCATACCAGTTTTCTTGGCAAGCTCGTAACAGGTTTTTTTACGGCGGCTACCCCGCGTACGGCAGGGTTTAATGTCATTGATATGGGTGAGCTGACGTTTCCAACGGTGATGCTGACGATATTTCTGATGTGGATTGGGGCGTCACCCAACTCGACAGGTGGTGGTATCAAGACCAGTACCTTTGCGATTGCGCTATTGAATACATTAAGCCTAGCTCGTGGTCAGACTAAGATAGAGGTATTTAAACGAGAGATTGCGGAGATTTCAGTTCGCCGCGCATTTTCTATTATGTGGCTGTCGCTACTGGTCATCGGTACGGGCGTGACGCTCATCAGTTATGATCAGCCAGAGCTTGATTTGATTAAAGTAGTGTTTGAATGCTTCTCAGCTTATAGCACGGTGGGGCTAAGTTTAAACCTGACAGCAGACTTATCAGATTTTAGTAAAATAGTAGTTTCGGTCATTATGTTCGTTGGCCGCGTCAGTATGCTGACAATTTTTATTGCACTGCTAAAAAATATGCGTCAACGCAATTATCGCTATCCTACGGAAGAAATAACGATTAATTAATCCGTCGTAAACAGACTGTGTCGTTCTTAATAAATAGCAAAAAATATTAAAAAAGGTTGTTTAAGTTATGAAGTACATCATCGTAGGGCTAGGGAATTTTGGGGCGTCATTGGGGTCAGCATTGACCAGTCAAGGGCATGAAGTGATTGCTATTGATAGTAGTATGCAACGGGTTGAAGCGTATAAAGAAGTGATCTCTCATACGCTGTGTATGGATGCCACGGATGAGTATACGGTTAGCGGATTACCAATCGTTGATACTGATATTGTCATTGTAGCGATTGGTGAAGATCAAGGTGCCAATGTTATGGCAACAGCGCTATTTAAGACGTTAAAAGCCAAGCGCTTAATTAGCCGTAGTATCAATCCACTACACGAAAAAGTCCTACAAGCTATCGGCGTAGATGATTTGATTCACCCTGAAAAAGAGGCGGCCAATCGTTGGGCCAAGCGTCTGTCACTACGTTATTTTGTTGATTCGTTTGAATTAAGCGATAACTTCAGCATGGTAGAGATTAAGATTCCAAATGTGTTGATCGGTAAGACTGTTGACGACTTACAGTTAGAGCAAAAGTTCAATATCCGATTGCTTAGTACGTTGCGCTATGAGTATTATGAAGACAGTTTTGGTCGTACGCAGAGCAAGCCTAGCATTCAAGGTTTGGCGACGCCTGAGCAAGTATTGCAAGAGCGCGATGTACTAGTGATTTACGGTGCCAACAAACACATCAATCAGTTCTTACGTAGTGTGGGTGTGAAAATAAAATAGCAGCTTGCCATCGCAGTGATACCAGGAGGTATAGGGAAGTGATTATGAATAAGCGAAGTATATCTGTCCTACTGATTGCCATAATGGCACTACTGTCAAGTTGTGATCAGTCCGCGCAAGACCCGAACGTTCTTCTGTCCGAACATCAAAAAGACCCGATTAAAGAGTTGGCGATTACCTCAGACGTGGATCACAGTCAGTTTGGTTACAAGCAAACCTTTTATGTGCCGATTTATTCCGATATCTATACCGATAGAGACGCTCGCAAAGTGCTGCTATCAGCCACGCTGAGTGTACGTAACACCACGCTCAAAAAGTCACTGTATATCAATAAAATTGATTATTACGATACGGATGGGGCACTGGTAAAGTCATATCTAGACAAACCCATCGAGCTACCAGCGATGGCCACGCTCAATTATATCGTCGAAAAGGAAGAGAACAAAGGTGGCTCAGGTGCCAACTTTATTATCGAAGTCGAAGGCATAGATGAAACGGTTAAACCAGTTATCGAAGCCGTTATGATTGGTAATTTTAGCAATAAAGGATTTGCCTTTAGTACAGAAGGCACACCCGTGATACATTGATATATATAGTCGATACGTGGTTTAAAATGTTAAAGGCACGCAGTAGCATAGGCGGAAGTAGTTTCTACTTTGCTAACTAGCGATGATCGTATAAATGTATTAAGCGAATCAACATGGACAGTTCAATTCAAGGAAGAGTGATGTCTGCAACCAAAGAAGAAATCAGCGCCTTTATGGCATTGGAATTTCCACAAACCAAATGTGTCGTCGAGGCGGTCAATGAAAATGGCGCGACCTTATCGCACGAGATTGGCATAAACGAGCTGCGTCCCGGTGGCACAGTCTCGGGACCGGTCATGATGGCCGTTGCTGATGTCGCTATCTATGTGGCGATACTCGGAAGAATCGGTATTGTCCCGTTAACGGTGACGACGAGTTTGACCATCAACTTCTTGCGTAAGCCATCAGCAAGTGCTCGTATTATTGCCGAATGTACTTTGATGAAGGTAGGACGCACGTTGATAGTAGGCGAGGTCTCTCTTTATTCAGAAGGCTCTGATGACATTGTGGCTCACGTAGTTGGCACGTATTCGGTGCCGCCTAAGCGTACTTAAAATCTCCTATCATAGTGTTTTATCTCTTAAGTAACGAGCATTTGGCATCGTTAAAATAGCGCATGTCATATCTTAAAAGCTTGATGGCTGAGTATGTCATGTCGAAATATTAACATCTAATTAGAATGGTTTAATCAATCAGATTGATAAAAGCTGGCGTGAGTCTACCCAATACCTACCGTTTGCTTTGGTCAATCATTTAACTTTATGCTAGTAGTAAAATTTATAAGACTTATTAAAAATAATAATAAGATAAAATGTATTTTTGTAATTTTTGAGTACTACTAGTTCGGAATTTCTAATGATGTGTAAGAAACTATTGTTTATTTAAATAATGTGACTCTTCTATATGTATCACGGTTCCAGCTTAAAAATCAAATACTAATCTTATAAATAATTGACTTATGTACATCAAATAATATGATGAACGGTCGATTACATGGTTTGTTCTCCCTAGTATAAATACGTAAAAATAGGTAACATAAAGTTTACGTGAATATTGTCACATGATTTAGATAACTATGAGTTAGGAATTAACTATGGAAAGTGTACTTAAAAAAACTATTAGCACTATTACCTTACCGATATTCTTGTTTGGAATGACGGCTTGTGCTATGACTGGCAATAGTAGTATTGATAATGATGGAGATAGTCGTCATGTCAGTAAAGTGGCATGGAACAATCAAGTTGATACCGATATCAATAGCATACTAAGTAATAAGGTAGCATCGGATAAAACACGTTTAGTTTTTATTAGAGGAAATGATAGTTACTCTGAACAAACAAGTGCCAACATTTCAGTAAATAATAGATTCCAAGTTAGCCTGCATGAAGGTAATTATACTGCGGTTGAGTCATGCGTCGGTATAAATAAGTTGAGTACTCATGCAACAGGTTTCAAAGACAATAATTTATTGGCAAATACAAAAGATTATACTTTAGTAGGTGGTCAAACTTACTTTTTTCACGTAAACATGAATGAAAAAGGTCAAAGTGCCTTAGAGCAGATAACTGCTAATAGTGCATCACAGCTACTCTCAAAAAAACGCTATCAGTCTCACCAAATTAGTCGTGTTGTTCCTAACTGTCCGCTACCTGTAGTTGCACCTGTGGTAAACCTGCCTATCGTTACGGAAACCTCAAGTACACCTGTTGCTGAAAAAATGACAATTGATCTAGAGATACTATTTGAAACAGATAAAGCTGTAGTACGTCCAGAATACTATTCAAAAGCCACTGAATTAGTAGAGTTTATGCGACAGTACCCAAATACAGTGGTGACCATTGAAGGACACACCGACAGTCGAGGCAAAGATAACTATAACCAAGATTTATCGCAGCGCCGAGTTAATGCAGTGAAAGAAGTACTGATTACTGAGTTTGGTATTGCTTCTGATCGTATAAGTGCTATTGGCTATGGAGAGTCGCAACCACGAGCAAGCAATGATACCGTAGACGGTCGTCAACTTAATCGCCGCGTTGTGGCTGTGGTTGAAGAGCGCGTACGTAACTAATAATGGTATTACTCTGCGGCAACCAAACCTGCCTAATATGAATATATATCAATCTATATTATTTGAATTAAAAAATCGAAGGTAAAGAAGCATATGAATACTATTATTGTTAAAACTAACGATGCGACTCAAACTGTAGCTCAAGTACAAGTGGTGACCAAAGATGGTAAACCTACCATTATTAAAGCTATGGATAAAGTGAATTATGAGTTTCATGATGCGGCAATCGGTCGTGCACCCAATCATATTATTACCAAACGTCTAAAAAATGATTTACACATCTCGTTCGAAGAAGATGGCAAAGAGAGTGATCTTATTATAGAAGGCTTCTACGACGAAGCAGACAGCGCATTGCTAGGCATCGCTGAAGATGGTGAGTACTATTACTATGTTCCAGATACTGGCGAGACTTACGATTATGTCACGCAGCTAGAGACAGGAGATGTCGAAGGTCAGGCATTAGGTGGAACTGAATATATAGCAGCGGCTATACCTTGGTGGATACCTGCAGCTGCTGGTCTTGGGCTAGTTGGTTTAATCGCAGGTAGCAGCAGTAGTAACGCTGCTGAGGACAATCCTCCAGTTGCTGAAGATGATACTGCCCAAGGTGAAACAGGTCAATCCGTTACCATTGATGTCGTAGCAAATGACAGCGATTCTGAAAATGATTTAGATCCAACCACTGTCAAGCTGATCGACCCTGTCACAGGCGACGAAGTTACCAATTTGGTGATTGATGGCGAAGGTGAGTGGAGCGTTGATGCTACTACTGGTGAAGTAACCTTCACACCAGAAACAGGTTTTACTGCTGATCCTACTCCTGTGAACTACATAGTTTCTGACCAAAGCGGTGAAAAATCAAACGAAGCAAGCATCACTGTTGACTACCCACAAAATCCTCCAGTTGCTGAAGATGATACTGCCCAAGGTGAAACAGGTCAACCCGTTACCATTGACGTTGTAGCAAATGACAGCGACTCTGAAAATGATTTAGATCCAACCAGCGTCAAACTGATTGACCCTGTCACAGGCGACGAAGTCACCAACTTAGTGATTGATGGCGAAGGTGAGTGGAGCGTTGATGCTACTACTGGTAAAGTTACGTTTACGCCAGAAAATGGTTTCATAAATGATCCTACTCCTGTGAACTACGTGGTCTCTGACAAAAATGGTGAACAATCAGACGAAGCAAGCATCACTGTTGACTACCCGTTGATAGTAAGTATTACGGGCACAGAAAGTTTGAACGAAACTGCTATTAATGGTAGTCCGAATGAAGCGATATATACGATCAACCTTAGTAAACCAAGCAGTGAAGACACTGTAGTTACAGTTACTATTGGTGGGGGTAGCACCGAAGGTAGCGAAGACTATACTGCTCCAGTGACTAAGACAGTAACTATTCCAGCTGGCCAGACCTCAGTAGACTTCTCAGTTCCAATTGTTGATGATAGTATTTTTGAAGGACCTGAAGACTTCGATGTAACTGTAAGTGCTGTGACCTCAGGTACAGCGACCATCGGTCCAACAAATAATGTGAATACTACCATTTATGATGATGGTACTACTGACGGCACGACGCCTGTTGATCCTAATAACCCGATAGTGGGTGGTGATAAGCCTGTGGTCGGTATTGTAGCAACGAAACCGGAAGCTGTTGAAGGCGAGACTGATAACGACACCTTGGAATTCACCGTCTCTCAAAATAACCTAAGCGACTTTGATACCACTGTCGAAGTCACCTTGAACGCAGGTAACAGTAAAATAGAAGCCGCTGATATCAGCAGCATCGTTTATACTGATATAGATGGTACTGAAATAACTTTGAGCAGCCAAACTGACATTCAAGACTTCTTAGACAATGGCGTTAGTGTCAAGATACCAGCAGGTAGTACTGCAGCCCCAGTCATCACTATTAACGTGGCTGATGATGCTATTTACGAGCAATCAGAAGACCTTACACTTAATATCAGCAATCCAACCAACGCCACTGTCGGACCTGTCAATAGTGCCACTGGTACGATTTCGGATGAAGACAATGGTGATACAACTGACGGCAGCATCACCGATGGTGACAAGCCAGTGGTCAGCATTGTCGCCACCACACCTGAAGCCACCGAAGGCGCAGCCGACAACACTTTAGCGTTCACCATCTCTCAAGACAACGT
>NZ_JBNNGG010000003.1:0-80854 GCF_050268165.1 Psychrobacter sp. NPDC078631 | reverse complement strand
GAACAGCGAAGACCTAGTATTAGACATCAGTACCGATGCCAACGTTGCTAGCGTCAGCCCGACAGAGGGTAGTGCCACTGGTACGATTTCGGATGAAGACAATGGTGATACAACTGACGGCAGCATCACCGATGGTGACAAGCCGACCGTTACGGTAGATGATGCATCAATCACAGAAGGCGGTGATTTGGTTCATACCGTCACCGTTAATGGTGTTACAGAAGCCGATGTTACTTACGACTTTGACTTGTCAAACGGCAGCACCAATCCTGCTGAAGCGGGAAATGACTACAGCAATACCCCTGCTGACATCGTCTTTAGTAAGGGCGTCACTTATGACTCATCAACTGGCACCATCACTGTACCAGCTGGGGTCACCGACTTTACCGTCACTTATCCAACGTCAGATGACAATATCCTTGAGAATGATGAAACCACTACCTTGACCATTGGTAATGACAGTGGCACTGGCACCATCTTAAATGATGACGTTGCGCCAACTATTGAAATCGTAAACGAAGATGTAGCAGTGACACCAGCCGATAACAGCGTAACCGAAGGTACAGGCGCTATAATCACTGGCACCATTAACATCACCAACCCACAAAGTGTGACAGCACTGACTGTTGGTGGTCAAGACGTTACAAATGCTACGACTACATCGGTCACTATTAATACTAGTTTAGGCGAGCTTGTAATCACTGGTTATAACGCAACAACAGGTAAGCTGACCTACGAATATACAGAAAACGGTAATGCAGAGGATCATAGCGTTGGTTCAGTGATTGATCAGTTTAATGTAATACTAACTGATACCCTTGGCGGCACAAAAACCGAGACACTCGATATTCAAATTATCGATACCGCACCGACTGCCAAGGCAGACACCAACGCCATCACTGAAGATGTAGGTGTAGACCCTATATCGGACAAAATCACGGCAACAGGAAATGTCATTACAGGTACGCCAAACGTATCAGAAGCCGACACACTAGGCGCTGATGCAACCACCGTAACCGCAGTAGCAGGAACAGCTATGGGTGTAGGTAGTAATACAACAGGCACCTATGGCACGTTACAGCTAAATGCTGATGGCACCTATACTTACGAGGTTGATAATACGGCGGCGAACGTACAGTCTCTCGCCAAAGGTGAAGAATTAATCGAAACCTTTAATTACACCATTACCGATGCTGATGGCGATGAAAGTAGCACCACGCTCACCATTACTATTACGGGCACCAATGACCAACCAACTATCACCAACGTTGCTGGCGTCATCGAAACAGTGGCCATAACAGAGCAGACTGATGATACTCCTATTACTCGAACAGGCACCATCAATTTTGCTGATACAGATAGTAATGATGCTTTAACTTTAAACTATCTTGGCGATGTTGACTATGTTGGCTATGTTGAAGGTTCAAATACATATGACTTCACAGGTAATAGCGCTTTAATCTCTTTAACTGATGAGCAAAAATTAGCAATAGACAAACTATTCTCAATCAACCAAACTGATAAGAATACTGGCACTTGGGATATTACAGCCGCGTCCAATGCGATTGATTTTATACCTGCTGGCGAAACCATCACTATTCGTTATGCCGTACAAGTTGATGATAATGAAGGAGTAACTGCAGCTGCTGATGGTAACGAGCTTAGTGCTAGTGAAATCCGTTATGTCGAAGTGACCATCACGGGTACTGGGGACGGTATTGCGCTTGTCGATGATATCAAAACGGTTAATGAAGACGTCACCTTAACGGGTAATATTTTTGATAATGATACGAATGATCCTGACGTTGGAGAAACACTGATTGTAGAGAGTTATGAGGTTAATGGCACAACTATTTCAGTCACAGCAGGTACTAGTTCTGCAACGGCAGTTACGATAGATGGAAACACAATAGGCCAGCTTACAGTCAACAGTGATGGTAGCTATACCTTCGTGCCAACGTCAAATTATAGTGGCACTGTGCCTACCATTACCGCTAATGTATCAAATGGCTTATCAGTTGGTGATGCCGACCGATCTGCGGGCTCTGAGACGCTTGATATTACTGTTACTCCAGTTTCAGATAGGCCTACGCTGTCTAGTGTTTCAGTAACGACCAATGAAGACACAACTGTGGCCCTAGGGTTAACACCACCAATTATTTCAGATAGCACTGATCTGACCAATAATACAGATGACAGCTCAGAGCGTATTGGCTTGATTACCTTAATGAACGTTCCTGCTGGTGTTACTTTGAACTATGGCAGCAGTAGTATTACTGCATCAGGCGGTAATATCACTATTTTGCTTAGTGATGCTAATGTCATTAGCAGCCCTGGTACACCAACCATTACCATGACTACGGCTGATTTTGAAGCGATGACGCTAACCCCGCCTACAGACAGTGCTGCCAATATATCTATTGTTATGGCTGTGACAGAGTATGAGGTCGATAGTACAGGTACTAGAATATCAGGAGTGTCAGGAGCAACGTCTACCACAACCATTAAAGTGGATGTACAAGCAGTAACAGATAGCAGTAACAATAATGGCACTGGCGATGATGTCAGTACCTTTGGCTATACCGCTGTGGTGGGTGATACAGGGGTTGTGTCTGGTAGTACTTATACTGTTAGTGCTGAAGAAGGAGAGTATATTGACCTACCAATCACTACCGCATTTGGTGATTTGGTGTCGACAGGCAATAGCAGTACAGAAACCTATGGATTTGTGATTAACAACCTTGTTGAAGGCACTGTGATTGAGTTTACACCTGCGGGTGGTGGTGCTGTACAGACATTTACTGCTGGTATAGATGGTAAAGTGTTAATCGGTATTGATGCTGGATTGACAGACGCTGATTTATTGGTTAATGGTGGCTCAGAACCCAAGATTCGTATTCAAACCAACGAGTTCAACTCACAAGATATGAATGGCATTACCGTATCGTTATATACCCAAGACAATGATGCTGACTCTACTGGTACTATTTTGCCAGTAGAGATCGATACCGTTAATGTTAATCTGACCGTTGATGCAGTTGCGGGTCAAGTGACTGCTAATAATGTTAGCACTACTGAAGACAATACCATTACGCTCGATGAGTTTGGCTTTACCGTATTGGATACTCAAGATGGTGCTGGTGCAGAAACTATCACTCAAATTCAGTTTGAACTGCCAGCAGGTTGGACATTTACAGATACTACTGGTACAGCAACAGAAGCTGGTGGTATCGTAACTATTGATATGACTGGTTCACCTAACTTAAGTCAGATTACGCTCACCCCACCAGCACAGTCTTCAACCGACGCTAACTTTACCTTTACTGTGACCACATCAGATCCTGATGATACTACTGGTACAGCAGTTACAGGTACAGCGGAATTAACCCAAAAAGTAACCGTTACGCCAGTGGCTGAAACGGCTGATACTGGTGTTACCATCAATCCAAGTCATGACTATGGAACGATAACGGCATCAGAGGATACTGCATTTGCTCTCAATCAAGGTGGCTTTGATTTAAGTGCTGGTTGGTTTAACCCAGACGATACGACTAATTTTGGCGAAGAAAGCCATACCACTGATGCTAATGATTCTGAAGAAACCTATGCGCATTTAACCTTTGGTAGCAGAGACAGTAATGATGTGTTTACCGCGACTGAAGGTGCAGTCTTTACCTATAACGATGGTACACAGGATATTAGTCTGACTGATAGCGGTAGCGGTGTGGATATTCCAGCAGCTTATCTTGATACAGTCACTGTCACTCCGCCAGCAGACTATAGTGACTTTAATCTTGATGCTGGCTCAAGCACAGCAGTGAAAGTAGAAGCCGTTACTATCGATTATGATGAAGATACTAATAGTAGCGTGACAGCGACCAGCGGTGAGAGTTATCTGACCTTTACTGTCGAAGGAGTTGCTGATATCACGACATTGGGCGTGGATCCTGCGACAGGTCTTGAAGACCAAGCAATCGTTGGTAAGAATGAACGTGATGGTAGTGCAACAGCAACGGTTGATCCGATTAATGGCATTAAGCTAAATATTCGCCCAAGCTCGCGTGATGATGATGGCTCTGAAGTTTATAATGTGACCATCACCGATATACCGGCCGGTGCACAGCTATACGTTAATGATGATGGAGCTATAACCCAGCTAACCATTAGCGGTGGGTCGGTGACAATATCAGATTATACCAATGCGGTAGATAATTTATACTTTGTACCTGCCGAAAACTATAGTGGTACGGTCAACCTTAAAGTATCTGCAGTAAGTGTAGAAAATGGTAATGAAGGTACTGCTAGTTCAGTGCTGAACTTGCCTATTACTGTAGTCGGTCAAGCCGATCTTATCTTAAATGATGAGTTGAAAACCGCTACTGTCGATGGTAAAACCTACACTTATACCATCGCAGAAAATGATCTAGATGATGATAGTAACCTTATCCCATTATCAGGATTTTTCTCTGATGCTTCTGCGATTACGCCGTATGATGGCGATGTTCCCGCAGCAGAGCAAGTTACTTATAAAGTAACAGGCGTGCCGATTGGGTTTGATATCACAGGTGCCGTGTTCTTAGGCGGTAGTGGTGAGTCTCGTAGTTGGTCTGTGTCTTTAGAAGCGCTACAAGATGGTAGCGCGCAACTGGTCACTCCTGATAACTTTGCTGGTGAAGTAGATTTCACTATTACAGGCACCACGACCGAAACGGTCTCTGGTAATAGCGCCACGCACGATACCCAAACCGTATCGCTTGTAGTGACGCCTGATGCCGCTGATGGCACTATGAATAATCCGCAAGTGCTAGCAGTCGAAGATACATGGGCGACCATTGACTTTAAATCGGCCTTTACGACGACAGATCAGGGTGTTCTAACTACAGGTCAAGAAGCGCTTGAAAGTGTCACGCTATCAGTAGCTGACCTGCTGGCTAAAGATATCATCTTACGTGTCGATAATGTCGAGATTGACTTAACTACTAATCCACCGCCATCTTTGACGTTTACGCCAGATCAAGTTATCGAGGTGATGTACGATGACGACAAGCGTCACAGTGATGATGATGTCACGATACCTTTTGATTATACGTATACCGATACAGCGTCGTTAACGGATGATTCGACTATTAGTAGCACATCGCAAACGGGCAGTGCCAATATCAATGTTACTTTCCAAGCAGTGACGGATGCGCCTAATATTGAATTAGATGTAACTGACAACACCATCGTTATTAGTAGTGCTAATGATAACAATAGTGCCAGTGTGATTGTTTCATTGTCATCAGATGATCAAGATGACTCAGAGTCATTTACGCGCTTGGAAATAACAGATGTGCCTGCTGGTATTATCGTAGAGGGTGGCATCTTATCAGGTGGTACATGGTATGTGGATGTACCAGATACAGCGATCACTGATACCGCATCAACTTATACGCTTGTATTCACCCGTGATCCAAATACCGCCGATACTCCTACAGGTAATATCCCAGTTACCGTTACTGGTATTACCCAAGATATTAACGGTGAAGGCTTAAACGGTAGTGAAGCACGTGTATCTGATACCTTTATTATCAATTTATCGAGAGATGGCACAGGTGCAAATCCGGACAATCCTGATTTGATTGCAACACTTGCGACTAAACCGCCACTGTCTCAGACAGAAGATGGCGCTTTTAAGTTGTCTGATATGATAAATGCAGAATTAAAGACGGGCACAGCGAGCACCGTCAGCTCTTACACTTTCTCATTAACGGATTTACCAGACGGCGTCCTGTTGAACAGTACCAATTCTGCGGTTACTGTGCAACAGATTGGTGGGATATGGCTGGTCAGTGTTGACAACGCCAATGGTCTAACACCTAATGAAGCGCTCGCTGCTGTGACGTTGACACCACCTGAAGATTTCAGTACCAACGATAATTCAGACATCAGTCAAAATCTGAATTTTGGTGTGGAATTTACAGCACTAAACAATGTAGGGCTAGAAACCAGCAAAGATATTGATGTCAGTGTCGAAATAAAACCTGTCACAGACCTCTTTGACAACAATCTTGAAACTACCGTACTCGCTACTAATGAAGATACGACTGTGGCTATCAATATCAACTTGACTAATAGTGCGGACGGTGATTACGTTTCTATTATCGACGGCAAGCTTTATTTACAACTTGATGAGTCAGGTTTAACCAAGGATCAGGGAACCACGGGTGTATTAACTGATAGTAATGGAACACCACTGATCCCTGTGACTTTAGTAGATGGTCAGGTAGGAGGTATCCCAGCTGGCACTTATTATGTTGTGGATGTCGCAGACACAGACCCTACTATCGATGGTATAAACCCTGCTGATAGTATTACGGTCAACTATACTCCTGCTGCCAACGAAGACGGTGCAGCTGTCGTCAAAGTCTATACAACGCATACAGAGGTCAGTAATATCAGTGGTCATGATAGTGGAACATTAACCTATGAGCACAGCTACGATATAGCAGTAGCGGCGCAGCCTGATAATCTGTCCATTGCTTATGATGATGTAGTAGCAAAGGCTACTGGTGATGAAGATACCAAGATTGCGATAGACTACAAGATAAATGTCGTTGATGAAAATGACACGGCTGCTGCGATTACGTTTGATGAAGTCCCTAATGGTTATTTGGTGTATTACACTAATAAATCTGGTGTCGTGGTATTGGCCAGCAATAATGGTGACTCAGATGGCAATGGTAACAACTCATGGTCAATCGATACCAGTAAATTGATAAATGTTAATAGTGGTGCCGCAGGTGAGACAAACAACATCTTTATTGCACCTCCGGAAAATGTTAGTGGTGTCGTTGAAGATATTGAGATGACAGTGATTAACAATAGCGGTATGGCCAGTGACCCACTTGTTATAGATCTAGATGTGACACCTATCGCGGATGAAGTTGTATTTAATCCATCGACTTTATTAGGTTCACAAGGACAATGGGCCTCACTGAACCTGAATGCTGCCATGGTAGATGTGGATGGTAGTGAAACGGTCAGTATTATCGTATCTGGTACTAATCTGTATGGTGATGTACTAGAACTCACGACCAGTGATGGCACTGCGCTTGATGTAAAATGGACGGCGCCTAGTGGAACAGAGCCAGGATTTTATGTCATATCGGGTGTTCCAGTTGAAAGTTTAAATAGCTTGCGTGTGAAATCAGCGACCTCTTATATTGGGGATTTGGATATCAAATTGCAAACAGTTGAAACTGCGAATGAAAATAGTACCTTTACTACAGAAGTAGGCAAGATCAGTATTGATGTAAAACCGACCTTGGTGTTCAATGGTACTGATGCTGATGATGAACTGATTTCAGTGAACCAAACCTCTGCGCTTAAATACTCTGGTGGTGCTGGTAATGATACCTTTATAGGTGGTAGTGGTAATGACACCTTTAATGGCGATGCTGGAAATGATACTTTGATCGGTAATGCAGGTAAGGATATTATCAACGGTGGAGCAGGCAACGATACGATTAGTGGTGGAGCGGGTAATGACACGATTAGTGGTGGTGCCGATGACGATACGATAGATGGCGGTACTGGTGCCGATACGATAAATGGTGGAACTGGTAACGACACGATAGTGTTTGATGCTGCTGACTTAGTTATTAATGGTGGCGACGGTATTGATACGTTACTCATTAATGAAGAAAATACCACAATTAACTTTGGCACTTTCGATTCATCTAAGTTTGAAAGTATTGAGGTTATCGATATGACGGGTAATGGTGCTCAGTCACTTACCAATCTGTCGACCAGTGATGTGCTTGATATCATTAATGATACGGTCATGACCGATAAGGACCTGATTATCAATGGTGACAGTGATGATAGCGTGAGTCTTACTGCGACAGGTTGGACAAATAGCGGTACTACCACTCAAGACGGTATCAACTATAATGTGTATAGCTTCTCTGATACCAATGGTAACCATGATCTGTTGATTCAGACTGATGTGAATACTACTATCCTATAGGTTTATTCACCTAGTACAGATTTTGATTTTTCATAAAACGCCACTGGATTGAATCCAGTGGCGTTTTTTTGCATTCACATTATGGCTTTTTCTAGATGTATTTTGGTATGTAAAGTTATATTGACTCTATTAATAGCGATTCTTGTAAACTCACTCACTAGGGTCTGACCCTGGTGGAAAATCATGGCGCAATTGTGCGACATTATCCGTCGTGACCGTATCCGTAAAGCTATTGAGATCGCTATGCACGTATTGTGTGACAGCTGCTATTCGCTCATCGCTCATCATGCGGTGGAATGATGGCATACCGCGCATGCCATTGATAACGACACTAATAATATAATACTTTGATTGCATCTTGCTGTTATTGGCTAGCGGAGGGTAGTAGCCAGCGCCTTGTGCGCCTTCACCTTTTTGCATATGACAACCTGCACAAGAGTCATCGTAGAGTTTTTTACCATTAGTGGTAAAAAATCCTGTCTTACCTTGTATGCTTCCTTCAAATTTAGTGAGCCACTGCTGCATGCTGGCATCTTCACTCATGTTTGGTATTGAGCGCACATCGACAATATTGCTGGTGGGTTCAGTCAATTCTGCTTTGGACATATATACGCCGCCCCATGCGCCCTGATTGCGACTGGCTTGATTATCAAAATTGTTGTCGAATATCATGGGAGCTGTTTGCTGGCTAGCAATAGTAGCTGCGTTTTTGGTTCTATTCTGACTACAGCCTGATAACGTTATTAACGCTATCGACCCACCAACCATGAGCGTCATTATTGCTTTGCTCGATCTGAGTGAGCTAGATGATCTCATTGGGTTTGCTGTCACTACGTTCATAATTGTTCCTAATGTGCTTAGTCTCATTGTTATCATCCTTGCTTGAACGGCAGACTGGTTATTCAAAGCTCATTACTCAAAAGTTAGCTTTAGCTATCCAAGCTTTTTGGCTTTTTGATGCAAGCGTTTGGCGGCATCCATGCCAGATAATATAGCGCCTTCTTGCCATGCGGGAATATGTGAGCAGTGCTCACCTGCCAGTACGATACGATGATCAATTTCGCAAAGCGTATTGTAATACTGCTTACGACTGGATTCGCTCCAGATACCATAACAACCAAGCGACCAAGGGATACGGTGCCATGCGACAGACGTGCCTGAGCGGAACTCTTTGGTATATTGCGGATGAATCTGTTTGCCATAGGCGAGCGCGGCATTGATACGTTCTTTAGGTGTCAATGAGTTAAACTTGTATGAGGCTTCCCCAAATCCATAAGCACCAAGCAACACACCTGAGCCTGAGCTAAACATATCTTGTGACGGGTAGGAGATTTGCGAGATGGGCATGTCGGTATAGGTGATGCCGCCATAGATCCATTCGTCTTCTTCCCAAAACCGCCGTTTGAACTCCAAACCTACTTTATACGAGCTGTCATAAGGGACGGCTGCCATCGCTTGTTTCATTGGCGCGGAGACGTTGATATCAACCTGAGTCAATATGGATAAGGGAATATTACAAATACACCAATCTGCGCGCACTGTTTTGGCTGTACCGTCAGGGCTATTACTATCGACATAGTCAACGGTAACCCCAGTTTCGTCTTGATTGATTTTGGTGACTTTGGCATTGAACGTAATCATATCTCGACATTCACGTGTGAACGCATCACCGATTTTCCCCATACCGCCGACAGGCTGAAACATCGTTGGTTGATGCACATGCACGGTATAGTTGCTATAAATATCCGACCACATACCTGAGTCTAATAATTTGTCCATCGGTATGGGTGTTGATGGTTTGGCCTCAGGCATCAGACCACCACCGGGATATACACTATAGCCACGATGCTTACCAGTTTCATGGCTTTTGACGTAGCGATAGTTGTTATCTAGCACGCCCCAGCCCTTGAGACCTTCGAGTAATTTTTCTTTGTCCTCTTTATCAACTGTGCTATCGAGACTGCCTTTATTCACGGCTTTGGACAGCAGTTCTGACACATAGCCACGAATATCGCTTTGTACTTCGCCCAAGCGCTGCGGCGCACCATCGAAGTGATTGGTACGATGCAGATAAGCGCGATCATTGGTCTGGATAAAAGGCTGCAATGCCACACCGAACTTTTTGCAGTAATGAAAGACCGCGTAGTGGTGGATGGGCAGTCGCCATGGTCCGCCATTGAAGTAATTGCCTTTTTCGAAGTCGCAAGTGACCTCAGCACCGCCAAGCTCAGTATATTTGTCACCACTGTTCAGTGTCCAGCTGCGGCCACCGCCACGGTTTTGGTACTCAAGCACGGTCACTTTGTAGCCTGCTTTGCGTAGCTCATAGGCGGCAGTCAGACCGCCCAACCCTGCACCCAATATCACGATACTAGCGTCAGCCGGTGCGCCTTTCAGATTCATTTCTTCTTTAAAGCTCGACTCGGATGCGAACCCCAACGTGGTCATCGCTTGATACATGGCAGTCGCGCCTGCGGTCTTGCCTATCATGGAGAGCAGTTGCCGACGCGTAGGGGATTGGAGCAGGTCATTCATAGGATTATCCTTATCGTGCTGGTCTTTGCCATATGATAAAAGGCGAAGATTAGGGCACATTTCTTATAGTTGGTTTTAATGCCAATTCTTAGGGCTAGCTTTTCTCTTTTATCACGCGCGTGACATCCGCCGCGCTGACATCGCTACTTGGTAGACCACCAAATTTAACTCGTACGTAGTTAGTAATATCAGCAATCTGTGTAGGACTTAAATCTTCTGAAAAGCCGGGCATCTTTGGTGCTGTATTGAACGCACCCTTTGCGCCAAAGGCAATCACGCCAATGAGTGCATCAGGTTTTACGCGGCGAATACTACTCAAACCAACGATGGAGGCGTAGCGTGCATCGGGCTGGGCGTAACCGTCGACGCCATGACAGCTAGCGCAATGTGTCAGATACAACTCTTTTGGCGTGTTGCTGTTCAGACCGCTATTGTTGGCACTGCTGACAGTATTGGTTTTGGCATGTGCCAGATAGTCTTTTTGCTCAAGTAAGTCGTAAGTAATCAAGTTACTGACTGGTTGCGGTAGGCGAGAGACATTGACTGGTATCAGATAATCATCGGTCTTAATGGCTGGGACGACTTTTAAGTAGTCAGCCATCGCTATCAGGTCTTCATCAGTGAGATAACGCGTACTGTGTGCCACGGCTTCTGCCATTGGCCCGCCCGCGTAAGCGCGCTTATCAAGCGTGCCTGTACGTAGATAATTTACGATATCCATTTCGCTCCAAAGGCCGATACCTGTGTCGTTGTCAGGCGTAATATTCGGTGCAAACCATTTACCAAGTGGTGCGCCGGATAAATAGCGGTCTTTATCAAGACCTTGAGTTAAGTTGCGCGGTGTATGACAGGTACCACAGTGCTCTAAGTTATTGACCAAATATTCACCGCGCTGCTGAGTTTCAGTTAGCCCTGAACGATTTTCAGTAGAGGGCACATTGATGACATTCCATGCCAGCATTAAGCTACGAATATTTAATGGGAAAGGCAGATGAGTGGTTTTTTCAGGTGGTTTGTCTACGATAGGAACGGTCTGAAAGTACGCGAACAAGGCGCTGATATCCTCATCTGTCATGCCATGATAAGACGGGTAAGGCATCGCAGGATAAAGCTGATGGTTGGGTGCACGACCTTTTTGCAAAGCCTTTTTGAAGTCAGATTCAGTATAGTTGCCGATGCCATAGCGCGTCGATGGTGTGATATTGGTTGAGTAGATATTGCCAATGGGCGTCTCAATTGGTACGCCGCCACTATAGTCATCACGGTGGCAAGCCATACAGTCGGCGGTACGAGCCACGTAAGCCCCGCGATTGGCAAGCGCACTATTGGCTGGGCTGACATTTGATAGGGTTATTTGACTGGTCAGATTTTCCATTGGCAGGCTGACCGTGCCTGCCATCACGACGGTAGACACTAAGCTGAATCCCAATGTCAGTGTTATTATCGAAGAAAATGACAATGCTGGCATGACGGCAGAAAGTGGTTTCGCAATACTCTTATAATACCGATGAATCATGTCTAATTCCTTTTTAAGCTTTCTGCAAATCACTACCAGTATCCATTCAGACAATGGCGAAACATTAAAAATACTACTGTCTGGCGGCTTCGACCTTGATACTTAAGTCAAGGTTTTTGGTCAGTCCGAACCAAGCGAATTTATTGATATTCCATTTTGTGCGATTAATCGTAGCAGTGAACTCGCCACCGCAAACATCCTTTCTGATGCTCGTGTTTAGATAACAATCAAATTTAGTCGCGGTTAAGCTAATTGGGTGGGTCTCGCCATGCAGTGTCAATTGTCCATCTACCCGAGTGACTTGAGGGCTTTTTTTATCTTGATTAAAATGCCATTTTGTCGATTCAAAATGCGCTGAAGGAAACCTCTGCATATCAAAAAATTCAGGCCCCGTTAGACTATTATTAAAAGAAGGGTTGCCCGTATTTAAGGAGTTTATCGGTATGATTAATGAGATAACACCTGATCTTAAGTTTGGATCGTATTGCAATTGACCTTTGATATTATAAAAACCACCAGTCGTGGCTGAACTCTTAAAGCGTTCGATAGCAAATCGAATATGAGTGCTGGCAGGATTAATAGCGTAACTGGCAGCTTGACTGCTATTTGCAGCACCTACAAATAATAATGGAATGGTCAGAAAAGAATAGATATGCGATGGTTTTGGCCTAGTAGACAACAAGCGCATAGGCTACATTCCTTTACCGACTATTGATATAGAGGAGCTTATTCACAAGCGCTATCCGTGCGTTTGCTTAACAACAAGCCAGTGATTGTTTATTATTTATACAGGGTTTTTCAAATACTTAGTAGTGCTATTTTAGTAAAGAGATAACGAACAACTCTGTCATGCCCGAACGTCCATTCAAAGTACTGATAAATGAGTACTGATACCTAATTATTGAAGCTAAGTACTGATGCATAAGTACTGAACCTAAGTGCCAACTTTAAGTATTAGAGTGCTCAATGTTAGACAAGCTAAGACCAGTATGTCCTTTATCATCGTTGGTGCTGTATGCTTTATTTTTAATCGATTGTTTAAAAAATAGGGCTGCGAGCGCACAGGCTATCGTTAATGACAGCAGCATTGAGACCAATGTATGGCTAAAGAAATGATCACCAAATAGCATCTTATACAGTCCCATTGTCCAGCCCAAAATAGTTACTGATATGACTATCTGGTAGCGGTGTTTTCTTAGTGTCGGTAAAAAAGCCAGTCCATATAAAGAAAACCCTGCGCTGGCGTGAGCCGCTGGGAAGCATCTGGCAGGCGTTGCTGCTACGATGTTTTGCCAAAGATTGAGGTAGGGCAAATCCCCATTAAAAATAACCAAGTCATTTGGGCAACCAACATGGGTGACGCCTTTGAGCGTGGCAATAGTAGCAGGTACAATCGCCAATATAATCAGTAGGTAGCTAATCTCGCGTATAGGTAAAGGAAGCAGAAATTTATCAAGCTTATTATGATTGAGCTTACTGCGATTGAGCTTATAGCGGTTTGGTGCAGTAGCATTAAGCCTTGACTGTCTATACTTGATGATTAAAACCGCTATAAGGTAGACAGCCAATAGAATCAATAATGCTTTGGGTAAATCATAAAAGATAAATGCATAAGGCTGCGCGCCTTTTTCAAGCAGCCAGTGACCATTGTTATAAAAAAGCTCACTGATGCGTACATCTAATTGGCTATGCTCAAAAACTAAGGTGGCCATGATGGTCACGCACAGTAGTTTTAGCCAGTTCCAAGTCATTGCGTTGTTTTCTGAAGTCATGACTACACCTAATACCGTATATGCGATGTTGATAGATCCTAATACGACCTTCTTTTATGGTTTACCTAAGATAGCGCTAGCAGCGCGTTCCGCTGTTAAGCGAGTGCTCGGCATGCTTTAATAAAATAGAGCAGACTCTAATAAAATAGAGCAGATAATGCCATTACCCATAAGACCATTAACAAACTTAACACTAAGAACTGAGCCGCAGAGCCGACATCTTTTGCGATTTTTGCGAGTGGGTGCTTGGCGGTCGAAGTATGGTCAACGCAGGCTTCGATACCTGTGTTGATTAGCTCAACAATCAAAGATAAAAAAGAAGCGACGACTAGCATCATTTTTATACCAAGCGCAAAAGGCATAACGATGACAGCAGCTAGCAGTACAAGATTGAGCCACACCACTTGTCTAAAAGCCGCTTCAAATTTATATGCGGCCTTAAAGCCGTCTAGAGAGTAACCAGTGGCTTTTATAATGCGGTAAATTCCTGTTTTGCCTTTGGCATGACTTGCGAAGCTGTCAGCTGCAAGTGCACTATCATGTGCTGTTTGGTTGACAGAACTATGCTCGGCTAACGGCTCTATAAGGTTGGTATGAGTGATTTGCTTCATAGGACATTCTTAATGGTCTATTAAAATTAAGATAGCCTGAGTATAAGACGGGAGAGGTTAAGAAAACGTTAAGAGGATATAGAGGGATGAGAATAAAGCATAATGGGTGTTTAAATTTGTCGTTTCCCAATCAGCAATTATTATTAGGAAATGAATATGTCTTTGAGCTATCACGAGGTTATTTATAATAAATACTAAAGGTACTGCCACCTGAGCGATTGGCTTGGTGAGTGAGCTGCCAGCCCATATGTGACATGATACGCTGGACGATACTGAGTCCTAGACCTGACCCTTCAACCTTATGTTTTGTATCATGCTCTGACAACAGAATTGTTTGCTCGTCTTTATACTGAGACTCTAATCGCTCAAACCGTTCATAGAGTAAAGGCATCATCGCCTCAGGAATACCTAAGCCAGTATCAGTCACTGTGATTTTTTCGTCATCGATATTAATGGCTACTTCGCCATCATCGGTATATTGAAATGCATTTTTTATGAGGTTACCCAATGCCATTTTTAGTAGTTCGGGCCGTACGTAAGCGCTGTATTCCTGCTCAGCAATTACCTGACAAGTGACAGACTTATACCGCAGTAAGTATTTTAGGCGCTGCATTTCCGCTAAGGCGATACTGTTGATAGAGGTTTGCGGCGCGTCTAACTTTTCAGGCGCGCGCGATAGTAGGAGCAGGGCAGTGATAATCTCAGAAGTTTCTTTTGCCGTGGTACTGATACGGTTGGTAAACTCGTTTAAGTGGCTGTCAGCATCTAATTGCGAGGCCAATACCTCGGAAGCCCCCATGATAATAGTCAACGGCGTACGCAGCTCGTGGCTGACATCACCAGTAAATAGTTGCTCGCGCTTGAGATATTGCTCTAACTTATGGTTTTTCTCATCGATAGCCCGTGCCAAGACACCAACCTCAGATGGCAAGTGTGTCAAGTCGCTTAAGTTATGATGGTCAGTCTCGACGGCTCGTTTCAAATCTAATAAAGGCTTGATGATCTGTTTGGAAGATAACTGAGAAAAGATAGCGGCGATAAGTAAGCTTAAAATCACGGCTACTTTTAGCGTATCTGCAAATATGTCTTCTAGGTGTTCAAATATCGCCAAGACTGGATAATTTTCCATTACCATTTCTGTGTTTTCTAGGTAAGTCAAAATATAGGTTTGACCGTCTTGGGTATAGGCAAAAAGATGCAGGTTGGCATGACCTGCTCCAGAGGCCTTATTAACAGTGACAGAAGTCTCTTGCACCGTGTCATTGGCTATCGCTTGCAAACTAGCAGGTGCTTTATCATAGCGATAAATCTTGATACCTGGGTCAGCGACATAAATAGGCTGGTCACCGTATTTTTCTTGACTAAGCTCTAGCTGCTGCAATAGGCGAGCCTTGACCAAATCTTGCTCTATTCGGCTCTCTGCGTACAAGAAAATACTGACAAAAGCTGCGCACAGTAATAACGCGAATATGAAGTAAGACAGTCTGAACTTATTGGCTATCGAGTCTATATTGAGCATGGCGTAGGACAACCTAATAGAATAAGGCGATATATAACAGGGCTATATATAATAGAGCGAGAAATATGGTACGGTCAGTCAGTTAGTAAATTGGATAAGGTTTATTCAATCCATACTGTAATGATAACTACGCGCTTGCTGATTTATTAGGGACAACAATTTGGTAGCCCACGCCAGGTACTGTGACTATCATGGGTGTGTCAAATGGCTTATCAACCTGTGCGCGCACACTATGCATATGGGTGCGCAGTGCATCACTACTCGGTATATCTAGTCCCCACACTTTTTCTTCAATCTCAGTTTTACTGACGACTCTAGGTGCTGCACTCATTAGGATGTGCAATATTTTAAAGCCAGTAGGGGTGAGCTTTAGTGATTGTCCGTCGCGCATAATGGTATGCTCACTATTGTTTAAGGACAACGCTCCGACAGCAATACTGTGGGCAAAATGATCGTCCTCGGTGCGACGTATGAGCGCTTTGATACGGCACTCCAACTCAACCAACGAAAACGGCTTAACCAAATAATCATCAGCGCCGCTATCAAACCCAGCGACTTTATCCAAGATTGTATCGCGAGCCGTGAGCATTAGCACGGGCGTTTTATCATGCAACTCTTCTCTGAGTTTTTTGCACAGCTGCGTGCCATCCATACCTGGCAGCATCACATCGAGTAGTATCACATCATAACGATTGTTTGAGGCGAGCGTTAGCCCGCTATAGCCGTTGTGCGCGTTGTCCAATTCAAACCCTTTTGGCTCAAAGAAAGCATAAATATTGGCCACGATATCGGGGTTGTCTTCAATGACGAGTATCTTGTACATGATGCTGACCTAAAAAATAGTGGTTACCTAAAAGAACTGAGTAATATAAAAACGAATGTAGAGAGCTGTTTTAATAAATTATTTGGAATAACTCACTTTTAACCACTCAATTAGAATGGGACAGTTTGAAAAGGGTTGCTTCACCTTTGACTTCATCGGTCGTAATACCAAAAAAGCTAAGCAATGTTGGCGTAATGAAATCGTGCGACACAGGCTCATTGACCATACTAGAAAGACTTTCAGTATCGATACTATTACTATTGGGCGACCAAACTATCGTAGGCACGTGTTTTTGGGCATCTGGTGCGAACTTATAGGGCAAGCCGTGCAGGTAGATATTATTTTCACCCAAACTCTCCCCATGATCACTAATATATACCATTACCACATCATAATCTTGCTCATAAGGCTTTAGCGTATCAATCACATTACTCAAAAAATAATCGGTATAACGAATCGCATTATCGTAGCCATTTATCACAGACTGAGCATCACATTTAGACAGCTCATTGGTCATGCAGACAGGGTTATATTTTTCAAATTTTTTAGGGTAGCGCTGGTAATAAGCGGGACCATGATTGCCCATTTGATGCATCAGAATGAGCGTGTCTTTAGCCATCTCTTTCTGTGAGCTGCCTGACTTTACAAGTGCATCAAACCCATCAAGCATACCGATATCTCGGCATTCGACATCACAGTTGGGGTTTGTGTCAGCTGTTTTGTAGTCTTCAAAAGTAACGCGATCAGCCACGCCTTTTGAGCTAGAGTTGTTGTCCCGCCAAACGACATTGATCCCTTGCTTGCTGAGCGTATCTAGTACGTTCTCATTATACTTGGCGGTATCGATATCGTAGTCTACTCGATTCGCATAGCTGAACATGCAGGGTACGGAGTAGGCCGTAGAGGTGCCGCAGGAGACGGCATCTTTAAAGCTATAAAGGTCCGTCTGCTTTGAGAGCAGCGGTGTGGTGTTGCGTGTATAGCCGTTCAAACCGAAGTGATCTGCGCGAGCCGTTTCCCCAACCACAAACACCATCAGTTTAGGTTTGCCGCTGCCATCCACACTATTAGCAGGTGCCACGCGTTTCGCGTCTGTCGCATGTAGCGTGAAAGTATCAGGACGGCGTAGCTCATCGATATAGTTTTCGCCAAGTTTGATCGTAGAGTAAATAGGCGTGATCGGGTTGGCATAAGAGCGAACTTGTTTATGCTGACGAAAGAAGCTGGCGTACTGATCACCAAACGGCAAAATACAAACGGCAATTAGCGCGATAGACAATATCAACGTGGCTGTTTTTTGTAGTATGCCTCGCTGCCACGTAGAGCGTTTCAGACGAATTTTGCTAATGATAAATGCTGGCAACACGCCTAATATCAGCACCCGAATGACCATGCTAGGGGCAAACAATCCCATCGCCTCTGCTTGATCGGTCTCCAGACTGTTGATCAGCATGTTGGTGTCAAATATCGTCCCATAAGCATCGGTAAAATAACCACAGACGGCGGCAGTGATTAGTAGCGCAATCAATACTGGTTTGGCAATTGGGCGATAGCAAAGCAGTTGCAATACCAACCACATCAGTCCGAATAACAAGCCTGTAATAGACAGGATAAATCCGATGTTTTTGCTAAATGGATAGACATTTAGCACCTGCTCAAAAAACCCAATATTTGCAGTCGCTACCAAATATAAAGCCACAATGAAAATAAGATAACTGAGATTTATCTCACGATTATAGAGCTTACTAAGGTAGCTAGTCTTTGCGTTGGCGTCAGGTGCTTTGATTTTTAGCACATTGGTCTTGATGACTTGAGGTATGGACATACAGATACTTCTCAACAGATGGTAGGAAACGTCATTTCTTACCATAGCAAGTGGTCTGTTAAGAAGATGTTAAGGCGATTGATGCTAACTATCATAAGTTAGATGTTGTGTGAGTTGTTGAGATGGCTTTATATATTCAAGTCAGGCAGGATTCATCATTGCCATCAACTGGGGTTTGTTCTTTATAGTGATAAAACCATAGTGCATATCGATAAGGCCTTGTTTTTGCCATGATTGAATAATTTTATTGATGGTTTGTCTGGTGGTACCAAGCATAAAGCCCAGCTCTTCTTGCGATAAGCGCAGATCTATTTTGATGTCGTCTCCTATTTGCTGTCCATAAGTATCGATCAGTCCAATCAGCATGCTAGCCAATCGCGCTGAGGTATTGAGTGAGGTAGCATCATCAATCCATTCAAATGCTCGGCGGATTCGCTCGCAGGTTATAAGCGCGAGGTGCTTGTATAAAATCGGATGCAACTGCGCTGTCTGAATGACTAGATTTCTTGGGATTGAGATGAGCGTTACTTTATTAGTCGTCCACGCATCATGGGTGCGAGGATTATCATCTATGATAGATATTTCACCAAACCACTCACCACTAGATAGATGCGCCAGTGTCATGGCATGGCCACTAGCGCTCACGTTACAGACTCTAATCGTACCCGACACGACAAAGTGTAGCGCCGCATCATCGTTATCACCGATGGCATGAATCATTTGGCCTTTTTGGTATACCTTTAGCACCGCATCGCCTGCCAGTAGCGGCTGCACAATGGCTGGCAATTGACTAAACCATGGGTCGTTATTTAAATAATGATTGATATTCATAAGTGTAATGTTTTTGACAGATTTGGTTTTATGAAATGGTGTAAAGTAATCATTCAGGATATCTAACACAGTAAAGGAATACACCATGCAAACAACTATGCAAACCGCGACATCGACCGATTCAACCTCGAGTGTACACCATAATATCAGCGAACAAGAGTGGCAGATGCGCGTAAATCTTGCCGCCTGTTATCGAATGATTGCCTCTTATGGCTGGGATGATTTGGTATTCACTCACATCTCTGCGCGCGTACCAGGTACTGAAGATGAGTTTTTAATCAATCCGTACGGGATGTTATTTGAAGAGATTACCGCATCTAGTCTAGTCAAGGTCAATAAAGAAGGCGAGAAAGTATCACCATCAGAGTTTGACGTAAATCCAGCTGGATTTATCATTCATAGTGCGGTGCACGAAGCTCGTGATGATGCTCATTGCGTTATCCATCTGCACACAAATGATGGGGTGGCTGTCTCAGCGCAAGAAAAAGGCCTGCTACCTATCTCGCAACAGTCATTATTTCCGCTATCTAACTTGGCATACCACGACTACGAAGGCGTCGCATTAAACCTTGAAGAAAAGGTTCGTTTGGTTGCTGATTTAGGCGATGCTCACTTTATGATTTTGCGTAACCATGGTCTGCTCACCTGTGCCGATACGGTTGCCAATGCGTTCTTATACATGTATATCATGCAAAGAGCGTGTGAAATTCAAATCAAAGCGCAGAGTGGGGGTGGTGCATTGACGCCGATACCAGCACAAATATTGGCCGGTATCCAAGCTGCATCAGAGCAAGTCACACGTGGGGCGAATGGCGATATCGCATGGCCTGCGTTACTAAGAAAACTGCGCCGCACTGACCCATCATTTGAGGAGTAAGTCTCTAATGATAACTCTTGATGAGTGGCAACGGCAGGGGCAATATGAATCAATTCATGGGCATCAAATCTTTACTCGGTATGCAGGGGATAAGAGTGCGCCTGCATTGCTATTGATTCACGGTTATCCTAGTGCCAGTTGGGACTGGGAGGGCATGTGGGATGCGCTAACCGAGCACTATTATGTCATCACACTCGATATGCTAGGGTTTGGATTATCAGATAAACCCAAAAACGCGCGCTATCTAATCAGTGAGCAGGCAGATATTTATCAAGCTGTTTTGCAAAAACTGGGCGTCAATGATTATCATATATTAGCGCATGACTATGGTGATACGGTGGCTCAGGAACTGCTAGCCAGACAAGTCGAAGGGAGCGCTGAGCGACACATTGCTAGCGTATGCTTTTTAAACGGTGGTCTGTTTCCTGAGACGCACAAACCTATCTTGGTACAGAAGCTACTGCTATCGCCATTAGGCCCTCTGGTATCAAAGCTGATTAATAAGGAGAAATTTGCGGGCAGCTTACAACGGATATTTGGCCCCGACACGCAGCCCACAGTAGAGGTGATAGACACGCTATGGCAGCTGTTAAGTCACAATGATGGATTGGGCGTGATGCATAAGCTGATTAACTATATGCCCCAACGTCAGCAGTACCGCGAGCGATGGGTAGGTGCGATTATCGACAGTACTGTACCGGTGAAATTGATCGCAGGTGCCAAAGATCCTATCTCAGGTCAGCATATGATTGATCGTTATCGTCAGCTGATACCCAATGCTAATATAACGACTATGCCTATGCTAGGTCACTATCCGCAGATAGAAGATGCCGCGGCGATCACAGCGGCCTATCTGCAATTTAGACGCAGTATTTTGTAAATACAGTTCAATCTAATGAACGCAAGGCATCAAATGGTGCTCTGCGTTTGTTATTCTCTTATCATCCTTTAACTCTCAAAAAAATGCATCATTCTAAATGAGACTAATATCCGTGAGCGTAGTCACAAAGCTGTGCAAAAGGTTTTTGATAAAATGATCACTAACAAATGGCTAATTATCATTAAATGGCCTATATACATAGTGCTACAAGATACTGATGACTTGATGAAAAGGTATTTTGAAAAACTTGAGGTTTTGGAGCGTGTTATAAGAGACTATCTTTTAAGTTTATTATGAGCATATAAAGTAATCGAGTAAAGTCTAACAGATATAACTATTCTTAAAAGCTGTTATAAGTGGTTCCATTATAGCGGTCTGTTTTAGATGGTCTGTTAATAGGTTTTAAGAGTGAAATAACTGGTTTCGTTGGGGTATACTCTAAACATCGCCAAATACTTGACGCCATTCATCGCAACGAGCCTCATCTCTTGCATCATAAATACTCATAGCAGATTCTAGATCTAAATCGAAGGCATCCTTATTATCTTCTGCTAATGCTGTTAGTCGCATGTAATACCAAGCAGTGACGCCGCCTGGAGGGTTAGTATCGAATCTTGGAAACTTTGAGTCACCACATTCAATATTTAACCAGTCATTGGCTAGATTTGGATTTAATGCCATACCACGACCTATACTGACCATATCGACCGCGCCACTCGCAATAGCATCAATAGCTTGCTGACGCGTTTTAAAACCGCCTGTCGCCATAATAGAAATAGTGGTTATCTGTTTTGCACGTTGTGCAAAACTAACGAAGTAAGGCCCACTACCAGAGCTGCTGTCTGAGCTTGCAGGCGCTCCTGGAAAATAAGTGCCACCGCTGATATCAATCAGATCGATAGAAGTCTGATCAATGATACCAATCATTCCCATAGCATCCTCTTCTGTTAGGCCACCTTCTAATTGATCGGTTGAGTTTATCTTAATACCAATGGGGAATGCATCGCCTACCATCTCTCTAACGGCTTCTATCACCTCATATACGACACGGAATCTTCCTTCTATGGATCCATCGTATCCATCGGTGCGGCGATTGAACAACGGAGATAAAAACTGACTTAGAAGAAACCCATGTCCTGCATGTATTTGAACACCACCAAAACCTGCATTTTTAGCAATCATGGCTGCGTTTGCATACATAGCTGGTAATGCCTCGATATCTTCTATGCTCATCCCCTCGCATTTTAACTCTGCAATATCTAAGGTAGAAGGGCCTTTAGGTTGACTGATAGGCAAGTATGAGCGTTTCAAAGAGAGCTATCTGCAAGCCTCATTTTCAAATAATTAATAAAGCTCTTTACTACCATTGATTGATTTTTCCTCGATGGGTATAGGAGGTTTATAGAAATTGATGGATCACTTTCCCAGTCGTCTAAAACGATTTTCAGCTGCCCATTTAAAACACTATTTCTAATATGCCAGTCGGATAGTAATGCAATCCCATGACCTGACTCAGCCATACCCAAAACGCTATCTCCCAAAGTTGATGAGAAAATAGGAGTCAACTTTATCGTTGTTCGCTCACCTCCCTTTATGAAATGCCAATTACTTTCTTGACCAACAGTTAATATTTTATGTCGCCTCAGATCTACCGGTGATTTTGGTGTACCGTGTCGGATTAAGTAGTCTGGTGAGGCACATAAAAGTCTTTTTGAATCTAGAAGTTTTTGGCCTACTAATGATGAGTCTCTAGATGGCCCATGTCTAATCGCTAAATCAATACCTTGCTCAGTTAAATCAACAAGGCTATCTGAAGATATAATTTCAATATTTATCTGCGGATACTTTTCTAAAAACCCACTGATTACTGACAATAAGAAACTTTGTGTGAATGAGGCCGACGCCGTTATTTTTATTTTTCCTTTTAATGTATTTGTTGGGTCTAGGTCATGTTCAATCTCTTCTGTCATGCTTAAAAGTTTTTGAGTATGGTTGTATAGCTTTTCTCCAGTGTGTGTTGGGCTGAGAGTTCTAGTTGTTCTGTAAAACAGCTTAGAACTTAGTCTATTTTCTAATGCTATTAATCTTTTACTTACAGCCGCGGAAGTTAAACTGTGAGCATCAGCTGCCTTACGTATAGATTTTAATTCAAAAATCGTACTAAAAATCTTTAGCTCTTCGATAGAATTAATCACATTATCAACCTTTTGGAACGAATCATTCAACTACTTATATGTTTTTAAGCTCTAATTATATTGATACTATCACTTTCGTCAATAACAAAGAGGAAAATATTATGAAGGCAATAGCTATTAATGGTCATGGTGACGTTGATGTTTTACATGAAATCGAAGTTGATGCGCCAAAACCAAAGCGTGGTCATGTCGTAATTGATGTAAAAGCGACAAGTGTGAATCCTGTTGATACGAAAATTCGTCAAGGCAGTGAAGGCACTGCTGGTATGACTTATCCAGCAATTCTTCACATGGATGTATCGGGCGTAATCAGTGAAGTAGGTGAAGGTGTAACTAACTTCAAAGTTGGTGATGAAGTGTATGGTTGTGTCGGTGGTATTGTTGGCATTCCAGGTACTCTAGCTGATAAGGTTGAAGCTGACGCTGTATTATTAGCACACAAACCTAAAACGCTTAGCTTTGGTGAAGCGGCTAGCTTGCCTTTAGTAGCAATTACCGCTTGGGAAGCAATTATTGGTCGAGCTGAAATCCAGCCGAGCGATAAAGTTTTAGTTCATGGTGGTACAGGTGGTGTAGGCCACATCGGTCTACAGCTTGCGAAAGCGCTAGGTGCACATGTTACAACGACTGTTGTAGATGAAGAACGCGCAGAAATTGCAAAACAATTGGGTGCAGATGAAACGGTTCTATTTCCTAAAGAAGAACCAAAGGAATATGTTGAACGACTGACCAATGGTCAAGGCTTCGATACGGTATTTGATACAGTGGGTGGGCCCGTTCTACAAAACTCACTAATCGCGGCCAAACTGAAGGGGCATGTTATCTCTACAATTGGTTATGCTGATTATAATTTAACTGAAATGCACTTTAAGGCTCTTAGATTAGATCTAGTATTTATGGCGATTTCAATTATCCATAACATGGATAGAGAAACTCATGGTGACATCCTACGCCGACTTGCTGGGCTTGTAGATAAAGGCCAAGTTAAACCTTTGATTGATAGTGTTTTCCCTTTCACTTTGGATGGAGTTAAAGCTGCTCACTCTCGTCTAGAGTCAGGATTAGCTACAGGCAAAATCGTCATTGAGCGTTAATTCTCTCTTCTTGAACTAAAGGCTGTGTAAGCAGCCTTATACACCAAAATAAAGGTTAAAAATGAACAATGAAGTTATGATTGTTGTGGATATCCTATGTGAAACACAGCATTACAACACCGTTTTAAACGCCATTTATAAGTGCGCAAGTGAAAGTGTGCTTGAAGATGGGTGCGAGCGTTATGATGTTTATCCTGATATTAACGATTCGCAAAAAATCACATTGGTTGAGAAATGGAAAAGCTTGGGTGAATTAGATAAACATAAGCGCCTACCACATTATGACGAGTTACAGAGCGTACTAAGTGACAAGGTATTATCTGTAAAAATTGAAACTGCACGCTTAGTATAATGTTTGTTGAGTAGTAATTGCTTATTCTCCAGTTAGTGGATTATAAGCAGTTACGCAAAGTTTGGGAAACTCCCAGGTTGACCCATAGCCAATGTCTCAAGTCCTCACTAGGGAACCGAACCTTTAGCAGCCGTATTTTGGCCTTTTTCACTGACTATTTTAGATAAGTTTAGGCTTTAGCACTATCTGTCCAAGAGAACTCTTCTAAGATACGCATCCATTGATCGTCTAATCCAGCTGTTAGTACTAGTGGCTCACCAGTGACGGGGTGGCTGAGTGCCAAAGTCTGAGCATGCAGCAACATACGCGTGCAATCATAGTGAGTACGAAAAAATCGTGTATGACGTATATCGCCGTGACTGGTATCACCCACGATGTGATGGAATACATGTCTCATGTGCCGACGCAGCTGATGTTTGCGTCCAGTTTCAGGCGTTAAGCGTACCAGACTATAGCGGCTAGTGGCATGCTTTTTTGATACTGCAAATGGCAGCTCAATTTGTGCCAAACTCTGCCAGTGAGTCACTGCTTCTTGAGCAGGTTTATCTAAGTTGGCAAATTTATCGGCAATGGCGTCAGGCTTAAAGCTCAACGCGTAATCAACAGTACCTTGCTCAGACATAAACCCGCGCACCACAGCCAAATATTGCTTGGTCACTTTGCGTTCAGTAAACGCTTCGGTAAGGCTACGTGCCATGGCTGAACTCTTGGCAAACAACAATACACCTGATGTAGGTTTGTCTAACCTATGCACTGGAAACACATGGCAGCCTACCGCATCACGAGTAAGCTGCATGGCAAAGCGTGTCTCACCTTTGTCCAGCCAACTGCGATGCACCAACAGACCAGCTTCTTTATTAATCGCTACTATATACTCATCTTCATAGATAATTTCTATTTGATCAGCAGTATTGCTTTCGATATCCATGTTTTCATTGCTCATATTTTAGATGCATCAATTATATATCCTTTTTATTGTACCTGTAGTGGCACAATAAATTTAGAGCCAGACTTTGAGTACGGTATCTTGGTTTCAGAAGGAGAGGTAGCGTCCGAAGGCGAGGTTTGTCGGCAAGATCAGTTATTCCGTTTTCATGATAGCGATGTCGCCAATAATAAAAGTATTAAGTTGGCTGCTAAAAAGGGCACACGTATCATGTTCATCGGCGGCGAACCGCTTAATAACCAAGTGCTAATGTAGTGGAACTTCGTTGCTGATAACAAAGCTGAGATTAAGCAGTCTATTATTGATTGGAATAATGGCCATGAGCGTTTCGGTAATGTTGACTCTGATGTGAAACGTTTGCCTGCACCTGAATTACCTAGGGGTTTTAAAGGCTGATGACAACTTATCTCGCCTCTCACTATTTGACCTCAACTCGTAGAAAACTGCTTAAGTAAAATACTGCTTAAATAAAATAAGGGTAGTTTGACGTAAGGATTAGAAAGGGATAGGTCGACCAAACATCAAATCCTGATTCACACATAATTACCACGATGTTAAAGCATATGCGAATCAGGACAATGTTTGAGGCATACTCCAGTTGGCTTACAATCAAAACACCAATGCTTATGTTCTATAAAGGACTTTTACGACATGCCAGCCAAATTTGGTCTTTACTAAATGCGGGGTAAATAGTTCGCCAGTAAAGCAAACCTTATCGAATGGCCCTACCATATCACCTTTGCCAAACTCACCTAAGCTGCCACCTTTTTTGCCTGATGGGCAAATTGAGTATCGTTTGGCCAGTACATCAAACTTAGCGCCTTTTTTAAGCTTGGCAATAATGTCCTCAGCTTGTTCTTTATGTTTTACTAAAATGTGCAATGCGCTAGCGGTACGAGCCATAATGTAACCCTTTTATAAAATATCGATTATCGGGACATTATATCACTACTTATCTTGGTTGCTAACCTCACTTGTAGGTGCTGCTTTCTTACAAGTCATCCTTATACAATCGTGACTATAGGGGTTAAATAAAAGAAGTTTTAGTCATGTAGTGTTTTATCTAAACTACAGCCCTTAAATGGCGGACATAAAAAAAGCCTCAATCTTCGGATTGGGGCTTTCCTAATTGAGAAACTGTACTTTACTCATATCAAATCACGGAATCAAACTATCTACCAGAAGTTGAATGCTAGTGTTTAATGCCTCATTAGCGAACTTCTTATTTCTCAAGCTATGATTACACACCGCTTCAGTTTGCGTAGAAAAGTCAGAATAGTGCTGAGTCACCGCCCAAATATGAAAAATCAAATGGATAGCAGACACGGACTTAATCTTGTTATCTGCAATCCAGCCATCAATCACTGCCACCTTTTCACGAACCAAAGATTTCAAAGGGCCTTTTAATACAGCCATCAAATGAGGTGCCCCTTGTATAATCTCTAACGCATACAGTCTCGATGCTGCCGGTGATTTTTTTGAGATTTTATATTTTTCTTCAATATAGGTCTTAAGGGCAACCCTTGGATCTTGGTTGACGTTAATCTCACTCAAAGGCGATAACCACTTACTCAGCACCTTTTCTAAAACAGCAACATACAGAACTTCTTTACTTTGAAAGTAATAAAATATATTCGATTTAGATATATCAGCCTCTTCGGCAATTTGCTCCATGCGCGCGCCATTCAATCCCTCTTGGGAAAATACGATCAATGCAGCATTAATGATATGTTCTTTCTTTTTTAATATCTTTGCACTCGTCTCTGTCTCTTCTTTTAGTGCGTATTCTTTCACTATATTTTCCCTCATCGTAAAGCCATATGAACCTAGTTTTAAATGATAGTTGATTCAATTTAAAAAAGGGTCGAAGTAACCAA
Organism: Psychrobacter sp. NPDC078631; assembly: GCF_050268165.1. Lineage (NCBI taxonomy): Bacteria > Pseudomonadati > Pseudomonadota > Gammaproteobacteria > Moraxellales > Moraxellaceae > Psychrobacter > Psychrobacter sp. NPDC078631. Next base: position 53,190 of record NZ_JBNNGG010000003.1, on the reverse strand, counting down.
ATGCAGATGCTATTGGTTGATCAAAATAGGTATGCCAACTACTCCAAAAGCGAGCAATACCATATCGGTTTGCAGGTTCACCGACTATAGCAACCTGCTGTTGACCAGTCTTTTCTGCTGCTTATTCCACCTTATCTTCATCCAAACCACTATCAAAACGTACTTATAAACAATTTATACATTTGTGCACTATTTTATAACACTTTGCACCAACTTATAACACCTCGCACTATTTCTCTGCATATTTTTAGACCATATGGTTTAATAATTTTTGTATGAAAATTATATAAGTAATTGATAAATAAGGATTAATTAATTTGGCATAAATTATGCTATATAAAAAACATGAAATAATCTTTATTTCTTTTATCGCTCTTTTCTTCCTCAAACGTATAGGTGAAATCATGGAAATAGGTATTTTTTGTCCGATTGGTAATAACGGCTGGTTAATCTCGAAAAACGCGCCGCAGTATAAGCCAACATTTGAGCTAAATAAACAAATTGTGCAACGTGCTGAGCACTATGGCTTCGATTTTGCACTTTCGATGATCAAGCTGCGCGGTTTTGGCGGAGAAACTGAGTTTTGGGATTACAACCTCGAGAGCTTTACTTTGATGGCAGGGTTGGCTGCGGTCACGTCTAAGATAAAAATCTATGCCACATCGGCGACGTTAGTCATGCCGCCAGCAATCGTAGCGAGAATGGCATCAACGCTTGATAGCATCTCAAACGGGCGTTTTGGATTGAATGTCGTGACTGGCTGGCAAGAAGCAGAATATGGACAGATGGGAATGTGGCCAGGCGATGATTATTTTGGCAAGCGCTATGACTACCTATCTGAATATGTACAAATTCTAAGAGATCTTTGGGCGACAGGCCAATCTGATTTGAAGGGTGAGTTCTTTCAGATGAATGACTGTCAAGTGAAGCCCATTCCAAAAGCGGATATGAAGATTATCTGTGCGGGTCAATCAGATACGGGCTTGGCGTTTTCTGCAAAATACGCTGATTACAACTTTGTCTTCGGTAAAGGTTTAAACACGCCAACTGCCTATGCCGGCATTAATGACCGCTTAAAGGTACATACGGATCAGACGGGCCGCAATGTTCCAACCTATGTTCTCTTTATGGTCATCGCAGATGAGACCGATGAAAAAGCCCAAGCAAAGTGGCAATCATACAATGATGGCGCGGATTTTGAAGCCATTGATTGGCTGCAGTCACAAGGTGGTAAGGACAAAACCTCAGGCAAAGATACCAACGTTCGCCATATGGCATCAAGCGTTTCGCCAGTCAATATCAACATGGGTACGCTGGTCGGCTCTTTTGAAAACGTCGCCAGTATGTTGGACGAAGTCGCTGAAGTACAAGGTACGGATGGTGTTCTATTGACCTTTGATGATTTCGTGCAAGGCGTGGAAGATTTTGGTAGCAGAATTCAACCCTTGATGAAGAGCCGCATCAATGTTGATACACCAGTGGCCAGCCAAGCTGTCAGCGAAGCCTAATAAAAGGAGTAGATATGAATTCGGTTAATACAATTTGTGCAGACTTTACCAAGGAATCCTCTCCTGTTTTAGAGTCGTTGCCTGAACCTATTAAGTTAGATCCATCCCAGACGGCGCTGATCGTAGTGGACATGCAAAACGCGTATGCCAGCCAAGGTGGTTATCTAGATTTGGCTGGGTTCGATGTCACAGCGACCAAACCTGTCATCGATAAGATAAAGCAAGCCGTGGATATTGCGCATCAAGCTGGCATACAAGTCATCTACTTTAGAAATGGCTGGGACAACAAGTATGTCGAAGCGGGTGGTAGTGGATCGCCCAATTATCACAAATCAAATGCCCTAAAAACCATGCGTAAGAATCCTGAAATTGAGGGAACGCTATTGGCAAAAGGGGGCTGGGATTATGAGTTGATCGACGAGCTTAGCCCTGCGCCTCAAGACATCGTTATAGATAAACCTCGATATAGCGGCTTTGCTAACACCAACTTCGATAGCGTATTGCGGTCACGGGGCATACGTAATCTATTGCTCACAGGTATCGCGACCAACGTCTGTGTTGAATCTACGCTTCGAGATGGGTTTTTCCTTGAGTATTTTGGGGTGTTGTTAGATGACGCTTGCTATCAAGCAGGGCCAGTAGAGGCTCATGACGCCACACTATATAACGTAAAAACCTTTTTTGGTTGGGTGTCTGATGTTGCCAGCATGCAGCAGTGTTTTTCGAATAGCTAACGTTTTACTTAGCCAGTTTTTAGCAACCTAAACCACGATTTTCATACTTAATCCAACCGCAATAGGAATGTAGATATGTCTAAACAAGTGATTATCCCTGAAGGTACCAGCAAACCATTAGCCCCTTATGTACCAGCGACTAAGGCCGACAACATCGTTTATGTCTCGGGCACCTTGCCTTTCGATGAAAACAACGATGTCGTACATGTGGGTGATGCCGCTGCTCAAACTCGCCACGTGTTAACAACGATTCAAAACGTTATTCAAACTGCTGGCGGCGATATGGATGATGTGACATTTAACTCAATCTTTGTAAAAGACTGGGCAGATTATGACGCGGTCAATCAAGTCTATGCAGAATTTTTTCCCAATGAAAAGCCAGCAAGATTTTGTATCCAATGTGGGTTGGTTAAACCAGATGCTTTGGTCGAAATCGCGTCCATAGCGCACATTGGATAAAAACCTGTTTAAAAATAACTGCAATTAGTGAATTTAAAGTTACCTGACATCGAACCCACTAGCATTGGACTGTAGTAGGGCGCTTTAGTTGACTACATATGTGGCGGAATATTGTTTAAAAGGAAATGACAGATGAATACAGTAATTAAAGAAAGCCAAGTAACGCAATCCTCATTAATGAAACATAAGTCTAAAGAATCATTCACCTCTACGGCAGGAAACTTAACCGACATGCAGCAGTCTTTTAGAGATGCGATGAGCAAGTTGGCGGCTGCCGTGAACATTATTACCACTGAGGGTCCAGCAGGGCGCGCAGGATTTACAGCCTCAGCGGTATGCAGTGTCACTGACGAACCGCCAACCCTATTAGTGTGTTTAAACCGAAGCGCTTCTGTATACAAATTTTTTAAAGAAAATATGGTGCTATGCGTCAACACACTTGGTCTTGAACATAAAGATTTGAGCGGTGTGTTCGGTGGTAAAAAGGCGCTGGAAGAAAGATTTGAGCAAGGCAATTGGTCCACGCTGTCAACCGGATCGCCTGTGTTAGAGGATGCCAGTATCTCTTTTGATTGCAAAATCAAACTCATCAGCTCGGTGGGGACCCACGATATTCTTATTTGTGAAGTATTGGATATCAAACACAAGCCTGATTGTGAAAGTCTCATCTATTTCAATCGAGACTACCATCAATTAAGTAAGTGCAAAAACTAAGTATCACACCTCTACTTTTTTTAAGGATATTCAAAATGGATAAATGGTTTGTGAAATGGCGTCCCTACACCGGGAACCTAGAAACGACACCGGTAGGTATCAATGAATACTTACCAATGGGTAAAAGTGTGGTATTAGGCGCACAGCACTCATTTGCAATGTTCGGTGCGACAATCTTAGCTCCCTTACTGATGGGCTTTGATCCTAGCTTAACCATGCTGATTACTGGTATAGGTACGATACTTTTCTTTCTGATTACTGGGGGTCACGTACCCAGCTATTTGGGCTCTAGTTTTGCATTCATCGGAGCAGTTGCAGCAGTAACAGGGTATAGCGGCACGGGTATCAATCCGAATATTGGTATTGCCCTGGGAGGTACCGTTGTCTGCGGGGTTTTATATGCATTGATGGGTCTGCTGGTGATGAAAACAGGGACAGAGTGGATTGAAAATTTGATGCCACCTGTGGTCACTGGGTCCATTGTGATGATTATCGGGTTGAACTTAGCGCCGGTCACCATACAAAGCGTCATCGGCAGTAGCTTTGACTCTTGGATGGCGTTGGTCACCGTATTATGTATCTGTTCAGTTGCCGTATTTACCAAAGGTATGGTCAGACGCCTGTTACTGTTAATCGGATTGGTCGCTGCATATTTTATTTATTTCCTATTAACGAACGTCTTGGGCATGGGCACGCCTATCGATTTTAGTCCAATTGCAAATGCTGCTTGGTTCGGTATTCCAACCCTTTATTCTCCTGTCTTTGAGACCAGTGCCATATTAGTGATTGCACCCGTCTTTATCATCTTGATCGCTGAAAACCTTGGGCATTTCAAAGCGGTAGAAGCGATGACTGGCAAAAGTATCTCACCTTATATGGGTAGAGCGTTCTTCGCTGACGGCCTGTGTACTACGCTTTCAGCCTCGGTAGGCGGCACTGGTATGACGACCTATGCAGAAAACATCGGCGTGATGGCCGCGACAAAAATCTACTCTACCGTCGTCTTTGTCATAGCAGGTGTTTTCGCAATCTTATTGGGTTTATCTCCTAAGTTTGGAACTTTAGTCAGCACCATCCCAGTGCCTATTTTGACCGGTGCTTCAATCGTTGTCTTTGGTTTAATCACGATTGCTGGTGCGCGTATCTGGATGAATGCAAAAATTGATTTTAGTAAGAATGGCAATATGTTGGTAGCTGCCGTCCCAGTAATCTTAGGTACTGGCAACTATTCACTAAACATTGCAGGCTTTGATTTAGGCGGTATCGGTACCGCTACTTTTTTAGCCATTCTTATGAATCTCGTTTTCAATTTTAAAAACAAACAAAAAGAGGTGAGCGTGACCACTGAGAGAGAAATCGCTACATCAGAGCCGCTCTTAAAACTCAATCCATAAATTTAAATCTCTATTTGATATTACCTTAAGGAACCGTGTCATGAATACAGAACCACGCAGCGTACAGCAATTGATCAATGGCGAATTTACCGAATCAACTACCACAGAGTGGATTGATATCACCAATCCAGCCACTCAAGAAGTTATCGCCAAGGTACCACAGTCAACACCTGCGGAAATCGAGCAAGCTATCAAAACGGCATCTGAGGCTTTTCAGAGTTGGCGTGTCACACCAATCAGCAAACGGGCCCGTGTTTTCCTAAAGTATCAACAACTGATACGTGAAAATATGGATGAGCTGGCAGCGCTACTGACTGAAGAACAAGGTAAGACACTAGCAGATGCTAGAGGTGATGTATTTAGAGGCCTTGAGGTCGTAGAACACGCCTCAGGTATCGGCAACTTGCAACAAGGTGGCTACATCGAAAACGTCGCCAGTAGTGTTGATATGTATACCGTTCAGCAGCCAATAGGCGTCTGTGCAGGTATTACTCCCTTTAACTTTCCTGCCATGATACCGCTATGGATGTTTCCAATGGCCATCGCCACAGGCAACACGTTCATCTTAAAACCCTCTGAACAAAACCCAATCGTTACCATGAGATTGGTCGAGCTAGCGCTTGAGGCAGGTATACCAAAAGGGGTATTAAATGTGGTTCATGGTGGTAAAGATACAGTGGATGCGCTGTGCGATCACCCTGATATAAAAGCGATATCTTTTGTTGGTTCAACGGCAGTGGGCAAGCATGTTTATGATCGTGCGGGTCAGGCTGGCAAACGTGTGCAATGTATGATGGGTGCGAAAAACCATGCCGTTATCATGCCTGACGCCAATAAAGAACAAAGTCTGAATCAGTTAGCAGGAGCGGCATTTGGTGCAGCAGGGCAGCGATGCATGGCACTGTCTGTCGTGGTATTGGTTGGGGAGTCTAAACAGTGGGTTGATGAAATTGTAGAAAAATCAGCACAGCTAGTAGTGTCTGCTGGCAAGGATGATAAAGATTTAGGTCCGCTAATCTCTAAGCAAGCCAAAGCCCGTGTTGAGCGCTTAATCCAAGCGGGAGTCGATGAAGGCGCAACCCTCAGACTAGATGGCCGTGGTTGTCAGGTAGCAGGTTACGAAGAAGGTAACTTTGTTGGCCCAACCATCTTAGATCACGTAACAGCTGATATGAGCTGCTATACCGAAGAGATCTTTGGTCCTGTCTTATGCATTATGTATGCCGACACGCTTGAGGAAGCCATTGAGATTATCAATACCAATCCAAATGGTAATGGCACTGCCATTTTTACCCAGTCTGGCGCCCATGCACATAAATTCCAACAAGATATCGATGTTGGACAAGTCGGTATCAATTTACCAATTCCAGTACCGCTACCGATGTTTTCGTTTACAGGGTCTAGAGCCAGTAAGCTCGGTGACCTAGGTCCTTATGGTAAGCAAGCGGTGCAGTTTTATACGCAGACTAAAACGGTGATCTCACGTTGGTTTGATGAGGACGCTAGTGAAGGCGTAAATACCACTATCTCTATGAAGTAGGTATACGGCCTAGCAAACGTAGGACGTTATGTAGAGCGCGTGATTAATTGACCACAGGCTCTACATAACAACATACAAAAGCAAATATAAATGCAAATGGTGGATTTTATGAATATCAATACAATACCAGAAATCATTGAAGATATTAAAGCAGGCAAGATGGTCATAATCATGGATGATGAAGATCGGGAAAATGAAGGTGACCTGATCATGGCAGCCACTTTAGCCAAGCCTGATGATATCAATTTTATGATTACCCATGCCAGAGGTTTGGTTTGTTTGACCTTGACCTCCGAGCGTTGCAAAAAATTAAAACTACCTCTCATGTGCAAAGACAACCAAGCACCTTATAGTACAAATTTCACCGTTTCAATTGATGCAGCGGAAGGGGTAAGTACCGGAATCTCAACGGCAGACAGAGCTCATACCATTAGAACTGCCGTGTCTCAAGACGTTACCTTTGATGACATCGTAACCCCAGGTCATATTTTTCCATTAGTGGCTAAAGAAGGCGGTGTTTTAGAGCGGGCAGGGCATACGGAGGCAGGTTGTGATCTAACGAGACTGGCTGGTTTAGAGCCTGCTGCGGTTATTGTAGAGATTATCAACCAAGATGGTGAAATGGCTCGTAGAAATGATCTGATGAAATTCGCCGATACTCATAATCTAAAGGTCGGCACCATAGATGCGTTAATCAAATATATTAAGTCTCAAGAGGCCGTTGAAAGTATAGATAAAGTCGAAAATTTCGAAGAAACCGTAGCGTACGAATATGATGAAAGCGATGAACGTACCGTTGAATTGATTTAGTCAGTTTAATTTAACTTGATTTTATAAGCTATTAGATACTTTTACCGCAATTTGGATTTTACTAAAATTGGATGAAACCCTATGTTAGTTAAAAAATACCCTTGTAAGAACGTCACGTCAGAAACGGTCGTATTTAGTTCAGGTTTAGGCGGGCATGCTGATTTTTGGTTACCTCAAATTGAGAGTTTTACCGAGCATTACAATGTGATTTGCTATGAACAAGAGGGGGTATCACCTGACAGTGATCTCTTACCCGATGACTATTCTATGCAAGATTTAGCAGAACAATTAATTGAAATTTTGAAACAAGAAGGGCTGTCCAATTGTCATTTCGTTGGTCACGCACTTGGCGGATTTATCGGTATGGAAGTCGCTTATAAAGCGCCAGAATTGTTAGATAAATTGGTCATCTTAAATGGTTGGGAAAGCCTCGATCCTCACACTATTAAATGTTTTCGTATGCGAACCAGTTTGCTACAAGATACAGGGGTAGAAGCGTTTGTACGTGCGCAAGCAATATTTTTGTACCCACCGATCTGGATCTCAGACAACATAGAAGCACTCACGCAAAAAGAAGATAAAGCCATCGCTCACTTTGCGCCAGTCGAGAACGTCTCAACGAGACTAAAAGCCTTGCAGGCTTATCAGCCCCTGATAAATGCCAAGCATATCAAAAATAAAACACTAGTTTTAAGCAATCTTGATGATGTTTTGGTGCCATGGCAACGTGGTCTGGCTTTGGCCAATAATATGCAAAATGCCCAATTTGAGTTAATGGTGACGGGCGGACATGCCAGTACAATCACAGAAACCTGCTCAACCAATAGCAAAATCCTTCAATTCTTATCCAAAAATTAATATCAATTAGGACGTACTATGACTGACTCCCTATCGTTATCTTCAGAAGATCTAGATCAACTGTTTGGTAAGGCCAGATCCTTTAACGCTTGGCAAAAAAAAGACGTACCAGATGCACTACTTGAAGAGATCTATCATTTAGTTAAAATGGCACCTACCTCGGCCAACTGTTCACCGGCGCGGTTTGTATTTCTTAAATCTGATGACGCTAAAGCGAAATTAGAGCCAGCACTGTCATCAGGTAATATCGAAAAAACAATGACAGCACCTATCACAGTGATTGTCGCTTATGATGAAGAGTTTTATGAGCAACTTCCTAAATTATTCCCACATACGGATGCCAGATCATGGTTTAACTCTAGCCCTGAACTTATACAAGAGACGGCGTTTAGAAACAGTTCTATGCAAGCAGCTTATCTGATTTTGGCTTGTAGAGCCTTGGGTTTAGACACGGGCCCAATGTCTGGATTTAATAATGAATTGGTAGATGAAACCTTTCTTAAAGATAGTAAATGGACTTCAAACCTACTCATTAATATAGGCTATGGTCAAGAAGATCAATTATACAGCCGTCTCCCAAGACTAGACTTTGATCAGGCTTGTCAGATTTTATAGAAAAAAATTATTCATCCATATGGAGGGGTAGCTGTTTTCGACTGGGTTATTAAGTGAACTATGATGACGCTTAATAACCATTTTTGATTGCAAAGCTCTAAAGTTAAAGGTTTTTCACTACAGCTCTGCTATTGCAGGCATAAAAACAGCTCCAATCTTGAGGTTGGGGCTTTCTATATTTGGGTAGTATAAGCAGACTCAGAGCTGATGGTAAATGTGACTATTTTAATGAATCAACAACATTGATATCACTAGATCACAGTCCAAGTAGGGCGTTGCATTCTTAGACTGTGCTGAACATATTTCTTTGGATAAGGTCATATTACAAACTCGACAGCAGAACACTTGTTTCGCTATTTAAAATGCCATCAATCTCTCTGACTTGACGCAGCACTTCATCAAACTCCCTCAAGCTTGTTGTGTGTATTTCTCCTACCAAGTCCCATGCACCATTGGTTGTATGTAGCTTAATCAATTGAGGGATACCCCGCAGTTTCCTAATCACTTGTGAAGTAGATTTTCCTGTTACTTCAATCATCATCATCGCTTTGACCGTTTCTTTATCTAGTGCTTCATGCACTCGAATCGTAAATCCTAAAATAGCACCGTTGTGAATCAGTCTATCCAATCTATTCTGGACAGTGGCACGAGAGACTTTAAGTTTTTTAGCCAGGTTTGAGATGGTTGCTCGACCATCTTGTCGAAGTTCAGATATCAGTTCGCTATCTAATGAGTCATAAGTGTAATACGCCATAAAAATGCTTCCTTTATTGAGTTTTGACATTATGCTAAGTAGCACCTAACAATGTGTCAAAAAAATGTCCATATTTAGTAAATTATTGACATTTTAACTGACAATTATAATTGGTAGCATATTAATTGTCGGTTAAATAAATAATATTCAAGGAATGGAGCAAAATTAATGTCTAAATTTATCGTATCACAGAAGCAGGGTGTGCCATTTGTTAGTGTACAGGCGATGGCTGAAATCATTAGTAACTATGGTATAGAGCAGACGATAAAAGAGTTGGTAGATGCTTTAGAACAAGATTTTTCTCGTTGGGATAGTTTTGAAAAATCCAGTCGTTTTGCTTCTCATTCCAAAGACGGTGTCATAGAGCTGATGCCTGTCAGCGATGGTGAAATGTTCGCGTGCAAATATGTCAATGGTCATCCAATCAACACCAAGCGCGATTTGCAGACGGTAGCCGCTTTTGGCTTATTGTCTGATGTCGATACAGGCTATCCGATTTTATTGACAGAGATGTGTATCTTAACCGCCTTACGCACGGCAGCGACTTCAGCACTGGTTGCCAAACATTGTGCACCCAAAACCGCCCAGACTTTAGCGCTCATCGGTAATGGTGCTCAGGGTGAGTTCCAAGCAATGGGTATGAAGGCAGTCGTGGGTATCTCAAAAGTGCGTTTATATGATGTCGACCCAGCCGCATCTGAAAAAGTAGCGCGTAACCTTGCCGATTCAGGTCTAGAGATTACTATTTGCAAAACGGTAGAAGAAGCGGTGGAAGGTGCAGATATCATCACTACTTGTACCGCAGATAAGAAAAACGCGACCATTCTTCGTGATGATATGGTCAAAAAAGGCGTCTATATTAACGCCATCGGTGGTGACTGTCCTGGCAAAACAGAGCTAGATGCCAATATCTTGTTAAGAGCCGATCATGTGATTGTAGAGTTTGAACCACAAACTCGTATTGAAGGCGACATTCAACAGCTCTCTCAAGATTTCCCTGTGACAGAGTTTCACCGCATCGTAAACGGTGAAAAAGAAGTACGCACCAATGAAGATAACTTGGTTGTATTTGACGGTGTTGGTTTTGCCTCAGAAGACTTTACGGCTTTGGTATTTTTGCGTGATTTGATTAAAAAACAGGATGCATATGAGCTGCTTGACTTGATTCCTCAGCAACAAGACCCTAAAAACCTCTATTCGGTAGTAAAAGCTCATAGCAAAGATCGTAGCATAGAGACGAACGAAGCGATGGCTGCATTATAAGTAATTTGAATATAGAAAAATAGGAGTTCAATGCCAGATGTGGACTCAAATGATGAAAAAATTGTTTTATTTAATAGAGACAAAATGATGAATGATTTAATGAAAAACGTGCGAATAGTAGAAGTTTATTCAGACGTCGCAGGGCATAAAAAAGGCGCGTCACTAGGAATCGATGCGTTGCGCGCGTCATCAAAAGAAATGAACGCAGATTACTATGAAAAATTGCAACTTGATAGTATAAAAAATGAATATATACATGAAGAAGAGTCGCCATTTAAGCATGCAAAATACGCTGATGTGATTGAACCTGTTATTTCTAAACTAGCGCATAAAATCAAAGATATAAGAAACGAAAATCAGTTTCCGATTGTTATCGCAGGTGATCATTCTAGCTGTGCAGGCACGATGCATGGTCTAAAAATGGCGCATCCTGATGCGGAAATCGGCGTGGTTTATATAGATGCTCACGCTGATTTTCACTCACCATATACCAGTGGATCAGGAAATATGCATGGCATGCCTTTGGCGATGGCTTGTGCCATTGATAATTTGGAATGTCAGCGTAACGAGCTTTCTGAAAAAGAAAAAGAGTATTGGGAAAAGTTGAAGTTTATGGCATCGAGCGAGCCATCAATTAAGCCAGAAAATGTGGTGTTTTGTGCGGTTAGAGATTATCAAGAAGAAGAGATGGATCTAATCAGAAGACATAAAATCCCTTTATACAGCGTGGCTGAGATAACCCAAAAAGGCATCAGTTCTACCGTAGAGGAAATCTTCAAAAAACTAGAATATTGTGATCATATCTATGTGTCGTTTGATGTTGATAGTGTCGACCCTTTATATGTGCCAGGCACCGGTACACCTGCAATGAATGGCCTGTCATACGAGCAAGCGATGCAACTTAACATAGAGTTAATTAAGAACAAGAAAGTATGCTGCTGGGAAATGGCAGAGATAAATCCTTTGTATAACAACTCAAAAGATGACTCGACCAGAATATTTAAAATTTTAGAGAAAGTGACCCACACACTTTTAAGTAACTATTAGCATTAAATATTTAAAATGAGTAACAGAATCTAGCCTAAAGGGGTTTGTTAAAACCTTCTTTAGGTTGGTTAAAAAGGGATTGTGAGTAAAAATAATATGGACATTATTAAAGCCAGCGCTGCAAGTCGAGATGTTAGCGGTATCAATATCAGACAATTTTTGAAGTTCTTTATCCCCTCTATTATAGGTTTGATGCTTTTCGTATTTCCAATTCCCTATGTAGATGGTAAGTTTGTCACCTATGCAGAAGGATTTACCATTCCTATATCTGTATTAAAGGATTATATACAGGGTTATATCGGTGACCTTTTGCCGTTATTGGTTGTCACCTCAATCATGATTACCTTGTGTTGCACCTTATATACTAAAATCATGAAACCTGCATTTATTTTGAATAATGCGTTTTTGAATAATTTATTAAATGTTACAACGCCTTGGCTTATCATTAGAATGCTTGGTGCATTTTTCGTTGTCGTGACCTATTTTAAATTTGGGTTTGAGGCAATATATTCAGACAATATTGGCGGCTTAATATTATATGAATTAATGCCAATACTTTTTATCGTATTTTTCTTGGCTGGATTGCTGTTACCGTTATTGCTTGATTTTGGTTTATTAGAATTCTTTGGGGTTCTACTAAGTAAAGTAATGAGACCTTTATTTGGCTTACCAGGTAGGTCATCTGTAGATTGTCTAACGTCATGGTTGGGCGATGGAACTATCGGTGTCTTATTAACCGATAAACAATTGGAAGGTGGGTTCTATACCAAAAAAGAAGCGGCAATTATCGCGACAAGTTTTTCAGCAGTGTCGATTACATTCTGTTTGGTTGTCATCTCTCAGGTTAAGCTCGAAAGCTACTTTATCAATATGATTGGCGTCGTTGCTTTATGCGGCATTGTTTGTGCGCTAATAGTTCCAAGGTTATTGCCTTTATCTAGAATTGAAGATACTTATACTATCGAAAACAGTGATAGAGATCATGAAACCATTCCCGAAGGAAAAACACTATTTACTCACAGTTTACATAAAGCCGTCCAAAAAGCAGATAAGAGCCCAAGTTTTCTTACTTTCTTAAGAGATGGGCTAAAAAATATTTTGGATATGTGGATTGGGATATTGCCTGTCGTTATGGCAATCGGCACTATGGGTTTGATCGTTGCAGAAGAAACACCTGTATTTGATTATTTAGGTATGCCATTTATTCCATTCTTAGAGTTATTGAACATACCTTTTGCTGCAGAAATGTCAAAAACGATCATGGTAGGTTTTGCAGACATGTTCTTGCCGGCTATTATCGGTTCTTCAATCGAGTCAGAGTTAACGCGATTTGTTATCGCTTGCTTGTCAGTGTCTCAATTGATCTATATGTCAGAAGTCGGCGGATTGATTTTAGGGACAAAAATCCCAGTGAGCTTTTTTCAACTATTAGTCATTTTTCTACTAAGAACAATCATCTCATTACCGATCATTGCGGTATGTGCTCATATGATTTTCTAAATAGAACTTATTAAAAATTAGCTACACCACGTTTGAACAGAGAGTCAGCAGCAAAAAACCACCTTGATAGGTGGTTTTTTGCTATCAGTAACAAGCTATAGTTCGATTCAAATAATTTCAATATAAGGAAATCGAGTTCAAGCGATATATTATTTCTTGCAACCATACAAAAATAGATATACGATTCATATACGTTTCGTATATTAAGGTACTTTTATGGGCATTGTGAAAATTGATGATGAACTGCATGAAGATATTCGCAAAGCAAGTGCCGTCATGGTGCGCTCCATTAACGCACAAGCCGAATATTGGATGAAGATAGGCATGCTCGCTGAAGCCAACCCTAATATGTCTTACAACCAAATTATCAATGAGCAGATGCGACAAGCTGATGTCAATGTAAGGAACCTTATAGATGGATAAGGTCATACTTAAAAGCGCAGCGGAATTGGAAATCATGCGCGAGTCTGGAAGACTTCTAGCCTCTGTCTTTGATTATCTTGATGAGCAAATTACAGTCGGTACTTCTACGATGGACATCAATAACCTTGCTGAGGACTATATTGTCAATCAGTTAGGTGCACGTCCAGCCAGTAAAGGTCAGTATGGTTATCGGTATGCATTAAATACCTCGGTGAATAACGTGGTCTGTCATGGTATTCCTTCAGATCATCAAATACTCAAATCAGGTGATATTGTGAATGTAGATATTACCCTAGAACAAGGGGGTTTTATCGCTGATTCTAGCAAAATGTATTTGATAGGTGAGGTGTTGCCCTTTGCAAAACGCTTGGTTGATCAGACCTATGAAGCCATGTGGGAAGGAATACGAGTGGTGAAACCTGGAACAACGCTAGGTGATGTTGGTTATGCCATCCAAAGTTACGCTGAGAAGCAGGGCTATTCTGTAGTGCGAGAGTATTGCGGTCACGGTATTGGACGCGAAATGCATGAGGGACCGCAAGTTCTACATTACGGGCATCAAGGAAAAGGCCTAGTCCTACAAGAAGGTATGACATTTACCATTGAGCCGATGGTCAACCAAGGTAAAGCCAAAGTTAAAGTCAAAAAAGATGGTTGGACCGTAATCACTAAAGATAAAAAATTATCTGCGCAATGGGAGCATACAATTGCAGTTACTTCTGACGGCTATGAAGTTCTTACTCTGCGAAACGATGAAATACTTTAAGCGATTTAATATTCGAATGACTATTCGGTAAGGCGCTTTTATAATTCAGAAGCGCCTTTCTTAGTATTTTATTTGACCGTTGTTTAGCCCATTATGGCTAAGAATAAAGTGACTGACATCGAGGGCAAACGCCTCTGCTGCGACACCAATCAGTAGCAGAGGACTATTTAACACATACAAATATATTTAGAGAACTGCTTTGGTCGCGCCAGCCGCCCGTTCAATCAATAAATCCACGGGAGCATCAGGACTTAATGTACCAAAAGCCAGCCCATGCTCATTCCCAATCCTAGAACGACAGAATGCTTGAGCGATCTCCGTATGTTCAGTCTGTAGTAGTATCGAAGCCTGTAGCATCAATGCTAGGCGCTCAATCACATAGCGACTACGGAACTCCAAGGTTTGCGTATCCTCAAATCGCTCTATCAGCAGGTGTAATTCTGCATCATAATCAGCATTTTTCCCTGCTGCTTGCTGCATTTCCTTAAATAAAGCTCGCTGAGTTTCTGGCTCTTTTTTTAAGGCACGCAGCACATCTAGACATTGCACATTGCCGCTGCCTTCCCAGATTGAGTTTAGCGGCGCTTGCCTGTACAGACGCGGCATAATAGTCTCTTCAACATAGCCATTACCGCCCAAACATTCTTGTGCCTCATTGATAAGAACGGGCGCGCGTTTGCATATCCAATACTTCCCAATTGCTGTCGCGATACGAGCAAGTGCGGCTTCATGAGGGTCTGTTTCTATCTTATCAACTGCGCGTGCAATTCGCATTGTTAGGGCCAAAGCCGCTTCTGACTCTAAGGCTAAGTCTGCCAGCACATTACGCATAATAGGTTGGCTGACTAATAATTTACCAAAGGCTTCGCGTTGACTGGTGTGATGAATCGCTTGAACGATCGCTTGACGCATTTGAGCTGAGGAGCCAATCATACAATCAAGTCGGGTTAGCGCGACCATCTCAATAATGGTAGGAATACCGCGACCTTCAGTGCCTACTAGCTCACCGAATGCGCCTTGAAACTCTACTTCGGAGGAAGCGTTTGCCCAATCTCCTAATTTGTCTTTTAAGCGTTGAACTTGTACGGCATTGCGTGTTCCATCAGATCGAAAGCGTGGTACTAAAAAGCAACTAGGACCACTGTCAGATTGGGCCAAGACGAGATGAGCATCACACATTGGCGCTGAGAAAAACCATTTATGCCCAATGATTTCATACGAGCCATCCTCTTGACGTGTGGCTCGAGTCGTATTGCGACGTAAGTCTGACCCACCTTGTTTTTCTGTCATGCCCATGCCCATCGTACAGCCTAGCTTTTCTTCCATGGGCAAGCTGCGCGGATCATAGTGTGCGGATAATAGCTTGGGCAGCCATTTTTCAGCCAGCGCTGGCGAATGACGTAGGGCAGGGATAGCGGCATAGCTCATAGACATGGGACAACCAAACCCAGCTTCGGGCTGTGAGCCCAGATACATGACTGCCGCTCGAGCCACGTGAGCACTATCACGCTCTTCATTGCGCCAAGCAAAATTGCTCATGCCATATTTCATTCCTGCTCGCATCAGATCATGATAAGCCGGATGAAACTCTACTTCATCTATACGCCGACCATAGCTATCAAAATTGCGCAATTTAGGCTTGTTTTCGTTGGCTAAGAATCCGCTGGTGATCAGATCTCCACCAGTCAGTGCGCCAAACTCTTTTAAGTGACTTGCTGCCCAAGCAGAACCTTCTCTTGCGACAGCTTCTTTGAGCGCTGTATCTGTTTCCCATGCATTATAATTGGCTAAGGCAAAAGGTTGATTCTGCACCTCATGGGTCTTAAATTGATTTACAATTGACATAATGATTGTCTTCCCTGATTTTGAATGTCATTCCCTAAGTTATAGTATTTTCTAAGATTAGTATTACATATAAAAAATAATTCAGTCAATAGGTGTAATATGAACAAACCAACGCCTCGTTTATTGCTTTTACGCTTACTTATGGTGGCAGAGGCAAACACACTTAGTGCTTCCGAAGCGGTGCTGGCAGGCTCTATCTTTGGTATGACAGAAAATAGTATACGTGTGACGTTGGCTCGTCTGATCCAAGCGGATCTTGCTGAGTCGATTGGTCCTGCCACCTACAAACTCGGACCGAAAGCTCAAAAATTAGGCGCCGATGTGGCCTTATGGCAAACAGCAGATAAAAGAACGATAAAGTCCGATGGTTCATGGATAGCGGTAGTGACCGGTGGATTACCTCGCAGTGATCGTAAGGCGCTGCGTGCCCGTGCTCGTGCTTTATCATTATTGGGGTTTCGTGAACTCGATAAGGGGCTTTATTTGCGTCCCAATAATTTATTAGGCGGTATTGATGTCGTCCGCAAGCGTCTATTTGACTTGGGATTAGAAGAGGAATCTGCGGTTTTTAAGGCCAATGAGTTTGATGAAATCAGGCAAAAAAAAGCACGAGCGCTCTGGTCGGACATGCATCTTGAAAAGCATTATAAGGAAAAGTTGCAGCAGCTCACCGACTGGTTACGTGGTTTGGACGAATTGCCCTCCCACGTGGCACTTCGAGAAATATTCATCCTTGGAGATGCAGGTATCCGCAGTGTTGTTTTTGACCCTCTACTTCCTGCTCCCTTAGTAGATGAGGAAGCACGGAAAAAGTATTTTGAGACGGTGCGGCGTATTAATGAGGAGGGTAGGCGTTTATGGTTTGCGTTTTTCGAAGAGGCTAAATCGTTAGAGTCCGTTTAGCCAAGTCATTAGAATGCGCTTAAAGAGAATCAAGTGAAATGGTGGCATAGTAATTATCAGACAGCAGAGGCGCTATCTATAGCGATGAATAAGCATTAATTATTTGCACCTATTCAGATAATATTTACTATGAGCCATATGGCGAATTTTCATGACAAGAATTATCGACAAGCGCATTTAATATGCCACATGACTTCGCTGGTGCGCTACTGACGCATTTCTGCCGCAAAACACTTAAGTGTTTTTTTAACTGCTTTAGCTCTTCTATACGTGTTTCTACAGCGCGGATATGTTCATCCAACAAGGTATCGACATCAGCGCAATCTCTGCTAGGATCTTCCCAGTACTTGAGTAAAGTTCGTACTTCATCCAATGTCATATCGAGTGTACGACAGTGCAGAACGAACTGTAGACGCTCGATATGACTTTCGCGATATAAGCGATAGTTCCCTTCACTACGCGCAGGCTCTGGTAATAACTTTTCTTTTTCATAATAGCGAATGGTCTCTACTGTAGCGCCTGTACGCTTAGCAAGCTCTCCGATTTTTATTAGCATCGTTATCTCAAAATTGAAAACATTAAAGTAACTATAAGGTTTAGCCATAAGGAAATCAAGTTTATACAAATGCATATAAACGGCCTTGACTCTGAAGCCACTAGAGGGTTCACAATAGCGTTATCAAATGAATTCTTATAATGAGGCAGTTTATTATGCAATATCGTATTGAAGGTATGGACTGTGCCAGTTGCGTCAGAAAGATTGAAACTGCATTAGCACGTATGCCTGGTGTCTCTGACATACAGCTTAATTTTGCGACTGAAAAGTTAGAGCTATCGCTTGCCCCTGATTCAGATACCCAGTGCAGCGATATTGAAAAGACCATCAAGCGTCTGGGTTTTGGCATATCTGCCACTACTGATCAAGCAAACGCAGCAGACAGCATTAGTGATAATCTATTAAATACGCAGCAACAGCGTTGGTGGCAAACCAGAAAAGGTAAGCAAGTGGTTGGTCTCGGCGTCTTGATGAGTGTCGCCTACGCATTGGCATTACTTTTCCCTGATTATGGCATGTGGGCATTTGCTATTGCCGTCATTGTGGGTGTTTTCCCTTTTGCCCGAAAGTCTATGACCTTGGCAATGACAGGCACCCCGTTTTCTATTGAAATGCTGATGTCTATCGCGGCAATTGGTGCACTTATCATTGGTGAGGCTGAAGAGGCGGCGGCGGTTGTCTTTTTGTTCTCAGTCGGTGAATTGTTAGAAGGTGTGGCAGCAGATCGTGCCCGTGCTGGTATCAGGGCATTGGCATCATTGGTGCCAAAAACTGCGATTTTACTTGATGCACAAGGTAGACAGCGTGACGTTCCTGCAGCTTCGTTGCAGATCGATGATCTGGTATTGGTACGTCCTGGCGATAAAGTATCCGCTGATGGTGTCATTGTTCAAGGTAGCTCTAGTCTTGATGACTCACCTGTTACGGGCGAATCAATTCCCGTTGCTAAAGCCATGGGCGATGCAGTATTTGCAGGTTCCATCAACATGGAAGGAGCGCTGCAAGTCTGCGTAGAAAAGACCGCGGCCGACAACACCATTGCACGCATTATCAATCTGGTAGAGCAGGCGCAAGCCTCTAAAGCCCCTACGGCTCGTTTCATTGAAAAATTCAGTCGTTACTACACCCCAGCGGTGATGGCTATTGCTGCACTGGTTATTATCGTGCCGCCGCTAGTGATGGGAGGAGAATGGGCGACTTGGTTATATCGTGGTTTTGCACTATTGCTAATCGCCTGTCCTTGCGCGCTTGTACTATCTACTCCGGCTGCCATTGCATCAGGATTGGCTGTCGGTACACGCCGCGGCTTACTTATCAAAGGGGGCAGCGCTTTAGAAACCATGGGTCGCGTAAATGTCGTGGCTTTTGATAAGACGGGTACGTTAACCGAAGGCAAGCCTCGCGTTACCGACGTTATTGCCTTTACACAGAAGCGCATAATACAACAAAGTATAGGGTCTGAAGGTCCGAATGAGATACTGGCGCTGTTTGCCAGTGTCGAGTCCGCCTCTAGCCATCCACTGGCAAAAGCGATCATTGATCATGCCAAAGCCGCTAATATCTCTATACCGATAGCTTCAAATGCCTATGCTACTGCGGGCAAAGCGGTACATGCGACGGTAGTTGATCGGACTCTGGCCATCGGATCACCTATCTACGCTACCAATGAAACATCAATATCACTAGAACAAAATGCACAAATTGAAGCACTACAAAACGAGGGTAAGACGGTTTCCGTTCTGTTCGATGAGCAAAGCCGTGAAGTGCTTGGGTTGGTCGCGCTACGAGACGAGTTACGAGATGATGCTCAGGCAGGAGTGGCTCAGCTCAAAGCAATGGGTGTGCGCTCTGTGATGCTGACAGGTGACAATCGTCTGACCGCTCAGGCGCTTGCTAGTCATTTAGAGATAGAATGGGAAGCTGAACTGTTGCCCGAAGATAAGCTACGCTTGTTGAATGAAATGAAATGAAAGGTAATAGCAAAGTAGCGATGATTGGTGATGGTATTAACGATGCGCCAGCACTAGCAACAGCAGACGTAGGTATTGCCATGGGTGGCGGTACGGATGTTGCTATCGAAACAGCTGATATAGCATTATTAAAAAGTCGTGTTACAGACGTTACTCATCTCATTGCCTTATCACGCGCAACCATGTCCAATATTCATCAAAATGTAATTTTTGCTCTAGGACTAAAGGCCGTGTTTCTAATCACTACTTTACTAGGTATTACCGGACTATGGATTGCTGTGATAGCGGACACTGGTGCAACGGTACTAGTGACTCTCAATGCTTTACGCCTGTTGAGGTTCAAAGGAGTTCAACCACTAACAACTTTGTCCAAAGCAAAGTAAGTATGAAGTTCTTGTTAAAATGGCGGTTTGATTCTCTATTCTAATGACTAAGAATGGCATCGTTAAGATTTTGGTTTAAAAGGTTTTGAGAATTGTAGGATCAAAAAACCAACTATTGATAATATAATGGCAATCTCATAGCGACCATAAGCCACCGATATCCCAATGGCGGCTGTATTCCACAATCCAGCCGCAGTAGCAGTGCCCTTTGCGCCACTTTCATTTTTAAAGATAGCGCCACCGCCAATAAAACCCATTCCAGTGATTATGCCATACATAATTCTAGCCTCAGCATCGGCGTCTTGATAAATATCCATGCCTACTAGCATAAAAGCACACGAAGCAATGGTCACTAAAGGAAAGGTTCTTAAACCTGCACCATTATCTTCAAGTTCACGGTTAAGCGCGATTGGTAGTGACAATATGAAAGCAATACCTAATTGAAAGGCATGATACACCAGAACATTTAGACTAAAATCGAAGTTAAACATAGTAATAACTCAGAATATATTTATGGCATGGTTTACTTTAAAAAATATAAGTATGAATAAAGAATAACAGAAATGAGTAAGTCGTAGTGTCTAAGATCTAATTGATAAAATTTGTGAGGGACTAGATATTAGGGCAGGAGATATTTTTGAATATGTAAAAGAGGATAAAGAGAAAAATACTCAGAAATAGGTTTTAGCTTACAGTTTAAAGTAGAGGTCAAAAAGAGAAGTTTAATTTCAATAGTTTCTAAGAGTTGGTCACGTTTTGGTCACCATCACTTTTTTAGATGACTTAGCGCTGATGGAGTAATTGTTGCTATTCGTGGATGCAAGCAAACATTTTTCGCTACAGCCCATATTTCACGGACAAAAAAAGCCCCAATCTTAAGATTGGGGCTTTTCGAATCTGGTAGGCGTAATCGGATTCGAACCAACGACCTCTACCATGTCAAAGTAGGTCGACCAAAATACATATTATGACGATATCTTACATACATTGATATAAAAAGGCTTTAGATATTATAAGGCTGAATAATTAGAATATAAATTATAATCAAATAAAATTTAACTCGTATTTGGGCACTATATTTTTATAGTGTTTTTACCGCCACTCTATTGTCAGTTCAGATCGAAAACACTGAAAATTATTCATTGGACAATAGGTGGTTGGAGTATTCTGTTGCTTTATATTCGGGAAGAATGGCAGGATAGTCAGCTGCTATTCTTGAGATTAATACAGTGATCGAAACTATAATTTTGGGGATCGTATTTAGGATTTCAGCATTGACCGTATTTTATTTTCTAAGAACAAACCTGAAAAACAGTAAAAATATCATTTATAGGCTTATTGCCAGCTCCTAACTTTATTTATCTCTCATTTATTGAGGAATTGTCGTGTGCGCGACAAACTTCTAAGCGCTGTTATGAAACTATAGTCTGTAAGTAAGGGACGTCGTCAACGACAAGCCTTAACTTATCACTAAATAAATTAATCAGGGATGAATGATGAATAGTAATGAAAATGCTTATGGTACCGATACGCTTGATCCAAAAATTAGATCGCGTTTTGTTGATAACAATAATGGTCTAAAGGTTCATATTTTAGAAGCAGGGTTTGAAGAAACAGAGTCTGAGAAAGGAAGTCGACCAGTCGTACTGCTTTTGCATGGTCATCCAGAGCTGGCCTATAGCTGGCGCAAGCAGCTAGTGCCTTTGGCTGACCAAGGCTTTCACGTAATTGCGCCTGACTTACGCGGCAGTGGGAGAACGACAGGGTGGGAGACAGGTTTCGACTGTAATCTTGACCAGTTTAGTTTATATAATAACGTGCAAGATATGATTGGGCTGGTATGCGCGCTAGGTTATAAATCAGTCGCAGCCGTTGCGGGCCATGACTTTGGTTCTCCTGCAGCAGCGCTATGTAGTTTTATCCGTCCTGATATTTTCAAATCTTTAATCATCATGAGCACGCCTTGGCCAGGCACGCCGCAATTTCCATTTAATTCAGCCAATCTACCAAAAGACGCTACAAACTATGATCCAACCTTGACCAAAAGTATGGAAGAGCAGCTCGGTTCTTTAGTACCACCCCGCAAACACTATCAGATGTATTTTGCCTCGCCTCATGCTAATGATGAGATTATGAATGCACCTCAGGGAATTCATGATTTTATGCGGGCATACAATCATGCCAAGAGTGGCGATTGGCAAGAGAATAACCCGCACAATCTACAAGCTAAAAACCTTGAGGAGTTTTCTAAAATTCCAAAATACTATGTGATGGATTTGGATAAAAGCATGCCTGAGCAAGTCATGGAGTTTATGCCAACCCAAGCGGAAATAGATGCCTGTGAATGGTTACCGGATAACGAGCTAAAAGTGTTCTCTGACGAATTCACCCGCACGCAATTTCAAGGCACTATGAATTCTTATCGCTGTGCCACCAATCCAAAATATTTCCATGCGATAAAAACCTTCAGCGGTAAATCTATCGATGTGCCCGTAGTATTTATAGCAGGCGAAAAAGACTGGGGTCCGTATCAAAGCTATGGCAACTTTGAAGCGATGAAGGCGAGTGTCGCGCAGCTAGAGATTCATTTTGTAAAAGGCGCAGGACACTGGGTGCAACAAGAGCAGCCAAAAGCGGTAAATGACATCATGATTGAATTTCTCAAAGATAAAAAATAACAGTGCAAATACTGGGCATTGCAGTTCATTATTTGAATCTGCAAAGCTCACTACGTGGCTGATTTTGGAGATAGCTGATTTGAAAGATGGCTGACTTTAGAGATAGTTTGGGAGAAAATAATGAGTAAATATGATGTCGTGGCTGTTACGACCAATGATTATAAAAAACAGGCCAAACAACGCTTGCCCAATTTTTTGTTCGATTACATAGAGGGCGGCGCAAATGCTGAGCAAACATTGCAGGCGAATACAGCAGATTTTAAAAGATATACGCTAAGACAGCGAGTCATGCGAGACGTGTCAGCCGTTGATACGTCGACTTCTCTTTTTGGAGAGTCTCTGTCTATGCCGTTGGCACTAGCACCTGTCGGCATGGCTGGACTGTTTGCAAGGCGCGGAGAAGTGCAGGCGGCAAGGGCAGCAGAAAAGAATGGCATACCATTTACGCTGTCTACTGTGGCGATATGTTCGTCTGAAGAAGTGCAAAGTGCGACCAATCAGCCTTTTTGGTTTCAGCTGTATATGCTGCGAGATAGGGCACTTGTGCTAGATATGTTGCACCGTGCTGCTGCATCAGGGTGTAAAACGCTGGTATTTACGGTTGATTTAGCGCTGCCTGGTATGCGATTAAGAGACTATCGAAATGGCATGTTAGGCGGTTCTACAAAAGGAAAAATGTCTTATCTAACGCAGTTATTCATGCGGCCAGGATGGCTGCTAGATATTGGCATTTTGGGAAAACCACATAGTTTAGGCAATCTGAAACACAAAGTTGAAAGTGCAAGTGACCTTGATCGATACAAAGCGTTTGTAGAAAGCCAGTTTGATCCAAGCGCCACATGGAAAGATATTGCATGGCTTCGCAATAACTGGAGTGGCAATATTATTATCAAAGGCATCATGGATGCAGATGATGCGAAAGCAGCGGTCGATGCAGGTGCAGATGGCATTATTGTCTCCAATCATGGCGGCCGTCAGCTAGATGGTGTTTCGTCTACCATTGATAAATTGCCGAGCATAGCGAACAGCGTCGGGCAGCAAACCAAAGTTTTATTGGATGGTGGCATACACAATGGTGTCGATGTCGTGAAGGCCATAGCGCTGGGGGCAGATAGCGTTTTGATAGGACGCTCTTGGGTATATGCCATGGCAGCCCAAGGAGAGGCTGGCATGAACAAGCTGTTAGCTCTCTATCAGCAGGAGATAGCTGCGACGATGGGATTGATGGGGGTAAGCCGCATCGAAGAGCTCAATAGCGATGTCATCGAGCGATTCAATCAACCACTTAATAATCCGATCAGTTAAATATCCTCTATTTGGAGAAGCCACATGACTTGCATGACCACTAAGACTAAGACTAAGACTAAGACTAAGACCATGACACATGGCATATATCCCGTTGTTCATACGCCATTACATGAAGATGAAAGCATTGATTTTGACGGTTTAAAAGCGTGCTTAGAGTATTACAATCAAACAAATTTACCGGGCGTTACTTTGCTTGGAAGCGGTGGTGAGCTGCCTTATTTTTCAGACAGTGAGCAATATGACATTATTAAGGCAGCTTTTAATTATCTAGATGGTGGCAAGGTGATTATTGCTGGTGTCCACGCATATAGCAGTACACAAGCGATAGACAAAATAGCCTCATATAGCGCTTACGTTGACTACATATTGCTATTGGTTCCTGATTATTACCAAAGCACTTTTGAAGATTATCTACAAACACTAGAATGTATTGCGCAACACTCTGCAAAACCTATCTTGTTTTATTATTTCCCGCAAATCACTCAAAAGTCATTTACATCAGATCAGTTGATTGCCATTCTTTCAATTGACAATATTATTGGTATCAAAGACAGTTCTGTACATATTCCAATGGCCAAACGCATCTTGTCTAATGTACCTGACACACTATATTTTAGTGGGCTTAGCTTGTTATTAGAGCCTTTGGTAAAGCTGGGCGCAGTAGGTGCGATTTGTCCTATCGCCTCGGTACTGCCACAGCAAGCACATGTGTATTTTTGTGCCATTAAAAACAGCGATAAAAATCTCACAAAATACAAAGCACCATTAAAGCGTATGTTGCCGATTGTGAATACATTAAATCTATCGGAAAAAACCCAGTATTTGGCATTAAGTTTGCTTAGTGCTAGCCCCGTGAAGTTAATAAAAAATGTGACCAGCTCTCACGCTAAAATCAAAGAAGCTCTGAGATTTAAGGGCTTGCCTATTCAAAGAACGGTTAGAGCGCCTTTACCCAGTCTATCTGATACAGAAGCTGAAAAAATTGCGCTAATTATGGGTGATTCAGCATCGCTTTAATCGACTGTTTAATTAGCATCGTGATAGGCTTTTGAGAGATTTTCCATATTGTTGATAACGATTTTTCCGTATTGAATACAGATAAGCTTGTCCCTCTCCATTTGTTTGAGCTCTTTACTAACGCTCTGCCGAGAGACACCTACCATCCTTGCTAAGTCTGCGTGTGAGATAGTGATTTCCAGCTCATTATTTTGTGCCATTTTTGAGCTTTGATTGAGCACTATCCTATATATGCACCGTGCTAGCCTTTGATGTAAAGGGAGCGTTAGGTTGTCAGTATTAACCTCAAATGCCACCCGCATTCGATGAGAGAACATGATTAGGAGCTGAGTATTTATCTCAGGGTGCTTATGGTTAAGTCGAAAAAAATGCCTCTTGCTCAATACATTGACGACAGAATCACCTACTGAATAGGTATTGGTCGCTCTAGGCAACTCATCTATCAGTCCCTGCTCACCAAATGTCTCTCCTGACAACAGCGTACCGATGACTACCTCTGTACCATCTTGGCTATATATATTGCATTTTATTTTACCCGTTACTACTTGGTACAGCTCGTTCGATGCCTCCTGTATACGGAATAATGCCTCGCCGTCAGATAGCGTTCGTTGAGTCATTGCTGAATGAATATCCTCTTGAATATCTGCATGGAGTTTTTCAAACCAGTTATAAAACATTAGCGTATTCAGAAGAACGCCCTCATGTGAGTTGAGACTATTAATTTAACATGTTTTGATGCAGACATTTCTATTCGTTTATACGAGAGAAGGTGGCGCTGATTTTTATGTAAAAGAGAGGTTTGCTTTGGTCTGTCTAGTAGTTACTGTAGGTAGTAGTCGTTTCGGATAACAGCAATTCTAAGTAACGGTTATTTTAGGTATTAACCAAAAAAATAGAAACCCATAAGGGTTTCTATTTTAATCAGGTAAAGCAGATTTTATTATGATGCTTTTGTTATATCTTGATCTATAGTCAATCCAAGATAAAAGAAGTACATCCTATATCATGAAACAGTTTAGGTAAATTATTTTCCATCCATCCTTGTCGTAGAAACTTAGCTTGTGCCCATTTCTTTTCAATAGGATTTAAGTCAGGACTATAGGGTGGTAGAAATAAAAGCCTGTGACCATGCCTATTCAGAAGCCTTTTCACTCGTTTATGAAAACTGGCATTATCCATGACGATCTCGCATTTGGTCTTAAGACTTGGAAGTAGCGTGTATTTGCACCAGTCGTAGAATATATCGCCATTGATGTTTGTCTCAAAGTAATCAAGTGCAAATAGCATTTTTTCATACAGAGCACCGATGACATTGGTATGTTTTTTAGCTTGCCAGTTGTAGCTATCAATACAAGGTTTACCTATCGGTGCATAGCCATAAGGAAGAATATTTTCAGCTTCAAAGCCACTCTCATCCATATAGACAATGGGATAGCCTTGTTGCTTAAAATGATCAAGCTTATTCTGATATATCGCTCTTTTTATTGGACACGCTTTTGGATGTTCTAAGGTCTTTTTTTTGGCTGATATTTAATCTTTTTAAGGCATAGCCAATACCTGATTTACTACAGTTTAAACGACGAGCTCGCTCATACAAATAGTCATCTGGGTATTGATTAACGTCTGTTAGAAGAGCTTCATTAGGTATACTGGTTGGCGTTTTGACTCTAGTCGTTTGGATGCTTGGGTCTATAAGCCAACGCTGTAGTGTACTTTTGCTGATATTGTAAAAAGTACAGGCCTGACGGATGCTCATGTCTTTTTGCTTAATGTTTTTGATAACTTGTGCTCGAAAATCTGCTGAGTAGGTCATCTTTTATATTTCACTTTGCTTGGTTTAAAAGTATTGTACCTTTTCTATTTTGGACTGACTATAGCTATAGGCTATTGATAGAAAAAAGCATAGCGACTAGTCTCATAGTTCAAAAGTCTGTTATAGATGGTTCCATTATATCAGTCTGTTTTAAGTAGTCTGTTAACATGTTTCTGAAGCCTTTTTGGTGGTTCCGCTAGGGTATACCCTATAAAAAATCGTATAGCTAACGTTATTTTAGAAAATTCGATAGGCAAATAAAATGAATAATATAGATAAATTAACTGAGCTAAATTACTATTTTTTAAAATTAAGAGAAATTTTACTTCAGGAGGATGAACACAACTATATAAGAGGAATTAATGTAATTATAAATAGAATACAGTACTCGTTAGAATATAACGAAGACGCTAAAGCAACCATTAAAAGCGTTGGAGACACCTACAGTTTTATGAACTCCGGTAATGGTAGCTTTTCGGATTTCTTCATTTGGAGAGAAGACTTTAACGAAAGAGTTGAAGCAAACAAAGTGTTAACAAATTTGAGAAGTGATATAACTAGTTTAATAGTAAGTGTTGACAATACTTTATTGAATAGCCGTTAGTATCCAACAGTTCGGTGCCTGTATAGCGCATCGATCACAAATGACTGTCTCCCCAGATAGATTATATGCAACACTGTAATCTTGAAAAATATTACTATGATAATTTAGCCTAGTTAGGCATTGCTGTCTGACGTAAGTAAATCTACCTTCGACAAATTTGAGGCGGTTCAAATATGAATTCATTTAGCACAGTTGAGAAGTTACTAGCTAAGCAGAGTTATCCTGCGATAGAGAAAAAACCTGAACATAGGCTTGAAGCGGAGGTTATTCTTTTAGAGTATGGTGTCAAAAAAGACAGTGGGTTTTTTAAATTATATACAAAATATTTTTTAAGAGCTTTACGTTCTGGTGCTGCTGAAATAGTTGATCCTTTACCGACAAGAAGTTTCATTCTTAGAGTAAAATTCGCACATGAAGTTTGGGAAGTTCCTAAGAACTATATTCTATTCAGTACAGGCGAAGGTGAAGGGGGGTATTTGTACAATATAGAAGATGATAGTGTATGGGATTATCAGATGGGACAGCTACAGCAACTAGCCGATGGTACTTTACCACATTGGGATAGCTTCTATGAATTTATGATTTGGTATTTGAGCGATGAAGAAGATGCTTGATGTTCAATGATTTTTATCATAAAGCCTAACTAATTAAGTTGGATCTAATTTTTCCAACTCCTTTATTCATAGCAAGATGAAGGCAAATGGAATGAAATCTTCCCTAGCTTTGAACAACCTTAGATTGTTCAACAAGTACACTGCGAAGTACACTACAGTTATCACAAGAATTCAAAATCTTAATACCATTAGCCTACAGCCAAACATTCAAGTCCTCACTAGGGAACCATGCTTATTTCTATAACATTATAAAGGTGAAATAACATGACAGCATTTAATATGAATAAACCAGAAATAGAGCAAGCTGCGATTGAATTTAAAAAGGCGCTTATAAATTGGAAATCAAGAGAAAAGATAGTAAGAGTAGCTTCTATTCATCGCCCTGATTGGGCTGAAAAGGATATATTACGTTGCATAGAGGTAGAGACACGAAGGATTAAACCTGTCATAGAAGCATTTGAGCCTATATATCGTTTAGCTGTACAAGGTAAAATAGAGAATCCTTTCGCATTGCAAAGTTATATGATGAGCTACACTGGTCGAGTATTGGGGGATGAGTTGTCATGGCCTGAAGTTCGTGAACCGTATCAGAGAATGATTAATAGTTTAAAAGGTGGCTTAACTTCAGAAGAGTTTATGGAGTCGCCTTACATTATCAATCGAAAACTACCAGAGCATTACGACCAAGCAGTTAAGGAAATTGTAGCAGAGGGTTGGACTCATAATGCTCTACTATAGCTAATGAGAATATTTTTCAATAAAAACCGCGAGTCAATCCCACCTTAATCTAAAGATTAAGCTAACCTTTCACATTAATAACTTTTATCTTATTCCCATAACGTGCGTTATGGTAAATGACGTTGGATAGAAGGATTCGGTTTCATTGGTTCCATTAGGGCATACTTACCTTTAATGCCCATAAGGGTTCAGAGGCTCCGGTTGGGGGCCTCTGAATTCAGGAAGGATTTAAAAGGCCGGCTGAACTGTCAGTCTTGTTGCATTGAGTTTAAGACTTCAGTTCTAGCTCGGCGTTGGCGAAGTAATCCGGATTGGAATTGAACACCTATTCTTTGCCGTCGTCGAGCATCACTTTCTTGCCATCGTCGTACTGTTGTACCACTACATTCTTTCCCTGAACCTGGCAGCGCGCGATGGCGTATGGAGAGAGTTCGGCGCCAAAGTCACTGTAGGCCCAGCGAACCAAGGATGCAGACATGATAATGAGTACTGGTATCATCGGTAGCGCTACCAGGATAGTGGAGGTCTGAACCGTTTTGAGGCCGCCAACGGATAGCAGTCCTATACCAACCAAGGCAAGCATAAGAGTCCACAAGATACGATTCCATCTGGCGGGCTCTTCATAACCGGTGAGTTCCTTGGTGCAGATCGATGCCAGCATGTAGGCGGAGGAATCTACGGTTGTGGCCAGAAACACGAAGCATAGCAGTGTGAATAACGGGATTACCAACCATGCTACTGGCAAGGTTTTCAAGATCGCTACGACTGTTGCTGGTATGCCATCGCTGCTCAGAATCGCCTGCAGATCGACTGCACCACTAAGCTGTAGGTCAATAGCATAACCGCCCCAGATTGCAAAGAAGGCCCAACAGCCGAGGGTACCCCAGACTACGCCGTTAACGATTATGTTCTTAATGGTACGACCGCGCGAGATACGTGCTACAAACAACCCCATCATAGGCGCGTAAGCGATCCACCAAGCCCAGTAAAAGATAGTCCAGCTCTCGGGGAAGCCACCCTTTGCCACTGGATCAGTCCAGAAGTTAATGCGGAAAAAATTATCTAAGAACAACCCTACACTGTTAGTCCAAAGGTTCAACAGAAAAATCGTTGGCCCCACAATCAAGACGAAAAACAGCAGCAGAAAACCTAGCGCCGCATTGATATTTGATAGCGTCTGAATTCCCTTGTTCAGACCGTTATAAACACTCCAGGCTATCATCGCGGTCCAGGCGGTCAGGATCCCCATCTGCAATCCAAACGAATCTGCCAGTCCGAACATCTCCTGAAAGAGGGCGGACACCAAAGGCACGGAAAGTCCCAGAGAGGTTCCCACACCACCGACTATCGAAAAGATCACAATGACGTCGATCAGCTTGCCGATAGGGCCGTCTACCGCTTTGCCAAGTATACCGCGGCAAGCCTCACTGAGGCGTAGTACATTGACCTTGCGTACGTAGAGAACATAAGCCATAGGCAGGGCA
Source organism: Psychrobacter sp. NPDC078631 (assembly GCF_050268165.1). Classification (NCBI taxonomy): domain Bacteria; kingdom Pseudomonadati; phylum Pseudomonadota; class Gammaproteobacteria; order Moraxellales; family Moraxellaceae; genus Psychrobacter; species Psychrobacter sp. NPDC078631. Next base: position 22,892 of record NZ_JBNNGG010000003.1, on the reverse strand, counting down.
GGCATCAGATACAGCGCCCAGGGCACTACGCCCCAATGGAACATCGGATACATGGCGGCCCATTCGGCTGCCTCAGTGGTGCCGCCTTCGATACCTAAAGGCGGGCCTGAGAAGAGGTAGAGCGGTTCTACAAAAGCCCAGTTACAGATTGAGATGCCGATTCCTGCACAGAACAGCATAGAAATCCAAGGAACGGTCTTGAACTCCGGCTGCTCGTCGGGTGCGCCCATTTTGATCCGCCCCAGAGGACCGTATGCAAGCCAAACCATGAAAAGGAAACTGCCGATTCCGGTTAGTAAGTAGAGCCAACCGAAGGTGCCAGTGAACGAACTTAAAAGTCCATCAACAGCGGCTTTTCCCGCCTCCGGATATAAAGCAAGAGGAATGCTTGCAGCTAAAATAGCAATTAGCGAAGACCAGAAAATTCCCGGGTCGATCGTTAATTTTTTGTTTTTTTGAACGGTATTCATTACCTTTACCTCACACATAGTCCTTTAGGGAGGGGTACCTCAAGTTTTATTTGTTATTACTTGAGGTGATTATTACCGGCACTGTCAATTATTGATACCTTATATTTTTCTAATGTTTAAAAAATCGTTTCAATAAAAATGTGTGTGAACCGGTAGAAAAAAGCTACTGTTGTAATCGAATCAAGGCATCGGCAGCGACTGCACCTTTACCTTTAGGCCTGACCATCAAGGGGTTGATATCTAGTTCGGTAACACTGTCCCAGTGATCCATAGCAAAATCAGCTACGGCCATAATGGCATCTACTACAGCTTCCAAGTCGCCTTCTGGGCGGCCTCGAAAACCTCGCAGCAACGCGCTGCCTTTGAGTGATAGAACAGCCGTACTAGCTGCTTCACGGGTGATTGGTAGCAGCATAATTGCACTGTCGTTGAGCAGGTTGACCAGAATCCCGCCCGTACCAATAATCAATGCCAGTCCGAACTGTTCATCTCGTTTGAGGCCAATGATCAGCTCGCCAATAAAATCTGAAATCATAGGTTCGATTAGAAAGCGGGCATCGGCGAGCCCCTGTTCGGCTAAGCGGCCCGCCATTACCTCAACGGCGCTGGCCACGGCGCTGCCATCTTTAAGATTGAGCATGACGGCTCCAGCCTCGGTCTTGTGAGCCAGTCTGTCACTGACCCCTTTCATCACCACCGGGTAGCCAACTTCGTTCGCTGCTTCTACCACATCCGCTTTGCTTACACAGCGACCGCCAGGAAGTTGCAGGCCATAGCGGCCAACCAGTTGCTTAGAGGCCCACTCATCTAGCATCTTGCTCTCGCCTTCCACCAATAAAGGCCCGCGCAAAAGTAATTGCTCAGGGTCATCCATTGCGGCCACTTGACGGCGGCGCTCGCCATAACGCACAAGCCGTGCCAACGCTGCAACACCGTCTTTTAGGCTTTGCAATGGTGCAATACCAGCTTTTGCTAACCGCTGACGGGCGTTCTCCGGCATCAGCTCGCTGAGGTTAGAGATCACGGCGCAGGTCTTGGGGTGATTGGCATGAGCGGCAATTAAAGAATCAACCGCCACTTGCCATTCGTGATCGTCACCAATGCCCTGTTTGGGGAAGTCTAACGCTAATACGGTAACGTCATAGTCGCCCTCCATCATAATGCCAAATACCTCGGTACAGGCTTCAAGGTTGCCCCAAATCGAGGTGTTGTAGTCTAAGGGATTGGAAAGACTGGCAAAATCGGGCAGCCATTCACCTAGTTTTTGTTCCTGTACCTTGGATAAGCTTGGTAGCTGAAGCTTATAGTGATCCAGACTATCGGCTAGCATGGCGCTATCACCGCCGGAGCAGGTCAGCACGCTGATACGATCCCCTTTTGGAAGTTCGCACAGAGAAGCAATCTTCAGGGTTTCAAGCAGCTCAGACAAAGAGTGCACACGAAGGATGCCCAGCCTATCGAACATTGCTTGATACATATCATCAGAGCCCGCTAAGGAGCTGGTATGACTCATGGTCAGCTGGGTGCCGATCTCCGAAGTACCTGCCTTGAGCACTACTAGAGGAACGCCTTTCTCTAAAGCCTTCAAGGCAGCACGGCTGAACGTTTCAATATCTTTCAGCCCCTCGATATAAAAACCGATGGCGGTTACACGATCGTCTTCGAGCAGTGGTTCGATATAGTCGCCTGCGCCTAACACTGCCTGATTGCCAACGCTAATTACATGAGTGATTGAAAGTGAGCGGCCGTGCATGGTCAGATTCAGCGCTACATTACCACTTTGGCTGATAATAGCGACGCCTTTGTCGGTACGCTCACCAGAAAGGCGGTCCGGCCATAACGCGACACCGTTGGTAAAATTTAGCAAGCCATAGCAGTTGGGGCCCACTAATGCCATGTTTCCAGCCGCTTGTACCAGTGAGTCTTGTAGTTCATCGCCATTGTCGCCTACCTCAGCAAAGCCAGCTGCGTAACAAACCACACCGCCGCACCCACGTTTATTCAGGTCGGCGACGGCTTGAACCGTCAGCTTAGCGTTGATGGATACGAACGCTGCGTCAGGAGTGCCAGGTAAATCAGCAATACTGGCGAAACAGGGTATATCAGCAATTTCGGCGCACTTGGGATTAACCACCCATATTTCGCCATCAAAGCCGATGTCTCGAGTATTTTGGATGGGAAGTGCTAGGTTGGAACCGCCAATAAATACAATACTGCGTGGTGAAAACAGTCGTTGAAGATTTTCTTGTTTTGTCATGATTAGAAACCTTATAAGCCCAAAAAAAGAGTTAGGGCGCGCTCGTGCGTGCCCTAGGGGACTTACCAACCAGTGTAAATATCGAGGCCACGTTTCTTGATTTGGCCGCTGATAATGACACGTTGGATTTCTGAAGTGCCTTCCCAGATTCGGTCGACTCGGGTATCACGCCACAAACGCTCAACTGCTTGTTCACGCATATAACCGCGACCACCCAGAATTTGTACAGCCTTATCGCAAACTCGGCCCACCATTTCGGAACAATACAGCTTCAATGCTGCCGCTTTGGCGTGATTAAGCTTGCGATCGCTGGTTTGGTCAATTTCCCAGCTCAGTCGATAGAGCATAGATTTGGCGGCCATGATTTCGACACCCATATCAGCAAGCATGAATTCGATCGCTTGAAAGTTATTAATCGGTTGGCCAAATTGGATGCGTTCGGCGGCAAACTTGTTTGCTTCTTCAGCGGCTCGAATGGCACCACCAACGCAACGGGCGGCTATTCCTAGGCGTGCTTCAACAAACCAATCCTTGGTCATATCGTAGCCTTGGCCGATTTCGCCCAGAACTTTATCTTCTCCAACAATCACGTTGTTGAAGATGTACTCAGGGTGCTTGAACGCAAAATGGTGGGTATAAAGCGGTGTGCGTTTGAGCTCTACACCAGGCAGGTTCTTTTCAACAAAAAATACGGTGGGTTTGGTTGAATCACCATCTACGTGAGCATGTACTAGAATATAATCGGCAATGTCTCCGATGGTTACGAACCACTTCTCACCGTTGATTTTCCAGCCACCCTCGACCTTGTCTGCACGGGTCATGCACTGAGTCGGGTCAGAGCCGGCATCAGCTTCAGTAATCGCGTAGGCGTCGCGACGTTTGCCCTGACAAGTCGGGATTAAATATTCTTCTTTTTGGGCCTGTGTAGCGAAGCGCATGGGATAAGAGGGATACCAAAGTGCATCCCATATGGCGCCGGTGGCTTTGCCTAGTTGCTCGTTGAGAATGGTCTGTTCAAAGATACTGAAGCCTTGGCCGCCATCTTCCTTGCTGTGGTTTGGTGCGTTAAAGCCCCACGCCAATGTGGCATCAATAATCTTTTGATGGGTTTCACGGCTGATGCCATCATTTTCTTCACACTCCATCTCATGAGGGAAGAGAACAGTTTCGGTAAATTCTTTGGCTTTTGCCTGCAGTTCAAGATGCTCTTTGGAAAGATTAAAATCCATTGTAAAGTCTCCAGGGAATGTTAATGTTGCTGATTACGTGCCGTTTGTTTACGGGCCTAAACTCTTATTTACTCTACGCAGGAGTGCAATGGTGTGGTTGACCAAAAACGACATATTTATCGTGAAATACGACAATGAGCGGTATCGTTTTGTGGCGTAAAATCTATTCTGTCGTTTTGGTGCATTTTTATGACGATTTTGTGCAATAGGTATATCGGGCTTTGCGCTAAGGTGGTGGTAATGGAACAACTAATACAAAAATAACAGAGGGATTGAACAATATGTCAGTGTCTGTACATACCGAACACAGGGGCTCAGTGTTATTAATCACATTGAACAGACCTAAAGCTAATGCTATAGACTGCGCTACAAGTTTTGAGATTTATGAGGCCTTGGCTGAATTTGAGCAGAACCCTTCTCTTCAGGTTGCGATTATTACTGGAGCCGGTCAACGCTTCTTTTCAGCGGGTTGGGATCTTAAAGGTGCCGCTGCGGGGGAAGCGGTAGATGCTCACCACGGCCCTGGTGGTTTTGCTGGGCTGACCGAATTTTTCAGTCTGACCAAGCCTATTATTGCAGCGGTTAACGGCATGGCAGTTGGTGGTGGTTTTGAACTGGTTTTGGCCTGCGATTTAATCGTGGCAGCTGACCATGCTCAGTTCTTCCTACCCGAAGCTCAGATTGGTATTGCTCCTGATTCAGGTGGCGTGTTTCGTCTGCCCAAGCGATTGCCTCGAGCGATTGCCATGGAGATGCTACTAACGGGTAAGCGCCTGAGTGCAGAGGAGGCTCTGCGGTGGGGGCTAGTAAACGCTGTTGTTGCCCCGGACGAATTAATAGCGACCGCACTAGCGCTGGCCGAACGAGTCGCCGCAAGCGCCCCCTTGGCTCAACAGGGAATCATGGAACTAGTCTCTGCCGGAGAATCACTTTCCGTGCAGCAAGCGTTTGAACTTCAGCGTAGCGGATCGCTGCCAGCCTACAAACGCATGCTTCAATCACAGGATGCCGAAGAAGGCAGCAATGCTTTCGCCGAAGGCCGCCCCCCAATCTGGAAAGGGTGCTAAAAGGAAATAGGTTATGGAAAATATATTTAGATCTGATTTGTTTGCCGGTAAAACGGTTCTGGTAACCGGTGGCGGGAGCGGCATTGGCCTAGCAATAGCTCGTAATTTCGGCACTTTAGGGGCTCGGGTGGTGATTGCAGCGCGAGACCAGAAGCGATTGATTGAAGCGGGACAGAGCTTGCGTGAGGCTGGTATCGATGCGATCGAACTGGAAGTCAATATCCGTGATAGCGACTCTGTGGCAGGTCTGATAGAACAGCTGGAGCTGCAGGGAATTGGTATTGATGTATTGGTTAATAACGCTGGCGGACAATTTGCTGCGCCTGCACTAGAGCTCTCTGCCAATGGCTTTCGGTCGGTTATTGACCTTAACCTCACCGGCACTTTTCTTATGTGTCAGGCTTTTGCCCGGCACTGTATGAACCGCAAGCTACCTGGATGTATCATTAATATTGTTTTGTGCCAGGCCAACGGGCTGCCCGGTATGGCACACGCGGGTGCTGCCAGAGAAGGTGTCGTCAACTTAACCCGAACTCTAGCTTGGGAGTGGTCAAATCTTGGTATTCGAGTGAATGCCGTGGCACCAGGCACTATTAAGACTGAAGCATTGGATCAGTATGACCCAGTTGCGCTGCAGGAGGGCATCGACAAGCTACTGATAAAGCGCATGGGCTTACCCGAAGAAGTTGCTCAATCAGTAGCTTATTTAGCATCACCCGCCGCTGGTTTTATCACTGGCACATGTCTCGCTCTGGATGGAGGTGAACACTTGACAGGCGCGTCTCCGCAACGCTAATCAAAGGATGACTTTTATGCCCTGTTATGAGTTTGAAGGTTTGATTCCGGTGGTGCATCCTAGTGCTTATGTTCATCCCACAACAGTGCTGATCGGTGATGTGATTGTTGGCCCTAATGTTTACATTGCCCCGCTAGCATCTCTGCGTGGAGACTATGGCCGCTTAATATTAGAAGATGGTTCCAACCTTCAGGACAGTTGTGTGATGCATGGATATTGCGATACCGACACCGTTGTTGAGGCTAACGGCCATATTGGGCGCGGCGCAATTCTTCATGGCTGCATAGTAAGGCGTAATGCGCTAGTGGGTATGAATGCAGTAGTGATGGACGGTGCCATTATTGGTGAGGACAGCATCGTTGCCGCTGGCAGCTTTGTTAAGGCCGGTTTTAAAGGGGCACCCCGCCAGTTATTGGTAGGTTCGCCTGCCAACGTAATTCGTGAGGTCAGCGAACAGGATTTGCATTGGAAAGTCCTCAATACCCAAGAATATCAGGCGCTAGCTTGGCGATCGGCTGCGAGCATGAACGTGGTTTAGCCGCTGCTGGAAATGGAGGCGGACCGCCCTAGACTCAAAGGAGTAACCGTCGTACAACCCAAGGTGTAAGTCAGAACCAACATGGCGCATTTAAGAATTCTTTATACAGGCTAACGGTCTTCACTAGGGCTGCGAGCGAAATTTTTGCGGTAGCTTCGGGTGAAATGGGGAGCTGAATTGAATCCGCAGATGATTCTGATTTCAGAAATGCTTAAGCTGGACTCTTTTAGCAACTGTCGAGATCGTTCAAGCCGCAACTTCATGTAATAGCCAGAAGGTGAATCGTTCAGAAAACTGCGGAACAGGCGTTCCATCTGACGAACGGAAATGTGTGCGTATTTTGCCAGCTCTTCGGTGGACAAGGGCGACTCCAGATTTGCCTCCATCTTCTCCAACACTCGCAGAAGGCGTGGATGGTATATTTTGAGACGTGCGGATAAATCGATTCGTTGCTTGTCCGATTTCTGACGGATACCACTTTTTATAAACTGTTCACAAACCTTGATTGCGAGACCGTGGCCGAGCTCTTCCTGAATGATATAAAGCATCAGATCGATGGCCGAGGTTCCGCCGGCACAGGTGATCAGATTGTGATTCACTTCAAACAGCTCGTTGGTGAGTTCTAGTTCTGGGTAATCCTCCTGAAAGGAAGGTGCTGCTTCCCAGTGCAGGGCTATTTTGTGCTTTTTCAGAAGCCCAGCTGCAGCCAAAAGATAGCAGCCGGTGTCCATGGCACCTATTAATGATCCTCTCCGGTTGAGCTTTTTAAGCCAAGCAATGGTGTCATCCCGGATATAGTTTTTCGGATTAAAGCTAGAGCAGACAAAAATATTAAGGGGGAATGCGGCATCACAGATAGCAACCGTTTGTTGCAATGCCAGTAGGTTGCTCGCTGCTACCGGTGGTCCGTCCTCAGAAAGCAATTGCCAACGAAAAATCTCGCGGCCAGCAAAGCGATTGGCTACTCGCAGTGGCTCAATAGCAGACAGTAGGGCGACCATTGCGTATTCAGGTAATAGCAAAAAGGAAATGGTAAAGACACCGTCTTTATCAGGCTTCAGGATCATAGTAATAAACCAAATTTTTACTGAATACTATAACAGACAACGGAATATGTAAGTATCTACAATAGATAAATTTGTCCCCGAATTCAGGTTTTTAGGCTAAGTCCATTCAGTTATTTCCCATCTAGCTTACTCGCCAGAAAGCAGTGAGTATTAGAATGACCCCTGTCGTCAAATCCGTACAGTCAAACTTGGGAGATTTTAGTTACGCAGCTTGACGATAAAAGTCAAACCACATCTGTCTTGGCGATCTATAGCCTAAACCCTTTTGAATTCTCGTCTGATTGTAGTAGAGCTCGATATAGCCGATGATATCGTTGATCGCTGTAAACCTTGTTTTATAGTCCTGATGGTATACAAGCTCATTCTTTAAAGTACCCCAGAAGCTTTCTATCGGAGCATTGTCGAAACAATTGCCTTTACCACTCATTGAGCCCATAAACTGGTGCTGCTTAATGATTTTGTGATAGGCATGGCTACAGTATTGACTGCCTCTGTCAGAATGCACAATCAGTCCTTGGCTACGCCATTAATAAGCGCATGACAGCATACTAAGTCTGCTGTCATGCGCTTATTAATGGCGTAGCTGACCAGCTCTTTGGTATATAAGTCTTTAACTCCAGCTAAGTACAGCCAACCTTCAGCAGTCCAAATATAAGTGATGTCACTGACCCAAGACTCATTTGGACGCTTAGCATCAAACTTTTGATCCAGCACGTTTGGATAGACAAGCTTGTTATGATCGGAGTCAGTAGTGACTTTAAAGCGCTTATGGTGACGGCATTTGATGCCGTATTCCTCTTTGATACGTCTGACCATGTACAAGCTAATGTCATGGCCTTGCTCTATTAGCTTTGCATGCAGTCGATCAACACCATAACGTTCTTTAGTTTCACTATGAGCCGCTCTAACTAATAGCTCACAGTGGTTACGGTATATCTGCTGTTCACTAATCTCACGATTTATCCAGTCGTAATAGCTCGATGATTTTATGTTTAATACACGGCGCATGCAGGTAATACTAAAAAGGTGCTGGTTGTCTTTGATAAAGACGTACTTCATCAACTGGGCTTTGCGAAATACGCCGTGGCCTTTTTTAGTATCTCTCGTTTCTCTTCAACCACTTTAAGCTGCCGCTTGAGCTGCTTTATTTCCTGAATAGCTGCCATAAGCTCAGAATCATACTGCTCAGTTCATAAAAGCTTGCCTTGATTGGCTTTGTTATGCCAGTTCGATAGCGTTTGCATGGCGATGCCAAGCTGCTTTGCAGTAGCTGAAATATTGCCGTTATTATCTGCTATCTTCTTGACGGCTTCGGCTTTGAATTCTGCACTGTAGGTTCTGATTTTCTTGGTCATGGTAAACTCCTCATCGAGTCGTTAGTTTACCAAGTTTATCTCTACAGTTTCTTCAGCATAGCTCATTACACGCCATGTATTGTCTGACCGTCTTCGCAAATTGGTTGAATATGATGTTCTAAAGAAAGTAGCTTATCAGCAACGACCCCTACGTGAAGAATACAGACTGACAGAGCGTGGCCTGGATTTAAACTCTATCGTGTTAGCCCTAGTCAGTTGGGGAGATAAGCATATGGCTGACGAATGCGGGGCGCCGCTGCTACATAGACATAAGACATGTGGTCATATTATGCACCCTGTGACAGTATGTTCTGAGTGCTCTGAACCCATTACTGCGCGTTATATTGAGGTTGAGATAGGGCCTAAGTGGATCGGTAATGATGAGCTCAGTATATGAGGAGAGTGCTCTGCTAAAAAAACGCAAACCAAGGGAGTCGGCACACACTTCGAGCTAGCACTTACCTATGAACAATTACACAATTGAGACCATGGAGAATAAAACAAGTAGAAGTACAGGAGAGAGTATCTCTGAAGAGAGATAGAATCTTGACCAGTATTATTTACTCTTCGTTATTTGCAATAGATAGTTTCTCATCTGTAATCAGCATCATATGCACAAAAAACCGTAGTAGTGGTGAGTATTGCCATTTGTTCGTTTGCTCTCTATGGTCCTGACTAGCAATACCGATATGGAGAGCATTTTTCGACTCATTAGATTGCTGCTTAATGTCTTGATAGTCAGTAGATGACATAGTTTCCATCAACAAATCTTCGTTGCTACTCACCAGCCAACGTTTCAAAGGCAGCAATTTCTCAGCAATATCAATGAACCGCTGCAACTCTTTTTTATCTTCTTTTCTAAATGGTAGGTATGCTCTGCTAACAGACAGTTTTTCACGACATATCTCAATAAACCAAGTCCAATCAGTCCCTGACTTTTCTCGTAGACGGTAGGCATTACTTAACAAGAGTGATAGTAATCTTAAATCACTTTGGTATTGAATGTTTAGTGGACTCAGTACAGAGGTGTTTGAATCTGATAGCTTAACAAAGCGAGGTTTACCATGTTTGGTAGTGATGTTAGCAACCTCGCTTGCACGTTCTAATAGAACCTTTGCATCGTGAATAGAAATATTTGATAACTGGGCTGCTTTACTTAAAGGAGTCTCTTTATCATAGGTCTGTAGTAGCAGCTGTACTCGGTTTAGACCATAACGACCAAACAATTCATCAGTGGCTGGCGTATTGGTACTCAAGAGAAATTGCTTATCACGGCTTTCGATCGTAAATTTCGGTGACTTGCGTTTGCCCTCTATGATATTTTTAAATAACAGCTTACGTATACTAGGCATATTGATCATACCGTTATCATCAATGTCAGCATTATCATTGATCTTTCTTGGGCTAATTTTAGTAGATTTGGTAAGGTTGAATAGTGTTTGTTTAGGCAGTTTTATATTAGAGACGCTTAACGCATAAGTAGCCATTAGAGTAGCAAAGTGATTGTAATACTCAAAGCTACGCTCAGGCGATAAGTGCCCCATAATACCTGATAGAGCGTACCAGCGATCCTGTGCATCGATATGCTCTCCAAGTACACCTGTTTTTATACGCAGTACGTCGCTTTCGTCATAATCGGTGAGTGCCTCTACGAGATCTGAATGGCCTACTAGCGCTAAAGATAGGTTGCTCACTGCCGTATGCCTAAACCCATGAAAGGTATGCTCTGTCACGTTATCATCTACCGATATATCTTTTAAGACTCGTTTGAGTAACTGCAACGGAACATGGTCATCAATAGGGCGCTGATCTGATGATAAGGTAAAGATAAATTTGTTTGAACTCTCGCCAATATTACTCTGCACAAAGTTAATAAAAAGATTCAGCTCATCAGGCTTGAGGAGGGCAAATAAGGGAACGCGGCGAATACTACTTTGAGTCTTAGTTGGACGGTAGCTATTTGGCCTGATCACCACTGAGGGTGTGGCTGCCTTTAGACCTTCGATATCATTATACTTAAGTCCTAACAGCTCTTTTTTGCGCATCCCAGTACGATAGACTAAGATAAATAAAAGCGCGAACATCTCCTGCTCCAATATATCTACAGAACTTAGTATCTGCGTAATAATGGCTTGATACGCTTGCGGTGATATCAGCTCCGCACGTACACGCCGACCATTTTTGGACTGCTGGAAGTTCACAGAGGGAAGGTTGTATTTGCTCTTGGCAAAGTTGTGCATACTCTTTAATAAATTGGCAGAATATCCAATGTCAGTATTGTTTCGTACGACAGCTTTGTATTCTAAGATGTCTTCATAGAGCTCTTCAAACTCTTCCTCTGACCAAATATCAAGCGGCTGCGCTGTTGTGAAATATAACCATTCATAGCCTATGGTTCTGATATATTTCAAAATAGACTCATTACTAAGTGATTTTGACTCTTTTCGATTGAGTAAACTTAGCACCCAATCTAATAAAATCTTTTCACTTAAGTCATCGTATTGTTCATAGCGTTTTTGTATTCTTTCGATAAGAGTAGGCGGCTTTTTGCTGGTTTTTTTCTTTTTCTGTTCTTTATCCATTTTGAAGTCTTTAGTCAGATTCATAATTAAATCAGACTTTCTAACTTCTATCTTTTTGGTAGAAGTACTAGGTGTCACGTTTTGATTAACAGAGCTTTTGCTGATAGACAGCGTCAAAATATGTTCTAGATCATACGGCTCCTCTTTATACTGATATTTTCGGTTCAAAAACCGATCAAAGTCCTGCGTGCTCAGTCCAGCAGTATTATGCATACCTCGCAGTACCCCAACTGAAGCGTGATCAATATCAGCGCCCTCCAGCTCCTCCCAGTAATAACTGGCGTAATATAAAAATCTTGAAAATGGAAGTGGCTTAATACCCAAAGGCTTGATCACGTCAGACAAAGCCACGGTCAAATATTGTTTTATCTTATCTTCTGACAGCTTGGCAATGATATGTGTGGTCTCTACTTGACTACTTTTTGTATGATAATGCATCAGCCAACACTGACTGACCATATCTACAACGATTTGCTTGGTGTTATAAAGCTGGTCACTTTCTTCTTCTCGCTCGTTACCAAAGCGCTTTTGCACAAAACGCGGTGAGATTACTATCCTTTCTTTGATGAATGGCTGATACTCTTTGGCGAGCAATGAGATAAGCCACCCTTGAAGCATTTGTACCTCGTTGATGCCACCATATACAATTCCTGAGAATATCAACCAGCCTATAATCTGATCTTGGCTATAATCGGCTGTTTGCTCCCAATTATTCTCTACTGCGCGAATAATTTTGACCAGCGCCTTACCGTCTTTTAACCAAGCTGTATTTATAATTAGTGGATTGATTTTAGTAGGTTGTGGCGAAATTATCTTAGGATAGTGATGCTCAGCAAGCATATAGTGCTTATTTTGATAGTCAACGAACTTAACGACGACTTGCCAGACATGTTTGAGTGTTCTAGATGACTCGTAAGCTTTTGCAATTTTGCTTTCAATGATTAACTGAAACTCATCAAATCCCTCTTGAGACAATGGTCTTAATTGATTATAAAGCGCTCCCTGAAACTGGCTTAAAGATTGACTCCAAGATAGCCATGACAAATCAAAATAATCGCTAGAGCTTGGCAAAAATGAAAAGATGCGCTCATCGGGCCAAAGCGCTTGTTGGTAATATTTATCAAAAGATTTTATGAATCCGATACTTCCAGGATGAATCCTTTTCAACGACTCCCATTCGGTTTGTAAATCGGAGAGTAGCTGTATCTCACGTGTCCTTACCGTGTCACTGTCTTTGAGTATAGATGGGTAAGGCACGTAGCGCTTTTTTCTACCATCAAACTTTGCTAAGTCATTAATAATTTTTGGCAGCTGTATTTCATTTATTAGCATGGTCAACCTCTGCAGTGCTTGTGCCAACATGATTTGAATTAGGGTAATGGTTGATTGTGATATCTGATAACCCAAGCTGTGCTGCGATCTGTTCAAACACGGACGCCACACGCTTAATATCTGCTTTACTACTTGATGAGAAGCGCCCCAATACTTCTTGACGAGCTTCCTCATGACCAATAACCGTGTTAATCAGCGATAAGGAAACGCCAAGCTTTTCAAGCTGCGTACGAAAAAAGTGGCGTGTCCAGTAGGGATTGGCGTCAATGATGTGCTTGGTCATATGATAAGCATCGCCACGCTTAATGTCTTTAAGAGTAGGGGAGTTAGCAGTAGGAGCTCGCTCATACAACAGCTTTAATAGTGCTTCATCATTACCCAAACGGATATTATCAATGATAGCGCTGACTTCATGATGACTTTGGTGCTTTGCCTGATAATTAATCAAATACGCTCTATAGTCTGTTAGATGGCGTATAAGTGTAGGGCATAGCGGAATGAGACGATCACTTTTGACCTTCTTAACAGGTTTGTCATTGATGAGCAGCCAACCCATATCAAGATCGATATCGTACATCTTGCCAAGACCGTTATTTTGTCGCACGCCCGTTAAAAGGCAAAAGATAAACCATACAAAAATACTGGTTCTATTGAAGTGCTCCTCATCATTTAAACTTTGATCGGTCCAGTACCTCATCTCATTTACGATGTCGCAAACTGTTTTAATCTTTAGCGCAAACCCTGACCCCACTGTATATTTGCGCCAAGGGGTTATATAAGTTAAGTCAAAATCACTGTTGTTATTAAATATACTCAGTGCTGACTTATAGTGCGCAAGAAGTGCTTCGCTAGTGTGGCTACTATAGTACATTGCAGGAGCATGGGACGCAGGTGTGCGACAGATGATATCGGCGATGTGCGCATGGCAATTTGGCGTATAGCGAGAGAGCACGACATGTAGTGCGGTCTCTATACGATTGACGGACAGGTACGGCAATCCAAGGCTGCTACGTAAGGCGGCAAGATAAGCCGTAAAATCTTCTTTTAATGGCAACTCGCAAGCAAGTAAATCCTCTATCAGCCACAACGGCAGTGGAACTTTGATGGTATCAAAAGTATTTTCATAATCATTTTCGAGCAATGTTTGGCTTGTTGACCTTTCGGTAATACCTAAGCTGTGTTCGATGTAATACTTTTTACCTTTAATTTTGAAAATATTAGGATGACCGATATAGCCAGGTATTATTAAGGACTTAACTGGCAGTCCAGTAATCATAGATAACAATAAAATACCCGCACAGGTTTTATCAGTCTCTGACTCTGGTAAGGTGCTGGCGTCTTGGTTGAGTGCAGCAAATAACGCTTGATAGCCGGCAAGGGAGAGTAAGCGCGTGTTAGAGTTAAGCGCGAGATTGCGCTGAGACATGTAGTTCTGCTGTAGCGATAAATCTATAGTTTGGAGTGGTACAGAGTGTTTGATTAACGGGTTTGGATATTCGCCATAGCTGACATAAGGCACTTCATAGTGGTCAATACGCTCTTCAAAGCTGGTGGTTAACCCTTCATGGCTTTCAGTATTAGCTTCTAAAAATGCAAGATCTATGGCAATGGCGCTTTGTTCTATATCATCATGTGTGGCTCTCCATGCATCATTGCTAGGCGTGGTATTCCAGTTGTGACTCGTTGCAGTAGAGTCTAAGGGCAATCTTGATGTGTTATCTGCTAAGTTGATAGCTATAATTTTAATATGTTTAGGCGGCTTCTTATACTTAGGTCTAGGCTTGCGTGACGTATGCGCATTTTTATAGGCGGACGTTATTTTCTCTATTTGGCTCAGTTTGGCTTTTTCATCAGATTCATCTTTTTTTACTTTCTCACTTTTTTTCTGCTCTAATAGATCATTGAGGATGGTAGATATGTACTCTACACTTATGGTCATCTGAGGTAAATCGGGTAGTTCACGCCAAATCCATGTTCGTCTAGAAGATGATGAAAACTGAGCCTGTTTAAATTGCATCAGTATATCTTTAGTATCAGTTTTTCTATTGTGAACGATAAGTAGAGCTGCTGTGTGCATCGCTATGGATAACCAAACTAGTTGTTGCACTGCTTGACCTAACTGCCGTTTAATGACGATATCTTGCATTAGGATAAGCAGTTGCATCATCAATGGTTTTTGTGCCAAATCCTTACGATTGATTTGCATATACTGATCGGCAACTGGCCTTTTTTGTAGTGTTTGTATGACAGTTTCTGATAAATACTCAATCGCATTGTCATCTCGTTCATAACTACCATCTACTGTAGCAATAATGGTAGAGATAGCCTTTAAGACAGATTCTGGGCAAACAAGTGCTTTATTATTCTTTATATGAGCAATGGTCTGTGCCGACAGCCAGTGTTCTTCATTGAGAGAGGTATCATCGTTCTCAGTCATAAAACACCCTTAGAAGGTCGCTTGTAATAAGTTTGCTCACTTATATTTATAAGCCAACAAAATGTAGTAATAGCAAAAATATTTTTGCCAAATAATTTTTGGTTTATCTCTTGATCCAAGATCTGATTTAGCTGCGAGTAAACAAGCCTGAGATCTATTGTCTTTTTATGTTGAGCAATGAGATTGATAAGCTCGTAAAAACTGATGTCAAAATTAAACTGATTTTTTGATATATATTTCACGGCTACTTCTTTTCTTAATACATCAAAATCAATATAAGGGCTTTTTGCTATATGAAATAACCCAAAGTTATTGAGCAAGAACCACTTTTCCTCCTCTTTTATAAAGCAGGTAAGTTTTGAGCAAGCATTACTTTGCTCAAGTTCGATAGCCTGGCTATTCAGAAGTGGTCTGATATGGCAGGTATAAATATCAAACAGACTAATGATTTCTGGATATATAAGCACATTGAGTGTTTGTAGCTTAGCGATCGATAGTGATTTCATATCTTTCCCACTAAGATATCGAGTTGATGACTTGGTCGTTACATCCCGTGTATTGACCTCCACTAATAATTTACGAGTATTAGTAAACAATTGAAAGCCAATTTGTGAGGTTTTAGGACAAAGACTTAAATTAAGCGACAGCTAATGACGTCTTGCTACGTTTCTAAGCTTTTGTGGACAAAATTGATGAAAATTTTATTCATAGACTGAGAGTCTTAATGCTAAGGATTTAGAGGGTATTTATAACGAGATAAGAAAGCTAAAAGGTTTTACTAAACTGGTAAGAAAAGTGTTTTATATGGCTTTGAGACACCATGTGGCTTTGGTTTTTGTGATGCTATTTGCCAGCTATTAGGTGATAGTGCGTGCTATTCATTAGTACTTATTGGTTGAATAAAGTCTTTGAAACGTTGGCACAATCATAGAGTTTGCCTCATTAAAATAGCGCCCATTGCAGGCGCTATTTTTATTTCATTTTTATGAGGCAAGATTAAGAGTGCTTAGTGCTAAATCTAGTAATATGACAGCTAGCTTTTAGTACACAACTGTTTCTAATAATTGGCTTTAATTTGTGTTTCTATGAAATTAGCCGCAACAGTATTGTACAGGTCACAATCGACCACATCGGCCGTAAAGTCCGTATCAGTATTTTCTGTAACACCTTTTTGATAGAAATCAGAATCATAGACCAAACCATTGTACTCAACAGCAGCTACAATATTGCCATCCTCATCAGTATATCTAGCAGCTGACAGTTCGTTATTACGACCAACTTTTTCTTCAACGAGATTTTTGACCACGTTGTCTTGTTTTTGTTCGGCGATCCATTCATCAATAGTGATTTCTTCTCTAGAAGCTTGCTGATAAAAATAATAATAGGACTGAGATGGTGTTTCCTGAAAAATATAACATTGAGAGCCGGTAGGGAAGGCAATATTGTCTGGGAAATAGTCATAGTCTAAGACAGTGCTAATGCCTGTGTCAGCATTATTGGCTAACTTCTTGATACCGCTAAGGTCTAAAGTTTCGATATCATAAACACTATCAATGGCTGCATTATCGGTCTGAATTCTTGATTCAAAGCTGTCACTATCAGTAAATTTTAGCTTGTAGAATCGGTTGTCAAACTCATCACTCACTTTTATGAATACTTTATTGCCAACATAGTAGTTTGAGTTATTTCCCTCATCATCTCTGCTGTTTTGATAGGCAGTAGCCGAGCTGCCCACAACGGTAGAGATGGTTTCTGTAAAGCCACTATTACTAAATTTGTAGGCAAGCTTGCCCCAGCCCTCTATATACTCATCATTTGACACATCCGTAAAAGCATCGAATACGGTGTAATTCAGCTCATTATTGATGATAGGGCCAGTGTTGTCACTGTTGCCTACTATATATTCACCGTCGTCATCACCGCCGCACCCTGTGAGCAATAAAGCACTGGTCAATGCGATACTGGCATATAGTTTGTTTATTTTCATATTGTTACCTATCGTTAGTTTCGCGTAAGAAAGTAATCATAGTTAAAGGTATGATAAATTGCAAAACAAAATTTCAGTTTTAACACTGTCGCTACAATTACTATGCACCTTATAGAGTGAGAATATTTAAATTATTAAAAAATTTCCAACTCTCAAGTAGCAGTGTCTTGAGTCTTATCCGAAACAGTAATGTACGCTATACTCCCAAGCAAAACCAGTTCATCAAACTATAAAGACTCACCATAACAACCAGCAATTTTCCAGCGCTTTAAGGAATAACAAATGCCTGCCAGTACCACTAATAATATTAGCAAAATCAATCAAGACGACATCAACAAAGCCGTATGGAATGCCTGTGACACCTTCCGTGGAGTGATCAGCGCCGATACCTATAAAGACTTTATCTTAACCATGCTGTTCCTTAAGTATTTGTCTGACGTTTACCGTGATGAGTACAACAAGCTGGTCGAGCAGTTTGGCGACAACCCCGAACTGATCCATGCCATGATGTCCAAGCAGCGTTTTGTGTTGCCTGAAGGTGCAAGCTTTTGGGACTTATACGAGCAGCGTCATCAGCCGGGCAATGGTCAACGGATTGACGAGGCGCTACATGCGATTGAGGAAGCTAACGGTACCAAGCTCAAAAACGTCTTTCAAGATATTAGTTTTAACACTGATAAACTCGGTCAAGAAAAGCAAAAGAATGAGCTACTCCGCCATTTATTAGAAGACTTTGGCAAAGATATTCTGAACCTCTCTGCTGAGCGTGTCGGTAGCTTGGACGTGATTGGTAATGCTTATGAATACTTAATTAAGCACTTTGCCGCCAGTAGTGGCGCGACGGCTGGTGAGTTCTATACGCCGCCCGAAGTATCTAACTTACTAGCGACTATCCTTGAGCCTGTCGAGGGGGATGAAATCTGTGATCCTGCTTGCGGTTCGGGGTCGCTACTCATTAAATGCGGGGCGATGGTACGCAAAAACTCAAATTCTAAGAAGTATGCGCTATACGGTCAAGAAGCCATTGGCTCGACATGGGCACTGGCCAAGATGAATATGTTCCTACACGGTGAGGACAACCACCGTATCGAGTGGGGCGATACCATCCGTAATCCGCTGCTACTTGATAAAGACAGCAAGCACTTATTACAGTTCGATGTGGTGACGGCCAACCCGCCGTTTTCATTGGATAAATGGGGTCATGAAGATGCCAGTAGCGATCCCTATGGTCGCTTCCATCGTGGTGTACCGCCCAAGACCAAGGGCGACTATGCCTTTATCAGTCATATGATCGAAACGCTCAAGCCTGCTACTGGTCGTATGGGCGTGGTCGTACCGCATGGCGTGCTGTTCCGTGCGTCAAGTGAAGGTAAAATCCGTCAGCAACTGATAGAAGAAAACCTGCTTGATACGGTGATTGGCTTACCTGAAAAGCTGTTCTTTGGGACAGGGATTCCAGCGGCTATTTTACTGTTTAAAAAGAATAAAACCGATGACACCGTACTGTTTATCGATGCCAGTAATGAGTTTAAATCAGGTAAAAACCAAAACCAGCTCACTGAGGAGAATATTGCTAAAGTCATTGAGACGTATAAGGCGCGGGAAAGTGTCGATAAATACGCGTATCTAGCTAGCTTTGATGAAATTAAAGAAAATGACTTTAACCTAAACATTCCACGTTATGTCGATACCTTTGAGGAAGAGGCGGAAATCGATTTGGATGCGGTGCGTAGTGAGCGTCTTGAATTAAAAGCTGAATTGGATAAATTAGAGACTGAGATGGCAGGGTTTTTAAAGGAGTTGGGTTATGGTGCCTAATGGTTGGGAGGTAAAAAAGCTAGAAAGTTTAGCATCTGTTGAAAGAGGAAAGTTCTCTGCACGACCGAGAAATGACCCAAAATACTATGGCGGTGAAATTCCATTTGTTCAAACTGGTGATATTGCAGGCTCAAAAACATACTTAAAATCCTACAGTCAGACTTTAAATGAAGAAGGATTAAAGGTTAGTCGTTTATTTCCAAAAAATACAATTCTCATAACTATTGCAGCAAATATTGGTGATGTTGCAATTACTTCGTTTGATGTTGCCTGTCCTGATAGTTTAGTAGCTATTCAGGCTAAAGAAAGCATGGATGTTGTTTGGTTGTATTTCTATTTAGAGACGTGTCAGCAAGAGCTGGATGGACAAGCGACACAGAATGCCCAAAAAAATATTAACTTACAGGTATTAAGACCGCTTAAGATTCTTACTCCACCTCTCCCAGAACAACAAAAAATCGCCAACATCTTATCTACTTGGGATAAAGCGATTGGCACGACTGAACGTTTGATTGATAATAGCACCCAGCAGAAAAAAGCCTTGATGCAGCAATTGCTAACGGGTAAAAAGCGTTTGCTTGATAAGTCGGGGAAAAGGTTTGAGGGTGAGTGGGAGGAGGTGAAACTGCAGTCTGTCCTAGATCTAATGAGAAGTGGACTTTCACGGAAACTAGAAAACGAGAATGTAGGGATTGCTGTAATTAGATCAAATAATATGGGTTCAAAATATACTAATAATGTAGATTTGAAATATTGGTACTTAGATGATCCTCAAGGTGCCAATGTATCTAACTACATACTTGATGATGGCGATCTTTTAGTAAACTTTATAAACAGTCTAAGTCAAATTGGTAAAGCTTGTATATACAGAAAAAATCTAGACGTAGATGCGATTTATACTACAAACATTTTACGTATTAAGCCCAATACTGATAAAGTTGATCCTATCTACTTATATCTGCTTACTCAAACTGCTAATTATGATTCATATATTACTTCAATCACCAAACCTGCTGTCAATCAGGCAAGCTTTACTACTAAAGAGTTTGGAAATCTAAAATTCAATTTGCCATCACTTAAAGAACAACAAAAAATCGCCACTGTCTTAACCAATGCCGATAAAGAAATTGAGTTACTTGAGCAGCAATTGGCTGATTTGCAGCAAGAGAAAAAGGCGTTGATGCAGGTGTTGTTAACAGGTAAGAAGCGGGTGGTGGTTGATGGGGAGAGCTTATGATGATTCGTACTTTCCATCCTGTTGGGCAAGGTGCTTTTTATTCAGAGCGTCATAATGCTTTGAACATTGTTTATGATTGTGGAACTATGGCACCACGGAAAGCAAGAGCGGTAGTTGAGGATGCGTTCAAAGACGAAGTAATAGATGTTCTTTTCATATCACATTTCGATAAAGACCATATTTCATCCATACCTGATTTGAAAAATTCAGCTCAGAAAATTAGAGCAGTAGTTCTTCCCCTTTTGAATAATCAACAGAGAAATTTTTTACTAAATTTTTATAGCAGTTTTTCAGCAGATTTGGTAAATATAATTACTAACCCTGAATCTTATTTCGGCTCTGACACTAATATTATTAGGGTTCGAGCTACAACTATTACTACCAATGTTGACAGACGATTTGAAGATCGTGACTTAAGAGAGTTAATAAATAACAATTCGAACGAGTCGATTGAAATTGAAAGCGGTACTCCTTTGACTATTACATCAACTGCTGGTATTGAGCCAATACGATGGTGTTTTGTTCCTTATAATTACGAAGATAAAATACGTAGAATTGAAGTAGATAGAGAGTTAAATAAAGTAGGTATCAGTACAAGCAAATTGATGAATGATCCTAACTATACTCTTAGCAATTTAGCAAATACTACTCTCAAAAATAAGATAAAAAATATTTACGATAAGCTGCAAGGGAAAATTAATGAGAATTCTATGCTGCTATATTCAGGTCCAGATTTATCCAACAATCTGAGAAAATGTCAGTACTGTCATTTATCTCATCATAAAATATTACTTATCAATTCAAAATTTTGCTACACATGCCTTTGTATGTCTGGCTGCATTTATACAGGTGATAGTGACTTCAAATGCTTTAAATTAAAAGATATTTACGCAGGCTATGTTGACCATGTCGATGTTATTCAAATACCACATCATGGATCAAAGTATGATTTCGATCTGCAAGCGCTTGAAGGTTTTAGTAGAACGATTATGCCTGTTTCTCATAGAACTACTTCAAGCAAACATCCTGATGCAGAAGTTGTTAAAGAGTTGACTATAAACGGATTTCATGTAATTTCCATTAATGAAAATACGAATTCTGAATTTAGACAGTTTATTTAGTTGATCACTCTACTTGTCTAGTGGAGTAACAAGAGATCTGCCCAAGATTGCTCTGAAGATAAACAAGCAGATACAGCGTAGAGTTAGATTTGCTACCCTGATGACACAATATTAAATACTCAATTGCTTACCCTATTACTCAATGAGTTCAGCTATGAATATTAACTCCAGCATCAACTTTCAAGAAGAATTCAGCTCAAAAATCCCTGCCTTAATCTTGCTCACCACGCTGGGCTACGAGTTCATTCCGCCAAATCAATGCAACGCCATGCGCTCAAAAGTGGCTTTAAATAAAGCCACAAACCAAGTCGTATTACTGCCGATCATGCGTGCGTTTTTAGCCAAGCAAACTTTTACGTTTGAAGGTAAGCCTTATCATTTATCAGACAGTGCCATTGATAAGATCATGCATGAACTAAACCCAGCGATGAATCTAGGGTTGCAGGCTGCAAATGAGGCGCTTTATAACGCCATGCTGTATGGCGTGACCGTGACTGAGTTCATCGATGGTAAAAAAACCTCGCAGACTATCGCTCTGATAGATTGGAATAATATCGATAATAATAGCTTTCACGTGACCGAAGAGCTGGTAGTACTCAATAGCGAGGGTACGAGTAGTCGTAGACCTGATATCGTCTGCTTTGTAAATGGTCTACCGCTGGCAGTGATCGAAGCCAAACGCCCTGATTCGAGTAGAGAGTGGCAATCGACCAATGCTCAAGCGGTGTCCCAGCATATTCGCAATCAACATCAAAAAGAAATCCCGCATCTATTTGCCTATAGCCAGTTATTACTGGCCATCAATGGTAATGACGGTTTGTATGCCACTTGCGGCACGCCTGAGAAGTTTTGGGCAAAGTGGGTCGAAGAAGAGATCTCTGAGCCTGAGTTTCATCGTTTAAAGAACCAAGCGCTCAGTCCTAAGCAGATTGAGAATTTGTTTGATTATCGTCCTGTCTCTATAAAAGATGAATATAAATCATTGATTGCTGGCGGTGATCTAGCCGTCACCGACCAAGACCGCTTAATCATCAGTCTTTTGCAGCCTGAGCGTTTGCTTGAGATGACGCGTATGTTTACCTTGTTTGATAAAAAGGCTGGCAAAATTGTTGCCCGTTATCAGCAAGTCTTTGGTATAAAAGCCTTGATTGAACGTATCAGTACCTTTGACGAAAATGGAAGTCGTGAGGGCGGTGTCATTTGGCATACCACAGGCAGTGGTAAATCTTTCACTATGGTGTTTTTCTCCAAAGCTTTGATTTGGTTAGAGGAGCTCGCGAAGTGCCGTGTTATTGTCGTCACCGATCGTGTCGATCTGGAAACCCAGCTTAGTCAAACCTTTGCTTCTGGTGGTGTACTTAGTGATCGCGATAAATCCGACGCTATGGCAACCTCTGGTCGCCGCTTAGCACAGCAAATCGGTCACGGTAACGAGCGCGTTATTTTCTCTATCATTAATAAGTTTGGCTCGGCAGTTAAATACGATGAGTGCTATAACGCCAGCCCAAACATCATCGTCATGGTCGATGAAGGTCACCGTAGCCAAAATGGTGAGAATAATATCCGTATGGCGCAAGCCCTGCCAAACGCTGCCTTTAT